>CAVAAS010000008.1:0-94414 GCA_963586715.1 Barnesiella intestinihominis
ATTCTTGACGAAATAAATCCCATATAAATGATGCCGTGGGGGTATCATTGAGACAACCCCTGCCTTACTGCGTTTTTTCAAAACGTTTAGGACAATATTGATTCGGAAGAGGAAATAGATTAATGTCCATTAACTCTTCCGAATGTTTTTATTTAATCACATATTTTTACTCTTGACTGTAGACTTTATAATTTAGCCAAGTTTAACCAAAATCGTTGTTTTTTTTTATAAACTCTTGTTGTATCCTTGTTTTTTTGTTTACCTTTGGGGAGTTTTACGTAAACAGGAAGAAAGCAGAATAAGATTTGATATTATAACTTAAATTTCTTTATAATAATAGTATGAAAAAAGTCCTATTGGCATTATTTGCCTACATCTTCACTTCGTTGAGTGTTTCTGCCCAAGGAGCAAGAAACATTAAAATCAATGAAGTGATGACAAACAACACGGCAAGCATTGTTGATGAATATGGTCGGTACAACCCTTGGATAGAGCTGTCCAATATTGCCTATTCATCTTATAATGTTCGTGGTATGTATGTTACGACAGACCGCCGTGTGCTCAACAAAAAGTTAAGTGTGCCGGAGCGCATTAAGCTTATGAGTATTATCCCAAGTGGCGATGAACGCACTATGATGTCTGCTAGAAAGCATCTGTTGCTTTATCTTAACAGTAAACCTGCTGAAGGTGCATTGCATTTGAATGTGCAATTAAAGCCAAGTGAGCCTGTATGGGTCGCTCTTTATGACGGTAATGCTGTGGACATAATTGATTCTGTAACAGTTCCTGCTATTGCTGCAAATTTGTCTTTTGCGAGAGTTAAAGATGGCTCTCCAAAGTGGCAAGTGAAAACTGCAGATGAAGTAACTCCAGGTTCAAGCAATATGCTTAAGACAGGAGAGTCAAAGATTGCAAAATTAAAGCGAGAAGATCCGCATGGCTACGGAATATCTATACTCTCAATGGGTATTGTTTTCTTTTGCTTAGCTTTGTTGTATGTCTTTTTCCGTGTCCTCGGAATCTTCATGGCACGTAAGCAAACGTTGAAGAAAGCTAAGAGCATACCGCCAGTGAACGTTGCTGTGAAAGTAGGTGAAAAGCTTGCAGAAACAGGACACAAGACAAAGGTTATTCTTAAGGATGGAATGAAGACCCAGGGTATAGATAAAGAAATTTATATAGCAGTTATTTCTATGGCCCTCAAGCAATATCAAGATGATGTTCATGATATAGAAAGCAATATAATAACAATCAAGTCTCATCCAACAATGTGGAATGTTAGACATTAAGTATTAAGTACAATAATCTTAGAAATACATATATTAAATATTCTTAACAAATAAGAGGTTTCGGCTCTTGGGAATATAGTTTCTTGTTCCGCAACCCATTAAAAAATAAAACTATTATGAACAAATTTCAATATAGAGTACAAGGCGTAGACTACGATGTTGAAATCGTAGAAGTTGAAGGAAACCTGGCTAAGGTGTCTGTCAATGGATTAAATTTTGAGGTTGAACTCAAAGAACCTATTCATGCATCAAAAATGCCAAAGAGTGTGAAGCTTCCAACTCCAGCTACTCCGGCACCTGCTCCTGCTGCTGCACCAGTTGCATCACAACCGCAACCAAAGCCAACACCTGCATCTGGAACAAAAGTCACCGCACCACTACCAGGAACAATAACTGAATTAAAGGTTAAGGTCGGCGATGTTATAAAAAATGGTGATACAGTTGTTGTTCTTGAGGCAATGAAAATGCAGAACAATATTGAGGCTGAATGTGACGGAACGGTAACTTCAATAGTTGTAAACCAAGGTGATACAGTTATGGAAGGTGACACTTTAATTACTATCGGATAAACCAAATACACCATGAATATAGCTGATTTTATAATAAGCAACTTCAACGAATTCCTTACCTATACAGGATTTTCCAATGCCACTGTTGGCAATTTGATAATGATCGTAGTAGGGATTTTCTTCATATGGTTAGCCATTAAAAAAGATTTTGAGCCTCTGCTTCTTGTTCCTATAGGCTTAGGTATTGTATTGGGAAATATTCCTTTTCGTGCAGATGCAGGACTTGAGATAGGACTTTATGAGGATAATAGTGTGTTGAACATCTTTTATCAAGGAGTGCGTCAAGGATGGTATCCTCCATTGGTATTCCTTGGCATTGGAGCAATGACAGACTTTTCTGCTCTGATTAGCAATCCAAAACTAATATTGATAGGTGCTGCAGCACAGTTTGGTATATTCGGAGCCTATATGATTGCATTGGCTTTGGGGTTCGAGCCCAATCAGGCAGCGGGCATTGCTATAATTGGTGGTGCTGATGGCCCTACAGCAATCTTCTTATCTTCAAAACTTAGTCCAAACCTTATGGGAGCAATCGCTGTGTGTGCATATTCATATATGGCATTAGTTCCAGTGATACAGCCACCACTCATGCGTTTGCTTACCACAAAGAAAGAACGCCTTATTCATATGCAGCCAGCACGTCATGTGAGTCAGACAGAGCGAATACTCTTTCCTATTATAGGGCTACTATTAACTACATTTATAGTTCCTTCTGGTCTACCACTTCTAGGTATGCTCTTTTTCGGGAATTTGTTGAAAGAGTCTGGCAAAACAACTAGATTGGCAAAAACTGCAGGTAGTGCGTTGAATGATATTATTGTAATGCTCCTTGGACTTACCGTTGGTTGTTCTACTCAGGCTAGTGAATTCTTGACTTTGAATACGGTTTTCATATTCATGCTCGGTGCTTTTGCTTTTATTATCGCTTCAGCTGCAGGAATATTATTCGTAAAATTTATGAATCTTTTCCTACCGAAAAACAAGAAGATAAATCCTCTTATCGGAAATGCTGGTGTAAGTGCCGTGCCCATGAGCGCACGTATTTCAAACAATCTTGGATTGGAATACGACCGTCATAATTTCCTTCTAATGCATGCTATGGGACCAAACGTTGCAGGTGTGATTGGTTCTGCCGTTGCCGCAGGCGCATTATTGGGCTTCCTGTCATAAAATATTATTGTTTATATATTTAAACCACGGAGAGAATTTGTTACTCTCTGTGGTTTAATTTTTTCAAAACAGACTGAAGTTAGAATGAATGTTGAAACAACTCCACGTATAGCAGTGATTGACCGTAATACCTTGGTAGCCGTAGGTCTTAAAAGCCTGATAAGGACAATGGCTGCCAGTATAGAGATTGATATTTTCGGAACTGTAGCTGATTTACAAGCAAAGGAGAAACAATCTGTTTTTTATTTGCATTACTTTGCTGCGTTGGATGTCGTTACCGCTAATTCTGATTTTTTTTACTCTAGGCAGAGAAAAACTATAGTAATAGCCACATCGCAAGACACACCGACTATTTTGGACTCTTTTCATTTCTTACATGTAAATGTTGACGAAGAATCTTTGATATCAGAAATTCAGACAATGATGAAATCTAATCATTGTGTGCGTCAAGCTGAGCCTGCCAAACTTTCAGTACGCGAGATAGAGGTCCTTACTCTTATAGTGAAAGGTTATATAAATAAGGAAATTGCTGATAGACTGAATTTAAGCCTTTCAACAGTTATAACTCATCGTCGTAACATTACGGAAAAGCTCAATCGCAAGAGTGTTGGAGCTCTTACTATATATGCTGTAACACACGGGTTCGTGACAATGGGGGAGATCTGAAATTACAAAAAGTGCGGTAGGAAAGCGAGCAAAAACTTTTTCCTACCGCACTTTATATGCATTGCAATGTACGAGTTCCTTAAGTCAAAGAATGTAGCTCAAGGAATTTTTGCACCGTATCCTTGTAGCTGTCAGATATGGGTAAGTATTGGTTTCCGATGACCATGCGGAAACGATCAATTGTTTCAACCTCTTTCACATGCACAATGTATGAACGATGAATTCGCATGAACTCCGGCTTGGGCAAGTATTCCTCAATCTTTTTCATGTTCATGAGTGACATGACATTTTTCGAGCTATCTTTTAGATAAATCTTAACGTAGTCTTTTAAGCCTTCAACATAAAGAATATCATCAAAATTTATTTTCTGAAGCTTGTATTCACTTTTTAAGAAGATAAAGCGGTCTTGAACCATTGATTTCTGCTTTGTTTGGCTTTCAAACCATTCAAGGGCCTTGTCGGCAGTTTCAAGGAATTTCTCAAAGCTGATAGGCTTTAGCAGATAGTCAAGAGCGTTTACCTTATATCCATCAATGGCATATTGGCTGAATGCCGTTGTGAAGACAATCCTTGTGTCTTTGTCTATGATGCGTGCAAATTCAAGTCCGCTTATTTCGGGCATTTGAATATCTAGAAACAATAGATGTATGGTGTTTTCGCGTATGGTGCGTATAGCGTCACTGGCACTATTGTAGACTCCAAGAACATTTAGAAAAGGTATCTTTTGTGCGTAGCTTTCCAGCAGTCCTGTAGCTAGAGGCTCGTCGTCAATTATTACGCAGTTTAGTGTCATAAATTATAATTTTAGAAAAGTAAATTGTATTGTTTTCTTTTAGCCCCTTTTCCCATGAATAACACCCAGGGTATGAAAGCTCAAGCCTTTTTGTCACTTGTTCCAATCCAATTCCGTGGCCGCTTCTGTCGGTCTCTTGTTTAGGATGGTTTGAATTCTCGATATTACATACAAGTTTTTCTTTTGTGGCTTCTATCTTGACATGTATGAAACTCTTTCCTGTGGCAGCAATGCCGTGTTTGAAAGCATTTTCTATGAGAGAGATGAATATTAGTGGAGCAACGAAAATGTTACAAGAATCAGGTAATCTGACATCTACTTTGATTTCCGTTGAAGCCGACAATCTTATTTTCATAAGATTTATATAGCTTTGTATGAAAGCAACTTCATCGGCTAGATTTACGTATTTCTGCTGGTTGTCATAGAGAATGTGTCTCAGCATACCGCTCAATTCCAATATCGCCTTTTGAGCTTTCTCCTGGTTAAAAGCCGTAAGGGCATAAATGTTATTAAGCGTGTTCAGCAGGAAATGTGGATTTATTTGATTTCTCAGATTCTTTAGCTCAGCGTCCGCACGAGCCATTTGAGCATCTTTCATTGCCATTTCGGCATCCTTGCGTGCAGCTTCTGAGGCATACCATTTTGCCGACAGTACGGACATCGTGGCAATTGCTGCAGTTGCTCCCATGTTAAACATGTTTCGTAATATGAAAAACAATTCCATCCATACACTAGGCTTATGGAAAGGTATTGTTGCTGTTTTGGGAGCGCAGAATATTTTTTGGCTTGTGGTAAGCCACAGATGTAGCAGAAGTCCCGCTCCAACAACAAGAATGCTGGCGTAAAACCAAAATCTGCGTTTGTCACCCCGTATAAGAAATTGTGGGGTGACATAGAGATACATGGTATAGAATACAGCAATCATTATGACCGTTGAAGAACACATGGGGATAAGCCTGCCAATGTCGAACCTGTCGCCGCGTCCGAAGTACATAAGCGGTGACAATATTATTACGAGCCATACAGCAGCATGTATCGCAACCATCGTTTTCTTGTATTGTTGTGATGGGGTCATGATTTTTTTCTAATCAGTTAAAATCCGTTCTGCAGATATTATTCATATCTAAGAGCTTCAATAGGATCAAGTTGTGCAGCCTTCTTTGCTGGATACCATCCAAAGAACACGCCAGTAAAAGAGCATACGGCAAAACTCATGATGATGCTCCAAGGTTGTATATATATAGGCCAGTGGGCAATTAACTTGATTGCGTATGATGAGCCGACACCAAGTATTACACCAATTATACCGCCTGTAACGCTAAGCATGATAGCTTCTATGAGGAATTGGTTGAGAATGTCAATTCCGCGTGCACCGACACTCATCCTAAGTCCAATCTCACGTGTTCGTTCTGTTACACTTACATACATGATATTCATAATACCGATACCACCGACAATCAGTGATATACCTGCCACACAACCAAGAAGCACTGTCATCATGTCGGTTGTTGAATTCATCATTGACGAGAGTTCCTCTTGTGAGCGTATGTTGAAGTCATCATCGTCTGCGGCAGTTGTGTCAGTTGCGTCTTTCAGTTTATGGTTACGTCTCAGTATTGTCGTAATTTCTTCTGTTGCTTTGTCTGTAAGTCCTTCTGTTATGGCAGAGCAGTTGATACTACCCAAATATGTTTGCGCTAGAATGCGCTTCATTACTGAGGTATATGGTGCAAGGACCAAGTCGTCCTGGTCCATACCCATGGTGTTGTAACCTTTTTTCTTTAGAACACCTATAACTCTGAAGGGGATAGAGTTGAAGCGCACAACGCGTCCGATTGGGTCACTCCCGTCAGGGAATAGATTGTCAACAACAGTTTGTCCCAACACACACACTTTCGCACTGGACTTTATGTCTTCATCGCTAAACATTTCGCCGTTGTCAACAGACAATTGACGTATTGTAAGGTAATCGGTGTTTACTCCATATACGCTAGAGGGGGTATTGTTGTTCCCGTAGATGAATTGTCCGCTGCTGCTCACTACAGGGCTGATAGCCGAGATATACTTACATTCTTCTTTCAAAGACTGATAGTCCGTGAGCTTCAGTGTTTCCATTGAAGAAGCATCTTGCCTGACGCCGCCACGCATGTCGGCACCAGGATTTATCATGATCATGTTTGACCCCATTTCGGCAATGTTTGCCTGTATGCTTTTTTTGGAACCTTGTCCTATGGCAAGCATTGCAATAACGGAAGCCACACCAATTATGATGCCAAGAGCTGTAAGGAACGAGCGCATCTTGTTGGCATATATTGCCCTAAGGGCTATTTTGAATAGATTGCTATAGTTCATTGCTGATAGTATATTTTTTATTCATCCGTATTGGCCGGCAATGCTGCAAGTGCTTCTTCGGCATTTTGGATGTTTTTGTTGTATTCGTCGCTTATAACTTTTCCGTCTCTCAGCATAATGTTGCGGCTGGAATAATTTGCCAAATCAGGGTTATGCGTTACAAATATAATCGTTCTTCCTGCTGCATATAGCTTTTGGAAGAGTACAAGTATTTCAAACGAAGTGCGTGTATCAAGGTTACCCGTAGCTTCGTCGGCAAGTATCACTGCAGGGTTATTCACCAGTGCACGTGCTATTGCTACGCGTTGCATCTGTCCACCGGACATCTGGTTTGACTTATGGTAAAGTCTGTCGCCCAGTCCCACGGCCTTTAATGCTTCTATTGCCCTTTCCTGACGTTCCTTTGCCGAAATTCCTGCATTATACATCAGTGGCAACTCAACATTTTCTATACTTGTTGTCTTTGCCAAGAGATTGTAGTTTTGGAATATAAAACCAATCTTCCTGTTTCTCAATACGGCACGTTGCGATTTCGACATTGTTCTTACGCTAACCCCATCAAGGAGATATTCACCGCTAGACGGTGTGTCAAGACAACCTAATTGGTTTAGAAGAGTGGACTTTCCTGAGCCAGACTTTCCCATGATGGTAACAAATTCGCCTTCATATATCTTGAACGAAACACCACGCAGAGCGTGTACCATCTCTTCGCCTACAAGAAACTCTCGCTTCACGTTCTGCAATTCGATGACTACTTTCTTGTCTTCGTTGTTCATTGCTGCTTAGGTATTGTTTCTTCCCACTGGCACTCTGATTGTCTTTATGTGAGGTTGCCAGTGGGAGAGAGTGTTATTCGTTATGTTTATTTTTTCTTTTGTCCAGGTCCTTTAGGCTGGAATGGACTGCTTTCGTTTTGTTCTGAAGGTGTGTCTTCTGGTTCTGTAGCTTGAGCTTTACAGTCAGTAACTACTTCCTGACCTTGCTTTATACCGCTAAGTATTTCGGTGTTTATACCATCAGTCATGCCTATCTGTACGGCGTGTGCGCGGAAAGTATTGCCTTCTTTAGTCCAAACTTTATTCTTTCCGTTGCAGTCAATTATTTTTATCCCCTTCATAAGGTCTTTAGTCGGTGTAAAGCGCAATGCTTTAGAAGGAACGCTGACAACATTCTGACGTTCGGCAGTATAAATGGTAACGTTTGCCGTAAGACCTGGTTTCAGCTTCAGATCTTTATTGGGGGCACTGATTACAACTTCATACGTAACGACATTGTTTGTAGTGGTAGCTTCTTGGCGAACTTGTTTCACAACACCTTCAAATGTGTCGTTGGGGTAAGCATCAACGGTGAAAGCAACACGCTCTCCTTCCTTTACGTCACCTATATCGGCTTCGTCAACGTCAGCAACAACCTGCATGTCTTTCAAGTCCTTGGCTATGGTGAAAAGTTCTGGTGTCGCATAACTTGCTGCAACAGTCTGTCCTTCTTCAACGGCTTTTGAGATAACAACACCATCAATAGGTGATGTGATGATAGCATAGCTTAAGTTAGTTTGTGCCTTTGCTACCATTTCCTTTGCCTGTGCTACCTGTTCCTTTGCTTTCTTGTAGCTTAGTTTTGCAGAGTCATATTCGTCAGCACTTACCAATCCTTTTTTATAAAGAGTCTGATAGCGCTGGAAATTTGTCTGTTGATAGTTGAGGTCGCTTTCTGCGCTAGCCAGGCTGGCTTTTGCTGTATTAAGTTCACTGGTAAGGTTCGTTTTGTCTAGTTCTGCTATAACCTGACCTTTCTTTACTGTTGTGTTATAGTCAACATACAGCTTTGATATAATACCGGAAACCTGTGTACCTACAGTTACCGAGGTTACTGGCTCTACGCTGCCCGTTGCCGTAACACTGTTCTTTATGTTTGCCGGTGCAACTTTGGCGGTGTCAAAGGTAACCGCTTCTTCTTTCTTGCTTCCTGAGAATAGCCAGAATGCTACAGCCACAACGAGCAATGCGGCAACGGATATCCAAATTTTGCTGATCTTTTTCATATCTTTTTATGTTTTGTTTACTTTGTTATATTCTATTGTTGCGTAGCTTGCTTGTTATTTTCCCTCATAGAGGTCAAGCATTTCTTTCGCAAGTAGTGTCATATATTTGCTTTGCAATTTTTCTTGTTGTGCTTTAAGAAGGTTGGTCTTCGAATTCATCAGTTCTATAATGTTCTTCAGACCTAGACGGAACTGTTCGCTCATGAGTTCATAACTTGTTTGTGCACTCTCTACGTTTGTCTTGGATGCAATGAACTTCTGCTGGTTGTTGTTTGCGTCAATCCAATAACCTTCAATAGAGTTCCATATTTGTTTTTTCTTATCGTCAAGTTCCAAAATGGCATTTTGTCGTTCTATCTTTGCCTTGTTTACGGCAGTCTTTGTCTGTCGCTGGTCGTATATGGGCACAGACAACGTCGCACCGATGGCAAGATTAAAGTTTGTTTTCATCTGGTTGCCCCAGTTTTGCTCGTTCATTGACGAAGTGCTTGTCATCGCCGAGCCAGAAAGACTTACTGTAGGCGAATATCCAGCTTTCGCAATGGCAATGTTTAGTTCAGAGCTTTTTATTCCAAGTTGGCTATATAGAATCTCAGGACGTGTTTCCAATGCACTTTCGTATACAGAGGTTGGTGAAGGTATAGCCTCTTCAGCCTGTTGGTCAGTTGTTTCTGGTATGTAAACCTCAAACTTTTCCGTTCCAGTTATTTCAAGGAGCTGTTTGAGTTGTGAGGTATATTTTGCCACACTACTTTCTGTTTCAACAATAGAGTATTTATCGCTTGCTGTCTGTGCTGTGAGTTGTGCAAGGTCTGCTTTTGACATCTTGCCTACTTTCACCATTTCTTCACCGCGCTTCTCATTTGCAAGACTTGTTTCGTATGCTTCCTTGTTTACTTTTAGAGCCTCGTTCGTATACAAAATTTGCATATATAGTTGCGTAATCTGCTCTTGAATGCTTTTTGCTGTCATTGCAGAGTCGGCTTCAGCCTGCTGTTCGCTTAGTTTGCTTAGTTTTAGAGAGTTGCGGTTTTTGTTGCCGTTCCACACGGTCCAGTTGGCATTTATGCCGTATGTTCCGTTGTACGAAAACTTGTCAACGCTCTGTTGCACAGTTCCGTTGCTTACAGTTGCATTGTGTTCGTCAGGCCACGGGCGGAATCCAAGCTGTTGTGTTGTGGATGCGTTTACCGACGGCAGGAATGCAGCACGGCTCTGAAGCATCGTTTCGTGGGCTGTTTGTGTTGCAAGAGCCTTTTTCTTCAGCGAGATGTTGTTTTGGGCAGCGTAGTCAAGGCATTGCTGCAGCGTCCATTGCTGGGAGCTTTGTGCGTTTGCCATTGCTGACGTTGCCATAGCAAGCATCATTGTTGCGATGAGTTTGTTCATATCTTTATACGTTTGTCTATAATTTTCAATGTTGCAAATATAGAAGATTTAAAGATATGAAGCACTAAAAAATAGATATAAATAGGGTATTAGTAGAGTAAATTAGGTGTTTAGTGTTGATAGAATTCTTATCTTTAACTTTTGTTTAGGCAGTTTTGATGTATTTGTCGGTCTTTTGCCCCTTTTTCACGATAAAAGAGCAAGAACTTTGCCACCTTGAATAAATAATTGCCTACACATGTTTCACAAAACAGACCTCTATGACGGTTGGGACTTTCTCTTAATCGTCATAGAGGTCTGTAATTTGACACGAAATGTTCGCTTTGACGAGCTTTTCGTTGACTTGATTTCTAGGTTTTTAAATGTGTCAAGTCTTTCTATTTCAAGTATGTTGCTCGTTTGGGCTTTTTACGTTAGCTCGTTAATCAGAAATTTTTGTCGTCAAGAATTTCAAAACCGCAGTAGGGTACAAGTGCTTTAGGTATGCGTATACCCTCTGGCGTTTGATTGTTCTCGATTATTGCAGCAACGATTCTTGGCAGAGCGAGAGCTGAACCGTTAAGCGTGTGACACAGCTCTGTCTTCTTTGTTTCCTGGTTTCTATAGCGGCACTTTAAGCGGTTAGCCTGATAGCTCTCAAAGTTGCTTACTGATGATACTTCAAGCCATTTCTTTTGAGCGGCACTCCAAACCTCAAAGTCATAGCATATAGATGACGTGAAGCTCATGTCTCCGCCACAAAGGCGCAGGATATGATAGGGGAGTTCCAACTTTTTCAGAAGACCTTCCACGTGATCGAGCATCTCGTTAAGTGACTCGTAAGAGTGAGATGGCTTGTCTATGCGTACAATCTCTACTTTGTCAAACTGGTGAAGGCGGTTAAGTCCTCTTACATCCTTGCCATACGAACCGGCTTCGCGGCGGAAGCATGCAGAATATGCGCATCTTTTGATAGGGAGGTCTTTTTCGTCAAGGATTACATCGCGGAAAATGTTTGTTACGGGAACTTCTGCTGTAGGAATAAGATATAGATTATCCAAGTTGCAGTGATACATTTGACCTTCCTTGTCAGGCAGCTGACCAGTGCCATAACCTGAAGCTTCGTTAACAACGTAAGGAGGTTGCACTTCAAGGTATCCGCTCGTTCTTGCCTCTTCAAGGAAGAATGCTTCCAAAGCCCTTTGTAGACGTGCCATCTTTCCTATATATATAGGGAAGCCTGCACCTGTAATCTTAACTCCAAGGTCGAAGTCAATGAGGTTGAATTTTTTGCACAAATCCCAATGGCACAATGCGTTCTCCGGCAGATTAGGTATTTCTCCGCCTTCCTTTACAACCACATTGTCGGCAGCATCCTTTCCTTCTGGAACATCGTCGTTGGGTATATTTGGTATTGTGCGCAGAAGATCAGTAAGTTTCTGTTCAAGTTCTGTCAGCTCATGTTCAAGAAGTTTCGATTCTTCCTTAAGTTCAGCTACACTTTCCTTTATCTTGTTGGCTTCCTCCTTGTTTCCTTCTTTCATCAAGGCTCCTATTTGAGCTGCTTTTTTCTTGCCTTCCTGAAGTTGCTTGTCAAGTTTCTGCTGGGTTTCACGGCGTAGTTTGTCTATTGCCAGTGCATCATAGATAGCCTGTTTTGCTCCGGGGAAATGTTTTTTCTCCAGACCTTTAATTACACGTTCAGTCTCTTCGCTGATAAGTTTTAGTGTAAGCATAATGTTTATTGTTTTATTGTTTAGAGTCTTATTATTTGTTTTACGCCCTTGATTGTGCGCAATTTTTTGATAAGTTGGTTAAGACGTGTGTTATCTTCCACGTTTATTTCGAGATTGCCGCTGAACAGTCCGTCGTGACTGTCGATGTTTATACTGCGCATCATGATCTTTTCTTCTTTGGATATGATGCTTGTAATGTTGTTCACTATGCCAATGTCATCGTTACCGATAATCTTCAGTGTAGTGGAATACTGCGCTCCGTCTTTTCCGCTCCATTTCGCTTTTACGATTCTGTAGCCAAAACGTTTGCGTAATTCAGTTGCGTTGGGACAGTCTGTGCGGTGTATTTTTATTCCACCGTTAACGGTTACGAAACCGAAGACGTCATCTCCGTATATTGGGCGACAACAACGCGACAAGGTATATTCTATGCCTTTAAGGTTGCGGTCGATTACAAGAACATCGTTTGACGTGTTTGCCAACTCTTCGGCAGGGCTTTCATAACTGTAGCCTTCGGCACTGCGTGCCTGTTGTTGTAGAAGTGGAGCGTTTGTCTCGTGTTCCTTAATCTCCTGGTATTTTTCGATGACCGTGTTTATGTCAAGCGTTTCATCGGCAACCTGTTTGTAGAAGTCGTTGGTTTCCTTGAACCCTAGTTTCTTGATAAGATGGGACATTATTCCCTCTTCCATCTCAATCTTCCGGTTCTTTAGGCGCCGTTCTATCATTTCTTTGGCATACACCCCGTCTTTTACCTGTGTCTCTTTCAGTGCTTGGCGTACCTTTGCCTTGCCACGGCTGGTTTTTACAATGTTTAGCCATTCCTGTTTAGGCTTTTGCGTGGTGGACGTTATTATCTCTATCTGGTCTCCGCTCTTGAGGACATGACGGAAAGTAACAACTTTTCCGTTAATCTTTGCACCAGTGCAGTGGTTTCCGATGTTTGAGTGTATGCGGTAGGCAAAATCAAGCACAGTAGCTCCGGCAGGGAATTTCATAAGTTCGCCCTTGGGTGTGAAAACGAATATTTCGTCTTCGTAAAGGTCCATCTTGAACTGATCCATCATCTCGAGCGAATCATTGTTTTCAAGAGCCCGGCGTATGCTTGTTAGCCATTCGTCCATGCCACCCTCGCTCTTAATGCCTTTGTATCTCCAGTGGGCTGCGAGTCCGCGCTCGGCGACTTCGTCCATGCGTTCCGTCCTTATTTGCACTTCCACCCATTTGTTTTCAGGACCTTTCACGGTAATGTGCAGACTCTCGTAGCCGTTTGATTTCGGAACACTGAGCCAGTCGCGCAATCGCTTTGGATTGGGTTGGTACATGTTGGTGACAATGGCAAACACATGCCAGCATTGCACTTTTTCCAAATCAAGCGGCGAATCGAGAATAATCCTGATGGCAAAGAGATCGTATATGCCTTCAAAGCCGCATTTCTGTTTTTTCATCTTTTGCCAGATGCTGTGTATGCTCTTGGTGCGGCCTTTCATGTGGAATTTGAGCCCTTCGGCTTCAAGCTTTTCCTTGATAGGGGCGATAAACGCATCAATGTAGCGGTCGCGGCTTTTCTTTGTCTCGTTGAGTTTTTCCTTGATCATGTAATAGGCATCGTGTTCAAGATATTTCAAACTGATGTCTTCCAGTTCGCTTTTCAGCTTGTATAGACCAAGTTTGTGGGCGAGTGGGGCATAGAGGTAGCTGGCTTCCTCACTAACTTTCTTCTTTTCTTCCAGATGTTCAGTGTCGCGTATCTGTCGCATTAGGTTTACCCTGTCTGCAATCATGATGAGAATAACGCGCATGTCTTGAGCGAAGGATAAGAGAAGGTTGCGGAAATTCTCGCTTTCCACGACGGGATTTTTCTTGTATAGGTCCTGTATATGCACAAGGCCCTTAAGTATTGTCCCAACAGCTCCGCCGAAAATCTGTTCAATGTCCTCTATCGTTTCTTGAGTGTTCGCACATGAATGTAGAATGACGGCAAGGGTTCCGTCGCGTTTTAGACCTATTTCGTCGATAGCTATTTCTGCGGTCTGTAACGAAAGCAGGATAGGGTTGAGTCCAAATATGTCTCTGGAAATCTTTTCTGTAAGTATAGATTCTTTAAGTAGAGCAAAGACTTTCCTTTCGTCATCCTTAGACAATGCATAGCCTGTTTTGGAACGCAGCCGTTTAATAGTATCTAGTACGAGCGCTTTTTCTTCTCGTGTAAAAAACTCTTTCTTTCCCATAAGAAATCCTTTCGCTTTCTAATATTAAAATGCAAAGTTAGCAAATTTGGTGAAGAATTAAGAGCCGTTGCCGGATATTTTCTTTTGTTATTTTGCTTTGCTACGGGTAACAAATGTTTTCCCCGCGGCGTATGCTTTATTTGGCCGCAGGGATGATTGTGGAAATGGCAGACTTTGGGATTGACCGTCTATTGCTTTTTCAAAGTGTACCTTTTGTCGAAGGAAGTTCAAACCGGTAGATGTCTCTCTTTACTGCCATTTTTATAGCCCGTGCAAAAGCCTTGAAGATACCTTCAATCTTGTGGTGTTCATTCTGTCCTTCCGCTTTTACGTTAAGGTTCATCAATGCTGTGTCGCTGAGACTTTTGAAGAAGTGGAAAAACATTTCTGTTGGCATTTCTCCGATCTTTTCTCTTTTGAACTCTGTGTCCCAGACAATCCATGGACGTCCGCCGAAATCCAACGCAACTTGGCATAGGCAATCATCCATAGGCAGGGCGTATCCGTAACGTTCAATTCCTCGTTTGTCGCCTAGTGCGATGCGCAGACATTCACCTAGTGCCAGCCCCGTATCTTCAATGGTGTGGTGTTCGTCGACATAGAGGTCGCCCGACACTTTAACATTAAGGTCGATGCCTCCGTGACGGCCTATCTGTTCAAGCATATGGTCGAAGAACCCGAGTCCTGTGTCTATGGAGCATGTTCCTTTTCCGTCAAGGTTTACGCTTACTTTTATCTGTGTTTCTTTCGTGTTGCGCTCAACCGAAGCTATCCGTTCGCCAGCAAAAACAATCTCTGCTATTTTGCTCCATGGCATGTCTGCGTCATTTACAATGATAGGGGGGCAACCTAGATTTACGGCAAGCATGCGGTCAGTCTCGCGGTCGCCGATAACATAGCTTCCCTTAATGTCGCACTCCGGATCGTTTATATACGAAGTCAGCATGCCTGTTCCGGGCTTGCGCATCGGACTATTGTCTTCGGGAAAATGGTTGTCTATTAGTATGTCGCTGAAGGAAATGCCTTCGCCTGCGAGAGTGTCAATAACAAAGTTTTGTATAGGAAGGAAATCACATTCGGGAAAAGAGTCTGTTCCGAGTCCGTCTTGGTTCGATACCATAACCAGCTTGTAGTCTGTGTGCTCAACTATGAAAGTTAGAGCTTTGAATACGCCTTTTCTGAATTTTAGTTTCGCGAAAGAATCCACTTGTTCGTCTTCGGGTTCGTATATGAGCGTTCCGTCGCGGTCAATGAATAAATATTTCTGCATATATTTTCTTTGGTTTGTGTTTAATGTCTTTTCTTTATTTTGGCGTATCAATAACTGTTAGTTTTCGATTGCCGGACTTTTTGTCAATGGTTTTTCTGGAGCTGGTTTCGCTTTTTCTTCCTTAATTTTTATTGTACCATAGGCATAGTATAAGGAGTAGTTTATAAATGCCAACGTGAATATACGGATAATTGCTGCAAAGAAGCCGAATAAAGCTACTAGCCACGTGAAGAAAGCCGGAAGTGAAGGCTCGTCGCCTTGGGACACAGTGCTGTATTCTGAGATGTTCTGTATTATTGTAAGTATGTGAACAGGTTGCATGACTGTTATTTCCACAATGCCAGTACATAGTAGGGCAAGAAGCAATGTAGAGAAAAGAAGCCACCAATGTTTGAAGCCGCAAGCGTATGTACGGAAAAAGCCTCGGTAAAGCTTGCTATGGGGATTATACATAAATCTTGCCCAAACGTACAATGTGGGAATTGTGAGAACTACCATAGGAAGAATGAGCGCCACGGCAATGAAAAACATCGTGAGAAGTGTTACTTGGTTAAGCGGCTTTCCTGTGCAAAGTGTGTAGATAACAGTTACGGCAACTGTAAGTAAAATATGTATAAGCAAGATTATTATTTGCAAGGGAATGGTTTTGATTAACCGACGGACTGCCCAAGGTATTCTTGTCTCTCCGATATATGCAACTATAGAACCTTCGATAATAAGTGAAACTATATAAAAGAGTAATAAACAGGCGGTTATAGGCACAACTTTAAATTGCATGCCAACGTATAGCATTCCGCCAGTTAAGGTTGAAAATACAGCAGAAAGCAACGCCTGTATTGCGGCAATAGCAAGTATGAATTTCCAGTATTTGCGTATAGCAGGGAACGCATTTTTCGCGGTCTCACTAAAAGCATCGTGGATGCAAGCCCGAAAACTGCGCAACTTTATTCCGATTGTATTTTCTTTTGTAGTCATTTTCTTCGTATTTTTACTGCAAAGGTAATGATTAAGAAGATATAAATTATTTTTTGTCTGATAAAAATGCTAACTTTGCAATAATAAAACAAAAACAAATGGATAAGGTTAAATGGGGATTTATAGGCTGTGGTGAAGTGGTTGAGAAGAAATCCGGCCCAGCTTTTTCTTCAATAGATGGCTCGGAGGTCGTTGCCGTGATGAGCAGAACTGCCGCAAAGGCTAAAGCATATGCCATGCGTCATGGTATAAAACGCTGGTATACGGACGCTCAGGAACTTATAGATGACCCGGAAGTGAACGCCGTATATGTGGCTACGCCGCCATCTAGCCATGCTGCCTATGCCATTATGTCCATGCATGCCGGTAAACCCGTGTACGTGGAGAAACCTCTTGCTGCAAATTATGATGATTGCGCCCGTATCAACCGTGTTAGCGAACAGACCGGTATGCCTTGTTTCGTGGCTTATTATAGACGGTGTCTTCCTTATTTTCAGAAAGTCAGGAGTATTGTTGAAAGCGGTGAATTGGGAAAAATTGTGAATATACAGGTCCGCTTTTCCAATCCTCCACGCGAAAGTGATGCCGCTAAAGGCGAGAAGCAGCCTTGGCGCGTTGTGAAGAGTATTGCTGGAGGGGGCTATTTCTATGATATGGCACCGCATCAGTTGGATTTGCTGCAAGATCTTTTTGGCGTGATAGTTGAAGCTAATGGGATCTGTGCCAATCGTGGCGGGCTTTATGATGCGGAGGATAGTGTGAGTGCTTGCTTCGAGTTTGAAAGTGGATTACCAGGTAGTGGTTCATGGTGTTTTGTTGGGCATGAATCTGCACAGGAGGATAGGATAGAAATTATCGGTGAAAACGGGACGCTTAGCTTTTCTGTATTTAACTATGAACCCATTTCGCTTGTTTCAAGTCGCGGTAAAGCAAGTATTGTAGTTGCAAATCCGGAATATGTGCAGCAACCTCTTATAAAACAGGTGGTAGAGACGTTGCAGGGGAAGGCTAATTGTTCTTGCACAAGTGTTTCGGCTACGCCAGTGAATTGGGTAATGGATAGAATCTTGGGGAAATTCTGACATAGTAAAATTCTTGTAAAACTGATCAGAGGACTTGTCAATGCTAAAGAAAATCGCGTTATTTCTGCTTTTACTATTCTTGGCGGTAGTGGAGATAAAATCTTCTACAGCATATAATATAGCTGGGCTTGCAGAAGGAGACTCTGTTACTGTGAAACAGAAGCGCGGCTTTTTTGGAACGATAGGGAAATTTGTTACGAATATCTTTGACGCTTTTAGCAATGTTGATACTACTTATATCGAACCGCAGCATTATAACTATACTGTAATGATGCAAAATACGAACAATTATGAACGTTATACATTAAGTAGTAAATCAGGGCAGACAATGACGTTTGCGCCAAAGCCTTCAATTAAAGTAGGACCCTATTTCGGGTGGCAATGGCTTTTCTTTGGTTACACTTTTGATGTGAACCATCTGAAGAACGGAAGCAACAAGACTGAGCTTGATTTCAGCTTTTATACAGCATTGTTCGGCATTGACCTTTATTATAAGAAGGCTGGTGAGGATTTCAAACTTCGCTCAATGAAAAATGCGGACGATAATCTAAAGATAAGCTTTAAAGACTTGCCGTTCGATGGAGTAAAGGTTGACACGAAGGGCTTTGACGTTTATTACATCTTCAATCACAGGAAATTCTCTTATCCGGCGGCATACAGTCAAAGCACTTGTCAGAAGAAGAGTTGCGGTTCCGCTTTGCTTGGTGTCGGATACACATCGAATTCCATATCATTAGACTACAACAAACTCGAAAAAACTGTCAATGATTATGTGAAAACGCAGCCCAAAATAGAACAGCAGGAATTTAAGATAGATTCAGGTCTGAAGTTTGACAAAGTGAAATATATGTCGGTTTCAGTTTCCGGAGGATACGCTTACAACTGGGTGTTTGCGAGAAATTTTCTTTTTAACGCATCATTATCCTTGGCTTTGGCTTATAAACACTCTTCGGGAGACAACCAGGCTGATAATGGAAAATACAATTTTGACTTCAAAAACTTTAATATTGATGGAGTGGGGCGCTTCGGCGTTGTATGGAACAACACAAGATGGTTTGTCGGTGCCAACTATATAATCCACTCATATTACTATCATAAAAGTCGCTTTTCTACAAATAATTATGTCGGAAAGATGAATGTCTACGTGGGTTTGAATTTCGGAAAGAAAAAAAAGTACCGGAATTGAACCGCATGTTTCAAATAGTTTTAATAAAATATTACAGCTTATAATAGAGATGACTAGAAAAATTATCGGTTTCATCGTGGTCCTTTTGTGTTCTATTGCTTCAGTTAAGGCACAAAGTGTGCAATATCAAAAAGAAGATAGTCTTGCTGTTGTACGTTTGTTGGAAGAGGCGCAAAGGGAAAAACTACAAACAACAGCTGACTGCCAACTCTTTTTTGCCAGGAAACTTCTTGGCATTCCGTATGTGGCAAGCACGCTGGAGGTCAATAAAAGGGAAAAGCTAGTTGTAAACCTTAGACAATTGGACTGCACTACTTTTGTTGAAAATGTTGTGACCCTTACATTATGTCATCGAAAAGGAAGGAAAACATTTGCAGATTTCTGTCAGCAACTTCAGATGTTGAGATATAGAAACGGGAAAAACACAGGGTATCAGTCGCGCCTGCATTATTTTACGGATTGGATTGAAGACAACAGTCGCCTTGGACTTTGTAATGAAATACAGACGCCAGCACCGCCTTTTACAGGATTGCAGACTATAAATGTAGACTACATGACAACTCACTCTGAAAGATACCCGATGCTGAAAGGTAATGAGGCAATGATTGCTGCTATTGCCCAGACAGAGAAATCTCTGTGTACAAAAAAATATAAATACATTCCCCGTAAGCAGATACGAAATACTAAGGTTGTGCGCAAAACGGTAAAAGATGGAGACATAATAGCGATTATAACAAACAAAAAAGGGTTGGATACTCAACATATTGGCATTGCGGTTTGGCATTCTGATGGCCTGCATCTGCTTAATGCATCGAGCATCCACAAAAAAGTGGTGGAAGAACCGATGTTGTTGACCCGCTATTTGCTAAAGCATCCCACTATGCCTGGTATTAGAGTAGTGCGCTTATGTAACTGATGCATTGTTTCATCAACCATGGATGTCTTATGTCAAGAACACGTTAAAAACAGGTTAAAACGCACTAAAAAACGCCATCGTTTTATTTAGAAATAAAGATATTTTAGTAATTTTGCCGAACAAAAGTCCGGATGTGTTATGACAGTTGTTATCGTCGCAATATTGATCTTGGGATTCTTCCTTATCGCAACAGGGCATGTTACTAATGTGAATCGTGCCGCTGTAGCGATATTTATGGCGGCAGTAGGCTGGGTCTTGTATATATGCTACGGGAGTGATTTTGTATTCGCACAACATCCAAGGGAATATAGTGATTTTCTTTCCGGACTTGCTCCTAATGCTGAAAATGTAAAGCTATTTATTTCACAAAACGTGTTTCTTGTCTATGTTGGGCGAGGGGCAGAAATAGTTTTGTTCTTGTTGTCTACAATGTCAATAGTAGACATATTGAATAACAACGGATGCTTTGACTTCCTGACAGAATTGCTGCATACGCGCAACAGCCGGAAAATGTTGTGGGTGATGGTGTTTGTTACCTTCATCATTTCTGCGAATCTTGATAATCTTACCACAACGACAATGATGCTTGTGGTAATGCATAAAATCCTGGCAAATCGCCGGCAACGCATGATTTACGGCAGTGCAATAGTTATTGCTTCTAATTGTGGAGGAGCTTTGACCGTGATAGGCGATCCTACAGGACTTCTTCTTTGGAACATCGGTGCGGTAGACGCTTCACAATTATCAACATCTTTGGCTTTGCCTTGTGTGATTTCATGTTTGCTGCCTGTATGGTGGCTCGGCAGAAAACTGCCTGAAACGGTAGAAATACAAAGTTATGTTATGCCGTATCGTGGGGATGACACAAACTTGAACCGCTGGCAGCGAATTGTAATGTTGTTCGTCGGCATCGGCGGATTGTGGTTTATACCAACTTTCCATAGTATTACTAAACTTAGCCCTTTCTTGGGAGCTTTATGTGTCTTGTCTTTACTTTGGATTGTAAACGAGATATTCAATCATAAATTGTCCGATTCCGACAAGATGATACAAAAGCGCATACCTAGAGTCTTGCAGTATGGAATGATACAGATGATACTTTTTGTACTCGGTGTTATGTTTGCGTTGGCTGTCGTGGAGGAAACGGGAGTCTTGTCATGGGTAGCCCAGATTATTGACGACTGTGTGCATAATGTTTGGATAGTTGGTGGAGCTGCGGCATTGTTAAGTTCTGTGCTTGATACGTTTGCCACCTCGCTAAGCTTTATTTCCTTATACGATGTGAGAGACCATCTTTCTTTTGCAATGTCATTGGATCCTGATTATTTGGCTTCATTTGCCAAAAACGGATTGTATTGGAAAATAATTGCTTATAGCTCGGCAATGGGAGGCAACTTCATGTTGTTCAGTTCCATTAGTGGGTTAGCGTTGATGAAGATGGAGCGCATACATGTTGGCTGGTTCTTGAAAAACGTCGGATGGACATGTTTAATAGCTTGGCTTATCGGAATGGCGATAATGTGGGCAACAACATGATTGCTTTTTTATTGAAAAGAAAGTACTTTGTGTTTATCCTACTTTTCAAAAAAGTAAAAGCGGCATATGTCCTTTTAAAGAACGGAAATGCTGCTTGACAAAAAGAATTTTAATAACACTAGAATTATTTAATAGGTATAGAATATTTAAGTTATGAAGATTAAAACAATTGGTGTCTTGACCTCAGGAGGTGATGCTCCTGGTATGAATGCTGCAATACGTGCCGTTACGCGTGCCGGTATTAGCAACGGGTTCAAAATCAAAGGAATATTCCGTGGTTACGATGGTCTTATAAACAATGAGATTAAGGACTTCACAACAGAGAATGTCAGTGGTATAATCAATCGTGGCGGAACAATACTTCGAACTGCTAGAAGCAAAGAGTTCCAAACACCGGAAGGTCGTAAAAAGGCTTACGATAATATGGTGAAGAACAAAATTGATGCACTCGTTGTAATTGGTGGAAACGGCTCCCTTACAGGTGCGAAAATCTTTGCAGAGGAACATGATGTTTGTTGCATCGGATTGCCAGGAACAATTGACAATGACTTGTATGGCACGGATTCAACAATCGGATACGACACAACACTTAATACTATAGTAGAATGTGTTGACCGTATTCGCGACACGGCAGTAAGTCATGAGCGTATTTTCTTTATTGAAGTGATGGGGCGTGATGCTGGTTTCCTTGCTCAGAATAGTGCTATTGCAAGTGGAGCAGAAGCAGCAATCATACCGGAAGACTCAACAGATGTTGACCAATTGACGCGATTTATGGAGCGCGGTATCCGAAAGAGCAAAAGAAGTTGTATTGTTATCGTTAGCGAAAGCCCGAAATGCGGTGCACTTTATTATGCAGACCGTGTAAGGAAAGAATTCCCGGATTATAATGTTCGCGTATCAATTCTGGGACATTTGCAACGAGGTGGCAGTCCTTCGGCACATGACAGAATACTTGCAAGTAGAACAGGTGTCGGAGCCATTGAAGCTATAATGCAAGGACAGAGAAATCTGATGGTAGGAATAAGAAACAATGAGATTGTTTATGTCCCCTTTACAGATGCAATTCGTTCGGATAAACCATTTGATAAAAAGTTAATAACGGTTTTGGACGAACTTAGCATATAAGAAAAAAAGACGCATTCAAGTAGATTACAAAGCAAATCTGTTGAATGCGTTTTTTCTGTTTGTGTATCTTTTAAAGATACTTGTTTGAATTATCTAGATGTTTTACTCCCAATCCGCCTTGAAAATGGTGAAAAAAGGATTAAGCTTTTAATAAAAAACCTTTTAAAATATTGGGGATTAAATATATTTGTTATTTTTGCATCGGAATTGAATACGAACCGAAGTTTCTGTTTTGGCAATAAAAACAAATTGAAGCGGTGGGGCGTTTCATAAGGAAAAGCACATAAATTTCGATAATCCAATCGTTCATTGTGCGAGAAAAAGAACCTAATTTTAAAATATAAATATATGTCACAAATAATTGGTCGTATTTCCCAGATCGTAGGTCCGGTTATCGATGTCTATTTCGATACGAAAGGAGAAGATCCAGAGAAAGTGTTACCTAAAATCCATGACGCCCTTGTCGTAAAACGTCCGGATGGTCGAGAACTTATAATAGAGGTTCAGCAGCATATCGGCGAAGATACAGTGCGTACCGTGGCTATGGATAACACTGACGGACTACAGAGAGGGCTAGAAGCGATACCTACAGGAGCACCAATCCTTATGCCTGCAGGCGAGCAAATCAAAGGACGAATGATGAATGTCATCGGAAAGCCTATTGACGGAATGAAAGAACTTGACATGAAGGGTGCTTATCCTATCCATAGAGAGCCTCCTAAGTTTGAAGAACTTTCTACGCAAAAGGAAATGCTTGCAACAGGTATCAAGGTTATTGACCTTCTGGAACCTTATATGAAAGGTGGAAAAATTGGTTTGTTCGGTGGAGCCGGAGTAGGCAAGACCGTGCTGATCATGGAACTTATCAACAATATCGCAAAAGGTCATAATGGCTATTCTGTGTTTGCTGGCGTGGGTGAACGTACCCGTGAAGGAAACGACTTGATTCGCGATATGCTAGAGTCTGGAGTAATACGCTATGGCGATAAGTTCAAAAAGGCAATGGAAGAAGGCAAATGGGATTTGAGCCTTGTTGACGAAGAAGAAATGAAAAAGAGTCAAGCAACGCTTGTCTATGGCCAGATGAATGAGCCACCTGGTGCACGTGCATCTGTTGCTCTTTCTGGTCTTACCGTTGCAGAGGAATTCCGTGACCATGGCGGAAAAGATGGAGAAGCCGCTGATATAATGTTCTTCATTGACAATATTTTCAGATTTACACAGGCAGGTTCTGAAGTTTCCGCACTTTTGGGACGAATGCCGTCGGCTGTAGGATATCAACCAACGTTGGCAAGTGAAATGGGTACTATGCAGGAACGCATCACTTCAACGAAGAAAGGTTCCATTACTTCCGTTCAGGCAGTCTATGTTCCTGCCGACGACTTGACAGACCCTGCTCCAGCAACAACATTTACCCATTTGGATGCTACAACCGAATTGAACCGAAAAATCACTGAGCTGGGTATTTATCCCGCAGTAGACCCTCTAGGTTCAACCAGCCGTATACTTGACCCGCTGATTGTAGGAAAGGAACATTATGAATGCGCCCAAAGGGTAAAGCAAATTTTGCAGCGTTATAAGGAATTGCAAGATATTATTGCCATCCTCGGTATGGATGAACTTTCAGACGAAGATAAGCTTACTGTAAACCGTGCGCGTCGAGTACAACGTTTCTTGTCTCAGCCATTTACCGTAGCAGAGCAGTTTACTGGAATACCAGGAGTTATGGTTTCTATAGAAGATACCATAAAGGGTTTCAATATGATACTTGACGGAAAGGTCGACGATCTTCCAGAACAGGCATTCCTTAATGTGGGTACAATAGAAGACGCTATTGCTAAGGGTAAGAAACTACTTGAAGCAGCCAAAGGTTAAAAGCATAAATTGTTAGTTTATGAGTTTAAAATTAAAAATCGTCTCTCCGGAGAAAATTGAATTTGAGGGTACAGCAGATAGGGTCGTAGTTCCTGGAACTAGTGGCGAATTTGAAATACTTCCCAATCATGCTCCCATTATCTCAACTTTGGAAAAAGGACGTGTAGCTTTTTACAACTCTGACGGCGAGCATATAGTGAACGTCTCTATGGGGTTTGTAGAGGTGCAGAAGAATGAAGTAAATATTTGTGTAGAACTTTAAAAGTCGAGTATAATATGCTGATAGTAATGGGCGTGGATAGGTTATTCAAGTTGTTTATTGTGCAAATAATAGCTTTGGTAGTTATATCTGTCATAATAGCCTTTACCATTTCTCGCCTTATAAATGTAGATGATTTTGCTGTTCCTGTAACGGTAGCTTCTTCGTTTTCTTTTGTTGTCGGCATTGTTGAGGGGCTTGTTTGGCGATTGGTTGCAAAAAAGAGCCCCGACAGCTTGACTACTTTCTTTACCGCAGTATCTGGATTTAGGATGTTGCTGGCTTTGGCTACGATATTCACCTACTATCTGGTTTGCGGTAATGCAAAGATGCTGGAGTTCTGTCTCATATTTATGGCGTTCTATCTTGTTTTTCTCATTCACCATTCAGTGTTCTTCTCTTATGTTTCAAATTCTCACTCTAAGTGTGACAATGATAAATAACTAAATATGAAACAATTTAGGTCTTTAATTCTTCTTTTCTTCATTGCGTTAATACCGCTTGTGGCTTCTGCCGAAAATGAAGAGGAAACAAAAAGCACTATCAATATTCCAGAAATAGTACTTGAGCACCTTTCCGATTCTTACGAATGGCATATAGCAACATTTGGAGGCAAAAGTTTGGCAATACCACTTCCTGTTATTGTCAGAAGTTCTGCTACAGGCGAATGGTATTTCGGAAAAGCGGAAAATCTACCCAAGCAATTCTATTTTGATGAAGAGCATCATGGAAAAATCTATGAAAAATTGCCTAATGGCTCAACAGTAAGGCCTTTGGACTTAAGCTTCACCAAAACGGTAGCACAAATATGGATTGTTGTAATTGTACTTATTGCCACTTTCCTTTCATGTGCCCGTTGGTACAAGAAGCGTGATGCGAAGAGCCCTTCTCCTGGCGGTTTTGTCGGATTTATGGAGATGTTTGTAATGATGATATATGATGATGTAGTTAAGGCATCAATAGGGGAGAAACATTTCAAACCCTATGCACCTTATCTGCTTACGGTATTCTTCTTTATCTTCACGACCAACATTCTTGGATTGTTACCAATCTTCCCAGGTGGTGCGAACGTCACAGGAAACATAAACATAACTTTTTTCCTAGCATTATGTACCATGCTTGCTATCAATCTTTTTGGTAACAAAGAATACTGGAAAGACATATTTTGGCCGAAGGTACCTGTATTTTTGAAATTGTATCCGGTTCCTCTGATTCCGGTTATAGAATTCTTTGGGGTATTGACTAAGCCGTTTGCCTTGATGGTGCGTCTTTTTGCCAACATGATGGCAGGACAT
The DNA here is from genome assembly GCA_963586715.1 of Barnesiella intestinihominis. GTDB lineage: Bacteria > Bacteroidota > Bacteroidia > Bacteroidales > Bacteroidaceae > Prevotella. The sequence goes on from CAVAAS010000008.1 coordinate 25,738, forward strand.
GCAATCATTCTAAGCTTTACTTGTGTGATTTTCCTCGGTTGGACAATGGGCGTAGGCTATGGTATAGGACTTAATTTCATAAGTATTGTCATGTTGCTATTCATGAACTGTCTTGAAGTCTTGGTAGCATTCATTCAAGCTTATGTGTTTACGCTTCTAAGTTCCGTATTTATTGGCTTGGCGCATAAGGAAGAAGAATAAAACTTTACATAGAAATAAAAATTTAAACAAAGAAAATAATAATAACAACTTAAAATTAAAAAACTATGATTATTTCATCACTTTTGGCTGCTGAAGGTCTGGCACAGCTGGGCTGCGGTCTCGGAGCAGGTATTGCAACAATTGGTGCAGGTATGGGTATCGGCAAAATCGGTGGAAGCGCTATGGACGCCATCGCTCGCCAGCCTGAAGCATCAGGAAAGATACAGTTGAACATGATTCTTACTTCAGCATTCGTAGAAGGTTGTGCACTTTTCGCAATCGTTGCATGTGCGTTCCTTATCAAATAAGAGAGAGTTTTAGAAATCAACGCCTATTTTGGTGTATGAAAAATTAAGCAAATGGATTTATCAAGTTTGCCATCAATACTAACTCCTGACCCTGGATTGCTCTTGTGGATGCTGCTTGCATTCCTTGTTGTGTTCTTCGTCTTGGCTAAGTTTGGCTTTCCCGCAATCGTCGGGATGGTTGAAAGCCGGAAGAAATACATAGACGAGAGTTTGCAAAAAGCTCACGAGGCCTCATTAAAGCTTGACAATATCAAGCAGGAGAGTGAGACAATCCTTCAGGAAGCACGCGAAAAACAGGCAGAAATACTTAAAGAAGCTGCTGCAACGCGTGACGCTATTGTGGAAAAAGCTCAGGATAAGGCAAAAGAGGAGAGCGCCCGTATATTAAATGAGGCAAAAGCCGAAATTGCAGCGCAGAAAGAATCCGCTATTTCCGAAATCCGCGAGCAGGTGGCCCGTTTGAGTGTTGAAGTATCCGAAAAGGTACTCCGCAAGAGTCTTGAAACAGACAAAGCCCAAATGGACTACATAGATCTTATGCTGAATGAAGTTGGTTTAAAAAATAAATAATTGGAATGGATTTGGGATTAATATCGGTTAGATACGCCCGGGCTTTGCTCAAGGCAAGCGATAACGAAAGGCTGTCTGAACAAGTCTATGCTGACATGCAGACTATCGCGGCAAGTTACGTGAACGTGCCCGAACTAAGTGTCACCATAGCTAATCCTATGCTTTCTAAAGACCAAAAATCAAGCATCTTAACGGCGGCAGCAGGCGAAAAGGCCTGCCCGCTGACTAAAAGGTTTGTTGGTCTTGTCCTGCAAGAGGGAAGAGAGAAAATTATGCAGTTCATTGCCAACTCATTTATTACTCTATACAGGAAAGAGAACAACTTGGTTCAGGCAAAACTCACTACTGCAGCTAACTTGTCTGCCGATGTTGAAGACAAGTTGCGCAGGTTAGTACAAAGTCAGACAAATGGAACTGTAGAATTCTCTACCGAGATCGACAAAGATTTAATAGGGGGATTCGTTTTAGAGTATGACACGTATCGTCTGGATGCAAGTGTCAAGAGGCAGCTCAGCTCTATATTGTCTGCACTTAAATAAGAGAAAATGCGTATCACTCAAACAGTGGTTCGTCTTAAAAAGTTAAACATTTAATATGTCAGATAAAATTAAACCTAGCGAAGTATCCCAAGTGCTTCTTGAACAACTGCAAGGTCTTAAAGGATCGGCTCAGTTCGATGAAGTGGGAACCGTGCTTCAAGTTAGTGACGGTGTGGCGCGCATCTATGGTTTGCGCAATGCCGAAGCCAATGAGTTGCTGGAGTTCGAGAATGGCACAATGGCTATCGTTATGAACCTTGAGGAGGACAATGTCGGTTGTGTGCTCCTTGGCTCTACTGAAGGCATAAAGGAAGGCATGGTTGTGAAGAGGACAAAGCGTATCGCTTCTATCCGTGTCAACGACAATATGTTGGGTAGGGTTATAAATCCTTTGGGACAGGCGATTGATGGCAAGGGAGAAATAGACTTGAAAGATTCTTTCGAGATGCCGCTTGACCGCAAGGCTCCTGGTGTTATTTACCGTCAGCCGGTGAAAGAGCCGCTTCAGACAGGTCTGAAGGCTGTCGACTCCATGATTCCTATCGGACGTGGACAGCGCGAGCTCATTATTGGCGACCGTCAAACAGGTAAGACAGCAATCGCCATTGATACAATCATAAACCAGAAGAGCTTCTATGATGCAGGAAATCCAGTTTATTGTATCTATGTGGCAATTGGCCAGAAAGCATCAACAGTTGCGGCTCTTGTGCAGAACTTGAAGGAACATGGCGCATTGCCTTATTCCATCATCGTTGCCGCTACAGCTGCAGATCCTGCTGCAATGCAGTATTATGCTCCTTTTGCTGGTGCAGCAATAGGTGAGTATTTCCGTGACCGCGGATATTCAGCTCTTGTTGTTTACGATGACCTCTCAAAGCAGGCCGTTGCTTACCGTGAGGTATCGCTAATCCTTCGTCGCCCGTCAGGACGTGAAGCTTATCCAGGAGATGTGTTCTATCTTCATAGCCGTCTTCTTGAGCGGGCTGCACGTATAAACGACCAGCAGGAAGTTGCAGAAAACATGAACGATCTTCCAGAATGCATGAAAGGCCATGTAAAAGGCGGTGGTTCTTTAACAGCTCTTCCAATTATCGAAACACAAGCAGGCGATGTTTCCGCATACATCCCTACAAACGTTATCTCCATTACAGACGGACAGATTTACCTTGAGTCTGATTTGTTCAACCAGGGTTTCCGTCCTGCTATCAATGTGGGTATTTCCGTGAGCCGTGTAGGAGGTTCTGCTCAAATAAAGAGTATGAAGAAAGTCGCAGGAACATTGAAGATTGATATGGCTCAGTATCGTGAGCTTGAATCGTTCTCTCAGTTCTCGAGCGATATGGATGCGGTTACAGCGATGACTCTTGACCGAGGACGCAAGAACAATCAGCTTCTTATTCAGCCTCAGTATAGTCCGATGCCCGTAGGCGAGCAGATTGCTATACTTTACTGTGGCACACATGGACTGATGCGTGATGTTCCTGTTGAGAAGATTCGTGAGTGTCAGGATTCATTCTTGGAGATTTTGCGTTCAAAGCATCAGGAAGACATTATCAACGTTCTTGCCTCCGGAGTAATAAATGACGAGGTAAGCAAGAAAGTTGAGGATGTAATGGCAGACGTTGCCGGACAATACAAAAAGTAATAGCCTATGCCGTCACTGAAGGAAATCAAGAGTAGGATAGCATCCGTCAATAGTACGCGCAAAATTACAAGTGCCATGAAGATGGTTGCTTCCTCTAAGCTGCATCATGCGCAGGTCATGATAGAAAATATGCTCCCATATGAAAACATGCTGGAGAGGATATTGAAGTCATTTCTTGCAAGCGAAGCCGATGCTCATACGGTGTTCAGTGAGGAACGTCACGTAAGACGTGTTGCGTTTGTCGTATATTCTTCAAACAGTAGCCTTTGCGGTGGATTCAACACCAATGTCGTGAAACAACTGAATGCTGCCGTTAAGGAATTTTCTGAGTTGGGCAAAGACAATGTCATTGTATATCCGATAGGGCGTAAGGTTGCAGAACAGGCTGCAAAGCTTGGGTTGAACATCGCTGGTGACTTCACGGCTTTGGCTGAAAAGCCTAATGTAAATCAGTGTATAGAGATTGCGCGTGAGCTTGGGAAAAAGTTCACAGAAGGTGAAATAGACCGTGTTGAGTTGATTTATCACCATTTCAAGAGTGCAGGATCACAGATTTTACAGCGTAAGACTTTCCTGCCGATTGACTTGTCTGAAGGCATTGGCTCAGACAACGACCGCGACCTTTCTCAAAAGGTTGTTACGGCTGAGATGCAAGCTTATCTTCGCGAAAATCAAAAGGAAGAAAAGAAGAAAGAAGAACAGGTTAAACCGCTTAACGACAACTTCATTGTTGAACCAGACATGAATTCCGTTTTGCAGACCCTTATACCAAAGCTTCTTCATCTAATGCTTTACACAGCCCTTCTTGACAGTATTGCTTCCGAGCATGCTGCCCGTATGGTAGCTATGCAGACAGCCACAGACAATGCCGACGAGTTGCTTCGCGGACTTAACTTGCAGTATAATAAGAGTCGTCAGCAGGCGATTACGAATGAACTGCTTGATATTGTTGGTGGTTCAACAAACAATTGATGTTGTTTCCTGCATTAAGAACTTGTTTATAGGGCAGAAATCAAGACTTTTTAGTCTTGCATTTTTACACTAAGTAACTTATAACAACCGAAAAGGATTTAAACTTGTTTTGTCCTTTTCGGTTTTTTCTATATATGATTTTTTATAATTTTCTTTTTGCAAAGTTGTTTGCATATTGAAAAGTATAACCATCCAAGTGCTTTATGTGAAAGATAGGAGTAGTAGCTGTTGAGAAAACTCAGAAACAGAGTGGGCTTCTTTATGTCACCATGCGGTTTCTTGTTTCCAAACGCGCGGACTTTTGAAACAGAACATGCGCTGATAAGTATTCATGCTAAGGCAAATAGAATGAAACTCGAATAGTTCGTTTAGTTTTTCAAAAGCCAAATAACCAAGATTAAAATTGTTCTAAAATACATAAATATTCCGTTGGATAACGGAAATCTTGCACAAACGCATAAAAAATGTGTAGAAAATTTTGCGTCTACACATTCCTTAATGTATTTTTGCACAAAAATCATAAAAACATGCAACACGTTAAAAGCTTCAGATCTGTTATTTCTCTTCTGCAAGGGCATGGAAAGAGGAAAAAAGTGGCAATGGTTTGTCCAAACGATTCCCATACGGAGTATGTAATTAGGCGGAGTCTTGAGGAAGGAATAGCCGACTTCAAACTCGTTTTAGGCGGTGTAAAGGCTGATTTTATTGATAGTTTCCTTTCTGATTATCCCGACCATGTGGAAGTGCTCCATGCGGAGGATCCGGATGCAGCTGCGGCTATGGCTGTAAGTTTCGTAAGGAACGGTGATGCAGATGTGCTTATGAAAGGAACCATTAACACGGATAATCTTTTGCGTGCAGTCTTAAACAAAGAGCATGGTTTGCTGGAAAAAGGGAAAGTTATGACCCATGTTACTGTTGCAGAATTGCCGTCGTACGATAAATTGCTTGTCTTTTCAGATGCGGCAGTCATACCTAAACCGACAGAAGAACAGTTCAATGCCATACTTACATATGTTGTTGAAGTTTGCCACCGCCTAGGCATCGAACGCCCCAATGTGGCACTTATTCATTGCACTGAAAAGGTGAGTGAGAAATTTCCACATACATTGAGTTACGAAACACTGAAACAATGCGCAAAAGAAGGAGTATATGGTGACGTACTTGTTGACGGTCCGATGGACGTTAAGTCTGCATGCGACAAAGAGAGCGGAGCGATAAAGGGAATATCATCACCAGTTGTAGGTAATGCCGATGCACTTATATTCCCAAATATAGAGTCAGGCAATGTGTTCTACAAGACGATAACACTATTCTCAGGTGCCCAAACTGCAGGCATGCTTTATGGAACGACAGCTCCTGTAGTGGTTGCATCAAGGGCAGACAGTGGCGAATCCAAGTTCTATAGCTTGGCTCTTGCATGTATATCAGACAAAACATTGTGAAATCAACATTGAAAGCATTTTCTTATATTACTAATTGACATGAAAATTTTAGCAATTAACCCTGGTTCTACCTCAACAAAGTTGGCTATATATGAAGATTTGACACCGCTTTGGGCAGGTGGGGCTCATCATTCTGCTCAAGAAACGTCACAATTCAGAAAGGTTATTGATCAATACGAATACCGCAAGGATTTTATTCTAAACAAGCTTAAAGAAGAGAACATACCCCTTGACTTTGATGCTGTTATTGGTCGTGGAGGTTTGCTCAGTCCGATTAAGGGCGGTGTCTATGGCGTAAACGAGAAAATGAAAAATGACCTTATCCATTCAAAGCATGAGCACATTTGCAATGTGGGTGCACTCCTCGCTGATGAAATAGCCCAATTATGCGGTTGCCCAGCCTATATTGCCGATCCTGTTGTCGTAGATGAACTTCAGATGAAAGCCAGGATTACCGGTTTGCCAGGTATGCCACGTGAGTCCATATTCCATGCTTTAAACCAAAAGGCGGTGGCTCGTAAATATGCAAAATCCATTGGCAAGAAATACCGCGACCTGAATCTCATTGTGGCGCATCTTGGCGGTGGAATATCCGTTGGCGCACATCGCAAAGGGGAAGTGATTGATGTTAACAACGCATTGAATGGTGATGGGCCTTTTTCTCCGGAGCGTGCAGGGACGGTGCAGTCAGAAGCTTTGGCAGAGATGTGCTTCAGTGGAAAGTATACCCTTCGTCAGATAAAGAACATGCTTCATGGCAAGGGGGGTCTTGTGGCTTATCTTGGGATAGCCGATATGGTTACAATCTGCAGCAAGGTGGAACAAGGCGAAGAACCGTACAAAACACTAGTTGAAGCAATGGACTATGGCATAGCAAAGCAGATAGGAGCAATGTATATCGCTCTGCAAGGAAAGTGCGATGCCATAATATTGACAGGCGGAATTGCCCACAGCAATTTTTGTGTGGAAGACATCAAGAGCCAGATTGATTATCTTGCGCCAGTAATTGTTATGCCAGGTGAAAACGAAATGGAGTCACTTGCCTTCAATGCTTTCGGGGCATTGACAGGGGAGCTGCCTGTATTGGAATACACCGGCGAAAGTTGCGCACAACCATTGCCGGAGCCTATAGAATAACGGAAAATAACAGAAAGGCAAAAAAGTTTGTTTTTGTGTGGGTACACACAATTAATTGATATAAATTAAGTTGTGAATTGTTTTGCACAAATGGAAAAAAGTGCTAACTTTGCATTGTTATCCTGAAAACAATCTTTTTACCTTAAAAGACTAATACCTATTGAAAATAAAAGCGGCAACCTGTGAAGGCAACCGCTTTCTTTTTTTTAGTTCTTTTTCAGTTTTTCCTAGTACACTTTTCCCTTTGCTTTTTATTTGTTGGCAGCTAGATTTTGCCGTATTTTCGTGAGGTAATTCTTCATCCCTTCTGAATCCTTCGACCTTATTATGCCAAGAAGTTCGTCCATCTCATCCTTTATCTTTTCGATTTGCTCGGGAGTGTGCGGATTGAAAAGTATTTCTTGCAGTAGGAAGTCATCTTCATTGAGAACTCCTCGTGCAATGCCCATATGACGTTTGAACGTCGTTCCTGGCGCATCCTGATGTTTCATGACTGCAGCAAAAACGAATGTGCTGACAAAAGGTATGCTTAGGGAATATGCAACAGTCTTGTCATGTTCGTCAAATGTGTATTCGTAGATGTTAAGTCCGATATTTTGGTATAGATCTTTGAAGAAGATACGCCCCATGTAGTCGCCTTCCTTTATTATTATTGCGTTCTCCTCATGCAGCTGGTTCAAGTTCGCAAATGTAGGGCCGAACATTGGGTGTGTTGAAACATAGCGGTGACCACATTTGTCATAGAACTCTTTCAGCCCCGTCTTTACCGAAGAAATGTCGCTAATGATGCAGTCTGGCGAAAGATAGGGCATAACTTCCTTAAATGCAGCGACAGTGTATTTCACCGTCACCGCATTTATAACCATTTCCGGGTTGAATTCGCGAATTTCCTCAAGCGATGTGAAGCGCAAGGTGTTGTATGTGAAGCGAAGCCGTTTGCGGTCTTTCTCGTAGACTGCAGTCTCGTGGTTGAAACTGAGCAAATCAAGAAAAAAGCTGCCCATTTTTCCGGCACCTAATATAAGTATTCTCATGTCGCTTCGCTATTTGTTTATAATTTCAATTTGTTGTCTTACGGACTCTTCGTGTATGGCTTCAAATATTTCTTTTATGAAAGAAGGGTCCATTCCGCATAGTGCGCCCTGTGCTCCTCGTTTGTCAAGTATTTCGTTGTATCTTGATGTCTGCAGAACAGTCATGTTGTGTTCTTTCTTGTATTGCCCGATTTCCCGACAAACGCGCATGCGCTTTGCAAGCAAATCCATGAGGTTGTTGTCCAATTCGTCAATCTGATTGCGCAACTCATGTATACCCTCCGTTGTTAATGTTTCGTTTCTGATAACCAACAGTCCCAGGATATAGTCAAGCACCTCAGGAGTAACTTGCTGTTTCGCGTCACTCCATGCACTGTCAGGGTCGCAATGACTTTCAACAATCAGACCGTTGAAACCAAGGTCCATAGCTTGCTGGCAGAGAGGGGCAATAAGTTCGCGGCGTCCTCCTATGTGGCTAGGATCGCAGATAATGGGCAGGTTAGGAATCCGGCGGCGGAGTTCAATAGGAATCTGCCACATCGGAAGGTTTCTGTATATCTTCTTGTCGAAGCTAGAGAAGCCTCTGTGTATTGCTCCCAAACGTTTTATTCCAGACTGGTTCAGGCGTTCCATAGCTCCTATCCATAGTTCCAAATCAGGGTTTACAGGATTCTTTACCAATACAGGGATGTCTACGCCCTTCAGACAATCGGCAATGGCTTGCATAGCAAACGGGTTTGCTGTTGTGCGTGCTCCAATCCATAGAACGTCAATGCCGTATTTTAGGGCTAGCTCAATATGTTCCGGTGTTGCCACTTCCGTTGTTATCAACATTCCTGTTTCTTCCTTTACTGCTTTCATCCAAGGCAATGCCTTTTCGCCGTTTCCTTCAAACCCTCCTGGCTTTGTGCGTGGTTTCCATACTCCGGCGCGGAACATGTGGCAGCCCTTTTGGGCAAGCTGCTTTGCTGTGGTCATAACTTGTTCTTCAGTCTCTGCCGAACATGGGCCGGCTATAACAAATGGCCGCTCATTGTCGCTGGGCAAGCCTAGAGGTTTCAATTCTAATTCCATAGTGTTTGTATGTATTTGTTTATAATTATCGTTTATTTAAGAATAAGGGTGCGGTGGTAGATTCACCAAGTTGCTTAATTGTGTTTCGAAGCTTCAATTGCAGAATACTTTTTCAATTCTTTCCAGAGCCTCTGTCAGTTGTTTTTCTTTGGCGCAGAGTGAGATGCGTATGTATCTGTCGCCTTTTGAACCGAAGATGTGCCCTGGTGTTATGAACACTTTTGCTTTCTTCAGAACTTTCTCGGTTAGTTCTTCTGCATTGCTGTATCGGTCGGGAATTTTTCCCCAGAGAAACATGCCTACCTGACTTTTGCTGTAAGCGCATTCCAGGACTTCCATAATTTTTTCAGCGTATTCTCTTCGCTTACTGTATACTTCAATATTGTATTCCCTGTGCCATTGCTCGTCGTTTTCGTATGCAGCAGCTGCAGCAAGCTGTATTCCGCGGAACGTTCCCGAGTCGATGTTGCTCTTGATTTTAAGTATCCAACTGATGAACGTAGGGTTAGATGCGCACATACCTACTCGCCATCCAGGCATGTTGTGGCTTTTGCTCATGGAATTCAGTTCTATACAGCAATCTTTTGCTCCTTCCACTTGTAGCAAGGAAATAGGGCTTTCGTTAAGAATAAGCGAATAAGGATTGTCATTTACCACGACAATATTGTGTTTTTTGGCGAACGCTACAAGTTTCTCGTATGTTTCCCTTTTCGCATTTCCACCTGTCGGCATATTAGGATAGTTGGTCCACATCAGTTTAACGTGGCTCAGGTCCTGCTTCTCCAGCGCGTTGAAATCAGGCTGCCAGTCGTTGTTTTCGTCCAAGTCATAGTTTACAACTTTTGCTCCAAGAATTTTACTTAGAGAAGTATAGGTCGGGTAGCCGGGATTCGGAACAAGCACTTCATCGCCCGGGTTGACAAATGCCAATGTGATATGCAGAATACCTTCCTTGCTGCCAATAAGTGGCTGTATTTCGCACGAAGGGTCGAGCGTCACTCCATACCATTTTTTATAGAAGCCAGCCATTGCCTCACGAAGTTCTTTTGTTCCGCATGTGGGTTGGTAACCGTGGGCATTGTCTTCGTGTGCTATGCGGCAAAGAGTGTCTATGGTCTGTTGTGAAGGAGGCATGTCCGGACTGCCTATTGCAAGGCTAATGACGTTGTGCCCTTCTTCGTTCATCTTGGCAACCTCTTTCAGTTTTCTGCTGAAATAGTATTCGCTAACCAGCGAAAGCCTGTCTGCCGGTTCTATTTTGTGGTTATTGTACGTCGGTGTCATCTTTATATTCTCCTAAGTTTATGAATTCACTTGTTAAAGGTCTTACTGCTTCAATGCTTTGGCGGTATAGCTTATAGTCTTCATACTTTAAGTCTATGTAGAACATGTATTCCCATTCGCGGCCAATGATAGGCAATGATTGTATCTTTGTCAGGTTGATGCCGTAGAACGAGAAGATGCTCAATACGTGTGCCAAGCTCCCTTTTTCATGCTTGAGCGTGAAAGCAAGACTGGCCTTGTCGGTGTTTTGTCTGTTCCTGTATTCGTCAGAAATCTTTTGTGGGGTTATTATTAGAAAACGCGTGTAGTTATGTTTATTGTCTTCTATATGTTCCTCTAGAATTTTCATTCCGAATTTCTTGGCAGCGTCTGCATTGCATATAGCAGCCTGTCCAATAAGTTTGTTCTTCGCTATGTTCATTGCTGCCCCTGCAGTATCGTCAGCCTCAACGGAGCGTAGCAATGGGTGATTTTCCAGATATTTTCGGCATTGCATGAGGGCAACGGGATGTGAGTGTACTTCTTTTATTGTTTCCCATGTGTCTTCTGGCAGGCAACATATACTATGTGATATATGTATTTTCTTTTCTCCAACAATTTCAAGACCGCTTTTGCAGAGCAACTCATAGTTGTGTAGCAGTGATCCTGCTATCGTGTTTTCTATCGCTACCACTCCAATAGTTGCATTATTGTCCTCCTGAACATTTTGGAACAGTTGCTCAAACGTGCTGCAGTAGATTAGATCTTCATTGTCCTTGTGGAAATATTTCTTTGCCGCCATTTCATGGAAGCATCCCTCAAATCCTTGTATTGCAATTTTTCTCATTTGTTCCTTTTCCTTTTGTTTGTAGCTGTTTGTGTTTGCTCTTATATGCAAAGCCCCGCTTCATTTGTTTATGAAGCGGGGCCTTGTATTGAATTTTTGTCTTTTCAATGACATTATCTTAAGTTGAACTCTATACGCAACTTCCCGCTTCACATATCCATGCAAAGTAAAAGTAAAAATACCCAAAAGCTGCAAATAGATATTTTGCCATCGTTGTATTATACGTTAAAAGTTAAAATGTTCTTTTATTTAATGTTCGATTCTTTTGAAATCACTGCAAAATTATAACAATTTAATCTATTCGCCAAACGAATTGTGTTATTTTTGCATATAAAGGGCGTACTTAATACTTCTCTTCCTGTTTATACAGGCTTTTTCAAGGGCGTATCAGAGTCAACGTTGTTGCTTGTTTATATATTTATGCATGAGACTTTTTGTTTATATCCAATAATATATGCACAATTCTGTCAGCTGTTCTGCCGTCCCATCTGTCGGGGAGTGAAGATTTTTTCCAGTTATTTTCAATAATGTCCGTTATGTATTTTCCCAGCTTTTCTGCATCTTCGCCAACAAGAACGTTTGTTCCTTGCTTTACTGTTTCAATGTGTTCGGTATAGCTGTTTAGCGTGATGCACGGCACATTGTTGAAGGTTGCTTCTTCAGCAACGTTTCCTGAGTCTGTAACAATTCCCATGGCATTTGCAGCAAGATAGCCGAATTCTAAATAGGGCAGGGCATCCACGACTTCTATATTGGGGCAATCCTCTTTCATTTCTTCTACCGCAGATTTTGCTTTACCTCTGAGCGGAGCAATAATTGGCGTGTTGCCAGCAGAAAAACTCATTTTACGAAGCATTTCTTTTAGGTTCTCTTCTTGGCTGATGAGAGCCTTGCGGTTCAAAGTGAAAAGGATATAGCCCTTATCTTTAAGATTGTATTCTTCAAAGAGTGACGGCTTTCTCCATTTATCGTGGTTGTTGCGCAGGGTATCCATGAGGATGTTTCCTACTTCAAATACGTGCGACAGCTCAGCCCCCTCGCGGCTTACGATGCTGCTGCTGCCCATTCCTGCGGTGAAGAGGTAGTCGGACAATCCATCAATAACCAGTCTGTTTACTTCTTTCGGCATTTTGATGTCGAAAGACCTTGTGCCAGCCACCAAGTGTGCCAAAGCCACTCCGTGTTTTTTCGTGACGATTGATGCAGCCATTGTTGAGGCAAGATCATCAACAACAATGACAATATCCGTAGGATTGTTAGAGAGGTAACTGTCGAACTTCGCCATTACCATTCCCGTCAGTTCGTTGAGGTTTTCGCAGTCAACGTTCAAGAAAACGTCAGGGCGTCTTATCTGAATGTCGTCAAACAGCGATTTTTCCACTGTTGCATCGTTTTCTGTTCCTGCGTAAATGAGTTTACATTCAATCTCCTTACCGTCTTTTTGGGCTTTTTCAACTGCTTTTACCAATGGAGCTACTTTTATAAAGTTTGGACGGGCTCCAATGATTATACATACTTTCATTTCTATTCTTATAGCTCTTGTTTCGTATATTTTAGATTTCCGTTTTTCGGATTTCGATGTTGTCTGTTTTTTATTGTCTGCTCATTCGGGATTTTGAAAAATCTTTTATGATTCTTTGAACAAGTCTTTTATTCCGCCGATACTTCCCAGAAGATTAGTTGCCTCATAGGGTAGATAAACGGTTTTTGTCTTGTCGCCGGAAGCCACTTCCTGCAACATTTGGATGTATTTCTGTGCAAGTAGGTAATTTGCCGGATTGGTACTTTTCCCAACGGCTTCTGTTATTTTGCTGATGGCAATGGCCTCAGCTTCAGCTTTCCTTATTTTTGCTTGTGCTTCACCTTCAGCGTTTAGTATTGCCATTTGCTTGTCGGCTTCAGCTTTGTTGATTATTGCTGTTTTTTCGCCTTCCGACTTTAGCACTGCCGCAGCTTTTAGACCCTCACTGGTCAAGATTGTGGCACGTTTGTTTCTTTCAGCTTGCATTTGTTTCTCCATTGCCTGAAGAACGCTTTGTGGCGGTGTTATGTCTTGTAGCTCAACCCGGTTCACTTTTATACCCCATTTGTTTGTGGCATCGTCCAATACTGCGCGCAACTTTGTATTTATTGTGTCTCTTGAAGTAAGGGTTTGGTCGAGTTCCAGTTCACCAATAATGTTTCTCAGTGTTGTCTGCGTCAGTTTCTCTATGGCGTTTGGCAAATTGTTTATTTCGTAAACTGCCTTAAAAGGGTCTACAATCTGAAAATACAGCAATGCGTTGATTTGCGTCTGCACGTTGTCTTTTGTGATAACGTTCTGCTTGTCAAAGTCATATACTTGCTCCCTTAAATCAATGGATGTCTCATAGGAGTACCGTCCTCGGCTCATCGTTATAATGGGTTTGGCACGGTCAATGAAAGGAATGATGATGTTTATTCCCGGTTTTAGCGTTGCGTAGTAACGCCCCAGTCGCTCAATTATTTTCGTTTCAGATTGCGGTATTATGATAAGGCTTTTCTTTACGAGGATAAGAGCGCAGACCACAATGGCCAGCAAAATGTAAATTCCGATGTTCATAACTATTAAAATTAAGGGTTAAACAAACTTTTCTATGAGAAATTTTATTGTCTGTCAGACTGTTTCTCGTACTTTAAGAATAATGCTTTCGCGGTCGACAACGATTACTTTCTTGCCTTTTTCTATCTTTTGTCCGTTTTCCGAAACAGCCTTCCAGTCGTCTCCGTCAATGGCAACCCTCCCGTAGCCGTTTTCTTCTATGCAGAGGCTTACTGTTCCTATTTGTCCAAACAAAGCATCTGCGTTGCTGGGGCGGGAGCTTTCGTTCTTGTGGAGCAACTTTATGATACACGGACGTACAAAGAAGATGCTAAGAATTGATATTGTTGCAAATACGACAAGGCCGAAGTTGAAACTCACTCCAAAGGCAGAGAATATGGCAGTGACAGCAGCTCCTATAGCAAAGCACATGATATAGAAATCTCCGTTTGTCAATTCCAGGATTAGGCAGAGTACGCTTGCAAGAGTCCAAAACTGCCAAAGATTTTGTGAAAAGTATTCAATCATACGCTTGTCGTGTTTAGCTTGGATGAATATAAATATAGTTGATGCTACAAATATACGAAGTATAATTGATACGGCAAAACATTTCCTTTATGAAAAGGCTTTTGTCTCTTTCAATTCAGCAAACCATTAAAATCCTTTTCTATCCAATTCACAACAGCGTTCTCTTCATTTGAGCCAATCACTTCATTGGCATAAGCCTTTACTTCCTCAAAGGCATTGGATACGGCAACGCTCCAATCGGCTGCTTCCATCATGGCGATGTCGTTCAGATTGTCTCCGAAACATACAATTCTGTCTGCTCCGATTTCGTGTGCAAGCCTTTTGATGGCAGAGGCTTTTGTCGTTCCTTCCAGGTATATGTCAATGATACCTTGCTCAGTGTCGAAAATGTCCCGGTAGCAGTTGCATGTGCATGGTATTCCTTTTTTGTCGATTTCATCGGCAATTTTTCTGAGACTGTCAAACTTTCCCATGCTGAAGATAAGCATGACGCCATCATATTCACCAGTTTTTTCTAAAAGTTCTTTCACTGTTTCAAGGCGTTTTAACGGTGTTTTTATCCTAGGCTCAATAAAATCGCGCTCTTGTTGCGAAAGATTTGTAGTGTGGTTAACAACAATCCTATTACCGTCCTTATTATATATAAAAGGTGTATTGCCGTATAAATCGAAAATGTCAGCAAGTCTTTTTACTACTGTCGGCTCGATAAACCGTGTATCCTTATACTTCTTTTCTTTGGGTTGCCATTGCGCACACCCCGCCATTACAATGAAGGGTAGATTTGCGTTGACATCTTTCATAAGGGAAGTAACAGTCGCAGGTGTTCGGGCTGTCGCAACAGTGAAAGCCGCTCCTTTGTCAATGAGAGAGTTTAACTTTTCAATGGTTTCTTGTGAAAGGACAGAGTTGTTGTTTAGCAACGTTCCGTCCATGTCGCTAACGTATAGAGTCTTTGGATTGCTATGAGTTGACATGTTGTGGTTGATTAAGCTGTAAGAAGTTTATTGGATGTTTTCCTGTATGCAAAGAGCATCATCGTTCCTGTGATTAGCCATGAAACGGGGTATGCCATCATCAGTACTTCAAATGTATGGAACCATCTGGCAACGCCGAAGATCCATAATATGCGCAAAACGCACGTACCGAAAATAACTATAGCCGTGGGTAATATCGACTGTCCCATGCCGCGCATTGACGCCCCGGAAATTTCATAGCTACATGCAATGGCTTGTGTTGCCAAAACAACGAATAGGCGTTTGTTGCCGAAAGTCAATACCGATTCGTCGGTAGAGAATACGCTAAGGCAAGCGTTGTGGCCAAGGAGGATAAGCATATTAAGACCGAAACACAGCAAGAAGCCGGTAGACATGCATATTCTGAATATTTTTCTTACCCTGTCATTATTTCCTGCCCCATAGTTCTGTCCGATAAAGCTTATTGCTGCTCCGTTAAATGCCGCCACGATGAAGTAGCAATACGATTCGTAGTTAAGCGATGCCGCAGAACCGGCAATGGCAGATGCACCATAACTGTTGATGGCAGACTGCATGAGAACGTTGGAAAAAGAGAATATCATTCCCTGAACGCCCGCCGGAATGCCGATGTATAGCATGGGCTTTAGCTCATTCCACTTTATTCTGATGTGCTTGACTGAAAGTTTATATGGCATGTCTTCGTGCATAAGTATAAGGACTATCAGCAACGCACTCATGATATTTGCCAGACATGTTGCAATAGCA
This sequence comes from Barnesiella intestinihominis, assembly GCA_963586715.1. Lineage (GTDB taxonomy): Bacteria > Bacteroidota > Bacteroidia > Bacteroidales > Bacteroidaceae > Prevotella. The sequence goes on from CAVAAS010000008.1 coordinate 41,600, forward strand.
ATGCCCTCAACTCCCATGCCGAAGCAGACAACGAAGATTATGTTCAGCACCGTGTTTGTTATGCCCGCAGCAATCAAGATGTAAAGCGGACGTCGTGTGTCGCCTTTGCTGCGCAATATGGCAGAAGCATAGTTGAAAATAATGAAAAACGGTATGCCGCAGAAGTAAATCTTTAGGTATAAAGTGGCTAAAGGCAATACATTGTCAGGAGTATCAATGGCTTTAAGAATTGATTCAGACACCATGATGCCGAGTATCGAAAGAAAAACTCCGCTCGCCACGGCAACTAATGCCACTGTATTTATGGCATCATGGATTTTTCCTTTGTCGTTTTGACCTATATGGTTTGAAATTACGACATTGGCTCCCATCGAAATACCCATGAAAAGATTTATCAACAGGTTTATAACGGGGGAGTTGCTGCCCACTGCAGCCAGCGCTTCCTTGCCGATGAAACGACCGGCAATGGCAACGTCAACAGAGTTAAACAGCTGCTGCATCAAGCTGCTGGCTGCAAGGGGCAGGGCAAAAAGGATGATTTTCTTAAACAGAGGCCCATTGAGCATGTCTATTTCTTTTCCTTTCCTCATTGTTGGAATTCTGTCGCTATTAAATCTTCAACTTCTTCTTCAGATATTAAGTTGAAATCACCAGGAATAGTGTTCTTTAGTGCAGAGGCTGCAAGGGCAAATTGCAGGCATGCCAGATTGTCGTCGGGGTGTTTTGCATAGCCATGCAGATAAGCCGCAATGAAGGCGTCACCCACACCCATAGGGTCTAACACGTTATCTATGTCGAACAGGCGTGTTGTGTAAAGTTGTCCTTCGGCAAAAAGAACGCCAGTAAGGATGTGGTGGTTGGCAGACAGCGTGTTTCTTAATACCATAATCATTTTTTTCGCTTTGGGAAATTGGTTCAATGCTTGACGGAAATATTCCGCAAATGCTTCCTTGTCTATTGCATACGCACTGTCTTTGGCGTCGAACTTAGGCGGTTTGCAACCAGTTATCAGTTGCCATTCTCCAGCGGTTCCAAAAAGAATGTCGCTCTTCTGTGTCATGGGGAAAAGTACATCGTGCGCGTCCTTGCCATAGTGCCAAAGGTTTGCCCTGTGGTTGATGTCGCACGAAATGACGAGCCCTGCTTTTTCTGCCTCAGCGATAGCTTCAGCAGTGGTGTCGGCAGCACCCTGTGAAAGTGCGCTTGAGATGCCCGACCAGTGGAATAGCGTGGCGCCTTCAAAAGCATCGTGCCAGTTTATCATGCCCGGCTGAATAGTAGTAAGCGAAGAGTCTTCACGGTCGTATACGATACTGGAACTGCGCAGTGCTGCAGATTCCTCATAATAGTAAAGACCAAGTCTGTCTCCGCCTTTGACGATATGGCTTGTGCCGACGTTATACCGTCGGATGTCACCCATACACGCTTCGCCAATCTTGTTTCCCGGAATACGAGTCACGTATTCAACGTCATCTCCAAACATTGCCAACGATACAGCAACGTTCGCCTCGCTTCCACCGAAAAAACCATTCCACCGACTTCCTTGAACGATACGTTCCTTGTTGGGGCGTGTCATCCTCAGCATTATTTCTCCGAATGTGACTATCTTCTTGTCTTTCATTGCTTTAAAGTTTAAAGTTTTCTGTAGTTTGTTTCTTCTTGTTGCCGTTATCTTACGGCCCTTTTCTGCAAATGTAGGCAATTCCAATGATTACTCAAAAACATTTGTGTGCTATTTGGAAATTATTGTTTAATTTTGTCGGGAAAAACATTACTGTGTGCATGAAACGATTATTATCAAACGTTCTGCTTTTCGTCTTTTTTGTGCATGTATCCCATGCACAGATGAAATGGAACGAACGTTATCAGACATATATAAACCAATATCGCGATTTGGCCATAGAGCAGATGCTTAAGCATGGTGTGCCAGCAAGTATAACATTGGCGCAAGGACTGCTTGAGAGTGGTGCTGGCCGGAGCGAGTTGGCGTTAAAGGGGAATAACCATTTTGGCATAAAATGCCATGGATGGACAGGGCGCACCACATATCATGATGATGACGAGCGTCAGGAATGTTTCCGGGCGTACGACAACGTTTTCGATAGTTACGAGGACCATAGTCTGTTGCTTACGCAGCAGCCTCGTTATAAAAGCTTGTTCGAACTGAACCGGAAAGACTACAAAGGGTGGGCTAAAGGGTTGAAGGCTTGTGGGTATGCAACAAGTCCCACATATGCAAAGAAGTTGATAAACATAATTGAGCTGTATAAGCTTCACGAGTATGATTCAGCCAAAGGCTACGACCGCTTTATGGCGTCCCGCCCGCAAAAGGAAAATGTGTCGGCTAGCAGTCCCGGGGGACATCCTATACGCCTTTACAACAAAAACTATTATGTTGTGGCGCGAGCAGGCGACACTTTTAAGTCTTTGGGGAAAGAACTGGGATGCTCACCGCGCAAACTTGCCCGTTACAACGAGCGTCCGCTAAAAGCGGAACTGTCGGAAGGCGACATTGTCTATCTGAAGAAAAAGCAGAAACGTGCACCGCGTCAGTACAAAGGGCGCGAGCATACAGTAAAGGCAGGCGAGAGTATGTATTCCATATCTCAGTATTACGGCATGCGCCTGAAGAAGCTATACAAGAAGAATCATCTGCCAAACGACTATAGTCCGAAAGTGGGTGACAAGCTGAAGGTATATTAATATATGTTTTCGCCGCGATAACTGTGGCAATGGCAATGTTAACCGGACAAAACAAAGGAAAACAATCAATGGTGAAAGCCAAAATAGAATAATAACATTATGTTAAGGTTAGACGATTTCTACAAAGCCCGGTATGAACTGGGCAAGGTGATAAGACAGACAGAAGTGGTTCATGCACCAATGGTAAACCCCGAATGTGAGGTGTATCTTAAACTGGAATGTTTGCAGCGTACAGGATCTTTTAAGGTGCGTGGGGCATGCTACAAAATCTCTCAGTTGAGTGACGAGGAAAAGGCTCACGGCGTTATAGCATGCTCTGCGGGAAACCATGCGCAAGGCGTAGCCCTTGGCGCTACGGCTCACGGCATAAAGTCGCTGATATGCCTCCCCGAGGGTGCTCCGATAAGTAAGGTTGAGGCTACAAAAGGTTATGGTGCTGATGTTTGCCTTGTGCCGGGCGTGTATGATGACGCATACAACAAAGCTCTTTCCTTGAAGGAAGAAAAAGGCTATACGTTCGTTCATCCTTTTGACGATAAAAATGTAATAGCAGGACAGGGAACTATTGGCCTTGAACTGATAGACCAAATTCCAGACCTCGATGCTGTAGTAGTGCCAGTAGGCGGAGGCGGCCTGATAAGTGGTGTTGCTTTTGCCTTGAAAACCTTGAACCCAAAAATTAAAGTCTATGGTGTTCAGGCAGCCGGAGCTGCAAGTATGGTGAGCAGTATTCACGACGGACACCGTCTGAAGCTGCCGGAAGTGTCAACCATAGCCGACGGCATTTGTGTTAAAGAGCCGGGAGAGCTTACGTTTGATGTCTGCTCACATTATGTTGACGAAATGGTGACAGTTAGCGAAGACGAGATATGCGCAGCCATACTTCAGTTGCTGGAAAAGGAAAAAGTTGTGGCAGAAGGTGCGGGAGCTACTGGTGTGGCAGCAGTTATGTTCAATAAGGTTCCTGTAAAAGGCAAGAAAGTCGTGTGTGTTGTGAGCGGTGGCAATATTGATGTCACAATCCTAAACCGCGTAGTGAAGCGCGGATTGGCAAAGAGTGGACGCGTAGCCATCATAAATGTAGAGTTGGACGACAAGCCGGGCAAGCTCGTTGAGGTAGCAAGTGTTATAGCCCAGGCTGGCGCAAACATAACAAATGTGTTCCATGACCGCAACAGTGATAGCGAAAAGGTAAACAGCTGTGTGCTTCGTGTGGTGTGCGAAACGCGTAACGAAGAACATGTTGCGCAGATACACGACGCTCTTCAAAAACACGGACTGAAACTTCTGAAATAATCCGCAGAGGGAATGCTCTTCTTGAATGCCTTGGGCTTATGCAATGAAAAACGATAGGTTTACATTGTATAAGCCCAAGACTTTTGTTGCGAACCCTGCGGGGAAAATCAGTAAACCAAACACGCTTTTTTATGTAGTGTGGCTTTAATTTGGCCGCAATAATGCCGAATTAAACGCAAAAAAAACTTAATGTTGAAAATAAGGACAAGGAAAGTTTTGTAAAATGGGAAAAAGTTTATAATTTTGCACGCTGTTTGGAATAAGTATCAAAAGGAAACAAAGAAAAACGTAGATAGCAATGTCGAAAATTTGTCAAATCACGGGGAAAAAGGCTCTGACGGGCAATCATGTATCCCACTCAAAGCACCGCACAAAGCGTACCTTTGATGTAAATCTATTTAACAAGAAATTCTATTATGTAGAAGAGCAGTGCTGGATAAGCCTTAAGGTTAGTGCAGCAGGTCTTCGCCTGATAAACAAGGTTGGTCTTGATGCAGCTCTCAAGAGTGCAGTATCAAACGGCTATTGCAATTGGAAAGATATAAAAGTTATAGGAGAATAATACAATGGCTAAGAAAGCTAAGGGTAACCGTGTGCAGGTGATTCTTGAATGCACAGAGATGAAGGAAAGCGGTCTTCCTGGAACAAGTCGCTATGTAACGACAAAGAACCGTAAGAACACTCCTGAGAGAATGGAACTTAAGAAGTATAATCCTATCCTCAAGAGAATGACCGTTCATAAGGAAATTAAGTAATAATAGAAAAATAATACTTTAGAATATGGCAAAGAAAGCAGTCGCAACCCTTCATGAAGGTTCAAATGACGGTCGCGCATATACAAAAGTTATCAAGATGGTAAAGAGCCCCAAGACTGGTGCTTACGTTTTTGATGAGCGTATGGTTCCTAACGAGGCTGTAAAGGATTTCTTTAAATAAATCCATAAAGAAAGCCGTTTTAAAGGCTTTCCTATAAGCTAATAAGGGATTGCAGCATGTTGCTTGCAATCCCTTATTCTTTTGTGTAGTTCTAGTGATTTTGGGCAAATGTTGCGGGAACGGTTTTTTTTTTATAACTTTGTGGAATAAATTAAAAAACAAATATATATGGCTTTTTTCGGACTGTTCGGCAAGAAGAATAAAGAGACCCTTGACAAAGGGCTTGAAAAGACAAAACAGAGCGTTTTCTCAAAAATAGCTCATGCGGTAGCTGGCAAGTCTACCGTGGATGATGAGGTGTTAGACAATCTGGAAGAAATCTTGATAACAAGTGATGTCGGTGTAGACACAACCATTAAGATTATAAAAAGCATAGAAGAAAGGGTGGCACACGAGAAGTATGTTTACACATCCGAGCTTAATGGCATATTGCGGGACGAAATATCACGTCTGTTAGACGACTCAAACAATACCGAGAATTGGCAGCTTCCTGAAGGGCACAAGCCTTACGTTATATTGGTGGTAGGAGTTAATGGGGTGGGCAAGACCACAACTATCGGCAAGCTGGCGAAACAATTTAAGAACGCCGGCAAGAAGGTTTATCTTGGCGCTGCCGACACCTTCCGCGCAGCAGCAGTTGAACAGATATGTATTTGGGGAGAAAGGGTTGGTGTGCCTGTTGTGAAGCAGCAAATGGGCTCAGACCCGGCAAGCGTGGCTTTTGATACACTCAGTTCCGCAATTGCAAACAATGCCGATGTCGTTTTGATTGATACGGCAGGTCGTCTGCATAATAAAATCGGCTTGATGAATGAGCTGAAGAAGATAAAGGATGTAATGAAAAAGCTTATGCCAACAGCCCCAGACGAAGTGATGCTCGTATTGGATGGCTCAACGGGACAGAATGCTTTTGAACAGGCTAAACAGTTTGCAGCTGTTACGAATATCAACAGTTTGGCAATAACGAAGTTGGACGGAACTGCGAAAGGTGGCGTGGTAATAGGAATAAGCGATCAAATGAAGGTTCCTGTAAAATACATTGGCCTTGGGGAAGGTGTGGATGACCTTCAGCTTTTTGATAAAAAAGAATTTGTTGATTCTCTTTTTAAATCATTGGACAAGTAAAACACAAGTTAGAAAGTGAAACGCAATCAGATAGATTTCATTACGATGGGGTGCTCAAAAAATCTTGTTGACACCGAGTCGCTGATGAGAAAATTCAGTAAGTACGGCTATACATGCACTCATGATAGCGACGAGCCTGATGGGGAAACAGTAGTAATCAATACCTGTGGCTTTATTGAAGACGCAAAGGAAGAGAGCATAGAGATGATTCTGAGATTTGCTCAGGCAAAGGATGAAGGTAAGATAAAGAAGCTTTATGTTATGGGCTGTCTTTCAGAACGTTATCGTAAGGAGCTTGAAGAAGAAATTCCTCAGGTTGACAAGTTCTATGGTAAGTTCGATTTCAATAAACTTCTTGATGAAATGGGCAAGGCGGAAGGAGAAACAAATGATTCTGCCACGACCTTGGATACGCTTACAAATGGGTTGATAACAACACCTTCTCACTATGCGTATTTGAAAATAAGCGAAGGATGTGACCGTCATTGTGCATATTGCGCAATACCCATCATTACGGGAAAACACAAGAGCCGGCCTATTGAAGAAATACTGCAGGAGGTACGTGAACTCGTTAAGGCGGGAGTGAAAGAATTTCAGGTTATCGCTCAAGAACTGACTTATTATGGTGTTGACCTTTACGGAAAGCAGATGATAGCCGAGCTGATAGATGAAATGGCAAAGATGGATGGAGTGGAATGGATAAGGTTGCATTATGCCTATCCAACACATTTCCCGTTTGAACTTCTTGAAGTCATGAATCGCCACGACAATGTTTGCAAGTATTTGGATATCGCCTTACAGCATATTTCCGACAACATACTTTCGAGGATGCGCCGAAATACCACGAAGGAGGAAACGTATAAACTGATTGAACGGCTCCGTAAGGAAGTACCGGGCATTGCCATAAGAACAACTCTGATGGTTGGTTTCCCCGGTGAAACGGAGGAAGATTTCAAGGAATTGCAAGACTTTGTGAAATGGGCACGCTTTGACCGTATGGGAGCTTTTGCCTATTCCGAAGAAGAAGGTACGTATAGTGCAGAGCATTATCGCAATGATGTGCCCGAGGACGTGAAGCAGGAACGCTTGGACAAGCTTATGCGTATTCAACAAAGGATTAGTGCTGAGTTGGAAGCTGAAAAGGTGGGAACAAAAATCCGTATAGTCATTGACAGAAAGGAGGGAGACTATTACATAGGCCGCAGCCAGTTCTCTTCTCCAGAGGTGGATCCCGAAGTGTTGGTCTTGGCCGATAAAAACTCGCCCTTAACCATAGGAGAATTTTACGATGCCACAATCACGGGCTCTGAAGAGTTTGACGTATATGCCACCGTTTAGTGCTCTTTCAGTACGTGGTTTCTCACCACGGAGTTGCAAAGGGCAACCAGTCTAAAATACAAATTTTACAGTGCGTGGAATTCATAGAACACGCCATATAAAACTTACAGATACAAAACGATTAAGCGTTGAACAATAAGAATTTCATATCGGAACTTTCTTCCCGTTTGGGGCGTTCTGCAGATGAAGTGCAACTTCTTACGTATACACTCGTAGATGCGATGAACGACTTCTTTCAGGAAGGAGACAGTGTCTCCCTCAATAATTTCGGAACTTTTGAGGTGAAAAAGCGTATGGAGCGCATTATGGTTTCACCAACGACAAAGAAAAAAATGCTTGTTCCGCCGAAACTTGTTTTAGGCTTCAAGCCTTCCGTGACAATGAAAGAAAAAGTAAAAAACGGAAAACGTTAAGACATGGGAAAAGCTTTGACGAAAGATTTGGTACAAGCCATTGCTGCTAAGAAGAACATGACGTTGAAAGAGGCGGATGAATATGTCGATGCGTTTTTCTCCGTTGTGTCAGAAGGCTTGCACCGTGAGGGTGTCGTGAAAATCAAAGGCTTCGGAACATTCAAACTTATTGATGTGCGCGACAGGGAGAGTGTTGATGTAAACACAGGTGAACGCATGACAATAGAAGGCCACACAAAGATGACCTTCACTCCTGAGGCTACATTGCGCGATATGGTGAACAAACCTTTCTCTCAGTTCGAGACAGTTGTTGTAAATGACGGTGTTGACTTAGAGACGCTCGTTTCCGTTGAAAACAATGAATCCACCGAAGCGGAACTTTCAGAAAACGCTGAATTAACCGAAAACGGAGATATTCCAGACAAGGCAAATGGCGTCGAGGAAAATGAAGAGTTCACCGTTCCATCAGAGGAAGGCAATGCTCCAAATATTGAACCGACGGAAGCAGAGCAATCGGACGAGAAGCAACAACCTGAGCCAGTGGCAACTTTGGAGGATGCATACGAAGAACCTGTTATAGATACCGGTGACAAGATAGGGGATTTCCAGCCTTTGAATAAGGAGACGGAAGAAACGGCTCCAATTGAGGTTCCTGTCGCAGCTGAAACGAAAGAAGTTTCAGACACAATAGAACAGGAAACCAGCGAGGGTTTCGGAGAAAACCGTATAGATTCTGACGATCAGAGGTGTGAAGCCAATGGACAAAGGAATGAAGCTAATGAACAGAGGTGTGAATCCAATGATTCAGAAGATAATCGTTTAACAGATACAGATACTTTGTCAGAAGAGCCAGTCAATGAAGAGGTCGACAACTCATCTGAACAGGATTGTATCAAGAGTATGCAAAGCCGTAAAACACGCAATGGCATAGCGGTTAAAATTCTTATTGCTTTTGTTGCAGTTCTTGTTGTTGTGGCTGGATTTTTTGCAGGATATTTGTATGCAGAAAGTAAGTTGCAGGATAAAGCGGATAAAGACAATGTAGCAGCAACACATCAGAAAGGTGTCTCTACAAAAAACAATACAGGAAAACATCATAGAGTAACAGAACAAGCCAAGGCAAGTCAGAAGGAAAGTCTTGCCAACTCTGCTGATGCTTCCATTCATCAAGGACAAGAATTTGATGATGCAAACACTGCTGCACAGGCAGACGAAAAAGTTGTAGATGCAAAGAAAGCAAGTGAAGATGCTCTACATGCCAAAAACGACATGAAGAACGGGCAGGACGCTAAACTCCCAGCTAAGGATTCGAAGGAAGAGAACGTAAAACGCGCTTCTTCCGACAAGAAACTTGCTGTAGCAATGCGCTTTGTTGAAACAGGAGCATATCGCATTGTTGGTACAGAGCATACATATAAGGTAAAATCAGGTGAAACAATGGGAAGTATAGCCCGCAGGTTCCTTGGTGATGGTATGGATTGCTACATACAGGTTTGCAACGGTAAGACAGATGTAGCAGAAGGTGATGTGTTGAAGATTCCCAAGTTGGAACTCAAGTCTAAGAAGAAATGATATGCAAAACAACTTTTTTGGCTTCCTTCATTCGCTTTTTTACGTCAACGTTAGTTACAGGACATACCCTTAAATGTTCAGAAGTATGAAAGCAATTTAATACAATATGACCAATGACTAAATAGGGTTAAAAAATACAAGAAACAAAACTTTTTAATATTATTTATGCTCGTAATCTCTTTGTTCCGCATATAAAAGTATTACTTTTGCGGTAATAAAGAGATTATGGACATTTTAAACGAATATAAAAAATCATGGCAGAATATGTTGACATACGCGAGTTGAACATCATGATAGAGCAACAGAGCGCATTTGTTACAAATATAAAAACCGGTATGGAACGTGTCATCGTTGGGCAGAAGCACTTGATAGATACGTTGCTTATTGGTCTTCTTAGTAATGGACACATACTTCTTGAAGGTGTTCCCGGATTGGCAAAGACATTGGCAATCAAAACAATGTCTGAACTAATTGACTCTGACTTTAACCGTATACAGTTCACTCCGGATCTTCTCCCGGCAGATGTTATCGGAACATTGGTATATTCTCAGAAGAATGAGAATTTCCAAGTGAAGAAGGGTCCTGTATTTGCCAATTTCGTTTTGGCAGATGAAATAAACCGCGCCCCGGCTAAAGTGCAGAGCGCATTGCTGGAAGCGATGCAGGAACGGCATGTAACGATAGGCGGTACAACCTTTCAGTTGCCAAGTCCGTTCCTTGTGATGGCTACCCAAAACCCTATAGAACAAGAAGGCACATATCCGTTGCCGGAAGCCCAGGTTGACCGTTTTATGCTTAAAGCCATCATCCAATATCCAACGCTGGAAGAGGAGAAACTCATTATGCGCGAGAATCTCAAGGGGGCGCTTCCTGAAGTAAAGCCGGTAGTAGGTGTTGAAGAGATCCTCAATGCACGTCAGGTTGTTGAGAAGGTTTACCTTGACGAGAAGATAGAACAATATATCGCAGATATCGTCTTTGCAACCCGTTTCCCCGAGCGTTATTCTTTAGGTGAGCTTAAAGATTTGATAACCTTTGGTGGTAGTCCTCGTGCAAGTATCAATCTGGCAAAGGCATCCCGTGCTTACGCATTTATTCATCATCGCGGTTATGTTGTTCCAGAAGATGTCAGAGCCGTAGCATACGACGTGCTAAGGCATCGTATCGGCCTTTCTTATGAAGCCGAGGCCACTAACATTACGAGTGAGGAAATAATAGAGAAAGTTCTTAATAAGGTGGAGGTGCCCTGATGGAGACACTTGATTTGCTGAAGAATGTGCGTAGGGTCGAGATAAAGTCACGCGGGCTAAGCAACAATATCTTTGCAGGTCAGTATCATTCCGCTTTCAAGGGACGTGGCATGGCTTTCAGTGAAGTGAGAGCCTACCAATATGGTGATGATGTCAGAGATATAGACTGGAACGTGACCGCTCGCATGAATGCCCCTTTTGTTAAGGTGTTCGAAGAGGAGAGAGAGCTTACGGTGATGTTGCTTATTGACGTTAGCGGTTCATTGGATTTTGGAACCCGTAATGAGACGAAGCGCCAAATGGTAACGGAAATTGCTGCAACGTTGGCTTTTAGCGCAATCCAGAACAATGACAAAATTGGAGTAGTATTCTTCTCAGACAAAATTGAGAAATTTATCCCGCCAAAGAAAGGGCGCAAGCATATTCTGTATATAATTCATGAGATGCTTGATTTTCATCCCGAGAGCCGCAAAACAGATATTTCAAGCGTGTTGGAATTCATTGTCAATGCAGTGCGCCATCGCTGCACAGCTTTCTTGATAAGCGATTTCTATACGCGGAATGACTTTAGCAAGCAAATGGAAGTGTGCAGCCGCAAGCATGACATAGTGGCAATACAGGTGTATGACATTTTTGCGAAAGTGCTGCCTGACGTCGGACTTGTAAAAGTGTCCGATTCAGAGACAGGGCATGAAATGTTTATTGACACAAGCAGCAAGAAGGTGCAAAACGCCCATCGAATGTATTGGGAGGAGAGACAAGAAACACTCAGACGTCTTTTCAACAAGACAAATACGGACAGTATTTCCGTAGCTACAAACGAAGACTATGTTAAAGCATTGTTGCAGCTCTTCCGAATGCGAGCGTAAGAATGTCAGGGTCAATACAATAGACGATGTAATGAAACATTTACTAATAATATTTTCTCTTTTAATTTGCTGCGTTGGCGACGCTTTTGCTCAAGTTATTGTAGAGCAAAAGATAGACACGATGCAAATATTAATAGGTGAACAAACTAGACTTACTGTCAGCGTGTCGCTCAAGAAAGGACAAAAACTCCTTTTCCCGGAATATAAATATAAGCAGGAGATAACGCCAGGCCTGGAGGTGCTCGAAGGAAAGACGCCCGATACCTTAGGACTGGATGGCGATATGATAAGAGTGTCCAAGACTTATGTCCTTACATCCTTTAACGAAAACCTTTATCACATACCAAGTATGAACGTAAAGGTTGACGGAAAGAAATATCCGACAAGAGACTTAGCATTGAAAGTGCTTACCGTTCCTGTAGACACCGTCCATGCAGATAAGTTCTTCCCGCCGAAGGATGTTCAGGACAATCCTTTCTCTTGGGATGAATGGTCGAAAGTCCTTGGCGCAAGTATCGTCTTTGCATTGTTATTCTCTCTTGCCATTTATATTGCAATGCGTCTGAAGGCGAACAAGCCGGTAGTAAAATCCGTGCGTTTAGTGCGTTATCAGCCGCCACACCAAAAGGCTCTGAAAGGTATTGACAAACTAAAGACTGACAATTCCGCTCAATCCGACAATCAGAAAGACTATTATACGAAGCTCACTGATATTCTCCGCAAGTATATAGCTGAGAGATTTGGTTTTGATGCGATGGAAATGACAAGTTCCGAAATAATCTCCCATCTAAGAGCTCAAGGAAACGGAGCGATAGACGAGGTGGTAAACCTGTTTAGAACTGCCGACCTTGTGAAATTTGCCCGCCATTCAGTTCTTGCCAACGAGAATGATGCGAATTTGTTGAATGCTCTTTCGTTTATCAATGACACGAAGACAGAGGAGAAGGAAACGGTGAAAGTCGTTGAAAACGATGAAGACAAGATAAAACGTAACAGTAGGACTATGATGAAGGTCTTTTGTCTGGTTGTCTTTGTTGCGTCTATAGTTTCCTTAGGTATAGTTATATATATGGTTTATTCGTTGACATAACTTCATGGTTGGATATGTATCATACGGTTTCTCCAAGCAAAACGTATCTTTAAGGCAATCATGGCATACCTGTCTTAAAACTTAGAAAAATGGAATTTGCGAACATAGAATATCTTTTCCTCTTGTTGCTCATAATACCCTACATATTATGGGTTCTTCTCTATAAAAGGCGAAATGAAGCAACGTTGCATTTGGCCGATACCTTTGCTTATGCCGATATGAAAAAGAGTTGGCGTGCGCGATTGGTGTGGTTGCCTCATGCATTGCGGTTGCTTGTATTTGTTCTCATCGTCCTTATACTTGCACGCCCTCAAAGCCACAATAGCTGGGGTGTCAAGGAGACAGAGGGTATAGACATAATGATGGCAATGGACGTTTCCACCAGTATGTTGGCACAAGACCTTAAGCCAAACCGTATTGAAGCGGCAAAGGAAGTGGCAGCAGAGTTCATTGCCGATAGGGAAAATGACAATATCGGACTGACGATATTTGCTGGAGAAGCGTTCACACAGTGCCCGATGACAACAGATCACCAGTCGTTGCTCAATTTGCTGATGAATGTAAGAACGGATCTTGCAGAGCGTGGACTGATACAGGACGGAACGGCGATAGGAATGGGGCTTGCCAATGCTGTTGCAAGACTAAAGGATAGTAAGACGAAAAGCAAAGTTGTGATACTTCTTACTGACGGCAGCAACAATATGGGCGACATATCGCCACTTACAGCAGCTCAGATAGCCAAGAGTTATGGAATACGTGTATATACCATAGCTGTGGGAACGAAAAATCTGGCACCTTATCCGGTCAATGTAGGCGGAACAGTAAGATATGTAAACTTGCGCGCAGACATTGATGTTACTACTTTGGAGAAGATAGCATCAACGGCAGACGGGCATTTTTACCGTGCAACGAACACTGCAGAATTAAAAAAGATATATAAAGACATAGACCAGCTGGAGAAGACACGCTTGAACATGAAGCAATTCTCAAAGCGTTCAGAAGCTTATCTCCCCTTGGCCTTGGCTGCAGTAATATTACTAATCATCGACATTCTGCTAAGACTAACCGTCTTTAAGCGATTGCCTTAAATAATAATTGAAGATGTTCAGATTTGCAGAACCGCAATACTTATATCTGCTAATTGCAATACCTGTTATCGTCCTGATAATGTGGGTGCAGATGCGCAGAAAGAACAAAAAGCTGCTAAAGTTGGCAGACAAGCATTTGCTGGAAGCTTTGATGCCAGAAAGGTCAAGGATAAGGCCAATGGTTAAATTCTTCCTTTCCCTCTTGGCCTTGTCTCTTCTTGTCATCACTTTGGCACGCCCTCAGTCTGGCACGAAGATAAGCAATGAGAAACGTAACGGCATAGAGGCGATGGTGGCACTTGACATCAGTAATTCCATGCTTGCAGAAGATGTAGTCCCTTCCCGCTTGGACAAGAGTAAAATGCTGATAGAAAACATGATAGACGGCTTCGTAAATGACAAAGTCGGACTTGTTGTGTTTGCCGGTAGTTCGTTCGTACAACTTCCTATAACAACGGATTTCGTATCGGCAAAAATGTTTCTGCAAAGCCTTTCGCCTTCTCTTATCGCTGCTCAAGGAACGGATATAGGCGGTGCAATCAATTCGTGCCTAAACTGTTTCAGTAAAAAAGATGGAGTGGGCAGAGCTATAATCGTGATAACCGACGGTGAAGACCATGAAGGTGCAGCGATTGAGGCAGCTCAAAAGGCAAAGAAAAACGGTGTAAACGTGTTTGTCTTGGGAATAGGCTTGCCAAAGGGTGGACTTGTTCCTGACGGTCAGGGCGGATATATGAAAGACAATACAGGTAATGAAGTGTTGTCTGTTCTTAATGAAGATATGTGTCGGCGCATAGCCCAGGCAGGCGGCGGGGCCTATATCCATGTTGACAATACCAATAGCGCCCAAAAGGCTCTAGACAATGAATTGGCAAAGCTTCAACAAGGTGAACTGTCAAACGCTGTATACAGTGAATACAATGAGCAGTTCCAGACGTTTGCCCTTTTGGCTCTCATTGTTATAATAATAGAAATTGTTGTTCTAGAGGCTAAGAACCCCATGTTCAATAAAATAAAGCTTTTCAAGAAATGACATCTGCAACATTCATAACACATAGAAATATACTCTTGACGCTGTTCCTTTTAGTCTCCCTCTTGAGCTTTTCGCAAACAGACCGCGACTATATCCGCAGTGGAAACAAGGCTTTCAGGAAAGGGAATTATGCTCAGGCTGAGGTTGAATACAAGAAGTCTCTTTCGGTAAATCCAGAAAATACGCAGGCATTGTATAATATGGGATGCGCCTTGATGATGCAGAAAAAGAACACTGATGCGGTAAAATACTTCCAGAAGTCGGGCGACAAAGAGAGCAACAAGCTCCGCAAGTCGAAGTCATACCACAACATAGGTGTCATTTGTCAGGCGTCAAAAATGTACGACAATGCAATAGAAGCCTATTCCGAGGCATTGCGCAACAATCCTTCCGACAATGAAACCCGTTACAATCTTGCGCTTTGTCAGAAGTTGCGTAAAAATCAGGATAAGGACAAAAAGAAAAACAACGACAAAGACAAGAAGAACAAGAACGGCGGCAACAAGGACAAAAAAGAAAAACAGGATAAAGACAAAGACAAGAATGAAAATAATAAAAACGAGCAAAAGAAGCAAGACCAGCCACAGATGAGCAAAGACAATGCCGAGCAGTTGCTCAATGCGGCAATGCAGCAAGAACAACAGACGCAGCAACGCTTGAACAAGGCCCGCCAGCAGCAACAGACACGCCATTTTGAAAAGAACTGGTAATTTACGCTTCAATACTAACGACCACAATGAAACAAAACATTATGAAGAAGTTTCTATACATAATAATATTACTTCTTGCCCTGCAAGTTAACAGCGTGGCACAGGGGCTCAGCGTTTCAGCCCCGACACATGTTGCGACAGGAGAAAATTTTCGGTTGTCCTATGTCGTTAACACACAGGATGTGGGTGATATACGTTTAGGCAATATTCCAGAAGCTTTTGAAGTGATAACAGGTCCATACCGTTCCTCGCAAGCAAGCTATCAGGTTGTGAACGGTCATGCCAGCAGTTCTTCTTCAACAACATTTACATTCATATTGTGTGCAGTAAAGAGCGGAACCTACAAAATACCGGAGGCTTCAGTTGAAGTAAATGGCCATCGTGTGAAGTCGCGTGCCGTTCAAATCAAAGTGTCAGGCAAAGCCGCAACCCCAAATTCTGCCCCACATATGCACGACAATTCTGATGAACAGTCGCAAATGCGGGCTGCAGGAAGTCAAATACGTAATTCAGACCTCTTCATCAAGGTCAGTTCAAGTGCAACAAAAGTTTATGAGCAAGAGCCCGTAACGTTGACATATAAGGTTTATACGCTAGTTGACCTCAACGACCTTAAAGGAAACATGCCTGATTTGACAGGTTTCCATACGCTGGAGGTGCCGTTGCCACAACAAAAGTCATTCCACGTTGAAAACATAAACGGGCGTCCTTACCGTTGTGTTACATGGAGCCAGTATATCATGTATCCACAGGTTGCTGGACTTTTGAAGATTCCAAGCATTGTTTTCAAAGGCACGGTATTGCAGCAAAACCGCGATGTTGACCCGTTTGAGGCTTTCTTCAACGGAGGTTCCGCCTACGTGGAAGTAAAGAAAGATATCGTTGCACCAGGACTGACTCTAAACGTTATGCCACTTCCAACGAAGCCTGCAGGTTTCTCAGGTGGAGTGGGCGAGTTCAATATCAGTGCGCAACTGGGAAAGAATGAGTGTAAGTCAAACGAACCTCTTACAATCCGCATCGTAGTAAGCGGTAAGGGAAATCTGAAACTGATAAAACAGCCCCAAATAGTCTTCCCTAAGGATTTCGACAAGTATGACCCAAAGATAACCGACAAGACGAAGATAACGAACAACGGTCTTGAGGGAAATATGATTTATGACTATACGGTAGTTCCACGCAATCAGGGGAAATATACCATACCAGCGATAGAGTTTACGTATTTTGACACGAAGACCCATAGTTATAAGACCGCAAAGACCCAGCCATTGTCTATCAACGTTGCCAAGGGCGACAAGTCTGCGACATCTGTTTCAGACTATGGCTCAGACCTGAAGAACAAAGACATCTATGGCATAAAAGAGGGGGATGCAACAGTGCAGTACGTAGACGATATATTCTTTGGCTCTTTCAGCTATTGGATTTTGCTTAGCGTTATAACCCTGGTGTTCATCGTTGCAATGTATTTCCTGCGCAAATATATAAGTATCGGTAACAATGTCGTGATGAGCAAACGGCGTGCCGCTTACCGCGTGGCGTTGAAAAGCTTGAAGAAAGCTAATGATTCAATGTTGCGTGGCGACAAAGGCGCGTTCTACGAAGATGTTCTCAAGGCTCTGTGGGGATATGCCGAGAGTAAATTCAATATATCAGGCGGTGAGTTGAACAGGAATAATGTTTCAAGCGTGTTTGAAGAAAACGGCATCTCCAGCGACATTTCATCCAAATTCTTCAGTATGATAGACATTTGCGAGATGGAGCACTATTCACCCTCGTCAAGTTCCATGACGATGAATTCGGTTTTTGAGGAATCGATGAATACGATAATGATGATAGAAAATGCATTGAAAGGTAAGCGCCGGCATGTAAAATTCACATTGCTCTTGTTCTTCCTTTTGATGTCGTGCATACCTTCAATGGCAATAACAAAGGTAAACGCAGACAACGAATACAAGAAGGGCAATTATCAGCAAGCCGTGAAAGACTATACTGAACTTCTGAAAAGAGGTCAGAGCGCAGAGATATACTATAATCTGGGCAACGCTTATTATCGTACAGACAATATAGCCAATGCCATATTATGCTATGAAAGGGCGTTGTTGCTGTCGCCAAGCGACAGCGAAATACAGTTTAATCTGCAGTTGGCGCAGTCGAAGACGATAGACAAGATAACGCCAGAATCAGAGATGTTCCTAGTTAAATGGTGGAAGTCAGCCATAAACATGATGGACTTAGATTCTTGGGCTTATACGTCAGTGTTCTCTTTTATCTTTGCATTGGCATTGTTTGCCGTATATATGCTTTCGCATAAAGTAAGATTGCGCAAGTTGGGCTTTTTCGGTGCCTTGCTCTTAATGGCAATCATGGTGTTCTCGAATATATTTGCCTCTCAGCAGAAAAAGCTATTCAGCAACCGAACAGGTGCTATCGTCATGTCTCCTGCGTTGCAAATGAAGAAATCTCCCGATGATAAGGCGGAGAATATATCCGTTATTCATGAAGGAACGCGTGTTGACATACTCGACGATTCAATGCATGGCTGGGCTATGGTAAGACTGGGAGATGGTCGTGAAGGATGGATAAAAATAGCTCAGATAGAGAAAATCTAATGGTTTGGAACATGCTTTCCAGACATAAAGAGTTAAGGAAAATACTGTAACTGATGACAGACACGCTTGACATATCATTGCTGCAGATGCTGAACGGAAGCGATTCTTCCTTTGTTGATGCGCTAATGCTCACGCTAACTTCAGGCTACACGTGGATTGCCGTATTTGTGGCTTTGCTCTATCTTGTAGTGCACAACAGCGACAATATGGCAAAGGTAATGCTTGTGGTAGGGTGTGCCGTAATGTGCGTGGTTTTGTCAGGTGGTGTGTCAGACTTTATTGTGAAGCCTCTTGTCGGTAGGGTACGCCCGATAAACGATTCCGCTCTCTGCGACATAATTCATAGAGTGGAGGGTGTAGGCAACAAGGATTTCAGCTTTTTTTCCTCCCATGCCGCCAACACGTTTAGCTTGGCAACATTCTTCGCACTTCTTGTAAGAAAACGCGCCATGTCGGTGGCAATGTTTGTCTGGGCATTGACAAATAGCTATACGCGCCTGTATCTTGGTGTGCATTATCCCAGTGATGTGTTTGTCGGAATGCTGTGGGGCACGGCAATCGGCTTGCTAGTATATTGGTTTTACAAGCGTTTGTACGTTGCAAACATCACGGCGCCAGAATACGTGTCAACGCAATATACAGCGGGAGGCTTTACAGTTTCAACAGTAGACGGAGTGATACTGGTATTGGTTTTTTCCTACATATATGCAGTTATAAGAGCAGTTGTGATATCATGATTTGGTGGAAATATGGCATTTGCATGGTGTAGACATTTTCAGAAATAGACAATAAAATTTAGGTATGGAAGTAAAACATATAAAAATAAACGACTATAATTATCCTCTTCCAGACGAGAGGATAGCAAAATTCCCGCTCGAGCAGCGTGACCACAGCAAACTTCTTGTATGTAATAAAGGAGCGATAAGCGAAGACCGCTTTTACAATATAGCAGATTATCTGCCCAAGAACTCTTTGATGGTGTTCAACAATACAAGGGTCATTCAGGCGCGCATGCATTTCCGCAAGGATACAGGTGCCTTGATTGAAGTTTTCTTGCTTGAGCCGTGTTATCCCTCTGACTATGAACAGATGTTCCAAAGTCGTGGCGAATGCTCTTGGTTGTGTCTCGTAGGCAATCTGAAGAAATGGAAGGGGCAGGAACTGTCCCGTTGCATAGATGTTCACGGACAGACCGTTAATCTTACAGTAAATTATGGTGGCGAATTAAAGACATCCCATAAGATATGCTTCAGATGGGATAACGATAGTGTTTCTTTTGCCGAGATTATTGATGCCGTTGGCGAGCTACCCATTCCACCGTATCTTAACAGGGAGACACAGGAAAGCGACAAGATAACGTATCAGACGGTCTATTCGAAAATAAAGGGCAGCGTAGCGGCACCTACGGCTGGTCTGCATTTCACAGAGAAAGTGCTTGCAGATGTAGATGCCTGCGGAATTGACCGCGAAGAGATAACGCTACATGTTGGTGCCGGCACGTTCAAACCCGTGAAAAGCGAGGAAATAGGTGAGCATGAGATGCATTCCGAGTTTGTCAGCGTGCATAAGTCAACTCTTGAAAAGCTCGTCCGTCACGGAGCATCTGCCATTGCCGTAGGAACGACCAGTGTGAGAACACTCGAAAGTCTGTATTATTTGGGAGTACTTATTCATGTAAATCCCGACATTCCAGAAGACAGCCTTCATATAACCCAATGGATGCCTTATGAAGGTGAGGTAGCTTCGTTGTCGGCTGTTGCCGCGATGGAGAGTATATTGGGTTACATGGAAAGCAAAGGCATTACCACAATACACTTCACAACGCAGATAATCATTGCTCCAGGCTACGAGTATAAAATCGTAAAGGCACTAATTACTAATTTCCATCAGCCGCAGAGCACGCTGCTTCTTCTGGTAAGCGCTTTTCTGAAGGGCGACTGGAAGGCTGTCTACGAATATGCTCTAGGACATGATTTCCGCTTCTTGAGCTATGGCGACAGTTCCCTGCTCATCCCATAACGGATGTGGGGCGAGGCAAAAGCTCTTGAAAAACAATTTTTCCATGGCTGCATCATGCCAGTCAAAGAAGGACTACAATATATAAAAGCAAACAAACGTTACACGAATAAGAATAAACAATGAAGATAGGAGATAAAGTAAGATTCTTAAGTGAGGTCGGCGGCGGAGTGGTAGCAGGCTTCCAAGGCAACAACATCGTGCTGGTGGAAGATGAAGACGGCTTCCAAGTGCCAACGCAGAAGTCAGACCTTGTTGTCGTAAACGAAGACAAACAGATAAAGAGTCTGCCAGGCCAACAAAGTCCACAAAATGCGCCTGCCCCTCAAAAGGCGCAAAACCTTGAGAAAACAGCCGTGGCTGAAAAGCTGGCATCCAAACAAGACAAGGCCTATCACCCCAATGTGTCGGAGCGTAAAGACGGCGACAAATTAAGCATGTATCTTGCTTTCGTGCCATGCGATAGGCAGAACATAAGCAAGACGAAGTTTCATGTTTATGCAATAAACGACTGCAACTATTTTATAACATACGCATACTCACTTTTTGACGGTTCGCAATGGCATCTTCAGTCGCACAACGAGCTTGAGCCAAACACCAAGCTCCTCATTGATGAACTGGCGATAGAGGATGTTGAGAACTATCGTAACGGTGCAATCCAATTGCTAGCTTACAAATTGGGCAAGCCCTTTACGATGCAGCCCACGATGGATGTGCGTCTGAAGGTAGAACCCATAAAGTTCTATAAGCTCCATACGTTTAGGGAAAATGACTTCTTTGACGAAAACGCTCTTGTCTTGCCCGTTGCCATTGACGGGAAACCTGTGAAAGAGCTTGAAATAAACGCTAACGATTTGGGCGAGAAGATGATGCAGAAACGTCAGATTGAGATAACGGCTCCCGCCCGAAAGACTGTTTCTCACGCTGCTGACGGGAACTCCCCGTTTGTCGTAGACCTCCATGCGTCAGAAATTCTTGAGACAACAGCCGGACTGTCCAATGCAGACATCCTGAATTATCAGTTGGATGTCTTCCGCAAAACCCTTGAGGAATTCAAAAGCAAGAAAGGCATGAAGATAGTATTCATACACGGCAAGGGCGAGGGAGTGCTACGAAATGCCTTGATAAAGGAGCTCCGTTATCGTTACAAGTCGTTTAGCTACCAGGACGCTTCGTTCCAGGAATATGGCTACGGAGCTACACAGGTGACCATACGTTAACGGAACCCACGTCTAAGACATGGCAAAAACAACAAAAAACAATCTATATGCAAAACGGATTTATCAAGGTCGCTTCAGCGATACCGTCTGTGAAAGTGGCAAACTGCCAGTATAACCTGCAACAGATAGAAACCGTAATAGCCACTTCTGAGGGGAAGGGCGTAGAGATAATAGTATTTCCTGAGCTTTCCATAACAGGCTATACCTGTCAGGACCTTTTCCGCCAGCGCGTATTGCTGGAAGAGGCTGAGTTGTGCGTGATGAAACTTCTGGATTTCACTCGCAATCTAGACATTATCAGCATTGTAGGGGCTCCGGTAATAGTAGGCGATCTTCTTCTCAACTGCGGAATAGTGATACAGAAAGGCAACATCTTGGGCATCGTACCCAAGACCTTCCTGCCCAATTATTGCGAGTTCTATGAGAAACGCTGGTTTGCCTCGTCGCAAGACCTGAAGCCAACAGAGATACGTTTTGCAGGAAACAAGATAACTCTCAGCTCCAAACCAAAGGTGTTTTGCACGTGCGACGGTGTACGCTTTGGCGTTGAGATATGCGAAGACGTGTGGGCGCCAGTTCCGCCAAGCAACGATTTGGCAATGGCTGGAGCAGAACTTATCTTCAATCTTTCTGCCAGCGATGAACTTATCGGGAAGCATGCCTATCTAACAAAACTGCTTTCGCAGCAGAGCGCACGTACGATAACCGGCTATGTTTACAGTGGCTGCGGCTTTGGCGAAAGCACTCAAGATGTAGTTTACGGTGGAAACGCCCTTATATACGAAAACGGCAATCTTGTTGAAAGAAGCGAGAGGTTCTCATTGAACCCCCAAACCATCATTGCCGAAATTGACGTGGAAAAGCTGCGCAACGAGCGGCGTGCCAACAGCACCTATGCCAATGCCCAGCGCGGTTTCGAGGCGGATTTCATAAACGCTTATCCTATCGAATACAAGGAGTTCCAACTCTCGCGCACCATAAACCCCTTGCCTTTCATACCTCTGACAGAGAATATAACCGAGAGTTGCAGCGAAATATTTTCCATCCAGGTGATGGGATTGGCAAAACGCTTGGTACATACCCGGTGCAAGACGGTTGTCATCGGCATAAGTGGCGGGCTGGACAGTACGCTTGCCCTTCTTGTCTGTGTGAAGACGTTTGATAAGCTCGGATATGACCGCAAGGGGATTGTCGGAGTAACAATGCCTGGGTTCGGAACAACCGACCGCACTCACGACAATGCCTTGAAACTGATGCAGGGATTGGGCGTAAGTGTTAAAGAGATAAACATATCTGCGTCGGTCATCCAGCATTTCAAAGACATAGACCACGACATCAATGTACATGACGTTACATATGAAAATTCGCAGGCGCGCGAACGCACGCAGATTCTTATGGACCTCAGCAACAAACTGGGGGGGATGGTAATAGGAACAGGCGACCTTTCAGAACTGGCATTGGGCTGGGCAACGTATAACGGCGACCACATGAGCATGTATGGCGTGAACTGCAGCATACCGAAGACGCTCATAAAATATATGGTGAACCATGTTGCTCAGAATGAAGTGGATGGCGAAACGTGCGCTACGTTGATGGATATTATAGATACGCCCATTAGTCCGGAACTCATACCGGCAGACGAGAATGGAGAGATAAAACAGAAGACGGAAGACCTGGTTGGACCATATGAACTCCATGATTTCTTCCTTTATTACTTCTTGCGTTTTGGCTTTAGTCCCGCAAAGCTGTATCTAATGGCAAAGAAAGCGTTTGACGGAACAGACAGTAGAGTTGAGACTTATGCCGACGATGTGATAAAACATTGGCTGAAAACGTTTTTGCGTAGATTCTTCAGCCAGCAGTTTAAGCGTTCCTGTCTGCCCGACGGCCCTAAAGTAGGAAGCGTCAGCCTCAGTCCGCGAGGCGATTGGCGCATGCCAACAGATGCCGACTCGACGATATGGCTTGCTGAATTGGACAATTTTTGAACCTCTCCCAACAATAAAACACCAGAAAAAGCGTTAAGAACATAATGATAACAATAAAGAATGTGATACCAGTGGTGGCACTGGCGCTTGTTGCCATTAGCTGTACGGACGACGATTCTTTCAGCCAGCGTACAGACCATGTGCTTACGTTTTCGTCGGATTCCGTCAGTATGGATACGGTGTTCTCGCGCGTACCCACAGCACGCAAGTCGTTATGGGTATACAACCGCTCGGGCGACGGCATACGCTGCAGCAATGTGCGGTTGGAAAACGGCAATCAGTCGGGTTTCCGTGTGAATGTTGACGGTGTTTATCTTGGTCAGGAATCAGGTTTCCAAACAACAAACGTGGAATTGCGCAACAAAGACAGTCTCTTTGTAAACATAGAGCTTACATCGCCGCAGAATTACAAGATAGGTCCGCAACTGTTGGAAGACAACCTTGTGTTTTCTCTTGAAAGCGGCGTGCAGCAAAAGGTTAATCTCAACGCTTATTCCTGGGATGCAGACATCGTGAAGAACCTCACGATAAAAGGCGATACGACGATTGTTTCTGAAAGGCCCATCGTTGTTTACGGACCGATGACTGTCGACAGTCTAAGCCGTACAACAATAGCCCCCGGCACAACACTATATTTCCACGCAGGCGCTTCGCTGCAAGTATATGGAACACTAATATCCGAGGGCACGGCAGACAATAATATCGTGATGCGCACCGACCGCACCGACCGTATGTTCAGTTATCTGCCCTATGATATGGTAAGCGGACAATGGAACGGAATACGCTTTCACACCTCTTCTTATGGCAACAGACTGACCTACACCGATGTCCATTCAACGTTCAATGGAATAGTATGCGACTCTTCAGACGTAGACAAGGTAAAGCTTTTTCTGCGCAACAGTACCGTGCATAATTGCCAGGGCTACGGCGTGAGGTCTGTGAACAGCACCATAGGCATAAGCAACAGCCAACTTACAAACACACTTAATGACTGCGTGTCGATAGTCGGCGGAAGGGCCCAGATAGTCAGCTCCACTCTGGCGCAGTTCTATCCCTTCGATTCCAATACCGGGGCAGCACTCAGCTTTACAAACTATGAAACGGGCGAGGACCTACAGAAAAGAGTTTATCCATTGCTTCAGATGGATTGCATAAATTCCATCGTAACAGGCAGTGAGGATGATGTCGTTATGGGAACAGCCGTAGACTCTGTTGAAGCTTATACATACCGCTTTGAGAATTGCATCTTGCGCACCGACTCCCTTGCCAATGGCGACAATATCAAGAACATTATTTGGGAGGATGCCGACTCCGTTGATACAGACACCGTTTATGGTGGAGAAAAGAATTTCCAGCTAGTGGACTATTCAAACCAGCATTTCGATTTTCATCTCAGCTCAGTATCCAAAGCCATAGGAGCGGCAACTGCCGATGGGGATTTCGCAATGCCGACAGACCGTGACGGCAATCGCCGCGATGACCGTCCAGACATCGGCTGCTATGAATACATAGAGCCGGAAAATACGGAAAAATAGAATCTTTAAATAAAAAATACTATGGAGAAACTTAACATAGACCTTGACATAAAGAGATGCAATATCGGGGAATTGAATGACACAGACCGCATGCTTGTGGAAACGGCAAAACAAGCCACTGACAATTCATACTCTCCTTATTCGCACTTTTCCGTTGGTGCTGCCGTATTGTTGGCAGACGGCACCGTTGTGAAAGGTGCCAACCAAGAGAATGCCGCATTTTCCGTAACTATATGCGCCGAGCGCTCCGCCATCTTTGCTGCACAGGCACAATATCCCCAACAACCCATAAAGGCTATAGCCATTGCAGCGCGAAATGCCGAAGGCTTCACCTCTGCGCCCGTCTCCCCCTGCGGTTCATGCCGCCAAGCGATGGTGGAGATAGAAATGAAATACGCGCAACCCCTGCACATCCTGCTTTATGGCGATAAGGAGATATATGTGGCAGAGTCCATACGCAGTCTGATGCCGTTGTGCTTCACCGATTTCTGATGGTCTAGTGCTGCAAAACGTGAAAGTATATAGGCGGGCAAAGCTTCCCGCAAAATATAAATTATAAATAAAGAAGTACAAACTATAAAATCAAGTGTAGCTTCCAGGAAGCAAACAAATAATCAATGCAAATAAAAAAAGTACGCCCCAAGAAAAATCTGGGTCAGCACTTTCTGACTGATCTTAACGTGGCTAGCGCCATTGCCGATACGGTTGACGCCTGTCCAGACCTGCCCATATTGGAGGTAGGACCCGGTATGGGAGTCCTAACGCAATATCTCACAACGAAGAACCGCCCGGTGAAAGTCGTTGAGATAGACCGCGAATCGGTGGAATACCTAAACAGTATGTATCCCATGTTGCGCGACAATATATTGGGCGAGGACTTCTTGCGGATGGATTTGTCAAAAGTTTTCCAAGGCGAGAAATTCGTACTTACAGGCAATTACCCCTATGACATTTCCTCGCAGATATTCTTCAAGATGCTTGACAACCGCCAGCTTATACCTTGCTGCACGGGTATGATACAGCGTGAAGTGGCTTTGCGCATCGCCTCGCAGCCCGGCAACAAGCAATACGGCATATTGAGCGTGCTCATCCAGGCATGGTATGACGTGGAATATCTGTTTACTGTTGACGAGAATGTCTTCAATCCTCCGCCAAAGGTAAAGAGCGCCGTGATACGGATGACGCGTAACTCCGTGGAAAGTTTGGGCTGCGACGAAGAACTTTTCAAGCAAGTGGTGAAAGCCGTGTTCAACCAAAGGAGAAAGATGCTCAGGGTGTCGTTGCGACAAATAATAACGGGCGTCCCTTCCGACGATATCTTCTTCACCCACGAGCTTATGACCCAACGCCCGGAGCAACTTTCGATAGAACAGTTTGTGCAGCTTACAAACATGGTTTCCGAAAAACTTTCAGAGATAAAAAGTCAAGGATAGACATTGTTTTGCAAATTACGTTTGACAATCGGAAGAAAAAGAGGAAAAAAAGATTAAAAATGTTATAACAATATCCTTGCAGAACACAACTTTTTATTACCTTTGCGTTGCAAAAAAGGCATAGGTGTATAGCCTACAATAAGCACTACAGAAATGTGTATGTATAGTTTTTGCATATTCAAAAGGTAATTAGTATTTTAAATATAAAGCATTTATGAAAATCGAAGATTTCAACTTTGCCGGTAAAAAGGCAATTGTCCGTGTGGATTTCAATGTTCCATTGGACGAAAACGGACATGTGACAGACGATACGCGTATCCGTGGCGCACTGCCAACCTTGAAGAAAGTTCTCTCTGACGGCGGCGCACTTATCATGATGAGTCATATGGGTAAGCCAAAGGGCAAAGTCAATCAGAAGATGTCCCTCAGCCAGATTGTCGGCAACGTTTCTGAAGCATTGGGCGTTGACGTAAAGTTCGCACCCGATTGTGCTAACGCTGACAAAGAGGTTGCAGAGCTGAAGGCTGGAGAAGCATTGCTTCTTGAGAACCTACGCTTCTATGCTGAGGAAGAAGGCAAGCCTGTTGACGTGGCTAAGGACAGTCCTGAATATGCACAGGCAAAAGAAGAAATGAAGAAAAAGCAGAAGGATTTCGCAAAGAAACTCGCTTCATATGCTGACTGCTACGTTATGGACGCTTTCGGAACAGCACACCGCAAGCATGCTTCAACGGCTGTAATCGATGAATTCTTCGACAAGGACAGCAAAATGTTGGGCTATCTCATGGAGAAGGAAGTAAACGCCGTTGACAAAGTGCTTGGAAACATTGAGCGTCCTTTCACTGCTATCATGGGCGGTTCAAAGGTTTCTTCAAAAATTGGCATCATCGAGAACCTCCTCGACAAGGTTGACAACCTCATCCTCTGCGGTGGTATGACATATACCTTCTCTAAGGCTCAGGGTGGAAAAATCGGTAAGTCTATATGCGAGGACGACAAGCTTGACGTTGCTCTCGACGTGATAAAGAAAGCTGCCGACAAGGGCGTAAACCTCGTTTTGGCAACTGACTGCGTTGCTGGTGATGACTTCAGCAATGATGCAAACACTATGGTTTGTCCGGTTAACGACATCCCTGATACATGGGAAGGAATGGACGCTGGTCCTGATGCACGCAAGGCCTTCGCCGAGGCAATCAAGAGTGCAAAGACAATTCTGTGGAATGGTCCTGCCGGCGTATTCGAATTCGACACCTTCGCTGAAGGTTCACGTGCAATAGCTGACGCAATAGCAGAAGCAACATCTGCAGGAGCTTTCTCTCTGATCGGTGGTGGTGACTCTGTAGCTTGCGTAAACAAGTTCGGTCTTGCCGACAAGGTTAGCTACATCTCAACAGGTGGCGGTGCTCTTCTTGAAGCCATCGAAGGCAAGGAGTTGCCAGGTGTCGTTGCTATGAACAAGTAACAAGAATTTTTCCCACGGGGACTGTTTTCATAAACAGTAAGTTTACAATTCAATCCCCGCTTGCAAATACATAAATCTCCACAAAAGTAAATTCACTTTTGTGGGGATTTTTTTGATACATATTTCCTATCAGAATTGAAATTGTGCAGTTGTTAAAAGGTTATCATTTTTTGTTCCAGACAATAGCTTTTTAACTTTCGTAATTGTTTTTGCGGCTTACAAAAGCGACATCCATGGTAGTGACGGTCATTTCTATCGGTAAGTAATCCTAACAAGCCGGTGGCAAAGCCATGGATTTGGTTACAAAAAAAGTATCGTGTAACATGCGGAAGATGCTTTTATGTGCTATTTTGAACTCTGCAACTTAAATTTGCACATACCGACACAGACTATTAAAATATTTCTATTAACCACATTTAATGAATCTGATTATGAAGAAAAAACGACTAACCAACTTCCTGACCCTTACACTATGCCTAGCGGCAATGTTGTCTATGTCTCTTACGGCATTGGCTGAGGATGCTACGGGCAAGACCATAAAGATTACATTCGGTGCACGCGGTGAAGCACAGTCGGTGGAACATGTGCTTGTTGAGAACTTGGATAACAATGAAAGTATTGAACTTTCCGGTTCTGACACTCTCTTGCTCACGTCTGATAAAGAAGTGCTGCTTGGCATTGGCGACTTCCCTACAGGCAAAGCCACGGATTTGGACATAAAACTTTCTGATGGCTCGCTTTCTGTTTGTTTGCGCGAAGCGTCAGATGCTGTTGTGACCGTACATTCTCTATCGTGCTATCTGCTGCATAGCAGAAAGATGCATTTGTCGGCAGGAGATACGCAGCTTACTTTGCCTCAACTTCCAAAAGGCATCTATATTGCAAGTGTACAGATTGGCAGACAGCGTAAAAGCGTCAAATGGCAATGTGGAGGCATTGAAAAATTCTCAATTGTGCAACCCCGCTCTTTGGGGGGCATGATGCAACAGGCGGTTTCTTATGACACGTCTATAGTAAACGCATTGCTCGATGGCACGCCAGCTCTCTCTGCGGAGGCTCATGGCCTTTATGCCCTCCGTTTCGAACAGGGCGACCATCTGCGTTTTACTGGTACTTCTGGTAAGATGACAACCATTATGAATATGTCACCGCATACTAGTCATCCCATATATTTCGACTTATATAAATGCGAGGATGCCGACGGTAACAATTATGCAATTGTGCGTGCCGGTGATATGCTGTGGATGGCAGAAGACCTTAGGGTGAAAAACGTGGAAGATGTAAAGCGGATAGATAATATCGAAAACTGGGGAACTGACGCAAACGACAATAGCGCCAGGTTATATTCTGGCGGTGACGGAGTTTATTATTCAAGAGAGGCAGCCATAAAGGCAATGCCTGAGGGATGGAGTCTGCCAACGCTCGGCGAGATCGACTACTTTGTGAAAAAGACAACGTATTACTATGACGTCTGCGGAAAGGCTCTTAAAAGTCGTGGAGGCGAATGGAACAGTCAAGTGGGCGGCATTGACATATATTCAGTAGGCATTACCCCCAGCGGATATATAAATAACGGAAAGCTTGTTGACCAAACTGATGCTGTATTGCTAACCCGAAGCACCAATAACCTCATGCCTACATCATTTGACATTCGTGACAACTCCGATGGACTGACCATGACAAAGTCATATGGCATTCATAATCTCGGATTCCACGTACGCGGTGTGAGGAGTGCTCCTTCGGCATATACAGCTATGATGAAGAAATTTGGTATGGTGCCTGCTGCAAAGGAAGCCTTGGCGTCAAGCGAAACGGACTACGGGCCTCTGGGAAAGACATACACTATGCTTGGGGCAAAACAGAGTATAGCGTTCGACTTCAGTGGTGGGCAGCTTAACAGTTCTGGTATGGAGAAGCGTTCGGGAATACTTACCTTCTACGACCTGAAAGACGATTACCCCTTCTATCAAGCGAAATTCTCAAACAATGGCTTCATTGAGCAAGAAAACAAAAACACCTTGCGCAAGATGGCTGCAATGACGGTGAATGGAAGACAATATATCCTTGAGGCTAAAATCAAGCACCCATTCCAACTTTGGACAAAGGTTGACGAGAACGGAAACGTGATACGCACAGACAATCATGACGAGTTTGGGCTTGCTGCAACAATAAAGCCATCTGACAACGAGGCTGTGGAGATTGAGATATATGGTGATTCGACAATGAACCACAAGATGATAAAGAAATTTACTGTTGAAGGAATAAGCTTCGACGCAGGCCAATTCTATAACAACTTCCCATATTTCCTTTATGACGGACGAACAACGGAGGCACGTTATGACTTTGCAACCCGTTATTTCCAACTCCTAGCTGCTGATTTTACTCGTGACGGAATAGACGAAATCGTGCTTAGCGTTGGTGGACACATGACTGTTCTTGACGGGGCTAAGGTCTTGGAAAGCACCAAAAACAAGGCGACATGGAACGTATGGAATAGTTCGGAAGTCTATGCCTTTGACGATTTTAACCGATGGGATAGAGGCTACGACGGTAAGACAGTGGTGCGCCTGGCTGTGGGAGATGTGGACAGTGACAATATCCCCGAGCTGGTAATGCTTCGCGCCCGCAATAATACGTATATCAAAAAGCTGGAACTGATAGCTGTGAATCTGCACAATAATTGGGGTGAACTTGTTCTCTATGACGACATATTCCAAATCAAACATCAGATGTATTGCTCTTTGGGCGATGCGAATGGTACATCCGGAAACATTTGGTTCCTTGACGTGAAAGTGGGAAATGTAACCAACGGGAAATACCCCGACATCGTTACGCTACATCGGGAATACAACGGCAAGTCGTATGCCAACTCTGCAACACTCGGAGTGTATCAATTCAATCCTGATGCCACGTCTTATGACACTAAATTCAAGAAAATTCCCGTTAAGGGCGGTACTGTGAGCGGAGGCTTCCGCAGCAATGCCGGATGTGCAGGCAACTGCAACGTGACGATTGTGCGCACGGAGAACGGGTTAAAATCAAATAGCGATATAATTGTAGGTGCCGACCTGTGGAGATGGGAACCTGATGAGGGGAAGGTGGTATACAACCAGCAAGTGTTCAGCTGGCTGGACGATGGCAATTATTCTATCTTTGCCGACAATATTGTAACTGCTAACATACTTGGAGACAGTTGTCCGGAAATGGTTTACTATTTTGCAAGCATGAGCACTTCCCAATCAGGCAAACGTTTCCTTTACACGTTCCTCGGTGCAAACGCTTTCCAATGGTATAGTACAGGTAGTGAATATCACCTCTTGAATGTTAGCGGATGGAAATACAACAGTGAAATGTTTAAATATAACTCTCAAGGCAACCAATGGAGCACAAACAAGGAATGTGAACTGATGTGGTGGTTTGGTGATAATAATGTGGAGTGGGGCAATAGCGCAGCTCTTTGTGCCGTAAACATTAACGCAAAAAGCAAGACATTGGAATACCGGTCAACGCAGAAAGCGTTTAGCGAGCCGACCATATATGCCATGATAGCAGCACCGCCAACATACCTTTATGGTGATAACGAGAAATCGCCAAGCGAGGACTTCGTTACGAGCTGGGGATATTCACGAAGTACCGGAACAGAAACATCATCGTCGGGCAGCATATCGGCATCTATCATAGGAGGCTTCGAGTATGAGTTCAACGTGCCTCTTGTTGGGCAGAAAGTGGGGGGCGTTGATTTCACAGCAAAGCTGCAGAGCGAATTTTCTAAAGCAACATCTTCCAGCACGTCTGTGACGTACAGCCAGACCTATGAAGCACGTGACGACAACCGCGTTGTCATGCAGATAACACCTTACACGCTCTATACTTACGAGATAACCTCTGCCGAGAACCCTGATGAGATAGGCGGCGAGTATCATGTGGCAATACCGGGGAAGCCGCGGACCATCGGACTGGGACTTGCTGACTATGAAACGCTTGTGGCTGACGCTCCAACAGCACCTTATCTTGGCGATGTGTTCAAACATACTATAGGCGATCCGTTCTCTTATCCTAAGCCAGGCGAAATATCTAGTTGGGACATAATGTGGGGCAACGGAAAGGAAGATAGTTACGTGACCACAGGGTCGGGCGGAGCAACAACACGTGAAATAGCTATAGAGAAATCCTCGTCAACATCCACAGGTTTCTCCTTCTCCACCGAAACGGAGCTTGTGGTGACTGCTGGATGTATAAAGGCTGGTGTAGGCTTCGGCTACAATCATTCAAATACTATCTCCCATTCCGAAACTTCTGGATTTGCTGTATCGGCAAGTGTGCCAGGGCTTGTGGTTGGCGATACCAATCCCGACCGCACATTCTTCGACTGGAATCTGTGTTGGTATACAGGAAGAGCTGGCGGACAGTATTTCCCCATAGTGAACTATGTAGTGAAGCCTATGAGCTGGGAGTAATATCAAGATGGCGTTGTGTTTGCTTGATTCTACATGCGCCATTCGCAGATAGCGAGATTTAATGACTATGCTTCCCCTGTTTTGTATGAACCATACAAAGCAGGGGATGCTTTTAATATTGCGTCATAGAAAAAGTCATTGGGCTTTATCACCGTTCCAGTCAGCTGGCGACATTCCTGTCTTGCGCTTGAAGGCTCGGTATAGGTTCACCCTGTTGGCAAAGCCTGCTTCCGTGGCAAGACTTTCAAGAGTGTGCTGACGAAGCCAGCCTGACTCAATGAGGCGTATGCAATAGTCTACGCGGAATTCGTTGACGTATGTCTTGAAATTCGTTCCGTGGCAATGATTTATCGCCATGGACACAAGGCGGTGACTCTTGCCGCACAACACGGCAATGTTGGCTATCGACAGATTAGGCGTCTTGAACAGCTCTTCGTTATTCATGATAACTTCAATCTGACGCATAAGGTTCTGGTCATCGTCCGTTGGTGTCATGTCTTGTTCTGCAGGCGAAGAGGGCAGTTCCAGCATAGCTTCGTCCATTGGTTTCTCTATTATCGGAAAGACATGCACATAGTTGATGAATCGTATGGCGAACAAGCTGTAATACACCACTGCCGCTAGCATGAACAGCAACTGCGTGAGTGGCGTTATCATAAAGGCAAACAAAAGGGCTATAACTCCTATTCCCGTTGCACTATAGAAGGCCATGGGAACCCAACGCAGGCGTTGACGCTCGTCATCGGAAAAGTAGTTGTCCATACGCTGGCGGTAACTCCTGTAATAGCGGTTGAAAAGCACCACATATCGTGCCATCTGCAACACATAACATAGCGTAAAGACATGGAACACTGCAACGGCAATGCCGTCACGACTGACTGAGAATGCCGCAAATGCCACTATAATTACGGTTGCCAAAACAACCGTTTCTCGCCAAACCTTCCATTTCGTCAGAAAGTTAATGTCAAGCAGGCAGATGAGCGAATAGGTGAAGAGGTATGCTTGAGTGGCGCCTATGGCGACGACAATCATGCTGTTGAGCAAGTCGCCGGCAAGAGGGCTTCGTGATAAGGCTTCGATGATAAGTGCCAGGAAATACACGATGAATGTTGCTCCCATAGTCTTCCTTGCAAACATATAATTCTTAAGCCCCTTTTTCTCTGGAACTGTAAGGAAGAGGAGACATAGTCCGAAGGCGAGCATCATTCCGGGAATGATGTATGCCGTTATAAGTTGGTATAGAAATATCATCATGGGGAAGGTTCTTGGGTGATGTATATTTACTTTTCGTATCGTTTCATTACTGCAAATATAATGATTTCTGTCAATTAACGCATGCCAAAAGAATAGTTCTTCAGAGTTAATTTATAATTTTGCACGTGCTCGTTGGCTATATACATGAAAAGAACATGCAAACATGTGTCAATGAGTGTATGCTAATTTAAAAGCCTATGATGAATTATTCTGATGTAAACAATATCATTCGTGGTCAGTCTGTTGTTAAGACTTCAGGAAACGCCAACGCTTGTGGTGTGAAACTTGAAGGCATTGTCTTTCGCTTGCGCGACATTCGCCCCTACATGGTAGTTGCAGCATTGGCAGCAGCAGTGGTCTATTACGTCATCTTTCAGTTTCTCTACAATATGATTGCCTATGACGAATTGTGGCCCTTCAAAAGCTTTAGTGACGTGTCAGAAAGCGTCATTCACAATTTCCCGCCCATCTTTATTCTTTTCTTGCTTAACTATGTGGTGGCTTTTCATCTGTTCCCGCGTGTGTCGTCGCGCCCATTCAAATTTGTGGTTGACGGTATAGCTTCTTTCGGGATTTTGTCGCTTACCAACTTAGTCTTTATGCTGGTCGTGTCGCCTAAGGTGGATTGGGCAGGCACTGTGTTCTGCAACACTTTCATTTGGATGGGGTGGGAGATGGTGTGGTATGTCTGGCATTTTAAACACTTGATGGAGATCTCGCAGAGAGCCATAATAGCATCACAGCGATACCGCTATGACGTGTTGCGGTCGCAGGTCAATCCGCATTTTCTTTTCAACTCGCTAAATCTTCTTTATTCCCTTGTTTCTACTGAGCGGCGCGAGGATGCAGAGAAGTTTATTATTGCCCTTGTGAAAACTTACCGCTATATAATTGACATTCGCCAAAAAGACGTTGTCACTTTGGCAGAAGAACTTGATTTCCTCAATAGTTATGTGCAGGTGCTGGAGATGCGCTACCTCAATCAGTTTAAGGTAAGCGTTGTTGGCAGAAGTCTTGCTGCTAGTCATACCATTATTCCATATACTATGCAGTTGCTCATCGAGAATGTAACAAAACACAACACAATATCTTCTCGCAATCCGATGGTGGTCACGGTGGAAATCACCGCCACCGGTGTCACCGTCAGCAACCCAATTATGAAGCGTGTGTCTTCGGCAGGCACCGGTTTCGGACTTCGATACCTTCGTGAGTTGTACGCTTTTCATGGGGCGAACTTCACTGCTGGTGCTGAGGGAGACAACTTTGTGAGTAAAATACCTTATTTGTCATGAGATATGCAGTAATAGAAAATGAGGAGATAGCCCGGCAGTCGCTGTGCGCTATGGTGGCGCGCCTTCGGCCTTCCTATGAGTTGGTGTTCACCGCTGAGTCGGTTGCTGACACTGTTTCCGCTTTACGCACACACGTCGTCGACCTTGTTATAATGGACGTGGAGCTTACTGATGGCGACTGCTTCGAAATCTTCAGTCGCATACGCGTTGTTACACCTATTATTTTCACCACATCTTATAGCGAGTATATGCTTCGTGCATTTAAGGTGAACAGTATCGACTATCTGCTAAAGCCCATCACACCAAGTGATCTTGAGCAGACATTGGAGAAGTTTGAAGCGATAGTGGCTTCACATTCTGTGCCTGACTATGCCGCTTTTGCCCGCAAGACGGTGCAACGCAACCGCATTCTTACTGTCAGCGGCGACAATTACGACTATGTGCTTATAGAGAACATTGCATGGATAGTGAGCGAAGACAAATCTATCTTTGTTGTTCTTTCTGACGGTAGGCGCCGCTTGACGGAGTTTGCCAACCTCACATCCGCAGCTGAAGCGGTGGCTGGCCACGACTTCTTTCAGGTTTCACGTAGTGTGCTGGCGGCAATCTCTGCCATAGACAGCGTCTCAAAGTGGTTTGGCAGCAGGCTTGCAGTGGTTCTTCGCGCTGGGAAGGTTACGCAGCGTGAGACAGTCAGTGCTGCACGGCGCGACAGCTTCCTGGCTTGGCTAGGAGGCGGAACGGATAGCGAGCAGTAAGTTCATTCCGTCATTTCGTAAGTTCATTCCCTCAATCCCGCAAGTGGCGCAATGTCGCTTGCGGGATTTTCTTCATCTACGTAATTTTGTTGCATGAGGTATGTGATATTTAGTCAAGAACACTACGCCATGCAGATGCTCCGCAAAATCATGACAGAGATTTTCCCCTCTGCTGTTTTTGTGGGATGGACCGACAATTGCCTTTCTGCGCGCCAGCTCTTAGGCTCCGCTAACCCATCGTTTGTCTTGATGGAAGCGGAACTTGCTGATGGCTCGGCTC
Organism: Barnesiella intestinihominis; assembly: GCA_963586715.1. Lineage (GTDB taxonomy): Bacteria > Bacteroidota > Bacteroidia > Bacteroidales > Bacteroidaceae > Prevotella. Next base: position 77,327 of record CAVAAS010000008.1, read on the forward strand.
AAGAGACTGTCAGCGGTTGGAATGGGTATGGTGTTCTTATATATGAGAGTTTGGCTGACAGTATACCGGCAAACGTTCCACCTCGCTTTGGAAAGCTAGCGAAACCAGTCAGTGCAGAGGATTTGAAGAAAATTATGTTTAATTTAAAACTATACGGATTATGAGAAAAAACAGACTATTTGGCTTTTGCGTTGCCCAGTTGTGGCTATGCGTTGGCACCGCTTCGGCAGTCGAGCCGAAGGACACCACTGTGACCGTCACGGAAGCGGGCACACTGAAGGATGTGTTCCCCGGCAAGGACTGGACTACGCAGGAGGAACGCGACAGCGTCATGCAGACTTTCACGTCGCTGAAAATCATAGGTCCTATCAATGGCACAGACATTCCATATCTACAGACTGTGTGCGGAAGTTTCTCCGTAACGTCTGGCAATATCTCCGAATTAGACCTTTCTGAGGCAAACATCGTATCAGGGGGCGACTCGTATGGAATCTATTTCAGTCCAACGGGCGACATGGTGGATCTCTTCACAAAAGATGGTGAAATAGGCATGCAAATGTTCTATTTTTGTGGTGCGCTGACGAAACTCACTCTGCCGCTATCCACTGTTAGCATCGCTGCCAACGCCTTTGAAGGGTCTTTATTGGAAAGCTTGACAGTGCCTGAAGGTAATACGCTCTACAAGACTGTTGATGGGGTGCTCTTCGATTATGACATGAAGCAACTCTTGAAATATCCTGCTTTAAAGACTGGTGCAGACTATGTCGTGCCTCAGACTGTTTCGGTTATTGGCGATAACGCCTTCCAAAGTGCCAGCAAACTTTTCAATATCACATTGCCCGACGGTCTTACGGACATCGGAGAATATGCTTTCTCCAATAGCTCTCTTAAATCAGTTGCATCTATGCCTTCGAGTATGCACGCCATAGGCACCCGCGCTTTTTCCGGTTGCCAAAAGCTTACGTCAGCCGTTCTGCCTTCTTCTGTTGAAGATATGGGAACGGGAGTCTTCATGGGGTGTACTGCCCTAAAGGCGATTGCCGTTCCTGAGGGGGCAACGGATTTGACACAAATGTTCTACGGTTGTAAGAACCTTGTGAACGCCTCGTTGCCTAAAACGATTACTGCCATAGGTGACATGGCGTTTCAGTCGTGCGAATCGCTTGAGAAAGTAACCATACAACCGGGAGTAACCGCCATCGGAGCTTCTTCGTTTGACGGTTGCTCAAGCCTTGCCTCGCTCACCATTCCTGAGGGGGTAACGACCATAGGGCAACGCGCATTCGCCTCTTGCAAGGCTCTCAATTTCCTCTCTCTTCCGTCAACGCTTGAAAGTGTGGGCGACTACTTTCTCTCTTTTGCTTCATCAAACATGAGCCTCGTTGTTGCTGCTGCCGAACCTCCAGCAGTGAGCAGTCATTCCTTCTATCCCTCACCTTATGGAATAACACTTTATGTTCCAGATGCATCCGTTTCTGACTATCAAGCAGCTGAAGGGTGGAGTGCCTTCTCAACGATCATGGCAATGAGTGAGGCACCGGAGAATCCCGATAAGACCTTTAACATCCTTGCAGAAGAATATGTGCCCGACCCTATATTCCGTGCGTGGATTGACAGTAATCTGGCTGGTGGAACAGGCGTTTACACCAACGAGGAGGCATCTGCCTACGATGGGGAGATTTATATCGGCTACACTGAAGTTAAGTCTCTTGAGGGTATAGGTTATTTCACAAATCTGAAGAGTTTCTGTATTACCAACAACAACAATCTAACATCAGTAGATCTGACGCAGAACACAAAACTACGCAAAATATACGCCATGTACTCCAAATCTTTGGAGCAACTAAATATTGAAGGACTGGACAGTCTGGAGGCAATAAATATTGGTGTCACAGCGCTCACTTCCTTTGACCTCTCACAACACATGTCGCTTGCTAAAGGACTGCGCGAATTGAACCTTATGCAGTTGAATTTGACCGAAATAGACGTCACTCCATTCGTTAACCTTGAATCGCTCGACTTGTCATGCAACAAATTAAAGTCCATTGATTGCGAAGGATTGTCTAAACTGAAGATGTTTAGTTGTTCAAACATAACCACGCTAACCTCACTAAACCTTCATGGATGCGTGGCTCTTGAGGAACTGATTGCATCGATGTGTCCAAACCTGGCAAGCCTTGACATTTCCGGCAACCCTGCCCTCACAGCTATTTACGTACATGAAGACAAGTCGCTGGGAAACTTCGATTTTTCTACACAAAAGCGGGCGTTGGAATATCTCAATGTGGGTAACACTGGCCGCACCGAACTTGATCTCACTGGATGCACAAATCTCGTGGAACTGGAATTCCCGTCCAATCCTCTTGAAGCGGCTCCTAATCTCTCAGACTGTACCGAGCTTACTTGGCTTAGAGCTGAAAGCTGTGGGTTGAAGACAATTGATGTGTCTAAGTTGACAAAGCTTACTGAGTTTTATTGCTACGACAACTCACTTGAGCGGCTGGACATCAGTAAAAACACTAAGCTTGTGCGACTAATCTGCAACAATAATGCAATGAGCGAAATTAAGGTTTGGCGTTTGTTTGACCTCAACAACCCACCCATAGATTATAACAAAGACAGTAATGCGAACTTTGTTTATGAATTTACAACCGACGGTATCTACAATGCCAACCTTTCAGATAACCTCACAGAGGTGTCACGTTACGGTATTGATGGCCGTAAAGCAGTGAAAGGACAGCTGCGTTTCTCTATCATCAAGATGAGCGATGGCACAACCCGTAAGGTCATTAAATAACGACACGTAAGGTCATAAGATAGAGTTCTATAGTAAAGTCTTTTATTTATTGCTATCCGGTAAAAATTAGCAACAGACAAGTCCTGTAGGGACGACACATCATAGCGCAGGGGGCTTGCCCCCGCGTTTATTGTTTTCAATTGTTTTGCCCCTGTATGGGGCTTATAATTCATTGTGATGTTTAAATATGTGCCCCTTTCAGGGGCAATGTCTAGCAAACTATTCTGCAATGTCTGGCAAACCATTCGACATGGAAAGCAAACCATTCCTCAATGGAAAGCAAAACTTTCCGCAATGGATAGAAAACCATACAATGGACAAATTATCCCATAATTTTCCAGAAACTTATAAAGAGCAGTTATTCAAAGCTTTACTATGCGAAATCAATATTTTATCGGACGGCAATATTTCGTCAATCTTTAAATCGAGTAGGAGAAAAACGAAGTATGTTTCTTCCTGCTTTCGGTATGCTCATGCCGGGCATACAAAAAAGGGGAGACAGACACGCCATTAACGTTGTCTGCCTCCCCTTTGGAGTTTATTTCAGCAGCACCATATATATTTATGCTTATATGATTGGTGCCGACAGAAAGTTAGTCATTACTTTTTTCCGCTAGTTTAAGCCTCAGTAGCTTCGCTCCAGTCTTCCTTGCTCTTGCGGATGTAGCTCTCGTAGCGGAGCTTAGCCATACGCTCAGTAGCAGCGAAGAGCTCGTCAGCCTCGTTAGGATAAGCCTTCTTCACCGACATGAAGCGAACCTCATGCATGAGGTAATCCTGGAACAAGCTCCAGTCTGGTGCCTTAGAGTCGAGTGAGAACGGATTCTTGCCTTCCTTAGCCAACTCTGGGTTGAAGCGCCACAAGTGCCAGTAACCGCAGGCAACGGCACGAGCTTCCTCAGCCTGGCTGCGACCCATACCGCCCTTGATCTTCAAACCGTGGTTGATACATGGAGCGTAAGCGATAACGAGTGATGGTCCAGGATAAGCCTCAGCCTCGCGGATAGCCTTCAAGCACTGTGCGTTGTCGGCACCCATAGCTACCTGAGCAACGTATACGTAACCGTAAGTTGTGGCAATCATACCGAGGTCCTTCTTGCGTACGCGCTTTCCGCGAGCTGCGAACTGTGCGATAGCGCCGAGTGGAGTAGCCTTTGAAGACTGACCACCAGTGTTAGAGTAAACCTCAGTATCGAGAACGAGCAGGTTAACGTCTTCGCCAGAAGCGATAACGTGGTCGAGACCACCGTAGCCGATATCGTAAGAAGCACCGTCACCACCGATGATCCACTGGCTACGCTTAACGAGATAGTGGTCAAGAGTCTTCAGCTCCTTGCAGATCTCGCAACCAGCCTCAGCACCTTCAGCGATGAATGGCTTCAGCTTCTCTGCAGCAACCTTAGATGCGTCAGCATCGTCCTTTGCAGCCATCCATTCAGTAGCAGCAGCCTTGTACTCTTCAGAAACCTTGTCTGAAGCGATAACCTCGTTGAGGAGAACTTCAACGCGCTCCTTCATCTTCTTGTTACCGAGCACCATACCCATACCGAATTCGCAGAAGTCCTCGAACAGAGAGTTGTCGAATGCAGGACCCTGACCCTTTTCGTTTGTTGTGTAAGGAGTTGAAGGTATAGAAGCAGAATAGATAGAAGAGCAACCAGTAGCGTTGGCAATCATCTGACGGTCGCCAAAGAGCTGTGCAACGAGCTTAACGTATGGTGTCTCACCGCAACCAGAGCAAGCGCCTGAGAATTCGAAGAGCGGAGTAGCGAACTGAGAGTTCTTCGGATTAGACTTGATGTCGATGAGGTTCTGCTTTGTCTTAACCTGCTTAACGAGGTATTCCCAACCTGCAGCGAGATCCTGCATGTCCTTGCTGTCCGGATTGTAAGGAACCATCTTGAGAGCCTTCTCAAGCTCACCTGTTTCACGGTTCTTCTTGCCAGGACAAACATCGGCACAGTTGCCGCAACCCAAGCAGTCGAGTGGTGATGGCTCGATAACGAAGTGCATGCCCTTCATTGCTGCAGGAGCCTTCATCTCAACGGTAGCACCGTTGAAGCCAGCCAACTCTTCGTCTGTCAGAACGAACGGACGGATTGCTGCGTGAGGACAAACGAATGCACACTTGTTACACTGGATACAGTTCTCAGCGTTCCATACAGGAACGAAAGCCTCAACACCGCGCTTCTCGTAAGCTGCAGTACCGTTCTGCCATGTACCGTCCTGAGTGCCGAACTTAACGAAGTCAGAAACCTTCAAGAGGTCACCAGCCTGAGCGTTGATAGGACGAACAAGTTCTTTAACGAATGCTGGAGCGTCGTCTTCCTTAACAGCGTCGTCAGGGAGGTTAGCCCACTCTGGGTCAACGGTAAGCTGCTTGTATTCGTCACCACGGTCAACAGCCTTGTAGTTCAGGTTCACAACGTCTTCACCCTTCTTGCCGTAAGACTTAACGATGAACTTCTTCATCTGCTCAACAGCGAGGTCAACAGGGATAACGCCTGTGATGCGGAAGAATGCGCTCTGGAGGATGGTGTTGGTACGGTTGCCAAGACCGATCTCCTGTGCAATCTTAGTTGCGTTGATAGTATAAACGGTGATGTTGTTCTGTGCGAAGTAACGCTTAACCTTGTTAGGCATGAAGTCAACGAGCTCCTGGCCTTCGAAGATAGTGTTCAGAAGGAACGTACCGTTCTTGCGCAGACCGCGTGTAACGTCGTACATGTGGAGGTAAGCCTGAACGTGGCATGCAACGAAGTTAGGAGTGTTAACGAGATATGTAGAGTGGATTTCCTCGTCACCGAAACGAAGGTGCGAGCATGTGAAACCACCTGACTTCTTAGAGTCGTAAGAGAAGTAAGCCTGGCAATACTTGTCAGTGTTGTCACCGATGATCTTCACTGAGTTCTTGTTAGCACCAACGGTACCGTCGGCACCCAGTCCGTAGAACTTAGCCTCGAAGAGACCTTCGCCGCCCATTGGGATTTCCTCAACCTGTGGCAGAGAGGTGAATGTAACGTCGTCGATGATACCAACAGTGAAGTGGTCTTTCGGCTCGTTGAGAGCGAGGTTGTTGAATACGGAGATAATCTTTGCAGGTGTTGTGTCGTTAGAACCGAGGCCATAACGTCCACCAACGATAACCGGCTTGTTTTCAACGTTGTAGAATGCGCTCTTAACGTCAAGGTATAGAGGCTCAGCGTCAGCTCCCGGCTCCTTTGTACGGTCGAGAACGGCAATCTTCTTCACTGTCTGAGGAACAGCAGCAAGCAGGTGCTTAACGCTGAACGGACGGAAGAGGTGAACGCTGATCATACCAACCTTCTCGCCTTGTGCTGAGAGGTAGTCGATAGCCTCGCGTGCAGCTTCTGTTGCAGAACCCATAAGGATGATCAGGCGCTCTGCGTCAGCAGCTCCGTAGTAGTCGAAGAGGTGGTGTTCACGACCTGTGATCTTGCCAAGCTCATGCATGTAGTGCTCAACGATTTCAGGTAGAGCGTCGTAAGAAGCGTTGCGTGACTCAGCGTGAGTGAAGAACGTTTCAGGGTTCTCTGCTGTACCGCGAGTAACAGGGCGCTCAGGAGTTAGGGCACGGTCGCGGAAGCGCTTGATGTCAGCCGGGTCAACGAGCTTAGCCACTTCGTCCTGGTCGAGAAGCTCGATTTTGTGGTATTCGTGTGAAGTACGGAAACCGTCGAAGAAGTTGATGAACGGAATGTCAGACTTCAGTGCTGCCAAATGAGGAACAGCCGAAAGGTCCATAACTTCCTGTACTGAACCAGAGCAGAACATAGCGAAACCAGTCTGGCGGCAAGCCATCACGTCCATGTGGTCACCGAAGATACAGAGAGACTGTGTTGCGAGTGAACGTGCAGAAACGTTGAACACGCAAGGCAACATTTCACCGGCAATCTTATACATGTTAGGGATCATCAATAGAAGACCCTGCGATGCAGTGAATGTTGTTGTGAGGGCACCTGCCTGGAGTGAGCCGTGAACTGCACCGGCAGCACCGCCTTCCGACTGCATTTCCTGTACGCTTACGGTCTGTCCCCAGATGTTCTTACGGCCTCTTGCAGCCCATTCGTCCACGTGCTCCGCCATTGGAGATGACGGGGTGATAGGATAAATGGCAGCTACCTCACTGAACATATAGCTCACGTGAGCGGCAGCCTCGTTACCATCACAAGTGATAAACTTCTTTTCTTTTGCCATTTTAATAAAATATTAATGTTAATGTATTAATTGTTTTATGTATCTTTTAACCGTTTAAGGTTATTCTTTTTCTTTCAAGTATCTATGTATTCTTTCAATATCTATGTCTTTGGGCTTCTTTCAAGTATCGATGTCTTTCGATGCCTTGAGCGCCAACCCTCCGTGTGTCAATAAAGGAACCCGAAGAGCCATAGGGGTATCTGTTTGTCTTTGCCTATTTCAGTGTTGTACCTTGCCTGGTATAGTTCCAGTCCCGACCTTGGCTTTATGGGGCTTGTGGCGTCTGCCACGGTAAAGAGCCACTTCCTGTCGATGAGGAAACTGTCTGCCCTTGAGCCTTTGTTCACCTGATGGTCTTTCCATAGTGCGTTGATGAAGAAATTCTCCATCACGTCGTGCTTCTCCACGTTTATGGGATAGATGGCATACATCAGATTAGGGTTGTGCATCACCACCATCGGCGGCTTCTTTGGGAATGCCTGGCCTACGGGATAGATGATGTTTATCAGTCGTGCGTCGGCAAGGTATTTTATGTAGTTCATCACGGTGGCGCGACTTGTCTCTATGTCGTTGGCCAATTGTGATATGTTTGGAGCCTTTTTCCCGTTCACTGCCAGCAGGTAGAAGAGCTTCTTTATCTTTTCCAGATATTTCAGTTCTATCTGCTTTACGAAGAGGATGTCGACCTCGGTCATCATGTTCATCGTCTTGAGCAGGTTTTCCGAATAGTTGCGGTGTTCGCGGAAGAAGGGGTAGAAGCCGTGGTGAACGTAGTCCTGGAAATATTTCAGCGGTGAGACGTAAGGCAGAATTTTCCTTACTATCTGTTCGTGGTTCTGAATGATGTCCTGAAGGGAGTAAATGGGGAAGTTGTTGCCAGTTTGCAGGTTGAGGAACTCGCGGAACGAGAAGCCTCTGAGGTTATAGCTCTTTACTATTCCGCTCAGCTCGTAGTTCTCGTTCTTCAGGCGCATTACGCTGCTGCCTGTAAAGACGATGTGCAGCATGGGGTAGAGGTCGTAGCACTTTCTGAGCTCGCTAGCCCAGTTGGGCTCCTTGAACACTTGGTCTATGAGCAGCACACGCCCGCCCGTCCTGTAGAAATCTCCTGCGAAGTCGGCTATTCCCCTGCACTGGAAGTAGAAGTTGTTCATGTTCACGTACAGGCATTTGCGGTTGCCCATCTCCTTCAGCTCCTTGGCATACTGCAAGAGGAATGTTGTTTTTCCAACGCCGCGTGAACCTTTTATGCCTATCATGCGGTCGGTCCAGTCGATCTCGTCCATAAGACGGCGTCTGACCGGTGCATCGGTATGTTCAACAAGGTAGTTGTGTGTTCTGAAGAAAGCTTCCATTCCTTTTGTCTTTTTCCCGAAAGGCTTGTGCCGTAAAATCGGTTAGTTTTGTTGTGAACGCCCACTAGTTGCAGCGCTTCTTGAATTTTTGCAAAGTTAATGCTTTATTTCGTATTTTCAAACTCTACTTTACAAAATGTGTTGTTTTTTTTGAAAGTTTTTATTCTGCCGACATGTCTGCCACCATCTTGCGATATGTGGTGTATAGGTGGGAGCGGCTTACGTAGCCTCTCAGCGTACCGTCGTTTTCAACCACGGGCAGCATCACGGCGTCGTTGCTGTCGAAGTGTTTTATCACTTCTTCCATCGGGTCGTTGACGCCTAGAATGGCGCTGGGTTGCGACATCAGCTGGCGCACCTTGAAGTGGTGGTACAGCTCCGTTCTGAACAGTATGTGGCGCAGCTTGGCCATATCGATCTCTCCGAGGAAGTGTCCGCCTTCGTCGAGCACAGGCAGCACATTGGTGTGAGCGCGGCTGATGGCGTGTACGAGTGCGCCCAGCTCCATGTCGGCAGGCACATGCGCCACGTTCTTGTCAATCACGCTGTCGATGTTCATCAGCGTCAGCACAGCCTTGTCGGTGTGGTGGGTGAGGAGCTTTCCCTCGCGTGCCAGTCGCATGCCGTAGATGCTGTGTGGCTCAAAGATTATGATTGTAAGGTATGAGCAGATGCTCACTATCATTAGCGGAATAAGCATCTGGTATCCTCCCGTTATCTCCGCTATGAGGAAGATGCCCGTAAGTGGGGCGTGCATCACGCCAGCCATCACGCCCGCCATGCCCAGGAGCACGAAGTTCTTTTCTGGCACGTAGACACCTATATTATACATGTTCCACAGCCTTGCGAAGAAGAATCCGCCATAGGCTCCGATAAAGAGCGAGGGGGCGAACGTTCCGCCGCATCCGCCTCCGCCGTTGGTGGCTGAGGTGGCGAATACCTTTGTCAGGATGACTAGCCCTACGTAGACCACAAGTAGCTGACTGTGACCATAGAAGAGCGAGTTGTTAAGGATTTGGTTCCAGTCTTCCTGTGTCGTTCCGTTCAGGAGGATGTTAATGCTGTGGTATCCTTCGCCGTAGAGCACGGGGAAGACGGCAATCAGCGTGCTAAGCATCACGCCGCCCATTGCCAGTTTGGCGTAGGGGCGGTCTTTCAGCTTGGCGAACATGCCCTCGCATGCTGTCATGGCGCGCATGAAATAGAGGCTTATTGCTCCGCCAGCCACTCCCAGCAGTATGTATGCCGGCACGCGCGACAGGGTCCATGTGCCGTCAACGTGGAAGTCGAAGAGTGCTCCTCCCGATGAGAAGATGTATGTGAAGCAAGCTGCCGTTACGCTGGCAATGAGGATGGGCAGGAGTGAAGCCATGGTGAGGTCAATCATGAGCACCTCGAGGGTGAACACTAGTCCTGCGATGGGGGCTTTGAATATTCCTGCTATGGCTGCTGCCGCTCCGCATCCCACGAGGAGCATTATGGTGCGGCGATCCATGTTGAACAGTTTTCCCAGGTTGCTGCCTATGGCTGAGCCGGTGAGCACGATAGGTGCCTCGGCTCCTACGCTACCTCCGCATCCGATGGTTATGGCGGAGGCAATAACGGAGCTCCAGCAGTTGTGGGCGCGAAGGCGGCTGTTCTTGCTGCTTATGGCATAGAGGATGCGTGTTATACCGTGGCTGATGTTGTCTCTGACCACGTATTTCACGAAGAGTGATGTCAGGAAGATACCTATCACCGGGCAGAGCAGGTAGAGCCAGTTGAAGCGGTCGATGTTCAGTCCTGTGGATACTGCCGACTGTATGAGCTTTATCAGTCCGTGTAGCACGCTTGCCGCCACTGCTGCAAGGAAGCCCACGGCGAAACTGAGCAGCAGTGTGAACTGCCTGTCCGTGATATGGCTTTTGCGCCATGACATGAAGCTGTTGAGTATTACTTCTGCTTTCTTTGATGTCATTTCCGTTGCCCCTTTACCTGATGATCTTTACTTCTCCGTCGGCTGCCAGCTTGATGATGCTTGAGGCTTTGTGGGGTTTGTGTTCCTGTCGGCGCGCCCAGCATACGTAGTCTACGCCGTCTATTATCTCCTGCGCAATGTCGCAGTAGTTCTGTGCTGTGGGTTCTCCGCTTATGTTTGCGCTAGTCGATACGATGGGCTTCTGAAATCTGTAGCAAAGCTCTTTTGAGAAGTCTTCGCGTGTTATGCGCATGGCGATGCTTCCGTCGGCAGCTATAAGGTTGGGGGCAAGGTTCACCGCATTGTCCAGTATCACCGTTGTTGGCTTCTCCGCCAGGTCCATCAGGTCCCATGCCACTTCCGGCACGTTCTTCACATACCGCTGCAGCCTGTTGGTGGAGTCAACCAGGCAGATCATTGCCTTCGAGTCGTCCCGCTTTTTCAGTGCATACACTTTAGCCACGGCTTCGGGGTTTGTGGCGTCGCAGCCTATTCCCCACACCGTATCGGTGGGGTAGAGTATGATGCCGCCGTTTCTCATTGTCTCTACGGCTTTCTTTATGTCATCTTCAATCTTCATACCGTTTTGTTTTTTCTTGTTTGGTTGTTTGCCCGCCATGCCAATGCTTCTCTTGTTGCGGCGAAGTGCTTTGCCGGGCTCTTCTGATTATAAAAATGCAAATTTAGCAAAAAAAAAGATTACTCCAAATTTTTGCTAAAATGAAATTTGGAGTTAGCAAAAAACTGGAAAAAATATTCTATTCTTCTTCTGATTGTTCAAAAGGTCGACATTTTGACATTTTGCCAAAAGCCGTGGCAAAAACTATTTGTGAAATGTTCTAATAATCTTTCAGACTGTTAAAAAGTTCTTGATTTTGCCATTTTGCCATTTTGCCACCTCTTTCTCGGATTTTGTCAAAATTAAACTTTGTTTGATTATCAATGAGTTATAAAAAATAACCATTTTTTCGTGAGAGGGAGGGGTTGGCAAAATGGCAAAACTGTCATAAGAACATTTTATTATCTTTAAAGAAGTATACGACAGTTTTCCTTTATTTTTTGTTCTTCCCATAGAAGAAGTAGAACCAGTATGTTGTTCCGTAGCTTGCTTCGGCTGTGGCCTTGCGTTGTGCGGGGTCGGTGGTCTGCTTGATGATGTTCATGAATTCCTGGTAGTCTGCCTCCATAACGGCGTTTTCGTATTTCATTATGGGGTTTGAGCGCATGTGTGTATAGAGCACCATAGCCTCGCGGTAGTGCTTGGGCTGGCGGTTGATGTCGAAGAGGCGGTAGGCGAGCATGGCTTCAGCGAAGTGGTCGATGTCTTTGTCGAGCAAGTATCCACAGAGTTCATAATCGCGCAGCGACGATTTGCAGAGTCCGCGTTTTCTCATCTTCTGCCACTTTGCCGCATCAGGCAGTCCTGCCCTTCGTGGCCATCCTATGCCTTTCAGTATTTTAGTGTCAGACATCAGCAGGCATCTTGCGCTTTTCCCGTCGGGCAGCAGCACTCCGGACCCTCCTTCGGGAGCATGCTCAAAGAGCATCTCGCCTAGCTTTCCTTCGTGTGCCAGGGCATAGGCGCGGAGCATGCCTGACGAGGGGTCGGCGGCTGACGTCCTCTTTCCCCGGGCTATGGCGTCGGTGTAGTTGCCGCTGCTGATGCTTGCTTCCATGGCCAGCCGGTTGTGGATGTCTCTGTCGGTATTCGCGGCGATACATACGTATAGCAGTGCGGCTAGAACCACAAGCCCGTTTCGCCAAATTGTGTTTGCAAGCGGGCGGACGGGTTCTTCTTTCTGTTCCTCGTTCTCAATGTGCCCCAGGGTGTATATTGCCGCATAGACGGCTATGAGTGTCAGGGGGAGTAGCCATGCCCACTTTGCCAAGTTGTAGCAGCAGGCATTTTCAGGGTTGGCATCCGTGAGGAGTGCCAGGAGTATGGTAGAGGGGAAGACCGTGAAGGCGGGATATGCTTTCAGCAAGCTGAAACGCCTTGACCATGTTGCCACGGCTCTTTTCAGGGCGTAGAGTAGGGCGGTGATGATTACTGCGCCTATGGTGCGGTTATAGGTCGTTGTGCCGCCGGAGAGTGCCGATTGTACGGCGGCGAGCAGGTTGCATTGGTATGCGTATAGATATAAATAGGTGAAAAGGCAAAAGACAATGTCGCAGACTGTTGTTGTGAACACTGTGACATTGTCTTTGATATTGTTATCTGTTACTTGCATCGTATTGTCATTGCTTTCAGTTCTTTTTCAGCACTACAGCCGAGCGTGCGGGTATGTAGAGCTTTAGCCACTCCTTGTGCTGGTCGACGTAGAGCTGGTCGTAGTTCGTCAGGTGTGTCACCGTGTCGTCGGTGAAGCCGAAGCCTCCGAACTCTTTTGCGTCGGTGTTGAGCACCACGTCGTATGAGCCGGTGGGCACGAGGAAGCCGTAGTCGGTGAAGGAGCGTGTGGGGTTGAAGTTGAACACGAAGACGAGGTCGCCCCTCATATATGCCAGAATCTGGTCATCGTCGTTGTGCCATATTTCCTGGAGCTTTGTGTTCTGGAAGTTGCGTTCTGAGGATATCACCTGGAGCATCTTCTTGTCGAAGTCGCCAAGGTAGTGGTAGTCCAGTTCCTTGTTGTCAACCAGGTTCCATTGTCTGCGTGCATACTTGTGGCTCCATCCGTTGCCTTCGCGCGGGAAGTCAATCCATTCGGGGTGTCCGAACTCGTTGCCCATGAAGTTGAGGTATCCGCCGTTTATGGTCGATGCCGTAACGAGGCGTATCATCTTGTGCAGCGCTATGCCGCGTTCCACGGTGCCGTTTTCGTCGCCCTTCTTGAAGTGCCAGTACATGTCTGCGTCCACGAGGCGGAAGATAATCGTCTTGTCGCCCACGAGAGCCTGGTCGTGGCTTTCGCAGTAGCTGATGGTCTTTTCGTCGGGCCGTCTGTTTTTCACCTCCCAGAAGATGCTGCTTGGTTTCCAGTCTTCGTCTTTCCGCTCCTTGATGGTCTTTATCCAGTAGTCGGGTATGTTCATCGCCATGCGGTAGTCGAAGCCCATTCCACCGTCCTTGTATTTAGCCGCCAGTCCTGGCATGCCGCTCACCTCCTCGGCAATGGTAATGGCTTTGGGGTTAACCTCATGAATCAGCTCGTTGGCGAGAGTTAGGTAGCAGATGGCGTTGTCGTCTTCATGCCCGTTGTAGTAGTCGCCGTAGTTGCAGAACGCCTCTCCCAGTCCGTGGCTGTAGTATAGCATTGATGTCACTCCGTCGAAGCGGAAACCGTCGAAGTGGTATTCCTTTAGCCAGTATTTGCAGTTGCTGAGCAGGAAATGCAGCACGTCGTCCTTTCCGTAGTCGAAGCAGAGGCTGTCCCATGCGGGGTGTTCGCGTCTGTCGCCCTGATAGAAATACTGGCAGGGGTCTCCGGCAAGGTTGCCCAGACCTTCCACCTCGTTCTTCACGGCGTGACTGTGCACGATGTCCATTATCACGGCAATGCCCATTTCGTGGGCTTTGTCGATGAGCGACTTCAGTTCTTCTGGAGTGCCAAAGCGGCTGGAGGGTGCGAAGAAGCTGCTCACGTGGTAGCCGAAGGAGCCGTAGTACGGGTGCTCCTGTATTGCCATCACCTGTATGCAGTTGTATCCGTCTTCTTTCACGCGTGGCAGTACGTTGTCGCGGAACTCTGTGTATGTGCCCACTTTTTCGGCGTCCTGTGCCATGCCCACGTGGCATTCGTATATGAGCAGGGGCGACTTGCATGGTGTGAAGCGTTTTTTCTTCCATTCATAAGGAGTGGGGTTCCACACCTGTGCCGAGAAGATCTTTGTCGTTTCGTCTTGCACCACGCGTTGTGCCCATGCCGGTATGCGTTCACCGTTTCCTCCGTCCCAATAGACGTGCATCTTGTATAGTTGTCCGTGTTGCAGAGCCTTCTCGGGCAGTTTCAGTTCCCAGTTGCCTGTTCCACCGATGCGTTTAGCCTTGTAGCGTTCTGTTTCCTGCCAGTTGTTGAAGTCGCCCACGAGATAGATGTCAGTGGCGTTAGGCGCCCACTCGCGGAACACCCATCCTCGGCTCATCTTGTGCAGGCCGTAGTAGTCGTATCCGCTGGCAAATGTTTCCAGAGAGCGCTTGCCGTTGTTCGTAAGCTGTTTTTTCTTCCATTCTGCATGGTCGTGTCTTCCGCGTATGGCGTCGGCATACGGCTCCAGATAGGGGTCTTTCTGTACCAGTCCTAACTGTTTTGCCGTGTCCTTTTTCACAGCCTTAGCCTTTGAGACTTTTTTTGTCGTATTGGTTGCCATAAGATTATCGTTGTTTGGTTTAGGAGTGTTCGGATGAGATGCCGCTATAATGGGGCATGCCTCGCATGGTTACTGCTTTATGCGAGGACTTTGAAGATGGCTTTCTTGAACTGTGGTGCGTCGGAGATGCAGGGAGTGTGGCCGTCTTGTGGGAAGAAGATGGCGAACTGTCCTGGTTTGAGCGTGAAGTAAGTCTGCGACTCAACGGCGTATTTCGTTATATCCTTCTCTTCGTTGTATTCTTCAGCAGGCAGGTCGGCGAGCGGTGTATAGCCGAAGGTCTCGTCGGCCGTTAGAGGAATCTGTATGTCTATCATGCGCTTGTGGGTTTCAGCCTTGGCCTCTTCCTTAGTCTTGCCTTTAGCTGTCTGTATGTTCACGAAGAGGTCTTTGTCCTTGATGAAGTGTTTGCCTTCCTCGAGGGTGTTGAGGTCGTTGTTCTTGATGAATTCCACAACGCTTTTGAAAAGCGGGTTCAGTGTCTCGTACTTTTCGAGGTTTTCGATAGTGTCAATTACCATAATGTTTTCGTTTTTAATTCTATATGTTTTATGTTTTTTTCTTTCTTGCTGACGTGTCTTAGATTTTGCGCCCCATGTTATACATTTCTTGTGAGACGATGTTTCCGTTGCGGTCTTTAACGATGAACTTCCCGTCGCGTTCGCCGTTCTTGTAGGAGCCTTCGGTGCGCTTGCCGTTCTTGTCCACTTCTATGGCGTTGCCTTCGCGCTTTCCGTCCTTGAAGGTGCCTTTGTATTTGCTGCCGTCGGCGAAGTGGATAATCATCAGTCCGTCTTGCCTTCCGTTCTTGAAGTCACCTTCGAACACGTCGCCGTTTTTCTTCGTCAGCTTGCCGTGCCCGTGTTGCAGGTCGTTTTTCCATGCTCCCACGTACACGTCACCGTTCTTCCATGTGAATGTGCCCATGCCGTCCATGTATCCGTCGTTGAAGTGGCCGGTGTATTTGTCGCCGTTAATGAAGCGGAAAATCCCTTCTCCGGTTCTTTTGCCGTTGATGTAGTCGCCTTCATACATGTCGCCGCTTCGGAATTTGTATATTCCCTTTCCGTTCTGCATGTCGTTGAGCCATTCGCCGGTGTATATGTCGCCGTCGGAGTATTTGTTTGTTCCTTTGCCCGAGCGCATGTTGTCTTGCCACATGCCGTCGTAGGTGGTGCCGTCGTGCCAGTCGAAGAAGCCCTTTCCGTTTTTCTTGTCGTCTTTCCACTCCCCGTCGTAGTAGGCCCCGCTGGCATAGGTGTATTTCCCCTTGCCGGAACGCTTGTCGTGATACCAGTTGCCGTCGTACTTGTCGCCGTTGTAGTAGTACATCACGCCGTGTCCCTCCTGGTAGTCGCGGAACCAGAGGCCGTCATACTTGTTGTTGTTCATGAAGTGGTAAGTCCCCTTGCCGTGCTGCTGGTCCTGATACCACTGTCCCTCGTATTTCTCTCCGTCGGAGAAGGAGTATATGCCGTAGCCTTGCCGGCGTCCCTTCACGTATTCGCCTTCGTATGTGTCACCGTTCTTGTATACGGCATTTCCCTTGCCGTGTGGCTTTCCAGCCACCATCTCGCCTTTGTACTGGCCTCCGTCCTTTGTCTCGCACGAGCCGAGGGAAATCTTCTGGCCGTTAGCGGCAAGCGGCAGCAGAGCCAATAGGAATATGTATAGTTTTTTCTTCACTGTGTATGCATTATTTGTGTTTATCGCCCATCGGTTGATGCCCTGTGGCAGTAGCCCGGCGGACTTAAGGTTTTGGGCGTTGATGTTCAAAGGTAGGCAGAAAAATTATGATTTGCAAAGGTTTCATGTTTTTTGTGCCTTTTTAGCGTATATTTTCCTTGATAACGGTAACTTGGGCTTTGCGTTTGCGAATGGTGAATGAGAGTTGAATGAGTGATGAACGTGCAACCGCCTGACCTTAGGATGTGGGCTTAAAGTCAGGCGGCTGTAGGGTTAGAAGATTTGGTGGGCTTATACTTCAAAGGGCAGATGACCATACAGGGGAGAATCTTCGGAAGCAAAGCTACTTTCACGTACAGACTTCAAATCATCAATGTGCTTAATGAGGTTGTTTCGTTTCTCAATGTTATCCAGTTCCATGCGTCGGGATTTCGCCATCTCGCAAAATTCAAGTTCCTGCTCGATACCTGCGAAGCGACGATTACAAAGATTAGCCGCTATACCAGTAGTACCGCTTCCGCTGAATGGGTCAAACACCCAGTCCCCCTTATCGGTCGATGCCAAAATAAGCCTTGTCAAGAGCCGTAGCGGTTTCTGCGTGGGATGCTTGCCGCATGATTTCTCCCACACCCCGATTGCAGGCAAACGCCACACGTCCGTCATCTGCTTGTCACCATTGATTTGCTTCATCAGTTCATAGTTGAACTTATGCGGCACTTTCTTGCACTTCCTCGCCCAAATAACGAACTCGGTGGAATACTCTA
>CAVAAS010000009.1:0-94094 GCA_963586715.1 Barnesiella intestinihominis
AATGCGGGAGAGTAGGTCACCGCCTTTTTTCATTCTTAGCGGCAAGGAAAAGAAAAAGAGCCGCAAGTGAAGAGCCTCCGAAGGAATACTTCGGAGGTTTTTTGTGTTTTGATTTTTAATTCTATCTTCCTATCAACTTATTCCTTTCCTTTATACATGCTTATTATTATAATTTTGTTGAATTATTGTGTATAGATTCTTATACAATAATTCTGAAACATTATGGTAATAGCATTGTATTTTTGTTGTTTTACCCTTGTAATCTCTTAGGTCTAACTTTGCAGCAAAAGTTAACAACATATAATTTATTATGAAGAGATTTAAGTTTTTATTAGCTACGTTGCTTTTGTCAAGCATTGCAACATTTGCTGAGAATGAGATTGTGACAGGAACAAACAAGACAGACAATGCTACTCCTACGTGGAAATTTATGCTCAGTGTGGCTAAACCTTCCGACGTGCAATTGGAGGAGATTACAGAAAATGTTG
Organism: Barnesiella intestinihominis; assembly: GCA_963586715.1. Lineage (GTDB taxonomy): Bacteria > Bacteroidota > Bacteroidia > Bacteroidales > Bacteroidaceae > Prevotella. The sequence continues at coordinate 489 of CAVAAS010000009.1, forward strand.
AGTTTGCCAAGGAGACGACTTTCCTTTATAACCAATTACAAGGACTTTGCATTAAACGTATACCAGTAGTTCCTGGCGATCCTACTACACGAATTGTTATAAAGAAGGGTGAACTCTTCAATGCCGTAAAAAAAGTTTCTAAAGGTTTGGAGAATGAACTCAAAGAAAACAAAATTTCAAAAGACGAAGCTGCAAGGCAAATGAATAATGTATTGAATGTAGCCATTTCGGCTTTTTATGCAGATGACAGCAAGTCTTTTGAAAAGGCTTTGAAGAATAACAAGAAAGATTATAAACAACTTGTTTATTTATTTTCTAAGGTAGAACTCAAATAATAGTTTAAAAGAGTAAAAGGATTATGAAGAAGTTATCAGTATTGGCTTTCCTTTTGTGTGTGAATGCCACTCTCTTCGCTCAATCAATGAGAGTAACAGGTAAGGTTACAGACAAAATGGGTCCTGTTATAGGAGCTACTGTAAGAGTTAAAGGGACAGACATAGCAGTAGTTACGGATGTTGACGGAAACTATACCATAGATGCAAATAAAAATGCAGTTCTCGAAATCACCTATGTAGGTGACAAGACAAAGACCGTAAAGGTTAACAAGAATAATATGGATGTTTCGTTGGACTCTGATGTTCAGGATATTGATGAAGTTGTTGTGACGGCTATTGGTATAAAGCAAGAGAAGAAGAAATTGGGTTATACTACTCAGCAGGTTTCAGGTAAAGATTTAACTGCACAAGGTAATATGAATGTGGGCTCTTCTTTACAAGGTCAAGTAGCAGGTTTAACGGTTTCTGTACCTTCAAGTATGTTTGAAACACCTTCATTTTCTCTTCGCGGACATTCTCCATTGATTGTATTGGATGGCGTGCCCATTGAGTCAGACATGTTTGATGTTTCCAGTGAGAATATTGCTAGCATCAATGTATTGAAAGGTACTGCTGCTTCTGCATTATATGGCGCAAGAGGTAAGAATGGCGCAATAATGATTTCAACGAAGCAAGCCGAAAAGGAAGGAATAGAGGTAAGCTTTTCAACAAAAGACATGATTAGTGCTGGTTTCGTTGCCTATCCAGAAACCCAACATCAGTACGGTAGTGGTTCAAATGGACAGTATGCGTTCTGGGATGGCGAAGGCGGCGGAAAGTCCGATGATGACATGGAATGGGGTCCAAAGTTGGATGTTGGCAATATGGCAGCACAATGGAACAGTCCTATACGCGATAAAGTAACCGGTGAAGAAATTCCTTGGTGGGGTAGTGTAAAGGGTACAAAATATGATGATCAAAGCCGATACGAACGTGTTGCTATGCCTCTAACTTCTCATGACAACCTGAAAGAATTTTTGGAAACGGGCATAATTACCAACAATACCTTGTCTTTGTCATATAAGGGAAAGCGTGCCAAAGTTTATGTCTTGGGGCAATATGCTTACCAGAAAGGTCAGGCACCATCAACGTCACTGCATACAGGCGGCTTGAACTTCAATTCGACATTTAATCTTTCAGACAAGCTGACGTTGGATGCTATGTTGAATTATAATATAGTTGTAACGCCGAACTATCCAGATTATGGTTATCACCCTTCAAATTTCATGTATTCCATTGTTGAATGGATGGGTGATGATATAGACATCCGAGAGCTGAAAAAGCATCAATGGGTAACGGGAATGGAAGGATATAAACAGGCAAACTATAACTATGCCTGGTATAACAATCCTTATTTTGCGCTTACTCAGGCTAAACATTCAGAGCGTCGTAATGTTACCACCGGTCAGTTGCGATTGAATTATCAGATATTGCCGGAGCTGAGTGTTATGGGGCGCGTATCTTTACGTTCACAGAGAAATCTGACAGAGAATAAGATACCAAAGTCATATCTCAATTATGGCGATTCGCGTGAGGGAGCATATAAAGTGTGGAATGTTAGTCAAGACAATGTTGATGCAGATGTTTTGGCTACATACACCAAGAGCTTTTTGGATGACATCAACCTAACGGTTAATGCAGGAGGAAGCGTTTTCTATCGCAAATATCGCAATGACTATGCTTCAACAGATGGCTTAAACGTTCCTGGCATATATTCGTTGAAGAATTCTACAGGTTCAATACTTACTTATAGTTCAGACAATTCTTTGTGGGGATCACGCAGCGAAAAAGAGATAAAGAGTGTATATGCGTCTGTTAATCTAGACATTTCAAAATACGCTTATCTAACATTTACAGGCCGTAACGACTGGTCTTCAACAATTGCTTCAGGCAATAACTCTTATTTCTATCCATCGGTTGCAATAAGTTCTGTAGTTTCCGATTACATTAAGATGCCAAAATTTGTTGACTATTTCAAGGTATTGGGCTCTTGGGCAACTGTTTCAAGCGACTTGGATCCCTATCAGATACTGCAAGTTTATACGAAAGAAAGTTCATGGGGCAGCAATACAGTTGTGAGTTATCCTTCTGCATTGGTGAATGCAAACATAAAGCCTCAGAAGACTAGTCAATTTGAGATAGGATTCTCTACTTCTTTCATGAAACGTATTTCTTTAGATTTCAGCTATTATCGTTCACTCGATACGAACCAAATTCTAGACATGGCAATATCCCAAGCTTCAGGGTTTGACTCCCGAAAGATAAACGGTAACACCTACACGACAAACGGTATTGAAGCAATCCTTGGAGTAAAAGCTATTGAAGGCAAGAAGTTTAAATGGAATTTCAACTTAAATGCCAGTCACAGCGTCAGGAAGTTGACTTCAATATATGGTGGTGACGAATATTTCGGAAACCTCAAGAAAGGTGACAGGGCTGATGCTTATTATGCAACAGTCTGGCAGCGAGATCCAGAAGGCAGGGTTATAGTTGATGCCAACGGACAACCACAGAAGGACCCTTATGTGCGCAAGATCGGACATTATGAACCCAATGTAAGACTAGGCATGCAGAATACATTTCGCCTGAATGACTTTACCTTGGGCATAGAGTTGAATGCAGCTATTGGCGGTTTGATGTATTCAAACTTGAGTCCTAAAATGTGGTGGGGCGGCAAGCATCCAAACTCAGTGATGTATCGTGATGAAGAATATTCTACAGGAAAGCCAGTGTATGTTCCTAATGCAGTGCGTGTAGTCAGTGGAGAGGTTACTTATGATGTGCATGGAAACGTAGTTTCTGATACGCGTAAGTATGAGAAGTTTACCAATGCTGTTGATTGGCAGTCTTGGTGTCAGAATTATCCATACCGCGCAACAGTAACCGACAAGATGGATAAATTCTTTGCCAACACGTTTAGCAGAACTTATTTAAAGGTAAGGCAGATAAGTCTCAGTTATGATTTTCATAAACTGTTGCCGCAAGGTTGTGTTGTCAAGGCGCTCACAGCGACGCTCTTCTGCAACAATCCCTTCCTTTGGGCAAAGGTTCCGTATGTAGATCCCGATGTTAGCGGTGATACAAGCAGTGATACAGGTGCAGCAGACCCCACAGCACGATATGTTGGCTTTGGTATAAATGTGAAATTCTAAAAAAATTAATAAAATAGGAAAACAAGATGAAAACAAAAATATTTATGTCATTGGTCATAGCTGGCGCTTTATTTAGTTCATGCAGCAGCTTTGATGAAATTAACGATAATCCAAACGACCCAACAGAGGTTTCGCCGAAGCTTCTTCTTCCCAACATTTGTCAGAGTGCCTTTTCGCGCGGAACAGACGGTATGTATGCCGATAAAATGGTAGTTCAGACGGATGGACATAATTCAGAACAGTTTTTTGAATGGAATCGTGGGAGTTTTAGTTCTTATGACAATGAACTTCTGCAGGTGACTAAATTGAAAGAGGAAGCCGACAGAACGGGCGAGACCATTTATAACGGTCTTTATCATTTCTTCCGCGCCTATTATTTTTATAACTTGACGTTGAAGTTTGGTGATATTCCTTATACCGAAGCATTGAAAGGCGAAAGCGAAGGCTTGTTTACTCCTAAATATGATACACAAGAAACAGTTTTTGCGGGAATTCTTGACGAGTTAGCTACAGCAAATGACGAACTAGCACAAGCAGCCAGTAAGGGAGAAACAATTGACGGTGACATAGTTTTTAGTGGAAACTCAGCGAAATGGCAGAAGCTGGTAAACACTTTCCGTTTGAAAGTCCTGCTCACTCTTTCTCATAAAACGAAAGTCGGAAATCACGATGTAGTTCAGGAATTCAATCAAATTTCCCAGTTACCTTTGATAAGCTCGAATGCAGAGAATGGCCAACTTTCCTATATAGATCAGGAAGGAAACCGCTATCCTCAGTTCAATGCCCAATGGTCAGGTTTCTATATGGACAAGACTTTTATTGACGGTATGGCACTCCGACAAGATCCGCGTTTGTTCCTATATGCGCTGCCCACGAATGAGGCTGCTACTGCAGGCAAATCGGTAACAGATTTTACTGCTTATGCTGGTGGCGACCCCACCGTACCTTATGGCGAGAACAAGAACCTGGTGGGTGCAGGTAAGATTTCCCAGATCAATTCCCGTTATCGTACAAACACAACAGGTGAGCCGACAATATTGATAGGCTATGCAGAGTTGCAGCAAATCTTGGCTGAAGCTGTTGTCCGGGGATGGATTCAAGGTGATGCAAAAGCGTATTATGAGAATGGTGTGAAAGCCTCATTTGAATGGTATTATACATATTCTGGAGACTACGCACAATATGTTACAGACGCTGCTGCAGCGACCTATCTGCAAGGCGATGAGGTTAAGTGGGATGACAAACTTACGCAAGAGCAGAAAATAGAGCGCATAATATATCAAAAGTATTGCGTCAGCTTCTTCCAGGGTGGTTGGTATCCATTCTTCGAGCATTTGCGTACTGGATATCCCCAGTTCGCACATTTGGCAGACAACCCCATTCCATACCGTTGGATGTATCCCGATACAGAGAATAAGTATAACACGCAAAACGTAGAAGAAGCGGTGAAAAATCAGTTTGGCGAGAATAATGACAAAATAAGTGCGAAACCTTGGTGGTTAAAATAAATAAAAGATGAAAAAGATTTTCTTGATGGTTTTCATGGCCTTAGCCCTCATTCCTAAGTTGAGCAAGGCAGAACAGAAAGTGGTGTTAATAACTGTTGACGGCTATCGTTGGCAAGAGTTGTTTGGCGGAGCAGACAGTTTGCTTATAAATTCCAAGCAATTTGGTGATGTAACTATGATGAAGTCAAGTTATTGGAAAGGAGAAACACCCCAACAACGTCGCATGGAGCTGATGCCATTCACATGGACATTCATTGCAAAGAACGGAACAATCATAGGCGATCGCAATCAGGGGTGCATGATGGATGTTACCAACAAAATGTGGTTTTCTTATCCAGGTTACAATGAAGACTTGTGTGGACATGCCGATGACGCCAACATTCACAGCAATGATGCCATACCCAACCCCAATATGACGGTATTTGAAATAGCCAACAATACGCCACAATATAAGGGCAGCGTGTTGTGCTTTGGCAGTTGGGCTCGTTTCATTGAAATATTCAACGAGAAGAGAAGTGGTTTGGAGGTCAATGCGAACTATCGTCATTCTATGTCCAAGACACCAACAGAGCGTGAGAAATATCTTGATAAACTTCAGGAAATATGCCCTAAGTATTGGGGGGCAGAAAGGTTCGATTTTCTTACTCACGAATATGCTATGGAGGCTATGCGCACCCGGCATCCTAAGTTGGTGTTTATAGGTTATGGCGATACTGATGAATGGGCACATGCCGGTAACTATCGTCTCTATCTTGATGCAGCACACAACACGGATTTTTTCTTGGAAGACCTTTGGCTACTCATACAAAGTGACCCCTTCTATAAAGATCAGACAACGGTTATTGTTACTTGCGACCACGGGCGTGGTGACACAAATATAAACGCCTGGCGTGATCATGGGCCTCTTACTCCAAATTCTCATCAGACATGGTTAATGGCTTTTGGAAAGGGCATCCCTGCCAAGGGAGTACTAACTTCCGGAGCATATTTCAATAATCAGATAGCCGCTACTGTCGCAAAATTCTTGGGAATTAAGTTTGCACCACAGCACAAAGGCGTTGGCAATGCTATTGATTTCAAATAAGTCTTCTTGAGAGTATTCTTAGGCGGTATTCGAATTAAGTAAAAGATCTGTAGAAAAAGAGAAGGGCTGGCAAGCGTTATTATTGCTTGTCAGCCCATTCCTTGTAATTAAATCTCTATAGAATTATCCTTTGATAACCACAGATTTATTATTTGATAACCACCTTCTTACCGTTGTGAATGAAGATACCAGCAGAAGGCATGTTTATGCGAATACCTTGGAGTGTGTACCAAGCACCGTCAGTTGTTGCCTGTTCTGTAACATTCTTAATTCCATCAGTCTTTTTATGTGATTTTGTTTCGTCGTACTCAACGAGCCAACGTGGATCTCCAATTTTCTCTTTAGCCTGAAGACATCCTGCATCAAGCGTGAAGTTTCCATTTGCTACATCTGCAAATACTACATAATCTTCTACGTTGTCCAACACCATCTCTTCGGCATCACCGGTAGCTTCAAGTGAACTGTGGTCTACGATAGTATCATTTACAGTGCGCAGGAAAGAGTTGTGAGAGATATCCCAAACAGGGTTAGCACCTTGCTGACCTTGATTCAGACCTTTGACAAACTGTCCGTCCTTACCGCAATCAAAGATGATGCTATTCTGCAGAACGTAAGTAAGCCACTTTTGATTAGCCTGACGATGTGAGTTCACATTCTTGTTGTAAGCGATGTTATAAAGGGTAGAATTCTTTATGCTTATCGTTTGCATATCAAGTCCAGCCTCTGTTGCTTTCTGGCCACTTTGCGAACTGTAAAGAGTTCCTACGTGTGCAGGATTTGCATAAATGGTTGAGTTTTCTATGTCAAGCATTGCAATGACACCGCCATTCTGTGTGTCGAAGATGTTCTTCTTGTTTTCAACTGTTACGCTGTCGTTTGATTGGCAAGTAATATTAACGATACTATTCTTCAAAGAAACCTTATCAATAAGATACTTCATCTTATTTGCATAGAACAGTTGCCCCATGAGGTTCTTAATGTTCAAACCGTCAAAAACAATAGAATCTGCTTTATAGAATCCATTAGAGTCAACTTCACACTGTGGTGTTTCAGACATGCGGACAAATGGGAAATCCTCAAGTTCTGTAGCATCAATCGTTACAGGCTTCTCTTCGTTACCAATAATGCTAAACGGGCAGTCAACGTCTATAGGCTTAGAAAATGTGTAAGTACCATCGGTATCAGCAAGTTTAACGGTAAGGCTCGTCATTTTGTCACCAGTCTTCGTTACTGAATAAATTTTTTCTGAAACCTCTGCTGCGACGTTGCATGCCTTTGCCAACTCAAGAGAAACATCCAAATTCTTTGGTACGCGAGTTATTTTGAGGGGTTGGAAATAAACATCATCGTTAGTGCGGCTTACAACACCGAGAATATTGTAGGTCTCATCATTTTCAGGTGCATTGATCTCCAATCCGAAATTGTTGTATGCAACAATTTCTGTGGTATCATTCAAATAGATTGTCACGCTCTTGCCTGTGTCAGGCAGTTTGTAAGTCACGTCGTTGAAACAACCTATAGTGTTTATCTTTTCAAGGACGATGTCATCTTCTGACATTTCGTTATATACTATTTCCTTTGAATCACCCTCTACAGCAGTTAGAACTGAAGAAGGAACTATTTCGGTAAGACCTTTATAAACAGATACAGTTCCTGTCCATCCTGGAGTAACAGCTGATCCTACGGCAAGATCGGTCCTTTGTGTGTTGTCATAAACTAGGCTTGTTCCTGTTTCATCCTGCAGATAAACGTGAATGTTATTAGGGTTGGCAACGACATAAGCCTTGCCTGTGAAACAGAATTGTGTGTTTTCTTCAAGCGCATTCACATCAGACAATTTGTCGTAAGACGGAATCAACATAAATTCTTTTGCAGCAACAGAACTCTTGCCCGTTTCTGCAACAGCAATAGCTTTCACTGTGCAAGAAGACTTGATTGAGAAAGGCTCTGTATATAGTGTGCTTTCTTCTGTAGGGTCGTTGCCATCAGTTGTATAATAAATCTTGGTTCCTTCTGTTTCGCAAGAAATTGTTACATTCGTTGAATCAACAAAAGGATTTGTTCCTGTGATGGATGGCATTGCAACGTTAGAAATTTCTCCTTCAACAAGGGTAAGTTCTGTGATATATGCACGCTTGCTGCCCGACGTAACCGTTATTTCTGAAATGGCAGAACCAGTGAGCGGAATTGTATATTCCGTTACTGTAGCTGTCAGAGATTCATTTGTGTTGTCTCCCACAACTAAGGTTGTTTCTGTTGCAGAATACTGTGCTGCCTTATACTTTATAGCCGTTGCATTGCAAGCATCTTTCAGTTTGATGGTCATGATACCTTTAGCTTTTGCAGCACCGAGCTTCAGTCCGAAACCGCTTTTGCCAAGGAATATCTTTGTTGATTTGGAGATGGTATCCACATACTCTTCTCCAGAAGCTATGATTTGGCTCTTTTTGTAAACAGTAGAGTTTCCGTCTTTCTCTGTGCCACTGTCATTAAATGTAATGACTCTGTCGGCAAAAGTTGACATAACGAAGCATAATAGCATCGTTAATGCAATAGGTAATCTTTTGTTCATAGATGTTAATGTTTTAGTTTTTATATTTGTATAAACATACAATGCAAAGGTAGCAAAATATTGATATCTTATTCAATATTAAAGGATAAAATGTTTGTATTTGTTGCATTTATTGCTGATGTTTCTATATTTCAAAAAGAATTTAAGCGAATTTCTTTTTATTTATAACTTGAAATCATTAACATAATTATCGGTTTTGCAAGACTTGAAAAACGGAAACCATTCAGATGAACCGTACGTATGTTCTGTCGTCAAAGCTTTTGTTTCCTTCCATCAGTCCCTTGGTTGCAATGAACGAGCTGACATTTTGCGGATCAACGGTAAGTTGGTGTGCAAGCGCTGCTTCGCTTTCTTCAAGAGTAGGCAAGAGGAAAGGATAACCATCAGAGGCTAGCACAATTTCTCCATGTGCTTGTTGACAAGAGATAACCTTTACGCCCTGCATGAAGATAGGGAAACCATCGATAACAGCATACTGCTTGTTTTGGCCATCAAGCATAGCCGCTATCAGTTGCGGTTCGATATGGTTGCGTGCATCTTGTGGTGGCATGCCTTGGCTTATCAATTCAACTCGCTTTTGAGCAATTTCATTTTCGTATGGTTTGGGGTTTTCATAAAGTACACCATTAACAAGTGCTTGGCAGTCGCCCACCATCCAAACTTCTTTCCGCTCTCTACTATATATTATTGCCGATGCCGTAAGCCTTTCTTCCGGGTGAAGCGTAAGGCGGTATTGTAGATTCAGAGATTTATATTGGTCAGAAATTCTTTTTGTAACTCCCGTGCAGAAAACGTCAACGGTAGCATTGTCTGGCAACTCACGTTCAATGTATTCCGATATGAGCAGAGCGGCAAAACGCCCATTCTTCATCTTTTTTGAGATTTGGAAAGGAGTCTTGCTCGTGCTACCGTCTATTACAGCAACAAAGCCATCGGTTACAACAAGACAGTCTTCGCAGGAATCTTGATTTTTCTTTCCGACAATTATGCTTTCAATTATCTTCATTTGTTTGTATCATTATTTCATTATCGGCTTTGACGTAAAATCAAGTGATAATCTTCTTGCTACATTTTCGCCATGCCGTTTGTTTTGCCTCATTCACCTGTCAGACGTTATCTTTTTTGCATCGTTGCAATAACAAAAAGACTACTCCTTAAGAAGGGCTTTCTGCTGTCTTACCGATTCATCATGTATGAGATTCATGATGCGCAGAATGAAGTTTTCATCAAGTCCCTTCTCGATGCCTTTCTTGCATCTGTCTTCAAGAATTTGTTTAAAACGGTCAGACTGAACTACTGCCACGTTATGCTCTTTTTTATATTTGCCAACTTCCACACAAACCTGCATGCGCTTTGACAAAACATCTATCAGTTGGGCATCGAGCGAATCTATTTTCATTCGCATATCTTGCAGTTCATCAGCGGAATTCGCCGATTGGCTAATACTTCTGCCTTTTTCTGTATTTGTTGAACGTGCATGAATGAACGAAGAGAAAAAGGGCAATGCAATTGTTAGCGAGAGAAATGTTATTATGCGCTTCATTTTAACTCGAATTTTCGTTTTACTTTATCTTTATTTGGTAATATCTAGCATCAAAATGCCGCTGCAAAATATCATCATGCATTGTGTAAACCGCTGTTATATCAGTGGTTGCAAACTTTCGTCACATCTACAGTAAAATCATTATCACCCGTTGCTGGCATAAATTTTCCATGTTCTTCAAGGAATTCCACAAGCTGTTCTGCCGATAAATCTTCGGCACAGCAAGTATAGAACCGTTCGTCTTTGCCGAACTTCTTTATGACTGCGTTTACTAGTTCCTGCTTGGTTTTATAACAGTTGCCCTCCATCATTTGGAGAACCTGGTGGCCATGTATCATCTTGAGTATTGCATTAAAAGATTATTAAATTGATTTTATTCTCCATTGACTTAATTTCTTAAATTCTCATAAGGAGATATATCGCATTGAAAAATGCAAATTTAACAGGTTCTTACTGAATTATAGTCTATAATTTAAAAAAAATAGTCAAGATTCCGAATTGTTTTCTTTAGTCGGTGCAATAACTGTGAAGTGCTTTTCCTGTAAGTTCTGTATATTGCTTTATCGATTTTATAATAATGGAGAATCTTCTCTTTCCCTCGTTGAGGCAGATAATGATTTAATATTCTCGTATTTTTTTTAACAATTCTTTTTGCTCTTGGTTACAAACACTGCGTCAATACGTCCGTTTTTAAGACGTTTGCATGATAACTTACGTTTTTTTAACCTTAAATCTATCTTTTTATGTCAAAACAGAACAAGCGGAAAGTAGCTTTGGCCTTTCTGTCTGCCATGGCAATAACAGCAGCAGCTCAGCAGACCGTGAAGGGTACAGTGACTGATTCCAATGGCGAACCTCTTATCGGGGTGTCTGTCTATGTTGACGGGAAGCCCTCTGCCGTGACAGACATTGACGGCAATTTTTCTCTTCCCTCAGCCAAGGCCAACCAACAGTTAAAGTTTTCTTATCTCGGTTATGACGATATCGTTATGGCTGTCGGCAACAAAGGCACCGTGAGTGTCGTGATGAAGGGAACAGAGCGGCAACTTGACGAAGTCATGGTCGTAGGCTATGGCACAATGAAGAAGAGCGATCTTACTGGTTCAGTAAGTAGTGTTGGTACGCAGAAATTAAACGAAAAAGGTGCAACTTCTGTCATTGCCAATCTGCAGGGCTCGGTGCCTGGAGTGAATATAACGCAGAGCACAGGTCGTACAGGCGGAACATTCAACATAGAGATTCGCGGAAAGAACTCTGTGCAAGGCGATCAAGCTCCTCTTTATGTTGTTGACGGTATAATTTGTTCAGACATTGATTTTCTCAACCCGCAAGATATAGAGCGTGTTGATGTGTTGAAAGATGCTTCAAGTACAGCTATCTATGGTTCTCGCGCCACGGCAGGTGTGGTAATAGTAACCACCAAGAGCGGCAGTAGTGTGGCAAAGAGTTCCCATAAACCACAGATAACCTACGATGGATATTATGGTATAAGCAAGGTTAACAACATGCCCGAATTTCTAAGTGCCGAAGGCTTCTATAAGTTCCGCTTTATGAAATTCCTGAGCAAGGCAGGCAGCGACAACAACGGCGGGCGTCCTGTATGGATTAACGACGACCTAGACCGTTGTTTGCTTAGGGATGGTGTCAGTGGCAAATACAGGATGACGGAATTGTTGAAGTAAGGCGACACCTACGATTGGAAAGACTTTGTACTCCAAGACGGCCAGCAGCAGAATCATTATTTGGCAGTAAGCGGTTCAACCGACAAGACAAGCTATCATGTGGGCTTTGGTTATACTCAGGAGGAAGGCATTTACAAGAATGATGAGCAAGAGAAGTTCACCATGAAGACGAGCCTTGACACGCAAATCAACAAGTGGCTTAGTGCAGGAGCAAGCGTGAACCTTGCCCGTACGGAGAAGGATTATGCTAGCGACAACGCCGTGCAGTATGCTTTCCGTGTGAATCCCTTTATGCAACCCTACGACAAAGACGGCAACATAAACTACAAACCCGGTTCAAAGGAAGCCCTTGGCACGGATATGTATCAGTTCACTGGACAGATAAGTCCTCTCATCTATATGCAGGACCAAAGTTCCAACCGTTTGACATGGACCGCTTTGGGAAACATATACCTTGAGGCTCATCCTATAAAGGGCCTTTCGTTGAAGACAACCTTGTCGCCGACTTTCAGCCATAGCCGTTACGGATTTTATGAGGGCACGAAGGCTGGCGAAGTGCAGAACACCGCTAAGCGTTCTTCCGCTCAGACGTTTGCCTATACATGGGACAACCAAGTAACCTACGACCGCATGTTCGGCGATGACCATCACCTCAACCTCATGGGACTTGTTTCCTATACCTATGCCAACAGTGAAACGGAGAACCTCGTTTATAATAAGGTCCTCGATGGAACATATTGGTGGAATATCGGTACGACAGACCAAGGATACGACTATAACAACTCCAATAGTACGTACTCAGAAAACAAGCTCATGTCGTATGCAGTGCGCGCCAATTATTCATATAAAGGGCGTTATCTCTTTACCGGGACAGTGCGTTGGGATGGCAGCTCCCGTTTCAGAAGCGGCAACCGCTGGGACGCATTCCCTTCAGCAGCTGTGGCATGGCGCGTAACTGAAGAGCCATTCATGGCAAAGACAAAGAACTGGCTGTCTAACCTCAAGGTCCGCCTCTCTTATGGTATAACTGGTAACAACAACGTTGGAGACTATGCAACGATGCAGGTAATGGGAAGCTCTGTTTATTATCCCTTTGGCGATACATATTCCCAAGGTATGGCAATAGCAGGCATCGTGGATCAGAACCTTAAATGGGAAATGTCTCACGAGATAAACTTCGGTATTGATTTCGGATTCCTCAACGAACGCATTAGAGGAACTGTGGATATCTACAATAAAAAGTCGAAAGACCTCCTCTACGGAACGAAGCTGCCGCTAGTTTCCGGCGGACAGACCGTCTACACAAACGTCGGCTCAGTGAGAAACCGCGGTATAGAGGTTGCTCTGACCACAACAAATGTGTCGACCAAAGACTGGTTGTGGGAGACAACGTTTACCTTTGCGCATAACCAGAACCGCGTGCTTGAGATAAACGGAACAGGCGACCTCTATTCAGGCTCAAGCCTCAACAACCTCTTCATAGGCAAGTCATACGGAAATATCTACGATTATGAGTGGGTAGGCATCGTGTCAGACAAGGACATGACCGTTCCAGACAACGAGATAGCACGTCTAAAGGGATTCGAACCCGGTCAGACTGTGAAGGAATACGACTATTATTACAAGTGCTATGGCTTGGTTGAAGGCAACCCTATAATCCTCGATCGCAATGGCGACGGCAAATACTCGGATGCGGACAAGAAGATTTACAAGAGCGACCCTGACTGGACCGGTAGCTTTACCAGTAACTTGACATGGAAAGACTTTGACTTTTCTTTCTCTATCTATGCAAAACAAGGTTATAAGGTATTCTCTAATTTCTATAAGGAATACCTTGCTATAAACGATCGCGGGCGCACAAAGCTCGACATGGACTGGTATATACCGGCAGGCACGTTGATAAGTTGTGAGGGGCAGAACGCAGACGGGTCATATATCAATCCCGTTTATCAGCAAACCACTCATTACGGAAGCTATCCTTTCCCTAACAACGGTTGCAGCAGCGGTGGACTGGGTACACAATACTGGCTCGGCTCAACAAACTCCATTGCCGACGCTTCGTTTGTAAAGGTGAAATATATCACACTGGGTTACTCTCTGCCAAAGAAATGGCTGTCAAAGTTCGGATGCTCGAAACTGCGCATCTATTGCACCGTGACCAATCCTTTCGTTTTCACCAGTTACAAAGGATATGACCCAGAGTGGGCAAACGCTTCTCTTGCCAACGACGGTCCAAGCACCGTTACATGGCAGTTCGGAGCAAGCATAAAGTTCTAACAAAAAAAGTACAGACAATCATGAAAACATACATAAACATCAAGCTGGCGGCGGCTCTTGGCAGTGTTATGTTGCTGGGCGGGTGCAGCCTTGACGTGGATAACAAGGCTAACGTCGAAGCCGGAAAGCAACTTTCAACCGATGAAGGAATAGAATCCCTCAGGACATACATGTATAGCACGGTGAAACCGCTTGTCAACGAAACGAACCTGACAGAGTGGGGCACAGACCTCTATTCCAGTGCGCGTTCAACAAACGTCAACGACTATCAGGCTTACAAGTTCACCCCCGAAACTAGCGATATCGCCAGCTACTACACAAATGCGTATATCCTTATAAATCAAGCCAACTGCGTGCTGAAATATGGCGCATCAAAACCCAAATATGTGGCAGAAGCCAAGTTCCTGCGCTGCTACGCCTATTTCCTTCTTACCCAGCAATTCGGGGCTGTTCCTTACATAACCGAATACATTGACAATCTGAACAAGAACTATCCGCGCACACCGCTGAAGGAAGTATACGACAATGTCATTGCCGAACTTGAAAGTATACAGAACGACGGAAACCTACCCGACGAAGATCACAACGGCAACGTAAGCAAACGTGCCGTAAAGGCATTGCTTTCCAAGGTATGTCTTGCCGCAGGTTGGGATTTGGGCACAACACTTACTGATGCAGCAAAGGGCACTTACACAACGGAAGACGTGTCGTATTTCAAGAAAGCTGCCGACTATGCCGTAGCAACCATTGCCGGACAACAACTTACAATGTCGTTTGAAGACAAATGGTCACCTAAAAACGAAGGTAATGCCGAAGAGATATTTTCTGTGCAGTATGACCGTGCCAATTATCCCGGTGACTTGCTTACAGGTGGCCATAGCCGACAGAATACCTACGGCAGCGAATACGGTGATCCGAGAGTAAGCGGACTGAAAAAGTGCAATGCGGAACTGGCCCAGTCGGTAAAGGGACTCTATCTCTTTGACGAGGGTGACGAGCGTTTCGACGCCACCTTTATGATGACCATCTATAACTACACACCTGGTGCATGGGGCGTAACGGGATATTACGCATACTACAACGCCTCTGAGGAAGCCAAGGAGAAATTGAACATCGCCTGCAAATATTTCCCATATTGGGTAGACCGCGAGACAATCGACCAATATGTTGCAGCCAACAAGGAGCGTTTCGTAAGAGGCGAGAGCGATGCTTTGTGTCATGTGTCATGGTATAAGAAATCAGACTGCGCTTTCTGGTGGTTTAAGGAAAACGGCGATATAGACAAGATAGACATACGCGACTATGATGACTATAAGAAAACAAACCAGGCTGCCGTACCGCCTGTAAAGAAGTTCGACGACCCGAACACTGCGCAAGTAAATGCCGGGAGCTGCGATTATCGCGACATTCCCGTATTGCACCTCAGTGATATCTATCTTGTGGCAGCGGAGGCTTATCTGATGAGCGGCAATGATGCCAAGGCTTTGGAATATATAAATGCTGTGAGAGCGCGCGCCAAAGCGGGAGCGATAACAAGTATTTCCGACTATAAACCGCATTATGACATGCCCGACTCGTTTGGCTGTCTTACTCTTCTCGACTTGCTTCTTGACGAGCGTGCCCGTGAGCTTTATGCCGAAACGACGCGCTGGATGGATTTAAGACGCACACGACAGCTGGTTCGCTACGCATTGGCATTCAACGAAGGCGTGTCGGCAGTTAGTGACATGTGCAACGCCAAGGGCGAGATAAAATGGCTGCGCCCGATTCCTTCTTCAGAGATTTCCACCAATTCAGGCATCTCGGAAGATGATCAGAACCCTGGTTATTAATTCTAAACTTTAAACGAATATAAAAATGAAAAAGACATTATATATTCTCTTGCTTGCCATAATTGGTGTAATAAGTCTCGTGTCTTGCGGAGACGACAACGACGGCGACAAAACATTCGACCTGGCTGCTGCCCAGGCAGCGGCAGGGACATACGACGGAACGTACAGTTATGTTTCAGATAACGGTACGACTCTTACGGAGCAAGGTATCATGACAATCTCCGCAAAAAGTGACTATGTCGGGATGTTTAGCTTTTCTTGCACCGCATTGGGCGTGAGCCACGAGAGCATAGCAAACATCTGTCACAGCAACGACGGCTTTGCTTTTTCCAACAACTTAAAGACAAACGGTCTTGGCAATGCCTTTCTTGGAAGAATAGACGACGCGCAAAATGTTGAGGCTCACTTGCAAATGGTGCTTGTGGGCGGAACAAAAACATATAGCGTTATTTTTACTGGGCATAAAAGACAATAAAAACGCGCTTATTGCGTTATAAGTTAAGAGTGTGTGTGCGGCATCACTACCGCACACCATTTTTAATTTTACAGCAAACACATATGAGGACATTGATATTTAGGTACAGACGTTATAGATATGCCGTGTTGGCATGCACTTTATTACTATTCTTTTCATTGCAAAACACTGTGGCAAAGAAGCCGTTGAAGGGGCAGTTTATTTCAGCAAACAGTAAACTCGACGCTAACTTTGCCAGTGCTTTCCTGTCAGTGCAGCACGGCGAGACTCTTGTTGGGGCAAACCGCTACGTAAAACTGCTCTCAAAGGTGCCCGAATATTCTGACTTTGCAAGTGGACTGGCAAACAATGCAATTCCATCGCAAGAGAAAATAGACGAGTTTAACCATCGTTTTCTTCTGGTCAAGCGCGGAACGTCCGTTCGCCACGACCATGTACTATACCCAGATAGCGTGTTCTATCTCAACAATAGTGTGCTTGCGAATATAGTGCCGCTGGCTCTTGATTTTACCCCGCGGGAATATAAACAAGAGGTCGCACGCAACGTGGTTAAAACCCTGCTTGCAAAATATCCTAACCTTACGGGCAATGATTTCTCAGGTGTGCCGTGCCTGTTGCAGACGCTGTCTGACAACGGTTTTTCTGATGTGGCTTATCTTCTTGCCACAAGTGAGTATGCCCAGCTTCTTGACAAGAATGACCTTGTGGATTGGTGCAGACAGTATTTGGGAGGAATAAGAAATGTTGGCGATGTCTATAAGGATCCGCATTTTGAGTTTCGCCCTTGTCTTGACATCCAAGATCTAGACAACGTTGACGCTTCGGTGGAAACACCTTTTGGGCGCATACGCTCGTATTGGTATAAGACTTTGGAAAATCTATATTGGCGTGTTGAGATACCCGAGGGAATGACTGCCGATGCTTATCTGCCTAATGGAGAAAAGATGTCATACGAGGCTGGTATTCACATTACGCAATACGAGAATATGCCTGCCGGGGGGAAGAATATCGTTCATGACGAATTTGTGTATTCTCAAACAGACTTTCCTCAGTGTCATGCCTCTTCGATTGTGGAGCTGAAAAACGGAGATCTTGTTGCAACTTATTTCGGTGGAACAAAAGAGAGAAATCCTGATGTGTGCATCTGGGTAAACCGTAAGCCTAAAGGCTCTGATACGTGGACTGCCCCGATGCTTGTTGCAGATGGTGTGTTCAAGCTTGGTACGCCAAATGCTCAGATTGCTGGGATAGATACTGCGTGCGCTGGTGCTGAATGCGGTCCGATTGTTGGCATTAACACGAGCTGGAAAGAGGCAAAGTCTAATAAACCGCGTCGTGACTATTACCGCAAGGCTTGTTGGAATCCCGTACTCTTTGAAATGCCAGACGGAGAATTGTGGCTGTTCTTCAAGATTGGACATGTAATGAACGACTGGACGGGTTGGGTTGTGAAGAGTCGTGACGGTGGACATACATGGTCAGAGAAAGAATCCCTTGAGAAGGGTTTCCTTGGTCCGGTGAAGAACAAGCCCGTTATTGTGGATAACCGTCTGATTTGTCCGTCGAGCACCGAAAATGAAGGCGGATGGAAATTCCATTTCGAGATACTTGATCTGAAAACTGGTCAATGGAAATATGTTGGGCCTATAGAACGCGAATTATGCCCGCTGACGCCTGATATGGCTGCCGATGGGTCGTTGCTGAAAGACGGTACGGGTAAGCATAAGCTTAATCCCATTTATTGTATTCAGCCTTCAATCCTGAAACTTTCCGACGGACGGTTGCAAGCCATAGGACGTACGCGCAACGGGAGACTTGCCTCAACATGGAGCTACGACAATGGGGATTCGTGGACTAAAGTGAAGCTGATTGATGTGCCAAATAACCAGTCGGGCACTGATGCCGTTACGCTTCGCCGAGGCAGACACGTTCTTATATATAACGATTTCGGTACGATACCGGGAACACCGAAGGGGCCGCGTAATCCGTTGTCCATAGCTGTTTCTGACAACGGCACGGACTGGAACAAAATACTTACGCTTGAGGATAGTCCGATTGGCGACTATTCATACCCTGCAATAGTGGAAGGGCGCGACGGAACGTTGCATTGTGTCTATACATGGCGCAGATATAGAATTGCCTATAAGAACATCAGACTGCGTTAGGCTGAGGCTTCTGGCTATTCCCAATCAAAGTTATCCTTGCCGGCAGCAAGCTCAAAGTGCAGCTTTGCTATTCCCAGGTCCATCTTGGTATAGCCAAATATTGAGAACAGCCGCGTAGCTTCAACGATAGCTTTACCTGTGGGCGTCTTCCTGCCAGTAAGTGTAAATCTGAATTTCTGTTGGTTCATGGCAGTAGGTGCCAGCAAGGCTGCTCTTACTCCTTGGATGAACCATTCAGGTGAGTTTGAGTCTGCATTGCTTACGTCTGCAATAGTTTTGCTTTTTCTGCTGTGTCCTTGCGTCTCCCCGTACCCCAACGTAATGGCACAGGATACTTTTTCGTCGTCTTTGATCGAAAATGTCCCATTTACCTTCTTGTATGTCATTCCAACCCAACATGTGTTGAGGCCAAGTGTTTGGGCAAGCAACACAAGATGCTCGCCATAATAGCCGGTTTGTTCATCGAGTTTCGCACTCTTTTTCCCGGCAATGATGATATAGTTCTCAACACCTTTGAACTTTCCGTATGAAGCCATGCCTTTAAAAGCCTTGGGCTCGTTGGTTATGAGCTGGATATTCATGCCAGACTCTCGGTTATATTCACTTATTTCTTTCTGCAGCTTTTCAATGATATCTGCTGGCAGAGCTTTTTTAAGATAACTTCTAACGCTATGTCTTGTCTTTATGGCTTCCAATAAATCCATATCTATTGTTGTTTAAAAGGGTTAAGGTATTTGCTTTTTACTCGCGGTGACTTTATAACGTCTGCGCTGTTTCATTTCTTGGGGCGCACTCCTCTATATTTCTTTTTCGTGAAATCAATAAAAGGTTTACGGCAACATTCCTATATGCTGATGCCGTAAACCTCTTATAGTCAAATTGTCAAACGTTTGCTTTTGACTTAAAGTTTGATCTCGTTGATTTCCTCTAGCTCGTCCTCGTCGAACCATTTGTCGAGCTTTGCCTTTGCCTTGTCCTTGATTTCTTCTGAAACGTTCCCTATCTTGTTAAGGACGTAGAGCAGAACAGCAAGGTCATCGCCCAAACCTACGATGGGTATGGCATCGGGTATAACGTCGAGCGGACTGATAAGGTAGCCCAGTGCACCTATAATAATCGCCTTGTCTTTTATTGCAACTTTGTCGCTTTGCAGTGTATAATAGAGGATCAGAGCTACATAGACAAGCTTTGCTCCAGCGCGTTTGGCTATCTTAGATATTTTTTCCAGAAACTCACCATTCGTGAATTTATTGGAATATGACATAAAATCGGGTAATTCCATATTGTATATATTACTTTTTAAGACTGCAAAGTTATAAAAAAAATCTTTCGTTCCCAAATCTTCTTTTTGGAGTGCTTGTCTTTTATTCAAAAATCCATCAAAGGCAATTTATAGAACCCGCCTTAATAGAAACGAAAGAAGCGCATCCGTCACAGTGGAGAATGCGCTTCTTAGGGTTATTGTTGTTTACTTATAAAGTGCCTCGTTGCTACTTTATCGTAACTTTCTGTCCGTTGATGACATAGACACCCGGCAGCAAGAGCTTGGTTGAAACAAGTTTTTCGCCAACAAGCTTTCCGTCTATTGTATAAACATTGAAAGGTTGTGGGTTGCTGTCGCTTTCAATATTTTCAATACCCGTTGTGTTTGTGGCAATTGTTGGTGCCGACTCACCATCGGTGTAGACGGCAGTCACTGCGTAGACGCTAGCTTCATTAGTGTTGGCAGCATCTGTATACTTCGTTGTTGAAGCATCAACAGAGGTCAGTAGCTTACCGTCGCGGTAGACATTGTAGCCGGTCAGCACGCCATAGCCAGCTTTGTATGTTACATCATCTATGCCCAGCATGTATCCACCCTCTTCGGTGATATGATGGATGGCAAAGTGGGTAGCGCCGGCAGGCACGTCGAATGTTACTTCTTCCCACGTCCCTTTCTCTATTGTGACTGTCTTGACAAGTTTGAAATCCTCTTTGTCTGTGCCTTCAGTAGAGTAGAGCAGTTCGACTGTCTCGGGATAATTGTTCTCAGAGTCTGCCTGGTTTAAGGCAAAGAACTTGATGGTCTGTTGTTCTCCGGAGAGCGACGGACTTATAAGCCAGTTGTCTGCATCAACAAAATCGTCGTCAAGTATGCTGTACATTGCTGCCGCATACTTGTCGCCAGAGTGCGGGGTCAGTTCTGGATTATTGTTGAGCAGTTCAGAATCAATGCCGCTAGGCTCAAATATCATAAAGGCATAAGGTGCGCCTTGGTTGTCGTATTCGTAGCTATTGAAGATGCTTCCTGTGTAGCCCTTGTCGCCATCAATACATGTCCAGTCGCCGAAGTTGTCAATAGTCCATGAGTTATAGTCTTCGAAATTTTCGGTAACTTCTTTCTTGTCCGTATCGGGAGCAGTCCATTCAACCACGGAACCTGTTGTGCCATTGACTACTGTAGCAGAAGTTGGAGCGGGTTTAGACGAAGAAATGAGGCTGACAGATGCCGAAACCTTATTGTTGCTCTCGTCTTGGTCGCCATCGTAGATAACCTCAGCAGTAAGTTCTGCTATATTATCCTCATGGAAGATGCTCGGAGTGTAGTCGAATGACACCGTATCGGAAGCCATTGGTGCAAGTGCTTTGCTGATAGTCTTGCTATCGACAGCCTCGTCGCCATCAAGCAGACGTACGGTATAAGTTGATGCGGTGTTCTCGCCATAGTTCGTAACCTTGACAGTTACATTGCCTGTATGTCCTTTCTTTAATGTTTCAGGAGCGGTCATCGTGGCACCGAGGTCGTCGGCATATACTTGACGAACCTGAACATTGTCGATAGGGATAAGTCCTCTGCCATTGCCAAGGAAGCGTACTATGATATAACGCTCGTTGGCATACTTAGCTAATGAAAGGCACTCAGACTGCCATGGAGTGGTTTCTTCCGAACCGTCGAACTCATACGTCTTAAGATTGTCTACTGTTCCGTCACTCTTTTGTATTTGTACAGTTAGAGTTGCCTTCGCCTCCATTTCACTTCGCATGGTGAAATAGAGTTTTAAATTGCTGGCACCAGCAGGTGCAATCTTGCCAGAGGCAAAGTAAGACTCATCGCCGCAACCATCGTATACTGCTACGCCAGGTGTGCCATCCTCTTCGGAAGCGACATCGCTGCTGAGATACCATGATGATGATCCTTCAGCATTGTACCACCACAGGCCATAGGCTACGCCACCATTGTCAAAGGGTTCGCTGAATGGTATTGTATATGGAGCACCGGTAACGATAGTCATTGCCTTGCTATAGTCTCCCAAGCCTTTTACATTCTGTGGTTGGATATGAACGGTTAGCATATTCTGCTCACCTTCATCGGTGTTCATAGCGATGGTGCTTTGCGATGTTCCGCAAACACTGTCAAGGTGGTTACCGTATTCATAACCATAGAAATCGTCGTAAGAAAGGTTGTCGTATAGATTATAGGATATGCTTGACGGATCAACAAAGCCTCCGTTCTTCCCTTGGGTAACTCCCTTCCATGATATGTTGAGTGATGAGCCATTGTCTTTGACGGCAATGCTCTTAGCCTCAACAGCTGCCGGAATATCTGTTCCTACGAAGGCACTCTTAACCATTGACACTCGTCCGGCACCGCTCTCATTGTAAACGATAGCTTTGTAGGCGTATGTGCCATCGGAATCTACAACGTCGTTGAAAGTAACATTATTGCCGGGCTTCAGACCGTCAGATAAGGTCTTTACCAATGTGTTGTCGCGGTAGATTTCAACCTTTGTTACAGACGTGAGTTGTGAACCGTCAATGCTGGTATTCGGTATATTAAACGAAACGGCAACACGGGTAGCGCCCTGGTTATCAGGAGTAAGTGTGAAATTACTGATAGAGTCTGGAGCGGATAGGGCAGATCCTTCACTAACATGAACACCGAACAACAGAAGGTTGAATTTGTCTGGCTCGCTTAGCGCATGGAAGGCGATTTTCACGTCACCATCTTTCTCAGGAGTAATATAAGAGGTGAACTCCTTTTTCTCGGTAAGTTTGGTTGACTCAAGTAGCGTACCGCTGAACATCGTCGGGTCATCCCCTTCGCCATATTTCACCTCCAGCTGTTCGTCATAGATGTCTATAGTGTTAGAGGCTGTGAATGTTACTGCATACTCCTTGCCCGCCTTCATGCTTAGCGGAGGTGTGAGTAGCCAATCGTCGCCACTGTGCTCACTGTTGTATACATAGTATGCGCAGTTCTGATCTGGCTGATAGCCCCATGTGCAGCCATCTCCGTTGGCATCGATGATGGTAAAGAGGTCGAGTGAACTAGCATCGGGGAAGACATTGTCATAAGGAGGAACGAGAGCAGGTCCCACAACTACCTTGTTGCTAGTGGCTTCTCCGCTACGCATATCACCGTTGATGGCTACAACACCGTATGTGTAGGCGGTGAGTTGCTCGGGTTGAGGCGTGTCGGTATATGTAGTTGTTGTAAGTCCTTCGGCTATGGTCTCGCCATCAGGATAGCGTATCACGTCGTATTTCAGGTCACCCACATAGCCATCGTTGTAACTTCCTGTTGGGGCAGACCACGAGAGTGTTACCTTACCGGTGGCGCTGCTTGATGTTACCGTAAGATCTTCCACAGGGAATGTTTCGTCGTAACCAACAAATTGACTGACCTTTGTCTGCGGACTGCGTCCAACCTCGTTTGATGTGGTAATAATAAAGGTGTGGCTTCCGCTATAGCCAACGGTCACAGTCTGCGCTACCGCTGCCCCTGCTGTCGTTGTGCCTGTAGCCAATGTGTCGTTGTCTGCCACAATAGTATAGCTAAGTGCGCCACTTAGAGAACCGCCGGCAAAGGTGCTTGTGGGAGCAGAGAAGTTTACCGTACCAGTAAGCGAGGCGCCATTGAAGGATAATGTTACGTCATCGACAGCTGCCGGAGCGTCATCTTCTGCTTCTGGAGCAGGAATGGTGAGCGCATAGATTTGCTCTTGTCCTGTGAACTCTCCGACTCGTGATGCCGCACCCGTGGAGAGGTCTACGGTATATAGGGCTGACAATTCATTTCCGGTGATGGCTGCCCAATAGAATGTGCCAGTCTTTTGGTCGATCTCGCCGCTCTGTCCAAATACCCCATCCGAACTGTTGATGAGTGATAGGCCGGTGGCACCGACTAGAGTTTCCTTGGCTGTCTTGGCGTCAATCTTGTAGAGTTTGCCATCGGAAGCCACGCCATAAAGAACATTGTCTTTAGTTATGCCGAGGGCTACATACCAGTTTGAGAGCGATCCGATAGTAGAACGAGTCATTGTCGAGTAGTCAATGATACCCAGTTCATAGCCTGTTGCTGTGGAATTGTAGAACTCTCCGTATACCTTTCCGTCGAAAGCCACTGCTAAATCGGTTCCAATTAGCGAGATGTCGTCAAGTCCGTCGGAAGAAAGCAGTTCGCCTGTCGTAGCATCAAAGCTGCAATGTGTGATAAATATATATCCATCGCTTTCCGACCAGTTGACTTCATGGAATACTCCATTCACTAATGCACCACCTCCATTGGCTGCCATATCCTCGTTGAGCCAGATAGATTCAGGATCTATAGGGTCGCCAGTCCTGAAGGTGTATAGTCCGCGTTTCATCTCGTCCCAAAAGGCACTGTATACTACGTTGCCATAAAGTTCGCGACCGTCGGTTGTTTGCAGCAATGGACTTTGCTTGATGAATGCGGACCGCTTTGGGGTGAATGGTTTCACCCTCCGAAGAGGACTTTTCAAGACCGAATTATCGGTCATTTTGTTTTTTACTGCACAAAGGGCGGGATAGTTTTTCTCAAAAGCCCTCATTTTTGCCACTCGCTGTGAGGGCAAGACTTTTTGCTTGACAATGTGTTTGCCAGGAATGGTGGGGATACGCAGTCCATACTGCACCCTTCCTGCAGTCGAAGGTAGTGCTACCAATGACATTGCAAGCGCAAAAAATAATGATTTTCCTTTTACCATAGACTAAAATTATTTCCGTAAAATGTAATACTTTTACGATTTTAAAATGAAAAGAATTACATTATGAAATTTAGAATATGCAAAAGTAAATAAAATTTTTAATTTAATGAATAAAAAGTTGGGGTATCCTATTCGTCGTACCAATTTTGGCTCACTTTTTTTGGTGAGTTTTTTCGTTCTATAATCCCGTTCTTGGACCGGTTTTGGGTTGAGTCTTTATGTATCCTCCATCTCGGATTTTCTCGAAGGTTTGTATTTTACAAAGACACCGATACTGTCTATAACCCGAAATACCGGGCCCAGCGATACCGGCGCAGCGCCAATACAAAGCCCCAACTGAAGAGCAGTACGAGGACAAACTGTACCGTAGGATAGACAAAATAGTGCTTTTGCAGAAGCGGATGGAGAAGATCGGTACGGTTCACCGCCTGTATGATGATATGGTGTACGATGTAGATGCCCATGCTGCACGCATCAAGACTTTTCATCCATTTGGGCAAATCATTGATATGCGACATACGGAGAGCGAGGAAGGCGCAAAAAACAAGTGCCACACCACTCAGAACAGCTGGTAGAAGATGATTGCAGAGTATGTTCTCAAGCACCATTGCCGCAACCGACGCTACGGCCGCCACCGTAAATAGCGGCCGCCATTGTTGCAAACGCTCCATATCCACCGAGGCTAGCAACATGCCCCCAAGATAAAAGAAGAAGTAGTGCAGAAACCGACCTCCCAACACAACCGGACAAAAATAGCCAAACACACAACCGATGCCGACCGCCAAAAGCGCCGTCATCTTGGTGTGCGGTTTTTCCCAAAGTATGAAATCTATGAGTTTGCCAACGGCGTAGCATTCGAAGATGGTCACAAGAAACCACAGATGACTGCAATAGCCTGAAATAAATCCTACAGGTCTTGCTTGTCCGATTGTTATCACCAAAAGACCTACCGTGACGTACGGCACCAGTACACGCTGAGCCTTATCAACAAGGAACTGCCGTTGATCGGTGTACCCCCCCCCTAATTCGCTTATAACCAAACAGATAGCCTGCTACAAGAAAGAAAATTGGCAGGTGTACCATGTTCAGCGCCACGGAGAGTTTCGTATATAGTGGGACGGATACTCCAGCATTATCTATACCACCCCAAATATAATAAGGGCAAATGCAGTGGTAGTAGACTACCATTGCCATGGCCGCCACGCGGAGTAGACTGATGTTATAAAATCGTGTATTCACTGTTTCTTTTTCTGTTGTGGTTTATATGCTAAAGGTCTTTAAGCAGCACTTCTTTTTGCCGCTTTAGATAATCCGTATGGTTGGCTATTGCTTTGTTCCATTTCTCGTGGTTAAGATTCTGCAAGTTCAGTTGCAGCTCCCATTTACCTTTTGTTTCGTATCTGTCCATAAGCAGTCCTACGGTGAGGCGAGAGAGGTCTTCTGCTGGTTGGTATACGCTCTCCTCACCTTTTTCGTCACTTGTAATTTCGCTTATGAGGTGGATGTCAATAAGTTCGTAGAGCAGACTTTGTGTTATTCGTATGGGTATGTTTGTTGCAAGCTTCAACTGTAGGGCTGTCATTGGCTTCTGTCCGTTTTCGAAGCGTTTGCATATGTGGCTCATTATGAGCATGCTCATCAAGATACGGCGTCGCAGACTTATTTCGTATGCTTCCGTGCGGAAGGCGTTTTCTTCAAGATTTTGGCTCGTGTAAGATAGCTCTGCACCGAAGAGGCAAATGTTCCATGAAATCTGTACCCAAAGCATGAAGAGGGGTAGGGCAGCGAAAGACCCGTATATCGCATTGTAGCTGCTGACCCATATCTGTGAGTGGATGTAGAACAGTTGCACTCCCTGCATGGCGACGCCGGCAAGTATACCGGGGCCGATAGCGTATTTTACCTTCACTTTCGTGTTTGGCATGAATACATAGAGCGCAATGAATATAGCCGACATGAGTGCGTATGGTGTGCAGTCCCAAATCCAGCGTACGATGGGGGCAAACAGTTGCATGCCTTCGCTCTGGCTCGTTACGGTAGCTACAAAGATGGATATACCCGATGTTACCACAATTATTATAGGCGCAAGTATAAACATGCTCATGTAGTCAGTAACGGTGCGGTAGAAGCTTCGCGGCTTTTTAACTTGCCAAATACTGTTGAATGCTAATTCGATGTTGCGGATAAGCATTGTAACCGTCCACAGCATGAACACAAGACCTATTCCCAATATAATTCCGCTCTGCGTATGGATAAGGTAGGAGTTGACGAAACCTATTATTGTTTCAGCAGCCTGAGGCTGGCTTGACAGTACATCGCGAAACCATTCCTCGATATATTTGTTATAACCGAAACCGCGTGCTATGGCAAATACAACGGCAAGGATGGGTACGATGGCAAGGAGTGTGGAATATGTCAGTGCTGCTGCAGAGTTGACAATACGCTTGGTAGTGAAACGTTCAACCGTAAGAATTAACAGTCGTATTACGGCAATGAGTAACCGTTGCCAGTGTGGTCTGTTACTGGCATCATTCCATATTCCCGACTTGAAGAAGCTTTTTATGTCTTTTGCAGGCATGTAACGTTTCGTGTAAATAGGTCTTGGTTAACTTGGTTGATAAGGAAAAGCGTAATTATATACACCATATAAGGTGTGAACGCTTAGTGGAAAAATAAAAAAAGAAGACAGTGCCCCTATAAGCCGGGTTCTGTTCTGTCCATACCTCTCAATATGGATAGTGCCTGCCATTTATCTAGAACAAGGGTCGCCCCTTGTCTCGAGCGTTCTACCCTCCGTCGGAGTTAGTCGGACGGGTAATCCTCAAACGACGGTTTACGCGAACTTGCAGCCTCCGGACGACACAGCCCGATGATCACCCACCGGCTGGTGGGCTCTTACCCCACCTTCTCACCCTTACCGCCCACTGGGAGCGGCGGTTGTTTTCTTCTGTCGTATCCTACTGTTGCCAATAGCTTCCGCTTTCAGAAGCGGAGCACCCTATGCTGCCCGGACTTTCCTCCCGCAGCATAATGCTGCCAGCGGCAGAGCCAGGACACTGTATTCTTGTTTCTTTTTCCTATTTCTTTTGTGTGTATCGTTGTTTGTAATCGTACACACACTGCTTTACGTCATGCAAAGGTAGCTATAAAAATGAAGAAAAGCTATTTTTTTCGTTCAAATCTTATAGAAGCTCTTTTGGTATGCAGTATGCCATAGCTTTGTAAGCCGCTTCACTAGGGTGAAGGTGGTCGCCAGAATCAAATCCATCTGCAAAGGAATGATGATTGTTTGAGTCTCTCACAGCCTTGTCAAAGTCAATGCATCCGTCAAAAAGTGGAGAAGTCCGTAACCATTCGTTAAACTCTTCCCTTATTTCTTCGCGCTGACTGTTATATGTGCGCCAACCTTCTATCGGAAGAAGTGTTCCGCTCCAAACATGAAGATTTAGTTTTCGGGCATATTCAACATATATTTTCTCTATGCCAGCCTTTAAGTCGTTACATGTAGGCATGTCGCTCCATGGGCGATATCGGTTAACTTCTATCCCAACGGGGTGGATAATGTCGTTGATGCCATGTTGAATTATCACGTCGGTAGCACCACACACATTCATTTCTATTGGGAAGCGAGTCTCGCCTTTCAACCCGTATGCCTGATAAGTAATGCAATTGTATTGTCTGAGAATGCGTGTTCCGCTGACGGCACGGCGGATTATAGCAACATTATTGCAGCCCTCTTCTTTTGCTCTTATGGCAAGATAGTCGGGCCAGCTTTGTGCTGTTATGGAGTCGCCGTAGCAAATTAGTGCGTGGTTCTGCTCTTCTGTAAAAATGTCTATTGTGTTTAGAAAATAGAACCACTGCGTGTTGCGGGTCAGAGCATCGGGAAGTGTTTCTTCATCTGTGTGCTTGCCGTAGCTATATTGCCCTTTTGACATCGGTCCGGTAACAAGTGTTCCTGCATTCATCTGCGTGAAGCCTTCAAGATACATGCTTACGCATAATGTTTCGTAGGCATTCACGTTAAATTCCAATTCATCGCTCGTTGCCTCTTTGCCTGGCAGCAGTGTCAGGCTACTTCTTCCGCCGAATGTTATATGGCATAACGTATTGCTGAATTTGTCTTTTTTTGCAAGAGATACTTCATTTATTGTTATTGGTTCCGTTCCCGTAAGGTTGGAAAAGCGGAGGCGTAATTTGCTACCGCTGAAGGGAATTTCTATAGGGTATCTTAGTGAGATGTCCTTTGCGTATACTGCCTCTCTTCTGTCTGTTATAGATGTGGCATTTCCCCAGCAACTAACCCATTTTGTGAAAGATTCCATATCGTCGTTTTTTTAGAATTCTACCGACAGACGGCCGTTGATTTGTCTGCCTGTGAGATAGTTTGGTACAGCGTATTGCTGGTTTGTTACATCGGTAATCCAATAGTATGAATTCACGTTGTTAATGCCAAAGAGGTTAAGGCAGTCCACCCCGAGCCATACGTTCTTGATGAATGATTTTTTCTTTTCGCTCTTTTCCCGGTCATACAGACGGTAGCTCATGCCGATGTCTGCGCGTTTGTATGCAGGTGCGCGGAATTGTTGTGTTGACAAATCGCGGTGTGGCGGTCCGAAAGGCAAACCATCGGCAAATGCTAGCTTCAGAGACATTTTCCATCTGTCTGTGCCAGGGAAATAGTCTGTGAAGAAAAGGTTCAGCGAATACCGCTGGTCTGTTGGTAAAGGTATCTGTTTTCCATTGAGGTTCATTTTTGTATCCATAATGGAAATGCCTATCCAAGAGTCTGTTCCTGGCACGAACTCACCATATAGCTTCAGGTCTAAGCCCATGGCGTGGCCCGTTGTCTGCTGGCTTGCGTCGTATACAACTTTCACATTATTTACACTGTATGGCACTATGTTGCTCAATGCTTTGTAGTATGCTTCTGCCGTGAACTTATAAGGGCGCTCGTTTATTTTGAACTTATAATCGTAGGCAGCAATAAACTGAAGGGAACGCTGACTCTTTATCTTCTTGTTTAAGGTGGCGTATGTCGTTCCGTCTATTGTTGTCGTGTCTCTAAGCTCTTTAAAGAATGGAGCTTGGTAATAAAGTCCTGTGGCAAAGCGGAATGTTACGTTGTTATTGAAGGGAGGAACAATGCTCAGTGACACTCGCGGACTTATTATTGTCTCTCTATTAAAGTTCCAATGACTAAAGCGAAGACCATAGTTAAGGGTGAAGAACGTGTGTTCTCCACGGCTCATGAATTTGTATGTGTCTTGAATGTATGCTTCAGTTCGGTTTGCGTCAAGCTTGTTGCGGGCACTAAGCGAGTAAATCATTTTCATGTCGTCGCCAGTATGTGGAATATTATAGCCGCTGGAGTCGCGCATTTCATATTCCTTGCTTTGCTCCTCAACATGTTCAATCTTGTAAGTCAGTCCTGCAAGTATTTCGTGCCGCTTGGCTTTGTGGCGGAAGGCCAGCTTGATGCTCTTCACGTTTGCTTTAAGGTAGTTGCGCGCATGCTCCATGTAAGTTCCAACACCGAGGTTCTCGCTTGTTTCTGTCTGCGTCAACCAATACTGTCCCTGTATGTCGTATTTCTCCTGCTCGTTGGTACTGTAGGCAGAACCTGTGAGTGCTAGCCACGTGTTTTCGCCAAAGTTACGTCTTATTGTAAACGTTCCGAAATAAGTGCGGAAGACATCCTTTTCCTGGCCGTCGAAATATACTTTAAATGACTTAACGTTGTCGAGCGTTCCAAAGTTAGTTTCGCGGTCTGTTGGGGTGAAATTGTAATGATTGTCGGCAATATCGCCCATAAACTCTATATGCCAACGCTTGTTGGGGTCGTAGGTCATATACGTTTGATAGTCAAGGAAGTTCGGGTTGTACTCTCCGTTTGTCTGCAATGAGCCGAGCAGATAACGGTTTGTCTTGTATCTTACACCGTTACTCCACGAGAATTTCTTTGTACTGAAACCCAAATAAGCCGATGCTCCAAGCAAACTCGCCGTTACCTTGCCTTCAAGTTTTTGTGGCTTCTTGTATGTTATGTCGAGAGCCGACGACATCTTGTCACCATATTTTGCCTCAAAGCCACCGGTGGAGAAGCCAATGCTTTCAACCATATCGGCATTTATTATAGAAAGACCTTCTTGTTGACCACTGCGCACTAGGAACGGACGGTATATCTCAACCCCGTTTATGTACACACTGTTTTCGTCGAAACTTCCACCCCGCACGTTATATTGTGAAGACAATTCGCTATGGGTTGACACGCCTGCTTGTTGCTGTATCAACTCCTCTATGGCATTTCCCGTCGCAGATGGCGCACTTGTCGCATTCTTGACATCAAGTTGTTCCGTTGTTCCTGTTTGACGTTTTTTCTCTGTTATAGTCACTCCTGCCAGTTCGCTGGTGTCGTCGAAAAGTTGGATTAGGAGGGTTTGTTTCCCTTTAGGTCGGCGAAGCACTCTTGTCTTTGTCTTATAACCAACCATGGAAAAGCGTACCGCAACACTGTCTGCCGAGTTAAGCGTGATGGAGAATTCACCTTTAAAATTGGTGAGTGTCACTCTTCCTTGCTTAGGAACAGCAACGGTGGCGAGTTCAACGGGGTTATTGTTTGAGTCTGTTACGCGTCCCTGCAGAGTGAATGTCTGTGCTAACGTAGCAAGACAAGTTATTTGGAGCAATAATGCTAAAAGTAATTTATTCTTCATTTCCCATTTAAACGCAGGAATGTTGCCTTTATTGTGGAAGGACTTGATTTTTTAGTTTCTATGGTTTACAAAAAACACTCACAACGTATTCTCAATTTAACGGCGTGCAATGTTATAGTTGTAGTAACGTTTGTTGCCCGTTATATCTTCCACAACATCTATGAACGGGGGAAATTTTATCTCTTCATGCTTTGATATGCCTTTTGTTTCCATGATGGTGAGACCGCTTATTGGAGACTTGAAGGTGTCTATCTCAAAAAACTGCCCTTGCCAGATGAAGCTTTGTCTATGTTTGCGTATGGTTTGACGGTATGGGTCTGCTTGCTGTAACATTGATTCGTAGAGATTGCCGTTAATTTGACGCTCCGTTTCAATTTGATTATTGTCCGAGTCAATTTTTTTAGTGGTATGCACATACACTACTTTACCGTTGAATTCGCGACGTCTAAGGCGGATTTCGCTTCCGGGTTCTCCAACGAGATAGGTCTGTACGATGTCACTGTCAATGCATCCAGGTATGTTGCCCGTAACCTTTACTATGTATTTGCGTTCTTCTTCCACTGGTTGCGGTATTTCCAGCACGTTGCTTATTTCCTTTAACACTCGGTTTAACTTGGTGTTGAAATCGTCATGGTTGTTGATAACCCTAAGATGTGAATGACCGCTCCATGCCTCTATCACTTTCTTGTCGAGCATGCGCGCCACTTTAAGCCCTTCTTCATCTGCTTTTTCAAGCCGTTGCGCGTTGTTGCTAGTGGTGTAATATTGTTCTGCTCCGTCTGCTGCAGAAACGAGATGTAGAACAGCGTCGTATCGTTCATCGCGTAGCTGTGCTGTTGTATATCCCAGTTCCCCAATGATATTTTGCCATTGTTCTGGTGTGAGATAGGCTGATATGTCAAGAGTGCCGCGGTCGCACACGATAAGAACAGGAGTATTAAGTGTTTCAGCCATGCGCTGAAAGCTGTCTTCAAGGAGTATCTGTGTTCTCATAGTGTCCTTCTCACCTTCATAGAAGAAATCGGTATTTTTTGTAAGGTAGTCCATTCCTGACTGTGTGAAAATGGTTGGCACTTCAGGAACGGTAAAAACTTTATATCCAAGGCTGGAGAAATGTTCTATGACCTTAACCAATGCTGTTGTCTTTCCTGCGCAGGGACCACCTGTCAGCACTATTTTTTTTATGTTTCCCATTTGTTATGGCTTTTTCGTTGGGGTTATTGCTTTTTTATAAGTGAAATTTGTGTCGCTCTGTCCTATAAATATTTGTGACATCGACTTTTCGTTATGCAAAAATAAGAAAATAACTTGATTTTTTGCCTTTGCCTCTTTGTTTTGTTCTCTTTTGTTTCTTATGAAAGGGCAGCAAATAGAAACGGGACTGCCGGTCTTTATTTACCAGCAGTCCCGTAATATGATTTTTATCTTACCGCCTTAGCGGTATTATTCTCAAAGCTCAAATAGCTTAATAACCTGGGTTCTGTGTTATTTCAGTCTTGTTCAGGTCAATTGCTGCTTGTGGAATCGGACGAAGAATCTTCCATTTGCCATCAGGACCTTTAAGGTTTGCGGCAGAAACAGGGTCTTCCTGATATTTCTGTACGTGTTCCATAAGTTTGTGGGTACGTTTCAAGTCTGTCCAGCGAACCCATTCACCAGCAAGTTCACGAGCGCGTTCATCAAGGATAAATTCAATGTTCATGTCTGCTGCAGTAACCTTCATAGCATCTTCATATCCGGCTTTCACTGTGCCAGGGCGCTGGCGTAGCTTATTGATCATGTCGGCAGCTTGAGCAGTTTTCCCCTGCATCAAGTATGCCTCTGCTGCAATAAGATAGGCTTCGCCAAGGCGTGCGCATGATACATCGTGCATAGAGCATGTTGAGTTTCTGTTTGATATAGATGTTTCGCTATAGTCATCAAACTTCTTAATGCATGGCACGGCAGCGTCACTGTGGCGGCGTGTCGCCCAGTCTGCAGGTTTCTTTGAGTTTGGATCAATGCCACCGTCTTCAGCTGTAAGGGCCACTTTTCCAACAACTGCATCCTTGCGCAATTCTGGATCTTCTGCTCTCCACTTCTCTATGTCTGCATCTGTAGCCCACCATGGTGCGTAATAGTATAGAACTTTTGAACCATTTGCGGGATACCAGTAGTCGAAATACTTGTATGTTGGAGTTCCGTCTTTTTCTGTTCCATAGAGCTCAAGCATGAAAGTCTGTTCGTAACGTCCGTCACCTTTTGAATAAAGGTGGTGCATATAGTATGTTGGCGAGTAGCTACCGTCCATACCTTTTGTGCGTGGATACTCCGAGCCGCCAAGGTATGCACCGAATTGAGCCATTTGGATTGAGCCGTCGCTTTTGGGATTTTCAACAGATGCACTGCTAAACTGCACAGTCCAGAAAAATTCGCTGCTAGCCTCGTTGTTAATGTCGAAAGCCTTCTCGATTGACTCCGATGGAATGTCAGAGCCAATGACGTCCATTATATATTTTTCGGCATTGGCAAAGTCTGTAGCTTGTGCGATATTGTCCTCCTGCACCTCTTCGTCTTTGCCGTTTAGCCATCCGCGTGTCAGGTATGCCTTGGCAAGGAAGAATTTTGCAGCTTTCTTGTTGGCACGACCGTTGTTGCTTGTGGCTAGAAGTTTTGAGTCATTGGATGCAAGATACGAGAACTCGTCAATGATGAATGTGTAGACTTCCTCAAGTGAGTTGCGCGGGAAACTCATTATGGCTGTCTCATACATGTCGTTAGCCATTGGTACACCACCGAATTGTTGAACCAACTGGAAATAATACCATGCGCGGATGAAGCGTGCCTCATCTGTGTATTGGTCTTTGACACTTGATGCCGCAGTCGTCTTTCCGTAGGCTACTACTTCGTTGGCCTTTTGTATACCGATATAGCAGTTCTTGTAGAATTTGTCAATTGATTCATCTGCCTCAGTAAAGGTGTAGTAAGTCATTTCTACTCCCTGCGACTTACCATCGGCATAGAGATCGGTGCCACCTACGAATACATGGGGCTGGTTGTTGAATATCGTTCTTAGTGAAGAATACAACGAGTTGGTAAGGCTTTCGTAGCCAGCCTCTGTATTATAGAAATCCTTTGTTGATACATCGGAGCGGACATCCTGATCCAGGAAACCAGAGCAGCTGGACATGAACGCTACGGCTCCGAGCAAAACACTGAAATATTTTCTTTTCATTTTATTCTTTTGTTTATTGTTGCGTTTGTCTTTTAGACAGTGGCATATTTCCGCACAATGTTGTAGACTAACCTTACGTGAATGAACTTATTATGCCGCGGACTTTCATTGCAAAGCGTGTGGGCTTATGTTCAAAAGTCTTGGGCTTAAAATAGTTTTCGCCTTCTGTCTTTATAGTTAACGCTTATGTTTTTTTAGAATTTAAGATTAACGCCAATTTGGTATGTGCGTGAACTTACACCACCAGTACCGTCGGTAACGGAAGCATCTGCCCATTCAGGATCAAAGCCTTTGTAGTTAGTGAATGTGAATGGGTTGAGAATATTCACGTAAACCCTTAGACTAGACACGTGGATCTTCTGCATCCAGTTTCTAGGCAGAGTATAACCCAATGTAATGTTCTTTACTTTTACGTATGAGTTGTCTACACAGAATGACTGTCCGTAAGCGTCTTCTGACCAATAGCGACCTCCACCTGATGAACCTGTAGCGTTTCCACCTGTTGGGAAAGGCCAGCTGCCGTAGTGTGTAGTTGCCTGTGTAGTTATGTTTCCGTCTTCACCGAGAATTGGAGCTCCTTCAGGAATGTAGTAGTCAAGCTTAATATGTTGTGTACCGCGTGAGCTATAACGGCAGAATTCACGCATGAATGGAGAGTAAACATATCCGCCTTGGCTTGTATAGATGCTGAACGAGAAGTCAATGTTCTTGTATGTGAGTGTAGAGGTGAGGCTTCCTGTCCATGTTGGCGAGCAGTGTCCCAACACAGTGCGGTCGTCAGCACTGATTGTTCCGTTGCCGTCTTTGTCCCAAACCTTCATAGTACCTTCTGTGAACTTTGTCTTCCAATGGTCATCTGCAGCATAAGCAGCAGCCTCCTCGCGGGTACAAATACCTGTTTGCTTGTAGCCGTAGATAACGTCAATAGGTTGTCCGATAAACCACTTGTTTCCTACGAGGTCGTTCTTCTCACCGTTAAGTTCAACAATCTCATTGATGTTGCGAGAGAAAGAGAAGTTTGTTTCCCAATACCAGTTCTTGTCGCGGTAGTTCACTGTGTTAAGTTGAATTTCTATACCGCGGTTGCGTACCTTTCCGACGTTACTTACAACGGAGCCTGTTACAGAACCAAGTTCATATGGCGTCTGCATCTCCATGAGCAAGTCTTTTGAATTTCTGTTGTAGAGGTCGATAGAACCATTGATGCGGTTGTTTAGGAAGCCGAAATCAATACCAACGTTAAACTCTGTTGTCTTTTCCCATGTAAGGTCAGAGTTTGCCATTGTGTAACCATAGCCGTTTGCAACTGTGTTGCCGAAATTGTAGTAATATTTCTTGTTTGCAAGCGACTGGGTGTCATATGGGCCCACGCCAAGATTGTTTCCTGTAACACCATAACTCAAGCGGAGTTTCAAGTTGCTTAGCCAGCTTGATGTTGACTTCATGAAGTCTTCCTCTGTTATGCGCCATGCGAACGCTGCAGATGGGAACATACCCCAACGATTGTCTTTTGAGAACTTGGAGCTGCCATCCCAGCGGGAAGATAGTGTAAGGAGGTAGCGATCTTTGTAGCCATAGTTGATACGTGCAACATACGAAAGCATTGAAATCTTTTTGTAGTAGCTTGAACGTGATTCAATTTCTCCTGATCCCAAATTGTTGGTACCTACATCGAATGGCATCTTCGTTACCTTCATGTAGTTGCCTTCCTGCTTCTGCTGGTAAACGGAGAACAGTCCAAGTACGTTGAGGCTATGGTCACCGAAACGCTTGATATAGTTGGCTTGTGTATCCCATGTGTAAGAGAATGTCTCATCCCATGAGTCCTCTGCCTGATTACCCTTGCCTTGACGCTCTTGAGTCTGGTTGCCGTAGAATACACTCTGGCGAGACTTCTGGTACATGGGCGAGAATGTCGTCTTAAGTATAACTTCCTTGATTGGAGAATACTGAAGGTAGAGGTTACCCATTGCGTTGTATGTGCGGGTATTGTCGCTTGAGTTCTGGCGGTCAACGAGAGGGTTGATAGTAGAGGTCGGTCCGCCACCGTATGGATAGAGTGCTTCGTCTTTTCCTGGCTGGTATATATATTGTCCGGCTTTATCGCCTTCCCAATAGGTCGCAGCCATAGTCGGGTTCATAAGGAATCCGTTGTTGACAGAGTTCTTACTTCCGTATTTCTTCATTGAGGTTGCGAGGTTGGTAGAGAAACCCGCAGAAACTTTGTCCGATATCTTGTGGTCTACGGCACCCTTTATGTTCCAACGCTCATAGTCATCATACAGCACACCTTCTTCGTTTTGGTAGCCAAGACCAACACGATAGCTTATATTTTTTGCGTTGCCCGAAATGTTGACAAAGTGATTTTGCTGTGAACCATCGCGTGTCACAAGGTCTGCCCAGTCAGTATAATTCTTGTCTGTAAACATCTGCTTGATTACTGGACTGTCGTTACACCAAAACTTAGTCAAGTCGCTGGCCTTCATTTCCCATGACGAAACACCAGTTGCGGTGTTGACGCTTTCTGTGAGGTAACGGCTGAAGCGGTATTTAAGGAATTCGTCACCGCTCATGAATTCAGGCATGTTGGCTGTTGTCTTGAAGCCGTAATATCCATCGTAGCTTACTGTAGTCTTAGCAGCAGAGGAATCGCCCTTCTTTGTTGTTATCATAACAACACCGTTGGTAGCGCGCGAACCATAGATGGCTGTAGACGAAGCATCTTTCAGAACGTCCACTTTCTCAATGTCCATAGGGTTGAGGAAGTCCATATTGTCGCATACGACACCGTCAATAACATATAACGGTTTTGAGTCATCGTTCATGGAACTCTTACCGCGGATTTGAATATTGAAGCCATCACCTGCGCGGCTTGATGACTGCGATATGTTTACACCGGCAACTTGTCCTTGAAGACTTTCCATTACTGATGTGGAACCTTTTTTGGCAATTGTCTCAGACTTTACGCTTCCAACTGAACCAGTTAGGTCAGACTTCTTTACGACACCGTAACCGACAACAACTATTTCGTCAATCTGCTGGTCTTCTGGCAGCATCTTTACCGAAATGCTTGATTGATTGCCAATCTTCACGGATTGTGTCTTATATCCGATGTATGATATTTCAAGGGTCGTTCCAGCTTCAACTTTAGGAATGTTAAAATTACCGTCAATGTCTGTTACTGCTCCAGTGGATGTTCCCTTTATCATTACAGATGCTCCAATAATGGGATTTCCCTGTTCGTCGACAACGTTTCCGGTAATAGCTTTTGTTTGGCTTACTGACTGCGCACTATTTGCTTTCTCTACATGTACTCCGGCTATTGCAGGGGATGTAAAGCACAACATGGATGTCAGCAAACCGCATGAGGCATACTTCATCCATGATGAACCATCGCCCAAGAATACACGGTTTTCTTGTAATTTCATGTTAAGTTTGATAATTTAAGATTATGTAAATTGTTTTCGTTTTGCAAAATTATAATAAAAAAATTAAAGAACAAGCTTTGCAAAAAAAAATGTCGCTACGACAACCTTATTTGTAATGGCAGTCGTAGCGACATTTCTTTTTAATATATCTTAGTCTATTGGTTTTCCTCAGGTATGATAAGTTTGTATCCCTTACCGTGTATATTTATGATTTCTATCTGGTCATCGTCTTTCAAATGCTTGCGCAATTTGGTAATATAGACATCCATTGAGCGCGCATTGAAATAGTTGTCGTCAATCCATATTGTCTTCAATGCAAAGTCGCGTTGTAGAATCTCATTGGCATGACTGCAGAGCAAAGCAAGCAATTCGTTTTCCTTTGTCGTTAGCTTTGTTTGTTTTGTACCTATTGTCAATACTTGCTTCTGTGTGTCAAAAGTAAAGCGGCCAAGTTTGTATACAGTGTTCTCCTTGTTCTTCTTTCCCTTAACACGGCGAAGTATTGCTTCAATGCGGAATACCAGCTCTTCCATAGAGAATGGCTTAGTGATATAGTCGTCGGCACCAATCTTAAATCCTTCAAGAATATCCTCCTTTAGTGTTTTGGCTGTGAGGAAGATGATAGGAATCTCGGTATTGGACTGCCGTATGTCCTGTGCCAGCGAGAAGCCGTCTTTTTTGGGCATCATGACATCAAGTACACAAATATCGAATTTTGTCTTCTGGAAAGCCTTGAACCCGGCATCGCCATCAGGACAAAGTTCGGCAGAGAAGCCTTTTGCCTGAAGGTATTCGCGTAGCAACATGCCGAGGTTTTCATCGTCTTCGCAGAGCAGGATTTTCAGTTTTTCGTCCATAGTAATTTCCTTTCTTTCGTTTATTGTTATAATATTTTTATTTTCTTGTTGTATCGTTTTATTGTACTTCTTAGTCCCAGTGGAGAAACTAAAGTTCCTTGATAATTGGCAACTGAATTATGAATGTTGTGCCTTTGCCTTTTTCGCTTTCAGCGTGAATTGTACCTTTGTGTAATTCAACTATCTTTTTTACATAAGCGAGGCCCAGGCCAAAGCCTTTCACGTCGTGTACGTTTCCTGTATGGACGCGATAGAATTTTTCAAAAATCTTTTTGAGATTCTCTTTCTTTAGCCCAACTCCATTGTCTTTTAGCGATAGGAAGAGGTGATCTTGGTCATTCCATGTTTTTAGCTTTAATTCCACGGGGCGGTCTGGATGCTTGTATTTCACTGCATTATCAAGTAGATTGAACAGGACGTTTGTGAAATGCATCTCATCCACATAGATTTTCGGATATTTAGCTGCCAAGTCTGTATTGATATGGCCGCCTGTATGTTCAACACGTAATGTGAATGTGTTTGCAACGTTGTCTGCCAGCTCGTTAAGGTCTAGTTCTTTTTTCTTGAAGATGGCTTTTTTCCTGTCAAACATTGACATCTGCAATACTTTCTCCACGAGGAAGCGTAAGCGTTTGGATTCATCGTTGATAACACCCCCTAAATGTTTCATCATTGTTGGACTCTTTGTAACAGTTTCATCGTTGAGCATTTGTGCTGCGAGTGAGATGCTACTGATTGGAGTCTTCAACTCGTGGGTCATGTTATTGATAAAATCATTCTTTATCTCCGTGTATCTTTTCTGCCGGAAAATTACGACGATTGTGAAAATGAATGTTATGAGGAGTACGATCGTGAAGACTAGTGATGGAATCATGAACCTTATACTGCTGAAGATATA
The DNA here is from genome assembly GCA_963586715.1 of Barnesiella intestinihominis. Taxonomy (GTDB): domain Bacteria; phylum Bacteroidota; class Bacteroidia; order Bacteroidales; family Bacteroidaceae; genus Prevotella. The sequence goes on from CAVAAS010000009.1 coordinate 40,253, forward strand.
GCTGTTCATGTCAGGAAAGTGTATTTTCACTATACCAGACTTATTCATTGGATCGTTACGGAACAGCGTCTGTGTGTAGCTGTATTCTTCTCCCTCATCGCTATATTCAGGACAACGGTACTGTTCTCTGCCATCTTGCGTGCTAACGGTGAAGTGATACGGAATATTAACACCGTTGTTCATAAGCTCTGTTTTCAAGTCTTGGTCCAGGAGCTTGAAATTTACGCGTTCCTTTAGAGGCTTGTCAGAAGCGGTGTATAGGATGTTGTATACAACTTCGTCAAGTAGCGCTTTCTGATAGACGTATCTATTCTTTATTATCTCGCGCATAGACTTCGTTGCTTCAGAGATGGAGTTGCGGTCATTGCGCAGTATCATTGCCTTTGGCATTGCCGCTGGGCGCATTGTTATGGTCTTTAGCTCAAAGGAGGAGTAGACGTTTCCGTTTTTGTCGGTAACGGCATACTGGTGTGAGTGCTGCACTGTTCCGTCTATTTGACCAGAACGTGTTCCGATAGAGTCGTTTTTGAAAGCGAGGCGTTCGGTTTCGTTGACATCGCGTTCAAGATATCTTAGAGTTTCGTTGAGTTCAAGATTGCGGGCTGCTTGATAGAGTGCTTTGTTTACAGATTCGTCTAGCTGTTCCTTCTTCATCTTCACCATGGCATCCATGTATTTCAGTTGGAGCAGGAGCAATGCAATGAACGAAAAGCCCATAACTGCCGCTATTACCCATATCGTTTTTTTCTTCATGCGGCAAATTTACGTCCTTTTGTCTAAAGCTTTAATCTTTATTGTTAAAGAAAATCCATTTATAAGGAGTTGTTAACCTTATTTTTCGTTTCTACTTGATAATTGTTAAGTATGTAAGGTTGTATAAGTGTTTCTAAAAATGTTGAATACCTTTCTTAGTCAAAGTTTGGCATAATCATTGGACCATTGTTCCTGTTTTTCTTCAAAATTTTCTCCATAGACTTTTGAATTAACGGTCCGATAGGCAAATCCATAACGAACTTCTTTCCGAATTTTATGGAAGGAGTAACGATTGGTTCAGTTCTCCATTGTCTTCTAAAACTATCGTAATATCTGCGTGTTCCTAATTTTATGCTGAACTTTTCACGTTCATATTTTAGCCAACCGCCATATGAGCTTGTTTCAACGAAAGGGTATGTGGCCAATGAAAAGTATGGATTGCGGTTGTATAATGTTCCCCATACAGCCACTGACCAATGTGGCGAAAGTCTATATTCCAATAAACCGGAGATTCCGAATTGTGTAGTAACATGATTCGTTTCATAGCGGTTTGCTATAACACGTGTGGTTAAGCTTAGATTGTTTTCTTGGAACGTGTGGGCAAATGTTGCGCTATTTCTGAACAGAAGATTGGGATAATGGTTCTCTGTTGAAACGGCACTTATTCCATATTTGTCGAAATGTAATTTATTTTTGTCACAGACTTGTTCATTAAGGGAAAAGGATGTATTGGGTACCTTATTTATATCTTGTTTGCCATCAGTTTCAAAAGAAGAATATCCGAAAGTTCTATTCCGTTCCATTTCTCCTTGAAAGTTTTGGTATTCTAATTTTACTTCTGCTGGTTGTAGTGACACGCTAATGCTGTCGCCTTTGGCAGTAATGCTCTTCCTCTTGTTTTCATTGTTAGATACTTGAGCGCTACATACAATGTTTGAAAACGCAAAAAGCGTCAATAATGGGATTGACTTAAAGAATCGATTGGCAAACATAATATTATTTTTTTCGGGTCTAATCCGTTGCGAGTATATGCGTAACGGGACTGAATGTGAGCAGAATCTGTATTCCTATTTATTCAATAAGGGAACCATTGTTGTTATAACTTGATCACTTGAAAGGTCATTGCGGGTATTGTGAGCATAATATTGTTGCCTGTTGCAGGAATTACGCTCTCTTGAGGCACGACATTGTTGGGTTGTTCAAGAGTATTTGTGGCAAGTTTGTTATCGGCATGCAAGGTTATTAACTGTGCTGTTGATAGTTTCTTAATACCCTTGAAATTGATTGTAACCTGCTGTGCTTTTTCGCTAGCATTTGCAATTTTGACAATCATTTTTTTGCTAGGTTTGTCATATACTGCGCTGGCGTATAAGCCATCTTCGCCCGCAACTGCTTTACCATTCTCGGTGAGTTGCAGAATATGTGTCCCTTTGTTCGTTGCATAGAGCATTTGAACATACCAGTTGACGGAGCGAACACTATTCAAATTGTCGAACCAAATGAGATCTGGGCGCCATTGCCATCCGTCTACGTGCGCGAACAGTGGGGCATAGGTGCATTGCCAAACAATGTCAGCATTTCGTTCAAATCCAGTCATAAAGGCTGCCTCTGATAGTGCAGCCTCCCAATTGTTCATAGCTACTGTTGTCTTGTCTTTACCGATTCCTTTTACATGGCATGCATATTCTCCTGCAAATACTTTAGGTCCTTTTCGGTCATAGTTGTCATAGCGTTTTGCGTTATTTAAAAACCAATCGGGTTGACGGTAATAATGTTCATCAACCAAATCAACTTTTAGCTTACGCATTTCTTGCCAACCATAATCAAAATTTTTTCCCTCAGCTTTAGGACCTGCAGAGCCGCAGATTTTTATGTCTGGATATCTTGCACGTATTTGCTCAACAAATGGTTTCAGACGTTCTGGATATATCTCTCCCCATTGTTCGTTCCCAATAGCTATCTGTTTTAGACCGAAAGGTTTGGGGTGCCCCATTTCTGTACGGAGTTTTCCCCATTTTGTTGTTGCATCAGCATTGGCAAATTCTATAAGATCGAGGGCATCGTCAATGTATGGTTGCAATTCGTTGATTTGCGCATGGGCATTCTTGTCGGCATCTCCATTTTGAAATTGACACGCTAAACCGCAACTTAGTACAGGAAGTGGTTCGGCACCAATTTTTTCGGAAAGAAGGAAATATTCGTAGAAGCCTAGCCCGTATGTCTGGTAATAGTTGGAGTATGGGCGGCTTTTTGTACTATAGCTCCAACGGTTTTCATTAAGAGGACGGTTCTCCTTGGGGCCAACGGAATTTTTCCATTGATATCGAGTCTCCAGGTCTGTGCCCTCAACAATGCAACCACCCGGAAAACGGAAAATACCCGGATGTAGATCTTCAAGATCTTTTACAAGGTCTGCGCGTAGCCCGTTCCAATTGTCACTAGGGAAGAGACTCACGTGGTCTATATCTACGCTTTCTGTGCCATCAAGAAAAATACGCATGTATCCATGAGCCACCGTTTTGTTTGATTTAAACTCTACGGAATATTTATTCCATTTATTGTTTTCGATAGTAATACTTTTCTTATCAACAGGAATGTTCTGCTCATCTACAAGTTCTATGCGAATTTTCGTTTCTTTGTCTGGTAGATTATGTAGGCGGGCGTAGAGAGTGAAGTCGTATGTCATGTCTTTCTTAAGACCAATGCCGAAGAATCCATGATTTTCTATTCCTGTCAATTTATTTTTATGGTCGGCAGGTGATAGCGTCACATAGTGAGGGTTACGGTCAAAGGCCGGCTTTATATCATTAACTGTAACATTGCCGTATGTATCCCAGCCCATAAGTCTGTTGGGAAATTCAAAACTACGATTTTCAATCAGTTCTGCATATAGCCCACCGTCGGCTCCGAAATTTATATCTTCAAAGAAGATTCCATACATAGTTGGTTGAATTATTGCCCCAGGCTTTGTGTTAACTGTAAAATTATGATGTTGTGCAACAATGCCCATTGGATACAATAGACTTGCGGTTATTGCCGTGATAAGTATATGCTTCATGATAATAGAAAATCTAAAGTTTTGATGTGTTATAGGTTGAAAAGTGTTTTCTATGTAAGAATCTTGTCGATTATTCAATAACTCTTACATATCCGTTTTTTCGAGGCTTTGCTGGTTTGGCCTCAACGTTTGCATATCCTAAGGCTATATGTCCGATTCCTTCAACGTCTTCAGTTATGCCCCATTCCTTTAGAAGTTCTTTTCCGCGTGCGCTTTCAAATACTTCTTTTGCCCGATGAATCCAGCATGCACCAAGACCGATGGCATGCGCTGCATTGAGCATATTGCCCATAACGAGTGAACCATCATTTATGTAAGTGCCCCTTGATTTGTCTGCAAGTACCACAATAATTACAGGTGCATTGTAGAAAGGGTCGGAGTGTGTCCCCATGACTTCTGCATTCATTCGTGACAGTTCATCACGTATGGCTTTGTTCTTTACAACGACAATAAAGGGTGACTGAATCCCCATGCCTGTTGGAGCAGCTGTTCCCGCTTTGGTAATCTTATCTACATCTGTTTGTGAAGGCATTTTGTCGGTAAATCCTTTGATGCTGCGTCTTGTGTATATTGCTTCTAATGCTTCCATGTAAATATCGTTTTTATTTTTTTCGTCTATATAATCTAATACTCTTGTCACTTATCTCTAAGTTGATCTCTTAAATCATAATTCTTTAAGTCATATATGAATAACGACATACCTTAAATCCATACAGTTCAGTTTGGATATGGTATGTCGTTTTCTCTTTATTCAAATATATTCGTTTTTAGATTACTGCTTTTTGCTTTTTAAAGTCGCAAGACTTTCTTTTAAGGCAGCAATCTTTTCTTCACTGTCATTCTGCTTTTTGCGCTCAAGAGCAACTACTGCCTCAGGTGCATTTGCCACAAATCGCTCGTTTGACAACTTCTTCTTTACTCCAAGAAGGAAGCCTTCCAAATGTTTCAACTGGGCTTCCTTTTTTTCTATTTCTGCGTCAATGTCAATCATGTCGCCAAGCGGAACGGCAAATTCAATAGTACCCACCATGAATGTTGCAGCGGTATCGTCCTTCTCTGATACAGGCTCAATTGCCTCAAGATTAGCCATCTTTGTTATTACACAATTGTATGCTTCATATTTGTTTTCACCTACAATCTGTAATTTTAGATTTTCTTTTACAGGTATGTTCTTCTGATTGCGCACAGTCCTAACACCTGCAACAATTTGTTTTAGACTTTCAACATCTTTTGATAAGTTTATGTCTTCAGGAGTTGCAACTGGGATTGTAAGTTTGTCGCGCATGATGGATTCTCCGTCTTTTCTGTCTATGATATGTTGCCAAAGTTCTTCTGTAATGAACGGCATGAACGGATGTAACATTTTCAATAGATTTTCAAAGAAGCCGAGTGTTGCATCATAGGTCGTTTTGTCAATAGGTTGACCGTAGGCAGGTTTTACCATTTCCAGATACCAACTGGAGAACTCGTCCCAAAACAGTTTATATACAGACATCAGTGCTTCTGATATACGGTATTTGCTGAAAAGGTCATTAACTTCACTGTTTACCTGTCGAAGCTTAGCCTCAAACCATTTCACGGCAATGGAATTAGCTGCAAGTTGCTCAATGTCAGAAACCTGCCATCCCTTTACTAAGCGGAAAGCGTTCCATATCTTGTTGTTGAAGTTTCTTCCTTGTTCACAAAGGCTCTCGTCAAAAAGAATGTCATTTCCAGCTGGAGCAGAAAGCATCATTCCCATACGCACACCGTCGGCTCCGTATTTATCAATAAGCTCTAGCGGGTCAGGAGAGTTGCCAAGGCTTTTTGACATTTTCCGTCCTAGCTTATCGCGTACTATACCTGTGAAGTATACATTTTTGAATGGCATTTTGCCTCGATATTCATATCCTGCCATTATCATACGCGCCACCCAGAAAAAGATGATGTCTGGTCCTGTTACGAGGTCACTTGTAGGATAATAGTAGTTTATCTCTTCATTGTCAGGGTCAAGTATACCATTGAAAAGAGATATCGGCCACAACCATGAAGAGAACCATGTATCAAGACAATCGCTGTCTTGTTGCAAGTCTTCTGCTTTGATGTTGGCATTCTTCTTTTGCGCTAGAGCCAAAGCTTCTTCTGCTGTCTCAGCAACAACAAAATTGCTTTTGCCTTCAGCATCTGTGAAATAGTAGGCTGGTATGCGATGCCCCCACCACAATTGTCGGCTAATGCACCAGTCTTTTATGTTTTCAAGCCAGTGGCGATATGTATTCTTGTATTTTGAAGGGTAGAAAACAATATCATCGTTCATTACTGGTGGCAGTGCCATATCTGCAAAGTGTTGCATTGAGAGGAACCACTGTGTGGAAAGCTTTGGCTCAATAGGTACATTTGTGCGTTCAGAAAATCCCACTTTGTTGTTATAGTCCTCAACTTTTTCCATAAGACCGGCGTTGTTGAGGTCTTGAGCTATCTGCTTACGCACGTCCATACGGTCCATACCTACATACATTCCGGCAGCATCGCTAATTGTTCCGTTGTCGTTAAATATGTCAATGGTTTCCAAATTGTGTTTTAGACCCAATGCATGGTCATTTATGTCATGGGCTGGAGTAACTTTCAAACAGCCTGTTCCGAACTCCACGTCCACATATTCGTCTTCTATGACAGGAATTACTCTTCCGACCAACGGCACTATTACATGTTTGCCTTTTAGCCAAGTATTCTTCGTGTCTTTAGGATTGATACACATTGCAGTATCCCCCATGATAGTCTCAGGGCGTGTTGTCGCAACTACTGCATAATATCCATTTTCGTCTTTATGGATTATGTTTCCTTCCTCTTCCTGTTTTACATCATTTTCTACAACTCTGTATTTTAGATAAAACAGTTTGGAATGTTCGTCTTTGTATATAACCTCCTCGTCAGACAGGGCTGTTTGGGCTTTGGGGTCCCAATTTACCATTCTTGCGCCACGGTATATCAGTCCCTTGTTGTATAGGTCACAGAAAACTTTTATGACACTCTTGGAGCGTGTCTCGTCCATGGTGAACGAAGTGCGTTTCCAATCGCAACTAGCACCAAGCTTGCGCAATTGCTTAAGAATTATTCCACCGTGTTCATTTGTCCAATCCCAAGCATGACCTAAGAACCCATCGCGTGTAAGGTCAGTCTTCTTTATTCCTTGCTGAGCAAGTTTGTTAACGACTTTAGCTTCTGTGGCAATTGAAGCATGGTCAGTTCCTGGTACCCAACAAGCGTTCTTGCCTTCCATTCTTGCTCGTCTTACCAAGATATCCTGTATAGTATTGTTGAGCATATGTCCCATATGGAGTACGCCAGTCACATTTGGGGGAGGGATAACTACGGTGTATGGTGTACGTCCGTCAGGTTTGCTACTGAACAAATCATTGTCTTCCCAATATTTGTACCATTTTGATTCCACATCGCGTGGGTCGTATTTACTTGCTAATTCCATATCTTTGTATTTACTTTGTTTCCTTTTTGAAAGTGCAAAGTTAATGTATTTCGTTAAGTGTTACAAATATCCCGTGACAAAACCGACGTTTTTACCACGCACCGTCTGCATCTTCCGTGGCAATACCTCCATTTATTGAAATGCGAAGATTGGGTTCACTGTATGCTATAAGTTGACTCTCCTCCTGCATTTTGATTACTTTTGATTGTGGCTTTTCATAGGGCCGACCACCAAATAACGGTTTGGGTTCTTCCATATCTCGTAAAAAATATTAAGGTCTATGTTTTTTGAATTGCTTTATCGGAAATTTAGATACTATTTTATGAGGAATTTCTTTCCTGAAAGAATTATAATTTTCCCCTTCCCCTTCCCCTTGCTGATATTGTTGCAAAGTTTCTTTCCGTCTATGCTATACGTATTTCCTTTTTGTGAGAACATAGTATCTTCGATGGCGTGAATGGTTGAAGTCTCTCCGTTGAACAGAATTGAAAACTTTGCCTCGTTGCTGTTTTCAAGACGGAAAAAGGCTCTCAGCCCACGCATCGTATTTCCATCGGATTTTGGGCGTGCCAGCACTTGTGACGAATTCATAAAAAGTTCTGAGCCATCGGTTTGTATTTCGTATGGAGAATACGTACCACAGAATGAAATATTTCCGAACCTTATCTCCTTTGCATTCTCATCTTTTAGTTCTATGTCATAGAAATTGGGATTTTCTACATATATTTCAGGAATTAGGATGAAAGGCATACCAGCACTTATCGTACCGCTTTTTACTGTAGAAAAACTAATTGACTCATCGTCAGAGCCAGAATAAATAGCAGCTTGTGTAGCATTTCCGAATATTTCTTTCAAGCTATTCAGAGTTATGTCAAAGGGCAAACATACTGTGTTTTTGCCATTATTGTGGAATATTCGTTCCGTTGCTACGCGTGTTTCGCCAGTGTTCTCTTTTATCGTGTTGCTAATATCAGTATCTTTCTCTCTAAGTGTTACGTTAATTTTGGGGCGTGTGTAACTAATCTCAATTTTTGCAATGTAAGAATTTTGTGACTTGTTAGTAGAAAAGGTTAAAGTTGTTGTTTTTTTCTTAGAATTTTCCCAATAGCAACTTTTCTCTTTGGCACATGAGATTTCTTTGCCTGTTGGAGGAGTAAGTGCTATCTTATTGCTAGCTGCTGTAAATGTTATTTTATCTATCGTAATCCCGCTCGGACCAGAAAAGGTGATATTCCCATTTTCTTTAGAATCGTAGTCTATACGCAAGTAGTGCGAACTATTGTTGTTGGTGCCATACAATAGCGTCCCCCCTTCTAGAGTTATTGTTATGTCGTTAACTTTAAATATTGTAGGATTGGGGTTAGCGCCATTGGCTCCTTTACTTTCAATGCCGTAAACGTTTGCTTGGGAGGCAAAATCCAATATTGTCGTAACAGATTCATATTCCTCTTCCGTCTGTGCTATAGCAAGTGTGGCATAGAAGAAGAGGAATATGAGTGTTAAATTAAAGTGTTTTGTGTGTATCATGATATATCTTTAAGGTATTTGGGAAGTTATTTTAGCTTGTTCAGCTCTACTTCCATTTGCTTTTGCAGTTCACTTGCTTTTTGAGCAGCAATCTCTGCAAAATCTTCACCATTGCTTGCGTATATAATACCACGACTACTATTGACAAGCAATGCACAGTCTTTTGTCATGCCATATTTGCATACTTCCTGAAGTCTACCGCCTTGTGCGCCAACACCAGGAACAAGCAGGAAATGGTTGGGAGCTACTTTACGTATGTCTTCAAACATTTTTCCTTGAGTCGCTCCAACAACATACATCATGTTTTCTTCGTTTCCCCATTTCTGTGAAGTGCGCAATACTTTCTCAAAAAGCCTTTCTCCGTTTTTGTCTTCTGTCAATTGGAAATCATGGGAGCCTTTGTTGCTTGTCAGAGCCAAAAGAATAACCCATTTATCCTCGTATTGCAGGAACGGAGTTACGCTGTCTTCACCCATATACGGAGCCACGGTAAGAGAGTCTACATCGTATTCTTCAAAAAAAGTTCGAGCATACATCGTTGATGTATTGCCAATGTCACCACGTTTTGCATCAGCAATGATGAAATGATCAGGGCAAATACCTTTAATGTAGTTAATTGTTTTTTCGAAAGAAATCAGACCTTTTACTCCCATACTTTCATAGAAAGCCAAATTTGGCTTGTATGCCACGCAATATCTCGCTGTGGCATCGATAATCTTTTTGTTGAAGGTGAAAATTGGATCTTCTTCTTTTAAAAGATGTTGCGGTATCTTCTTGATGTCAGTGTCAAGTCCAACACATAGAAATGATTTCTTTTTGAATATAATGTTTATGAGTTCTTGTCTTTTCATTGTTCACTATCGTTATAATTCGTTTTCTTTCATTCTTTCAGCATTCTCGGCTACAGTAAGTGCGTCAATCATCGCTTGAATGTCTCCACCAAGGAAACCTTGCAAGTCATGGGTTGTATAGCCGATTCTATGGTCTGTAACGCGTCCTTGCGGAAAGTTGTAGGTGCGAATTTTTGCAGAACGGTCGCCTGTCGAAACCAAAGTTTTTCTTCTGTTAGCGATATCGTCAATGTATTTCTGGTGCTCGCGGTCATAAATGAACGTGCGAAGTCTGGAAAGAGCCCTCTCTTTGTTTTTAGGCTGGTCGCGGGTTTCCGTACATTCAATGAGTATTTCCTCAACTTCACCAGTATTTGGATTTTTCCATGGGTAACGTAGGCGCACACCGGATTCTACCTTGTTGACATTCTGGCCTCCGGCACCGCTACTTCGGAAAGTATCCCATTTGATATCACCTTCATTGATGTTTACTTCAAATTTATCTGCCTCGGGCAACACGGCCACAGTAGCAGCAGACGTGTGCATTCGCCCCTGTGTTTCTGTGGCAGGAACACGCTGTACTCGATGAACACCAGACTCATATTTTAGTATTCCGTACACTCCATCGCCGCTAACAGCGAAGTCTATCTCTTTGTAACCGCCTACAGCTCCATCACTTACGCTTGTCACAGAGAGACTCCATCCTTTAGAGTCGCAGAACCTCTTATACATGCCAAATAAATCACCGGCAAAAAGAGCGGCCTCATCGCCGCCAGCCCCAGCGCGAATTTCCATTTGCACGTTTTTGGCGTCTTCCGGGTCCTTGGGTATAAGGGCAATCTTAATTTCCTCTTCAATCTTCGGTTGCAGCTCTTCGTTGGCTTGTAGCTCCTCGCGTGCCATTTCTTTTAAGTCTGCATCAGTTTCGTTTGCCAGAATATCTTTCGCTTCTTTAATGGAGTTTATGCAGTTTATGTATCTTTTTCTGGCATCCATAATGTCTCCAAGATCTTTATATTCCTTGGTTAGCTTTACATAACGCTGTTGATCGGAAATGACATCGGGGTCGGTTATAAGTGTTGATACCTCTTCGTATCGACTTTCCAATCCATTGAGTTTATCCAATATGTTATTTTCGGGCATATATCTTAATAGTTGAATGTTCCGTATTCGGATTTAATCGTCAGACTGCGCTCTCCTTCTTCTATGTGGCCCACAATCTGTGCATCAATATTGAAAGACTTACTGATTGAAATTACCTTTTCTGCAAATTCCGGCCTTACATATATTTCCATTCTGTGGCCCATGTTGAACACTTTGTACATTTCTTTCCAGTCCGTTTGGCTCTCTTCCTGAATTGTCTTGAATAGGGGAGGAATTGGGAACATGTTGTCTTTTATAACACGACAGTTATCTTTTACGAAATGCAGAACCTTGGTTTGCGCTCCGCCAGTGCAGTGAACCATGCCGTGAATCTCAGGGCGAAGCTCGTCAAGAAGTTTCTTTATTACTGGAGCATAAGTCCTTGTAGGAGAGAGAACCAGCTTTCCTGCGTTAATTGGGCTACCTTCAATGTTGTCAGACAATTTCTTTTTTCCGCTATAAACAAGTTCTTCCGGTACTGCATGGTCGTAGCTTTCTGGGTATTTTTCAGCAAGATATTTTGAGAAAACGTCATGTCGTGCGCTTGTAAGACCGTTGCTTCCCATGCCGCCATTGTATTCCGTTTCGTATGTGGCCTGTCCAAACGATGCAAGTCCTACTATTACATCACCCGGCTGTATGTTTGCATTGTTGATAACATCGCTACGTTTCATTCTGCAAGTAACGGTAGAGTCAACAATAATGGTTCGCACAAGGTCTCCCACGTCGGCTGTTTCGCCTCCAGTAGGCCAGATACCAATCCCCATCTCTCTCATTTGTGCAAGCAATTCGTCTGTTCCGTTAATAATAGCGGAGATAACCTCTCCCGGAACAAGCATCTTGTTTCTTCCTATTGTAGAGGAAACAAGAATGTTGTCAACGGCACCAACGCACAATAAATCGTCAGTATTCATAACGATTGCGTCTTGTGCGATACCTTTCCATACAGACAGGTCTCCTGTTTCTTTCCAATACATATATGCCAAAGATGACTTTGTTCCTGCTCCGTCAGCGTGCATAATGTTGCAGTATTCAGGGTCTCCCCCCAATATGTCTGGGATTATTTTACAGAATGCCTGTGGAAAAATTCCCTTGTCGATGTTCTTTATGGCGTTATGCACATCTTCTTTAGCTGCGCTTACGCCACGAGACATGTATCTGTTTGATTTGTCCATCTCAAAAAATATATTTTTTATTTGTGTTCTATATATATAATAATAGGTGTATCTTAATTTTTAATGTGTTTTATGCTTTCTCCTCGTTGTTCCAAAAGTCCCAACTAGAGAAAGCTTGCAGCAGAAGCATTTCAAGTCCGTTCTTTGTAATTGCCCCTTGCGCCTTGCCTTTTTTAAGGAACAATGTTTCGTCGGGGTTGTATATTAAGTCGTAGAGCAAATTATGGCTGTCCATGCTTTCGTAAGGCAGTTCCGGACATTCATTGTAGTGTGGGTACATACCCGAAGGCGTACAGTTCACAATTACATTGTATTCCTTAACTACTTCAGGAGTTACATCTGCATATCTTATTGTACCAGGTCTCTCAAACCTACTTACCATCACCGTTTCAAGTCCCAATGACTTTAATCCGTAGTTTATGGCTTTTGCCGCTCCGCCAGTACCTAATATAAGAGCTTTCTTGTGGAATTTTTCAAGCAGAGGCTCTATACTCTTTGTAAAGCCTATAACATCGCTATTGTAACCCTTCAGCACGACATCGTCCCCTCTATGTTCAACCCGTATCACATTAACGGCTCCGATAGCGCGAGCTTCCACACTTATATAGTCAAGGAAGCTAAGCACCTTCTCTTTGTATGGGATTGTGACATTCAATCCCTTTAATTCCGGATTTGTAGTTATCACTTCCAAAAGAGACTCAATGTTCTTAATCTCGAAGTTTATGTATTCTGCGTCGATTTCTTCATTCATAAACTTTTCATTGAAGAAACTCTTTGAAAAGGAATGGATGAGAGGGTATCCGATAAGTCCATACTTGTCCATAAGTTATCTGTATTATTTAGTTGCTGTATAACAGGTACATATTCCGAATGTCAGCCTTTTAAAGCTAGCTTTGCCGAATCCGTTTTTTTTCAGTATTGAAACCATTGTCTCTCCTTGCGGGAAAGCTTCAATGGTGCGTATGAGATACGTGTATGCGTTGTTGTCCTTTGAAATGATTCTACCATAGATAGGTAGAATTGTATGCGTGTATATGGCGAACAATTGTCTGATTGGGAATTTAACGGGGCGGGTAAGCTCTATTACGCAAAGGGTACCACCTGGTTTCAGTACGCGATACATTTCCTTAAGCCCTTGTTCCAGATTTTCAAAGTTCCTTATTCCGAACGCTGCTGTAACGGCATCAAATGTATTGTCTTTAAAACTTAGCTGCAAGCAATCCTCGCGTGAGAAAGAGACCGTGTCTTCCACCCCCTTAGTCTTAACTTTCTCCCTTGCGATATTCATCATTCCTTCAGAAATGTCTGCTCCAATAACTTGTTTGGGCTTTAGTTTCGTCGCTTCCAGTATAGCCAAGTCGCCAGTTCCTGTAGCAATGTCAAGAATTTTCTGCGGTGCAACATCTTTTAATATCTTGATTACGGTGTTGCGCCAGTATTTGTCAATCCAGAACGACAGTCTGTGATTAAGCAAGTCGTACGAGTGGGCTACAGAGTCAAACATTTTTTCAACTTGCGCCGTTTTCCTTTCTTCCTTGTTGTATGGGTTTATTTTTTCTTGCTCGTACATTATCCTGTATTGCTATATGGTTATATCTTATCTGAAAAAGCGACAGTTACGGCATTGCCGCTTTCTTGTTGATAAAACACGAGCGGTTATGCCGTAACTGTCAGTTGTTTAGTTTATTTTCTGTATGTCTTAAGCCATTCAGAAACGTTCTTTTCAATGCGTGCAGCGATGTCACCGTTTTCTTTCGCTTTGTCGAATGTTTCTCCAGTGATATGTTCATACAACTCAATGTATCTGTCGCTTACGCTTTCAGCGTATTCATCGGTAATTTCAGGCATTGTTTGTCCTGGCTCGTTCATGAAGTTGTGCTCAATAAGCCACTGGCGTACAAACTCTTTTGATAACTGTCTTTGTGGTTCTCCTTTGGCAAGCTTTTCTTCATAGCCGTCAGCATAGAAATATCGGCTAGAGTCTGGTGTGTGAATCTCGTCAATTAGATAAACCTTACCGTCGCGCTTTCCGAATTCGTATTTTGTATCAACGAGGATAAGTCCTTGCTTTGCGGCTATTTCCTGTCCTCTTGCAAAGATTTTGCGCGTGTAGTCTTCCATTATTTCATAGTCTTCTTTTCCGACTATGCCCTGGGCGATGATTTCCTCTTTTGATATGTTCATGTCGTGTCCCTCGTCAGCCTTTGTGGTAGGCGTGATTATTGGTTCGGGGAAACGTTCGTTTTCCTTCATTCCGTCAGGCAGCTTCACTCCGCAAAGTTCACGGCATCCCTTTTGGTATTCGCGCCAAGCCGAGCCTGTGAGGATAGAACGTATAATCATTTCCACTCTGAAGCCTTCACACTTCAAGCCAACTGTGACCATAGGGTCGGGTGTAGCCAATTTCCAGTTGGGGCAGATGTCTGTCGTATGGTCAAGGAATTTTGCTGCTATTTGGTTGAGCACTTGTCCCTTAAAAGGTATTCCCTTAGGCAAGACTACATCAAATGCAGAGATTCTGTCCGTTGCAACCATTACGATAATGTCGTCGTTGATGTCATAAACATCGCGTACTTTGCCATGGTAAACACTTTTTTGACCTTCAAATTGGAAGTTGGTACTTGTTAATGCTTTCATTACTTTATATGTATTTAAAGTCAGATAAATAATGTTCCTTTATCTTTGTTTTGTTTTGCTTAGCAACAAGAATGTGTATAATAATGCAAATGTAGTGATTTTACCTTAAAAACTTGCAATTACCTTTTGAAAAAGTTTTATTTTGCCGCGTGGTTGTCATTGCTTGCCCTGTCGTAGGCATTTACTATTGTTGTAACAAGTTTATTTCTTACTATGTCGTCTTTTTCAAGTCTTGCTATACTAATGCCGTCAATGCCTTCCAAAAGGTGCAGAGCTTCGGCAAGTCCGCTTCTTGTTCCCTTTGGCAAGTCAATTTGAGTAAGGTCGCCAGTGATTATCATCTTTGTGTTAAATCCCATTCGGGTTAGGAACATTTTTAATTGCGCGGAGGTTGTGTTCTGCGCTTCGTCAAGGATAACCACGGCATCACTTAGTGTCCGTCCTCTCATAAAGGCAAGTGGCGCTATTTGAATAATGTGCTTTTCCATCATTTCCTGCAGCTTGACTGCTGGCAGCATGTCTTCAAGCGCATCATAAAGCGGTTGCAAATATGGGTCAATCTTGTCTTTCATGTCGCCAGGCAAGAAGCCTAGCTTTTCTCCCGCCTCCACGGCTGGGCGACTCAAGATGATTTTCTTGACACTTTTCTCCTTTAGAGCCTTTACAGCAAGCGCAATACTGAGATATGTTTTACCCGTTCCGGCTGGACCAACGGCAAAAACCATGTCGTCTTTCTCGTATGCTTCCACGAGTTTCTTTTGGTTTTCGCTACGACTCTTTATGGGTTTTCCGGAAATGTTGTAAACAATAACATTTTCAGAAACGTTATTTGGCGAACTTTTTCCTTTTGCAGTGTTTATGATGTCTGTTTCGCCAATGTAGTTGTATTTTACGATATGCTGCCTAAGTTTCTCTGCGAAAATCTCAAATTTCTGCATCTGGGCTTCGTCTCCCAGCACTTTCAACACGTTGTCGCGTGCCAATATTCTCAATTTGGGGAACAACGACTTTATCATTTGCAAGTGTTCGTTGTTTGTTCCATAAAAGACAACCGGGTCGATGTCCTCCAATACGATATGCTTCTCTGTCAAAACGTTGTTTTTTAGGTTTTCGAAAATCAGTGCAAAAATAATTGTTTTTTATTTATTGGCATAGCTATCGTTGCAAAAAGTGTTCCCTTTTCTATTTGATAACTGTCTTGTTCTTATTGTTAGCAGTCATGCAAATGGTAGCAATGAATGCGATGAGCATTATTGCCGCCAGCAATATGAAGGCATTGTTGCTTCCCGTTGCCGTCGCTTCGGCATATCCGTTATGGTCAGCTGCCTTTTGACTTGTTGCAACAATGGTCGAAACAACAGCAGTTCCCATGGCTCCGGCAAGCTGCTGCATACTGTTCATCAAGGCGTTCCCGTCTGCCGACAGTTCCTTTGGCAGGCATCCCAATCCGAATGTCATGGCATTTCCGCATCCTAGTCCCTGACCGATAGTATAAACTATGTAGAAAACATAAAACATTGTCGTCGTCATGTTTTTTCCGTAAAAGGAGAAGAGTAGGAGGGACAGTAGCATAAACCCGTAACCCGCCGTTATAGGAAGTCGTGCGCCGCATTTATCCAACAGTTTCCCGCTGACAGGCGCAAGACAAGCCCCTACGACGCATCCGGGCACCAAAAGCAGTCCGGCTTGGAATGCTCCCGTTTCATTGACAATTTGCGAATAGTTGGGTATTACATATCCTAGGGCAAGGACAGAGAACTGGCCGATAAGTATTGTAGCAAGTGCGGTCATGAATCTGCCATGCGACAAAATTTGACAGCGAAGCAGAGGGTTCTCTTCTCTTTTAGACTTGACTGCGAAAAATGTCAGTGCAAATGCAGAAACGCAGATAAGTGCAATTACACTAACACTCAGCCATCCTTGTGATGAGGCTGAGACCATTGCAAGTATGAATGTTGTGTATCCGATAACGATAAGCGTGTAGTCGAATAAATGAAAGCTGGAGCTTTCTTTTATTTCCGTGCGGGCTATCAACGCTAAGCCCACGGCCAAAGAAAGCAGAAGAAGCGGCATTAGAGACAAGAAGATATAGCGCCATCCGAAATACTCTACTATATATCCTCCCAATACGGGGCCTACTGCTGGTGCTACTGCCGTAACAAGCATGCCAAGTCCCATGAACATGCCGATTTTTTCCCGTGGAGCTTCGTTCATTATGATGTTGAACATCAGTGGCAAGGCAATTCCTGTTCCGATGCCTTGCACCGTCCTTCCGAGAAGAAGTACCCAAAAAGCCGGTGCTGCGAAACAACCTATAGTGGCACATATAAAGCATGATATGGCTACGAGAAAGAGCGTTCGCGGCTGAAAATTGCGCTTCAAGTAAGACGACATTGTTACGACAAGTGCCAGTACAAGCAGATACCCTGTCGTTATCCATTGCACCATGCTTGTGCCGATGCCGAATTCTTCCATTAGGGTGGGGAATGTTACGTTCATTGCCGTTTCGCTTACCACTCCGCAAAACGACATTATTCCTGTTGCGAATATCTTTCCTGATAAAACAAGGCTACTATTACCTTTCGTAAGTTTCATTTGTTGGTTCCTTTTCAGTAAGTTTTGTATGAAAAAATGATATAGGCAGAAGAAAATCCCTCTGTCATTTAATTCGAATGCAAAGTTACCGAGAATTGCTAAAATGCAGAAAAATCTTTGTCAAGTTTAACAAGTGGGTGCGAAATCGGGTGATTGGTATATAAAAATGGCAATCAACCAATTCTTACATTGCTCAGTTATATCTTTCCTTTTACCCTTTCTGCGGTCAGAATATGTAACTCTGTTTCAATTACTTTGAATCTTACGTTTCTGTCGTTGTATAACATGCCGTAAATACGTTCCGGATCGTTATGATAATGGGGGCGTGGGTCAAGTTCCAATACCTCAATAAGTTTTTGCAGCTCCTCGCTGTCAATGTCTACTTTCACCCTGTCATCCACGACAACGTTAAGCTTCCTTATTTCATTCTTGTCCACAAAGCCGCAACGGGCATCGGGATGGCAGTCGGAAAGCGCCACGTATGGTTTTATGTCATAGATGGGTGTACCGTCCATCAAGTCGGCTCCCAATACATGAATAATAGGACCTTCGCTCGTTTCGAAGTCTACTTTATTAAGTTTCACAGAAGAAAGTCCGATGGCATTAGGGCGAAATGGTGACCTTGTTGCAAAGACTCCCATCCGCTCATTGCCGCCAAGCAGCGGTGGACGTACAACAACATTTGTTGCCGCATGCGGATTTGCAGAAAATCCCCACAGAAGCCAAAGGTAATCAAAACCTTCTATGCCGCGCAGAGCCTCGCGGTTGCGGAATTTAGGGACAAAGACAATCTGTCCGGACAGTGTTTCAACAATACCGCTTTGCTTGGGTATTCCGAACTTTTCTTTGAAAGGTGAGTGGAAATAGGCTATGGGTTCTAGTGTCATAAGTGCAAAGTTACAGTAAAAAAACAGACAGAGCCATAATAACACCTATTATTTGCTCAACCCAAAGAATATTGTTATCTTCGCCAAAACTTTTAATCTCAAAGGTATTTCAAGTAAAACGATGGCTAGATTCTTCAAGATATTATTCACTTTATTATATTTCCCCTTATTTGTCATGGCGCAGTCTGTTTTATCATCAGACGCCAAGGAATATTTCCCCAAGCGGGAAGTCAGGGCTGTGTGGCTGACAACGATAGGCGGTCTTGACTGGCCACATTCTTATGCCCAGTCTTTTCGTAGTATAGAAAAGCAAAAAAATGAGCTGCGCCTATTGCTGGACAAGTTGCAACGCGCCAATATCAACACCGTTTTGCTTCAGACCCGTATTCGTGGTACGGTAATTTATCCGTCAAAGCTGGAGCCTTGGGATGGCTGTATGTCGGGCAAACCAACTGTTTCTCCCGGCTACGACCCGTTGGCGTTCGCCATAGAAGAGTGCCATAAGCGGGGAATGGAAATTCATGCATGGGTTGTTTCAGTACCAGTAGGCAGAGCTTCGGGGGCAGGTTACAAAAACTTGAAACGCAGTCACCCGGATTTGTTGGTCAAGATAGGCGACGAATATTTTATGCGTCCGGAGAAAGACGAAACAGCCCGTTATATAGCATCGCTTTGTGCGGAGATTGCAGGTAATTATGATATTGATGGCATACACCTTGACTACATCCGCTATTCAGAAAACCAGAAGCTCACAATATCAAGGCAGCAGGCGCGCGATAATATTTCAAATATTGTTGAAAGAGTTTCTTCCGCAGTGAAACAATTAAAGCCGTGGGTTAAAATGAGTTGCTCGCCTATAGGTAAGAGGAATGACCTAAGTCGCTATTGGAGCCGCGGTTGGAATGCAGAAGAAAAAGGATGCCAAGATGTTGAAAGGTGGCTTAAAGAGGGATGGATGGACCAAATATATCCTATGATGTACTTCCGTGGAGAACAGTTCTTCCCGTTTGTTGCCGATTGGAAAGAAAGAAGTCATGGACGTACTGTGGCTGCCGGACTAGGCATTTATTTCCTTTCTCCAAAAGAGGCGAATTGGCCTTTTGATGATGTGCAGCGGGAGTTATGGGTGTGTCGTAGTCAAGGGGTGGGAACAGCCCTCTTCCGTAACAAGTTTTTTATGGATGACATTAAAGGAATCTTCTCTTTTACAGCAAATGAGTTAAACGTTTATCCCGCACTTGTGCCAGAGATGACTTGGTATCCCCATGCCGCCCCGTCAGCACCTCAAGGTTTTAAAGTAAGAAGGATGGATGGTGGGTATCTTTTGTCGTGGAAGGCTTCTTCTGACGAAACGGCAGAAAAAACTGTTGGCAATGCTCATCGGAAATCTGTTTCTATATATTATAATGTTTATGGCAGCAATACCTTACCCGTAGATGTGTCAGATCCCCGCAATATCGTGGCGCAACGTTTGGGAAAGTGCGAGTTGTTCGTCCCGGAATCAAAGCCGTTTCGCTATTTTTCAGTCACAGCAATCGACAGGTACGGGAAAGAAAGTAGTCCATCGCGGGTTGATGATCTTGTAGCCAGCGAAGCCTTAACAGACGATGTGCTTTTGCGCAATAATGGTAATGTGTTGCAATTATCCGATAAATCATCGGTTCTTGACGCAGAATATGTGGTCTTTGAGACAGCAACTGGCGTCGCCTACACTACAAAGCTGTATGTAAAGACTCTAAATATAGCCGATATCCCCGACGGGATGTATGTTCTGCGTTCGCTTTCCCGCAAGGGTAAAACTCACCGCTTGGGATGGGCATTTATAAGAAGGCACGGATAGGGTAATAAAAAGCGTTTAGCCTCAAGAATTTACAACAAAAATGTTTAATTTTTTAATGAAGAATAAAATAACTGACAGTATGAAAATATACCCTTTCTTAATGGCATCATTAGTTGTTGCGGTTGGATGCTCAAATCCTTCCGGCAGCAAAACATCACAAGAACGTGAAAATGCTATTGCTGATAGCACTCACTCTGTTTCGTCAACCTCGCAGAACGAACAGGAAAAAAGCGAAATTGAAGAAGCGACTAAAAGCCTGCAGACTATATATGAACAAGTATTCGCTTGGTATATGAAGGCAGAGAAGGACATTTCTTTACTCTCGAAGACTCCGGACTTTGAGGCTCGCTACATGTCTAGCTCCTACAACGACATATTAAAGAATGTGAGAAAATTGGATGATAAGCTTGCTGCTGATGGTTACGTCGGCTTTTTTGAATCCGATCACTGGGTGTGTGGCCAGGATTTCCAGGAAATTAAGGCGAAAGTAAATGCGGGTGTGATGAAAGGGGATAGATATTGCACTACTGTTTCAGTGAAAAATCTAGGCGAAAGCCATGAAGTCGGTGTCGAGATGGTAAAAGAAAATGGCAAATGGCTTATTGACGACATGCTCTTTTCCGGAGTTTCAGAAAAAAGCTCTATGCAGCGTTACCTTGCCAGTGGAGGGAAAGAGCGTTAATTCCATTGCTTTGCCATCGCCTTTTGTCTCGGACACGCCAAGAACGCTTCCGGCTTGGGATAAAAAAGGATAGGATGGAGTTGAAACTCCTTTCTATCCTTCATATTCAGTCTTGTCCTCTATGCCGGCGTCTCGCAGAGCTTCTTTTCGCTCAACGCATGTACCGCATTTGCCACAATGCTTCTCTCCACCTTTGTAGCACGACCATGTCTCAGTATAGTCGATGCCCAGTTCTTTACCACGCCTTGCGATCTGGCTTTTTGTTATGTTTGTATATGGGGCAAAAAGCGTAACACCATTATATGTTCCCGCGTGTGTGGCTGCGCTCATTGCTGAGATGAAATTTTCTCGGCAGTCCGGGTAGATAGTATGGTCGCCACTATGGTTAGCAATCATTATGTGCGAGATGTCGTTAGTCTCGGCAATACCAGCGGCAATGGCCAACATTATGCCATTTCTGAACGGCACTACGGTTGATTTCATGTTCTCGTCGGCATAGTGCCCTTCGGGAATAGCTTCTGCTCCGCTAAGAAGACTACTTTTAAAATACTCCTTCATAAAAGCCAACGGGATAGTTATGTGCTTAATCCCGAGGCGTTGGCAGTGAAGCTTGGCAAAAGGTATTTCCTTCGCGTTGTGGTTGCTTCCGTAATCAAACGATATTGCCAGTGCTATGCGTTCTTTAAAGTCGTGGAGCATGGTAATGCTGTCCATGCCTCCACTGACTATTATTATGCAATCCTTCATTTCTTAAAATATAGTTTGCGCGATGCTTTTCAGCTTCTTATTTTGCTGCGATGCATTCCACTTCAACGAGTGCGCCTTTTGGCAGGTCTTTCACAGCGAAAGCCGAGCGTGCAGGATATGGCTCACTGAAAAATTCAGCATAAACCTCGTTCATCTCGCCGAAATACTTGATGTCTGCAAGCATAACTGACGTCTTTACAACATTGCTCAGGTCTAGTCCTGCTGTTTTAAGTATTTCTCTTGCATTGGTAAGAGCCTGGCGTGTCTGTTCCTTTATTCCGCCTTCAACAAACTGACCTGTTGCTGGATCAAGTGGAATCTGACCAGATGCGAAAACAAAACCGCCTACTTCAATTGCTTGGCTGTACGGACCGATTGCTGCTGGAGCCTTTTCTGTTGCTATAGCTTTCATAATTTTCTGTGTTTATAAGTTTATTTTTAAGTGGATTTCTCCTTTTTTTGTGTATTGCAAAAGTAGCTTAAACTTTTTTACTTACCAAATTAAATTTCAGTCTTTCAGCTTTTTCAGAAGTTATGGCGTTTAGGTATTTTCTTTCTTCCGTTGCGCAATTATAATTATCGTCTATGGTTTCTTTTCTTTTTGTTATAAAACTTGTTGTATAACTTAACTATTATTAGTAATTTTGCAGTTTATTAGAAGATAATAACCGTAATAGAAAATAGAAAACTTTATGAAAGTATTGAAATTTGGTGGAACGTCTGTAGGTTCCGTTGAGAGCATAATGAGCTTGAAAAGGATAGTTGAAAGCCAGAAAGAGCAGGTCATC
Organism: Barnesiella intestinihominis; assembly: GCA_963586715.1. GTDB lineage: Bacteria > Bacteroidota > Bacteroidia > Bacteroidales > Bacteroidaceae > Prevotella. Next base: position 62,378 of record CAVAAS010000009.1, read on the forward strand.
GTAGTGGTGAGTGCCTTGGGTGGCATTACAGACAAGCTCATTGCTACCTCCAAACTGGCGGTGGCTGGCGACAAAGCCTACACAGAGGAGTTTGAAAGCATGGTGAAGCGTCATCACGATATGATTGAAACGATTATTGAAGACGAGGAAACACGCGATAATCTCACGAGAACGGTTAACAATCTCTTCGAGGAATTGCGTTCTATTTATTACGGTGTTTATCTGATTCGCGACCTTAGCGACAAAATACAGTCCGCCATTGTCAGCTATGGCGAGCGTCTAAGCAGCTATATCGTGGCTGCTCTTGTTGAAAACGGCAAGCGTTACAATTCACGTAAGTTTATAAAAACTGTTTTCAAGCATGGGAAGAATGTTCTGGATAGCGAACTAACGGAAAAGCTTGTGCGGGAAACGTTCAAAGACTGCAAGTGTACTGCCATTGTGCCCGGCTTTATCAGTTCAGACCGCGACTCCGGTGAGATAACAAACCTTGGACGTGGCGGCAGCGACTACACCGCTTCTATCATAGCCGCGGCTCTAAACGCTGATGTTCTTGAAATATGGACAGATGTAGACGGGTTTATGACTGCTGATCCCAAAGTGATTCACTCTGCTTATACCATAAATGAGCTAAGCTATGTTGAGGCTATGGAACTTTGTAACTTCGGGGCAAAGGTCGTTTATCCGCCAACTATTTATCCTGTCTGTGTGAAAGACATTCCGATAAAGGTTAAAAACACCTTCAATCCCGAGAATCCAGGCACCACAATCCTAAAGCATGTAGAGAACGACGCCAAGCCTATCAAGGGTATTTCCAGTATAAAAGGAACAACACTCATTACAGTTACCGGACTTTCGATGGTGGGTGTAATAGGTGTTAACCGCCGCATCTTTACTGCACTTGCCGACAATGGCATCTCTGTTTTTATGGTTTCGCAAGCGTCTTCCGAGAACTCTACATCCATAGGTGTGCGTGATGTCGATGCCAACGAGGCTGTTGAAGTGCTCAACAACGAGTTTGCCAAGGAGATAAAGACAGGGGCAATGTTCCCGATGCACGCAGAAAGCAATCTTGCAACAATAGCAATCGTTGGCGAAAACATGAAACACACGCCAGGCATCGCCGGAAAACTGTTCGGAACGCTCGGCCGTAGTGGTATAAGTGTTATAGCTTGTGCACAAGGAGCTTCAGAAACTAACATCTCGTTTGTGGTGGATAGCAAATTCCTGCGCAAGGCATTGAATGTTATTCATGACAGTTTCTTCCTCAGCGAATACAAGGTTCTCAACCTTTTCGTATGCGGAGTAGGAACAGTTGGCGGCAACTTGCTAGAGCAGATCAAGAGCCAATATCAAGAACTCTTGCAGTCTCAGCGGCTTAAGCTAAACGTCGTAGGTATTGCTTCTAGCCGCAACGCAATATTCAACCGCGACGGATTAGACCTGGAAAATTACAGGCAAGAGCTTCTTTCCTCTGCACCAAGCAATACAGAGTCTCTGAAAAACGAGATTATCGGCATGAACATCTTCAACAGTGTCTTTGTTGACTGTACTGCAAGCAGTGAAGTAGCTGCACTATATCAAGACTTTATAGACCACAACATTTCCGTTGTGGCAGCAAACAAGGTGGCGGCTTCAGGAAAATACGAGAGTTATCTGAAGCTGAAAGAGACGGCTTTAAGACGAGGCGTGAAGTTTCTCTTTGAAACCAACGTGGGCGCAGGTTTGCCAATCATAGGCACGATAAACGACTTGCGCAATTCGGGCGACCGAATCCTAAAGATTGAGGCAGTCTTGAGCGGCACTCTTAATTTCATTTTCAACGAGATTTCTGCAACAGTGCCGTTCTCTGAGACTGTTCACCGCGCTAAGGAGCAGGGATACAGTGAGCCTGATCCACGCATAGACCTCAGCGGAAAGGATGTCGTTCGCAAGCTTGTCATCCTTACGCGCGAAGCCGGATATAAAGTAGAGCAGGAAGATGTTGAGAAGAACCTCTTTATCCCTGAAGATTTCTTCAAAGGGTCTATAGAGGATTTCTGGAAGAATTTGCCGCAGTTGGATGATGATTTCGAAACTCGCCGCAAGGTTCTTGAAAGCGAGAACAAGCGTTGGCGTTTCGTTGCCCGCATGGATCACGGGAATACCAGTGTTTCGCTTGAAGCGGTAGGCCAGCATCATCCGTTCTATATGCTTGAAGGCTCAAACAACATTGTGCTCCTTACAACCGAACGTTATCGCGAATACCCAATGCTTATTCAGGGTTACGGAGCTGGCGCCGGTGTGACAGCCGCAGGAGTCTTTGCGAATATAATGTCTATAGCCAATATCTAATGGTAAAGGCAAGGCTTTTCGCTGACAAAGCTTAAACAACAGACACAAACGCAACAACACACACAAATATGAAACACTTGATAATTCTAGGTGACGGCATGGCAGACCATTCCGTTGCCCGTCTTGGCGGACGCACACTCCTACAGTATGCCGACACTCCATACATGGACATGCTGGCACGTAAGGGGCGATGCGGTCGGTTGCAAACCATTCCCGAAGGGTTCCACCCGGGGAGCGAGGTTGCAAACAGCTCAATTCTTGGCTACGACCAAAAGGAAGTATATGAGGGGCGCGGACCTCTCGAAGCCGCTAGCATAGGTTATGAGATGCGTCCCGGTGAGTTCGCGATGCGCTGCAATATCGTTTGTCTTGAAAACGGCAAGATAAAGAACCATCATGGCGGCCATCTGACCACTGCAAATGGGGCGGCTCTGATAAAATACCTCAATGATAATCTTGCCGACGAACGTGTTCATTTTTATACAGGCATACAGTATCGGCATCTGCTTATAATAAAAGGAGGTGACAAACGTGTGGAATGTGCCCCCCCACACGACCATCCCGGTGAAGAGTGGCGCGGACTTATGGTCAGGCCTATGAAGGGGTGTGAAAATGTGGAGCCTGAAAGTTATACCGACGCCGACGGGAAAGAAGTGAAAAGGCTTACGCCACAACAGACAGCAGACTTGCTTAACGAGCTAATACTGAAGTCGCAGACTCTTCTTTCCGCTCATCCCATGAATGTAAAGCTGGCAGCTGAAGGTCATGACACTGCAAACTCTATATGGCCTTGGGGCGGTGGCTACCGGCCCTCCATGCAGACAATATCACAGATGTATCCGCAAGTAAAAAAAGGTGCTGTAATTTCTGCCGTCGATCTCATTAGGGGAATAGGGCATTATGCCGGACTTACAAAGATCTTTGTTGAGGGAGCTACAGGACTTGCAGACACTAACTATGAAGGAAAGGCGAAAGCCGCTATTGAAGCGCTGCGCACTTGTGATTTCGTCTTCCTGCATGTAGAGGCGAGCGACGAAGCCGGACATGACGGAGACCTTGAACTTAAAATCCGAACGATAGAGAATTTGGACCACCGGCTGGTAGAACCAATATACAACGAACTGAAAACTTGGAACGAACCAGTGTGCATTGCGGTCTTGCCAGACCATCCCACGCCTGTAGAGATGCGCATTCACGTCAGTGAGCCTGTGCCTTTTATAATTTATTATAAAGGAATTGAGCCAGACAATGTCCAGGTTTACGACGAACTCAGCTGCGTTGATGGCTCATATGGCCTTTTGCGTCTGCAGCAATTCATGCAGCAATTCATGGAAATATAACAATGACAAAACAAAAAGATAACGAAGATGAAATACTATAGTACAAACAATAATTCTCCGTTGGCTTCACTTCACGAAGCTGTTGTTAAGGGATTGGCACCCGATGGCGGTCTTTATATGCCAGAAAGCCTTTGCAGATTGCCAGAAAGCTTCTACGATGTTATCGACGAGATGCCTTTTAACGAAATTGCCAAAATAGTGGCAGCAGCGTTTTTCGGTGAAGATGTTGATAAGGATGCACTGGATGCAATCGTGGATGACACGTTGGCTTTCGATTGTCCTGTTGTAAAAGTAGAGGAAAGCATATATAGTCTTGAACTGTTCCATGGCCCGACGCTGGCATTCAAGGATGTCGGCGCACGTTTCATGGCGCGACTACTTCAATATTTCATCCGTAAGGAAGCAAAAGATGAGGTCAACGTTCTCGTAGCCACAAGCGGAGACACCGGTTCGGCTGTAGCCAATGGATTCCTTGGTGTCGACGGAATAAACGTTTATGTGCTTTATCCAAAGGGGAAGGTCAGCGCCATTCAGGAAAGCCAGTTCGCAACTCTCGGCAAGAACATAACGGCTATTGAGGTAGACGGAGTGTTCGACGATTGTCAAGCCCTTGTTAAGCAAGCCTTCCTTGACGGGGAGCTTAACGCGAAGATGAAGCTCACATCGGCAAACTCAATAAATGTGGCGCGATTCCTTCCGCAGGCATTCTATTATTTCTATGCCTATGCACAGATGAAGGCGCAAGGGAAGGGAGACAATCTAGTGGTATGCGTGCCAAGCGGAAACTTCGGCAATATTACGGCAGGGCTCTTTGCCCGCGAAATGGGGCTGCCGATAAAAAGATTCATTGCGGCAAACAATGCAAACGATGTGTTCTATGAATACCTTCAGACGGGAACATATTCTCCGCGCCCCAGCATCCAGACCATCGCCAACGCGATGGACGTAGGCAATCCTAGCAATTTCGCACGTATTCTTGATATGTTCGGAAGCAATGTTGAAGGCGTTAGGTCATGTATCAGCGGCCAGACTTTTACAGACGAACAGATACGTGAAGGCATGTCTGCATGTTTTGCTGATAATGGATACGTCCTTGACCCACACGGAGCATGCGGCTATATGGCATTGAAAGGTGGTCTGCGAGAGGGAGAGACAGGAGTATTCCTTGAAACAGCGTATCCTGCAAAGTTCAAAGAAACCGTTGAGGGTGCAATAGGCTCGGCAATAGAAATTCCGGAGCGCCTTGCTGCTTTTATGAAAGGAAAGAAACAAAGCGTGGCGATGAACGCTGATTTTGCTGAATTCAAGAAATTCTTGATGGAAAGATAATTGATTTGACAAGGAAATAATAAATTATTGAGGGGTGGACTTCTTTTTCTGAAATCCACCCTTTATTAGTCTTGTTTTGTTGCTTGCGGCTATCTTATTCTTAGCCCGCATGCTTTTAAATATAACGCCGTGGTCTTTGTGTTAGGAGCCCACGGGCATTCTATTGAAAGTTTTTCTTTTGCGGCATATCTTTCAATTTTTCAGCTTTTTATTTCTTAGAAGTGTATGTTTGCTTCAACACCCACTTGAAATGGCATACCGCGCTGTGCAAGCCATATCTCTTTGCCTGTAGCACTTGAAGAGAAAGCGAAAGTAGCGTATCTTGTTGCAGTGAAATTCTTTGCCCATAACGAGATGTCGACGTTCTTGAACCTTGCATCGAGATGAGCTCCGGGAATGGCGTAAAACTTTTGCGCACATTGGTTTGTTTCATCCCAATATGTCTTTCCCAGGGCTTTGACATTTGCTCCTAGCACGATGGCGTTGAGGCTTTTTCCCGCTATGGGGAATGTCCAGTCGGCAGCCAGTCCCAGAGTGTGGCGCGGGATGAACGGAACTTTTTTGCCGCTATGGTCAATTACTGTGTTACCCTTTTCTTCCGTGTAATTGTCAAAGACGGAGTGGGTAAAGCTGTAAGTAGCATTCCATGTCAGCCGGTTGTCGAATGCTTTTCCGTACACCGACAATTCTGCTCCGAGGCTGTGACTACGTCCTGCATTTACCATCATTCGTCCGAAACCATAGTTTCCTGCCATGACAGACAACTGTTGGTTGCGGATTTTTATATAAAATGCAGCAATGTCCGCCTGCACTTTATTGTCGAAAAGATTAAGATGAGTGCCAATTTCATAGTTCCAGCTAAGTTCAGGCTTGTATGAAATGGTTGAGTTCACGCGGTTATAGTCTTCCTCAGTATGTTCTATTCCCGTTCCATTCCGCAGAGCTGCGGTGCTGTTTGTGCGTAGTTCAGCTTGCAAGATGTCGGAAAACATCTGTATGTTATAGCCTCCGGCTCTGTATCCTTTGCATATAGAGGCGTAAAGGTTGCTGCCATTTTCATCGAATCGCCACGTAACACCAATCTTTGGCAGTATTTGATTAAAGACATCGCTCTTACTGTTGTTTAATATTGAGGAAATGGTGCTCGTTGCTTCTTTCCCCATAACACTTACGCTGGCGTTCATTGCTGCATTGGTGGCGTATGCTATTTTAACCCTGCTCAAATCATATCGCAAGCCGATGTTGAAGGTTAGGCGATCTGTTATGTCTAACAATGATTCGTGGTAGATGCCAAGGTTTAATTGTGGCGTATGAAACAGTCCGGGTACACTCATACTTATGTCCGACACGCTTATTCCCCCTGCGCGTTCTATTGTTTTGCGAGCCATCTCCATTGCCATTTCATCGGTAATGCCAGGCGTAGCCTTGAACTTTTCTGCCATTGCTGACGAAATGGCACCATACATTGCCGTCTGTATCGTTGAGGCAATGCCAGTATTGAAGTCGGCATCGAAATAAACCGGTGCTTCGGTACGTTGCCAAAGGTATGAAAAGAACACTCCTGACGTATGCTTCCATAGGCGGGACGTTTGGGATTTAATGGAGAATTCCTGTGTTATCCCGTTCTGAAGCTGCTTCTGCTGCAGGTGCATATAGTCAAGATTTGTATAATCTTGGTCCATTTTCATCCTGTCTGAAAGGAATTGATAACTCGTTGTTGAGTTGAATGTTAATGATGGCCGCACATAGTTAATGTTTAGCACGGAGTTCCACATGTTACGCTTGTATCCATTGTAACGGTTGTTTGCGGGGGCAGCCATGCTTCCCGTTGAGTTATCGTATTGTCCGTATGCGAATCCGTTTTGGTTGACGTACTGATAGTCGGTTGAAAAGTCATACGTCAGCCTTGCGTTCTGCTGCTTAGCAATACGCAACCGTCCGCCTCCTTCATTGTATGCGTCTGCCCGCTTCCCCGTTGTGGCGTTGCTCAAGAAGCCATTGTATCCGTTGTAGAAACCAGACAGAGCGACGGCAAATCTATCGGAAAGGGAAATGTATTTAGTTATTTCCGCATTACGTAGGAAGTGGTTGCCCAGAGCGAGCTTTACATCCGTGCCTTTGTGCGACAGAGGGCTTTTGGTGAACATTCGTATAAGGCCGCCTTCGGTGTTCATTCCGTATAGAGTGCCTTGTGGTCCGCGCAGAACATCGATGCGGTCGGTCTGGTATATGTGCGTATTGTAGGCGTTTTTGCTCAGCAACGGCATTCCGTCGATGTAGACACCAACGGCGGGGTTGTTAACTCTAGAGCCGATACCTCTGATGTAAACGGAGGACGTAAGACGTGAGCCGTACTGCGGAATGTCCAATGCCGGTATGTATGCAGACAAGTCGCTGAGGGATTTCACCCCCAGTCGGCTTAGCTCTTTATGTGTAAAGACGCTAGAGGCAATAGGCATGTTGCGGAGTGTTGTACTCTCTTTAGGTTGCGCTATGACAACAATCTCGTCAAGATTGCGCACTTTCGATGTGTCGGCTTTCAGCGAAAGTGCCGTTTCTGTTGTGTTTCCTGAATAAATTTCATGCACTTCCTGCTCGGCAAACGCTGCATTGTTCGCGCCAATGCATAGACAAGCAGAAGCAATGTGGATTGTAATTCTTTTCATGCCTGCAAAGTTAAGGCACCTTTTGCATCTGCACAATCATAATAAATATTGATTTTTCAGGCAAAATCAACTGTCTTCATTCGTTCAATGCTCCACATTCGGGGCATTTGCCCTTTCTGTTCATGCGTGCCCCGCAATTTCCGCAAACAAAGGGCTTGTAATAATTCTTCAGATATTTCCTTACAGTGTAAACGATGAAAGCAATGAGCAACGGGTAGCCAACATAATAGAGCGTGGTAATGCTGAAGAGAATGTAGCACATGGCGCAAATTCCGCATAGGCTGCAAAGATAGAGCAATGCCTCAGACGCAGGCAAAAGGCGCCTGCACTCGTCGATGACTGCCACCGTGACAATCAGCATAAGCCAGACAGAGGCAAGAAATATCGCAAGCAACGGAGAAACACTGAAGGGGTTGAGTGTAGGATGGAAGTAAAAATTCTGCCATTCGTCGGGGGCGAACAGTTGCAAGCTTGAATAGAAGCATGCTGAAGCCGAGACGATTATCAATAGAGCAGTAGGGTAGAAGGAGCTAATGTCGTTGTATAGCACAATCTTGGCATTGCTGGCAAAAAGTTTTCTCAGTAAGTATGCCAGTGCAATGACGCTTATAATGATAAGGGTTATGAGGAGATGCGTGTCAGAGAACATGGAGATGAACTTTGATATGGGATCATCCGGAACGACATGCGGAAGGATAGTGTTTTCTCTTGCCCAGCCAAAGGAATACTGGTCGCGCGCCAGTTCTATCCACACCGTGTCAATGGGGTCGGAAGACATTATCTTTATGTCAGCTACAGCCACTCTGTCGCCTTTCTTCATGCACGCGGTATCTGTGGTCAGACCGCTAAGATATTCTTCCGGTTGACCTTTAATAAGAACAAGAGAGTCTGCCTTAACGATGAAGTTGAAGTTCTGCCCATAGTGGTGGGTGCGGGAGAAATGAATGGAGTCAATCTGCTTCTCGGTGTATTGCAGACTGTCGGCATTCATCATTTCAGCCTTATGTGTTCTGTGTGAGCACGATGAAAGCACCACGGCAATGGCAATGGCGATAATAAACAGGAAAGTTTTTCGTAAGTTCTTCATTATTGCTTCTCCTTTTTGTCGTGTTTGCTATGGTGAGTGACTGGACAAGTCGGTTAATCGGCGTATATGTTCATGCGGCAATGTGCGCAGTCGAATTCCAGTCGGAACGTCTTTCCGTCGGAAAGGCGCAGGCGCAGCGGATCTTTAAAGGAGCTTTGCCTGCCGCTTTTCTTACATTCGCCAATCTCATACCGCAGACAATAACGGCATTGCATTATTAGAGGCTGGCTTTGTTTCTGTAGTTCAAAAGCAGGTTGTATGCCCTTCAGACCTTCTTCGCTATAGAATGATTTTGCAAGATGGTTGGATATGTTATACATGTAGGGCAGGGGATAGGCAGAAGGCTTGCCTGCAGTGGACGGATTTCTGTCGTTTTGATGTGCGATGGACGGGTTCTCGGTAGAGAAATTTTGTTGTTTCTCTTCAAACTTTTCCATACATTCCTTGCGTAGTTCAGAGAGAATGCTGTTGGGTACGAACCATGGGAAGTCGGCTGGCAGCAGCGATATCTCGCGAGCCTTGAACATTGTTGCGCCCAATTTTGAGAGTTGGCGTTTAATGTTTTCGCCTTGTGGTGTTTTCGCTCTGTCTAAAGATATGTTTCGCGTGGCGGATGCAACTACTTTGGTGTCGGGAGAAGTGGCAGTTAAGGTAATGTCGTTGCCCTCAACATTAAGGGTTAAGTCTACGATAAGCTTTCTCTTCGACTTGTCTGCGGCAAGCTCACGCTCAAAATTCTGGTCGTTGTTACGGTATAGGGCAATGCCCCGTTTCAGTCCGTATGGCATTTTCAGAGGGAAAAGTCTGTTGCCTTCGGCTTTGTTAACGCGGAATCCTTCAAGTTCGCCTTCGCCATTGATGAAGCAAAGCCCATCACCGTTGGCAAAAGTTGCCGTGCCAGCTACGTTGAACGAGTTGTGCCTAATCTCTTTTACTTTGCCAACAAATTCGCCAATAGCCTTTGGTGTATAGAAAGAGGCGAAGCCGCTTTTACGGCCATGCAGGAAGTATTCGGTAAAGCCGCGGTTGAAACTTTTGTTAAGGTTGGGTGTGAACAGTGTTTCGCACGCGCCGTACGATGCACGCCTGTAATCACTCTTTCTTCTTTCAACAATTTCGTTAAGTTTTCGGCTATATGCAGCAGTAACGTTCCGCACGTAATTGATGTCTTTCAGTCGTCCTTCTATTTTAAAGGACGTGATACCGACATCGGCAAGCTCTTCAAGATTTTCTATGCGGCACATATCCTTGAGCGACAACAGGTGGGCACTTTTGCCTATCGCAATGCCGTTGCTGTCGAGTAGTTCAAACTTCATGCGGCAGAACTGTGCGCATGCTCCACGGTTGGCACTTCTTCCGAAACAATATTCGGAGGCATAGCATACTCCAGAATAGCTTACGCAGAGCGCGCCATGCACGAAGGCTTCAAGTTCGGTCGTGGGGTTAGCTTTGTGAATGGCAGCAATCTCTTCAAGGGTAAGTTCTCTTGCCAATACAACGCGACTGAAACCATGTGCCGCAAGCCAAGCGGTTTTCTCCGGTGTGCGGTTGTCCGTCTGTGTGCTTGCATGGAGTGCAAGTGCTTGGGGCAGGTCAAGTTTCAGTAACCCCATGTCTTGCACGAGAATAGCGTCAACCTTAGCATCTGCAAGTTCGCGGATTAGCTTTTGGGTTTCGCTCAGTTCGTTGTCGTAGATAATGGTGTTTACTGTTACATAAACCTTGCAGCCAAAGCGGTGGGCGTAGCGGCAAAGTTCGGCAATGTCGGCAATACTGTTGCCAACGGCTTGCCTGGCGCCGAATTTACTGGCGCCGATATAAACGGCATCAGCCCCGCTATCTATTGCAGCCATCCCGCTTTCAATGTTTTTGGCGGGAGCAAGAAGTTCCAATTCTCTCATACAAGTGTGGTGTTGTGGCGGATTTGTTGTGTGCAATGCGTATAATGCTACCTGCTTGCGGCAGGAGTCTTACACGTAGGGTTATTTTATCATGTTTAAATCGAACGGCGTTTCTTGATAGACGTAGTAGTTTACCCAATTAGTGAAGAAGAGATTTGCATGCGCTCTCCATCTGACAATCGGCTGATTGTCTGGGTTATCGTCCTCATAGTAGTTCTTCGGCAGTTCTACATCATCTCTTTTCCCAACGTCCCGTCGGTATTCCTGGTCAAGAGTATTGGGGGCATATTCCATGTGCCCGGTGATGAAGAATTCTCTTCCGTTGTTTGCCGTGACGATGCTTACGCCACTTTCTTCAGAGTCGGCGATGATGTTAAGGTTCTTGTTGGCCAAAATGTCTTCACGCCGTATTTCTGTATGTCGGCTGTGCGGCATAAAGAATATGTCGTCGAAGCCGCGGAAAATGGGGAGCAGTGGGTCTGTGCAACGTTGCTTGAAGATGCCAAACATTTTCTTGGGCAGAGGATATTTAGGTATGCCGTAATGATAGTAAAGTCCTGCCTGTGCAGCCCAACAGATATATAATGTGCTAGTAACATTGCGCTTTGCCCATTCGAAAATCTCAGTGATTTCGCTCCAATAGTTCACTTCTTCGTATTCGAAATTCTCAACCGGCGCGCCAGTAATAATCATTCCGTCGAACTTTTCGTGGCTTACCAATTCAAAATCCTTATAGAACATCATCATATGTTCTATGGGAGTATTCTTAGGAGTATGGCTTTTTAATTTCAGAAACGTTATGTCTATCTGCAGCGGCGTGTTTGAAAGCAGGCGTATCAGGTCGGTTTCCGTAGTGATCTTCATTGGCATCAAGTTCAGAATCACTATTTTTAACGGGCGTATGTCCTGAGTTAAAGCTCTACTATTGTCCATAACAAAGATATTCTCTTTCTTCAGAATATCTATAGCCGGCAACTTGTCTGGTATTCTTAATGGCATTCTTTATTAGTCTTTCTTTTATGCAAAGTTACGCTTTATCTTTTAGATTATCAAATATAACAGTCCTTATTCCATTTGCGCTTGCCTAGAGCAGTGTCTTTGTCGGTGGGTCGCGGGACCTGTAGCATATCATTCTCATACCAACAAAAAAGCGCAAACCCCACGTTGCTGTTAGGCTTGCGCTGGCATTGCAATATCCGTTATTCCTGTTATTTGTTGATTACAGTGTGCCCGTTTCGTATAACTATTCCTTTGTATTCTTCAGATACTTCCTGTCCGTTTAGGTTATAGATTCTACTGTTTCTGTAGACATTATTGGAGGCTTGATTTTCGGAACTCCCGATACCGTCAGTATCAAGCTCAATGTGCATGGTCACGGCGCTGCCGTTTAGCGTTATGTCCGTAACGGGTTTGGCAAGGTTGCTGCCGTCCCATAATTTTGAACTCGGCACAGATGTGTCTGTAAATTCCTTGTTGTCAAGCAAACCGGGATAGAGATCTCCGCTCTGTGTTGTCTTGTTCCATAGGTTGTCTGCCGCCATCATCATTACATGCTGGTGGGCTGGGTCATCATTTACCGTATTGTTTGCCCAGTCTTCCTCGTTGTAATCAATGTGAGTTATCAATAGTCCGTGAGCGGGAAGATATTTGTCCCATCCTTGTTGTTGGCGGTTTTCTAGTACGAAATACTCGTCTGGATTGCTTCTGGACGAGAGTTTCAGTGCGGAGTTCGATTCCTCAATAGAGAGAAGTGTATAGTCGCGTGATACTTGCACCTCTTCAAGTTCCATCCAACCTAAGCAATGGCGTTCAAAACCGCTGTAGTTAGGAGGCGTATTGCCGTTGTTTAAATACGAGCCATGCGACATTATGTCATAGCTTCCCATGCCATAGCCACCGCTATAGTCCGTGTCATAAATGTCTGGTAGACCTAGACAATGGCCGTATTCGTGGCAGAATGTTCCGATGCCGCTGAAGGTATTGTCTCCCCGGTACTCTGCCGAACAGGCATAGAGCCCAAGGCTTTTCCCGTCAATCTTTTGACTATAAAACATTGAACTAGCCTGCAGGTTCCACATGTGCGGCCATATCGTGTTGGAATCTCCACCGTCAGCTTCTCCGTAGCCCGCATATATTACGTAAACCATATCTACGATACCATCGTTGTTCTTGTCGTATTGCGAGAGGTCCACGAGCTTTTGCTCTGCAGCTTTCTGCACGGCACTGAATATCATTGCGTCTGCATGGCGGTCATTCCCCGCTTTGCCATTGACGTTACCACCGTAGTAGCGACAGGGAAGTTCAAGTGTTACGGGGCCAATGACATCAAATGTTGGCTTAAAACGGCCAGTTGACTGTGAGATGAAATAGTCTCTTGCTGAGCCTGTAGCTCCGTTTTCGGAATAATTCTCTTCGTTCATCATACGCTGGATGCGCTCCCGTGTGTCCGTAAAAGCAAGATCACTGAAATTTACCAGTACAATTAGTCCGTGAACTTCATCTGTTATTGCTTCACGACAGATGCTTTTTGGCAGAGCTCCGTAGCGCATGTTATCGCTTGCCGCTGCTGCCTTGCGCATGTTTGATACATATTCGGACCCATGGTGGGAGATAACTTTCACGTATCCCCATTCTGTTATCTCAACAACTCTGTCAAGACTGTCTAAAAGAGCGTGACAATGTTCGTCACCAACGAGACGAAGCATGACGGTTGTGCCGTCGGCTTGCATATATTTGAACGGTCGCGGATTTGCAGGTACGGCAAATCCATTCATGAAGAAGCATTGCATTATGAGCAGTAATGCTATGGAAGATGCGGTGTGAGTTAGCCGTTGCACAGCATAACCGAAAAGGACTTTACTAGCTTTACTGAAGTTCATGTCAATAAAAAGATGTTTTTAGACTTATTTACGTATTATTTTTTTCCCGTTGTTAATGAAAATCCCTTTATGAGGCGTGGCGACACGCTGACCGCTTAGTGTCCTCCACGTATTATCTGTGCGGGTTGCGATAGTGTTCTCGTTTATTCCATCCGTAGAACTGTTTATATTGATGTTCACTTCGCGGGTTTCTCCATTGAAAGTCGCAACGAGTGTTTCGCTTCCGTTTGACTTGATTGATACGTTGCCATCGCTTCCTATTTCAACTTTTCCGTACTTTGTTGACCAGTCCACCGTGCCATATTCTTTATTTCCGCATGAAACAGAAAAGGACTTGGTTATATTGTCTTTTGTGTCGCCTTCTGCCAAGATAATCGGTGTTGCGTAAAGAATGGCAAGAGAAGAATTTTCCATTCCGTTCATGCTGGGCCTAGGAAGAAGACCGTCAGAATAAATCCAACCATCGCCAAGATCGTTTCTCATTTGCGCTCCGATCATTTCAGATGTGTTCTTTTCTTGAGCAGGAATCGAGGCAGATGTAATGGCGAACTGCTTGTCGTAGAATATTTCGCCCAAATTGGTGGGATTGGAATTGCCTATGCAACCAGATATTTCGTCGTTGCTTATAGCTCCGAAATTTACGATTCTATGCACATTGTCATTGTAAAGCGGATTGCCAATAGCGCCCCCAACACGTATTGTATACCCGGAATATGTGTTAACTACTTCGCCGTAGTTTGCAATATCGCTGATTGTGTTTCCCACTTGCTGGCCAGAATATCCTATAACTCCGCCTACTGCACTACCTGCCGTGGTGATAGTTCCGAAATTGGCGCAGTTCTTGACCGTTGCGCCCTCTGTCTTGTTGCTAGATGTGGATACTATACCTCCAATCACGCCGCCAACGCTCGATAGGAGGCTAGCACTGTTACTCGTTACCGAGGCATAGTTTACAAGATTGTAAAGAACAGCTCCGTTTGTAGGGTTCGCAACGATTGCGCCTACGTAAGAATTGCCGATAACGCTGCCGCGAACGGCTAGGTCGTGCACGGAACCTGTCTTCACAGTGCCGAAGAGACCGACGTAATTGTCTGATGGTAAGTTTATATCAAGCGTTATACAGTGTCCATCGCCGTCAAAATCTCCCTTAAAGAAGCCTTCATAGCCAATGATACCCTTGAACGGTGTAGTTATGTCTTGCGTTAACTTAAAGTATTTGCCGTATACTTGTGAGTTACCACTCTCGTCTGGTGTATCTGTCAGGGTGCTTAGTTCGTTAAGGTCGTCTGTATTGCTTATGAGATAAGGAGACTCTTTTGTTCCTGAACCTCCTGAGAATTTCTGTGCCATGGATGCTGTGCTTACTAGCAAAGCAGCCACAAATGTTATAGTAAGTCTCATGTTATTACTTTAATTTTTTCTCCAATTGATGATAACAAAAAGAGCGACAAGCGAGAAAAACAATCGTTTTCTCTGTCCGGTCGCTCTTTATTGTAGGTAATTTACTTTACGTATTTCTTTCCGTTGCAGATAACTATTCCCTTATAAGAGCTGCTTACGCTTTGTCCTGCAAGGTTGTAGTATTTAGATGAAGCGTGGGAAGCGTTGTCTTTCGTAGAGATTGAACCAATTCCTGTGGCAACAGCCTTTGTATAGTAGAAGCGTGTTACGGGTTGTTCAAGGTTACTTACGCTGTCATCTGTTGTGTATGGCCAGTCTTCCGTTTCGGCAAATGTATCGAAAGTATATGAGTCGCTCATATAAGACATAGCTTTATTCTTTACATCTTCCTGGCAGAAGAAGTTCATGTCAAGCGAATTGCAGGTGTTTTCACCATCGAATGTAATCGTAACGAGCAGATTTTTCTCTCCACTATAATTGACGGGCTTATCGAAAACAAGAGGAAGTTCTGCGCTCGAGCCAGCACTCTCGTAAAGGTCGCCCGCAAATTCGTATTCCGCGATAGCAGGTGTAGCATCTAAATACTCAAAGAATTTGTATTTTCCTGTCTGATTGTTGTATTCAAACGCATCGTCATCGATTTCCTGAAGGGAGACTTTCACTGTGCGTGCGTAGCTCTCATAGCAACTTTCGTTGTAGTAGATAAAGTTTATCTGCTTTATTGCCAAACCAGACATCTCGGCTAATTGGTCCTTAGTGTATATGATTTGTGAGCCGGAGTGCTTGAGATAGAAATGCGTGGGACTTGCTGCCCATGAATATCCGTGCCCATAGTAGCAGTTGCTTGCATCGCCTTCTTTAAGGAAACGGTTGAATTTTCCAAGTGTCACCGTACTGTCTGGATTAGCAATGATAGTCATTTCAATATTTTTCGTCATGTTTTCACCAGGAACGAACACGAGGGAGTCTGTTTCCGTATAGTCTTCATAGTCACCTGCCGTAGCGGTGAGTTTGTATTTCTCTTCACTCTTCACAACCTTTATGGAGTATTTACCTTCTTCATCTGTCGTTGTGCTATATTTGTAAGTGCTATTTTTTGACTTCAAGCTGATTACTGCATCTTTAATTGCCGTGCCTTTGTAAGAAACCATGCCGGAAAGAACGGAAGGCTTGTCAATCTTCTTCAGTGTGATGTTTAGATTCTTCGTTTCGCCTGGCACAAATGAAATACTGTCAACGGATGTGTAATCTTCGTAATCGGCTGCTGCAACAGAAAGCTTATATTTTTCTTCGCTTTTCATTACGTTTATCGCGTATTCTCCTTTTTCGTCACTTTGTGCCTTATATTCATGTGCAGCATTCTTTAGAGTAATTGTTGCATCCTTAACTGGTGTGTTATTTGTTGCAGAGAGAATCTTTCCAGACAGAGCGGACGGTTTGTCTGCTTTCGTAAGTTCAATGTCAAGAGTGCGTTGTTCGTCGGATGAGAACGTCAAGGAATCAGTTGCAATGTATTCGATAAAATCTGTAGCCTTTACTGATAATGCGTATTTCTCAGTTATATTGTCAATGGAAATAGAATATTTGCCGTCAGCTCCTGTAGTGTTTGAATATGCAAGTGTATCTGCTTTTCCCCTAAGTTCTATGGTTGCGCCTTCAATTGCTGCTTCGCCGCATTTAACAGTGCCGGAAAGAATTGCAGGCTTGACAACAGGTTTGCTTGATTCTAGGTAAGTAAATTGTGTAAGTGGCTGGTTGATTTGATCCGACGGCGTGCCGCATCCGCTAATTGCCACGGGCCAGTCTTCAGAGTTGTGGTATGTATCAAATGAAGCTTTGTCGGAAGCATATGACATAACCTTCTTTTTTGCAGCATCGTCCGTGTTATAATAGTAAACGATGTCCGTAGCCCCGTCAGTACAATCGCTTCCGTCAAAGCTTATTGTTACCACAAGGTTTTTCTCGCCGCTATACGCAAATGGTGTGTCAAAGTCAAAGATCATCTCTGCATTCGCCCAGCCAGCCGATTCCAAATAGTCGAATTCGTAACTTTTGTTATGTGTTTCTGTGGCATTGGCAAACTCAAAGAAAGAGTATTTCTTCTTCTCAGAATTGAAAGCGAATGTGTCGTCGTCAACTTCTTGCAGCCAGATCTTAACTGTTCGGCTTATAGTTGAATAGCAACTTTGGTTGAAAATGGCGAAGCTTATGCCGGTGATTTCTTTTCCTGCCATAGAAGCAAGCTGCTCTTTTGTATAGATAATCTGATTACCCGTCATTGAACAGTAAAGTTGCGTAGGGCTTGTCATGTAAAAACTTGCGTCGTAACACTGCGTGTCGTCAGGGTCTCCTGACACTATATCCGCATAGTTGCCTAAAGAAAGTTTCTGTTTCGACGAATCTGCCGATGCGTTTGCTACTCCTAAGAATACGAATAGCATTGTCATAAAGTAGTACAATTTTCTCATCTCGATATTATTTTAGTTTTAGTATTACTGTTTTTCTCCTAATTTCAAGGGCGATGTGATATTATTTCACTATGTATTTCTTTCCGTTGCTTATCAATATGCCCTTTGTCTTGCTTCTATCAACCTTCTGACCGGTGAGGTTATAAACAGCAGAGAGCTTCTTGCTTGTGTTTTGCATTGTTGGTGAGATAGTGATACCGCTCGTTTCATCAATTATTTCCGACGTGCGTTGTGTCATGTCCACCTTTACTAGCTTCGTAAACGGACTGACTACAAAAGTATATGGTATGGAACCATTTGCCGTAGTGAAGTCGTTTGCACTGGCATAGCAGTCGTAATATACAACTTTTGACGCAGTATACCGAGTCGGTGCCTGTATGCGACAGGATGTTATTGAGTCGCCAGACGTTTCGCTCTTTGCATCAACGGCTTCATTACCGCCTACCATAACATTGACAATGTCTCCTTTCTTTAGATTTTGCTTAACTTGAATGCGGTCGAAATAGTCTGGCTCACCGTCTTTTGCAGTATTGTTTATCACACTAAAGAATAAGTCTTTACTTCCGTCTTCAAGTTCGAAAGTTATGTCAGCTATGCCTGTACCACCGTTTTCTACAGTAGCTTTTGCCGTGTGAATAACCTTTCCTGCGTTTCCATGTGTCTCAAGTCTTATTTCGTCTCCGTTGCTACAATATGCGCTGACAATGACTTTGTATTTCCCTTCGTTGCCTCTTAAGTCCATATATGGTGAGTAAATAAGTCCTGCCACCATGCTGGGTATGTAATTTGGAAACGCATAAGCCGACCAACCGTACGACGTTGCATATCCATATGACGAAAGATCAACATACTCTTCGTCGCCTCCTTCAGGCTCATTTATGCTTCCAGAGGTAATTCCGCTGAAGTCTTCATCGACAATAGTCACTTCCCCATCTGCCGTAACCCGTTGACGGTCGTAAACGAACACGCAGTAACCATCAGCATTCTTCACAGCTCCCCAGTTGGCTGTAAAGGCAGATGATGTGATGTTTGTGGCAATTTTTGTTTCTGGTTGCTCCAGTGTGATTTGCGCTTGGCATGCTAACGAAGCTGAAAGCACGCATAATGTTAAGTAGAATTTCTTCATTGTTATATGTTTATTATATTGTTCCTGTTTTTGTGCTTTAGGAAAAGCAATCAATTCTTGTGCATTTTTTGTGTATGGTTATAGCGAGAACTCAAGTTTTGCCGCAAGAGTATTCCTGTTCTCTGTTCTCATATATTGTTGATACTGCCAGTCTGCTCCAATTGTCAAGGCTTTGTTCTTGAAAGCTTTTATAGTATATCCGATACCAAGCCCGAATGTTGTGGTGCCATCAGACAAGAATTTCTCTGTCTGCTTTAGACATTCTGCAAGCGATTCTGCGTTGTAAGAATTCAACAGTAGCGTGGTAGAAAGATTACAACGTTGATTTACAAAGGTCTCTACATTTAGAAGTCCTCTCTTCCAAAGAAGGTTTATTTTGCCTGCAATCCCGCAACGGATGTATTGAGTGGAGAACTTGTTTTCGGAAGCCGCGTGCTTGTTGTCTATGTTCGTGTAAGAAACAAACGGAAGCAAATGCCATGAGAAACTTTTGCTTGTGACATTTTCCCAAAAGCCTTGGGCATCTACAGAAAAGATCTTGCCTTTGTAGTTTTTCTGTGTGCCTATTTGGTTGTAAACGTTTCCTGAAGCATCTCCGAATATATTGTCGTTTCCTTGTCTAAGCAACATATTCGCAGTCATTCTAATGCCGTATTTGTCCTTAGAATAGCCTGCGGAAACACTAAAAGCATCTGTCTTCAGTTCGTTTAGCGGCAATCTGTTAAGATCAATTATAATCTTCTCTCTCTTAACAAATGAATAAGCCAACGAAGCGCTCCATCCTACGGCATCAGTCGGCGCAAGATCCAATGTTGCCCCCACGTTCCAACCCTTATAGAACGTATTGTTGTTTGAGCCCGAAAAGCGTGCGTAGTCGTTGCCCAAGCCTGTGAGATGATATTCTTTTCCAGCACCAAGCTCGTTGTAGTAGGCTAGTTCGTTAGTCTGTTTATATTTCCCAGCTTCTGCAGAAAGAGCGCAAACGTATTCCTTCCATGCTCTGTAGCCAAAAGCAATCCTCGCGTGTAAATCGGCAACGGTGTTATTGGGGCGTGGGTCAAAGCTTCGGTATTCTTGTAAAGCCCGGTAGCCGAATTCTGCTCCGTAGAAGATTTTCTTATGTCGGGCGGAGTATCCACCATTTAGTTCATACTGTTCGTAGTTCATGTCGCCGCCGCGTTCGTCTGCCATCACATAGGGATATAATTGCAAGAAGTCGCTCGTCTCGTTCCATACAACATCGTATTTCTTACCATTTTCGTATGATGCGTTGCCCCATACGGAATTGTTTTCAGAAAGATGTTGCATGGAAGCGACACTGATGTTAATGAATTTACCCCCCTTGCCCGTCTGCGGTATTGTTGCTTTCGCCGCCGGAGACAAGCTTCCACGTAGCGCAATACTTGAAAGCGGACTAACGTAAAGAATATTCCTCAGCGCCGGATTGTCAAGAGAGTGCCTTTGGAAAGCAATATGCCCAGATCCGTATTCTGCTTTTGTATAAAGAATGCTGTCGTTGGCGTGCGTAAGCATGGCCGAAACAGCAATTGGCAGAAGAGCGGTTATTCTTTTGTTTAATTTCATTTGCTGAATTTCTCTGTGAGTATTCTTGCTAAAGAAAAGATTTTTGTTGAAGGTTATTCTGCCTTGAACACGTGGAATGGATCGGCTTGCACTCGCGGCAAGAAATCATCCGAAGAGTTGTTAGTGTCTTGCAACACTGCCCTTTGACCTTCCATGCGCAGCACTTTCCTCCTAACGCTCTTTCCGAAACGTGTATCGTCCCAGTTGAAGTCTGAGTTGTATGTATACCCTCTGTCAAGTGTCGGTGAGGTTACTATCCACTGGAAGCCCGCCTTTGTACTCATGTTAACGGCATCTATAATCCAACTGTTGGGCAGCCGGTAGCAAGAGCCAACCATATCGGCTTCTCCCACCGCGCCTACGAGGTGATAGGTATAGTCATATATGTAGTCAACAATGTATGTTATCTTGTCAGTGTGCATCCTTGCAAGTGCATACGACTTGAATCCCTGTGTGTGGGGGCTCCATGTTGTCAGCGTACTAGAGTATATGCGTTCAAGATTAGGCACTTTAGGGTTGTCTATGTCCGTGTATTCCGGGTTTGTTGATTCGTCATACCATTCATAGTCCGCTGTTGTCAAGTTCCAAGAGTTAGGGTTTGCCACCGTATGGTTCACGGCATTGTCCGTAATTAACAGTTTTCCACCTGGTTGCACTGGCACATCATGTCCAGAACCGGGTATCATGTAAACAGCACTTACTGCCATATCGGTTGACATTATGTCTGGTTTGTATTCTTCCTTCATTGTAGTCATGAACGTACTCTCTGCCAAAAGCAGTGAATCTGCGTAGAGTATGTGATCGGTATTGTTGTAAATCACGAAATATTTGTCTGCGTAGTAATAACTTCCCTGCGCGTTTGCTGTTCCAGCGCAGAAGATTTCTGCCAAAACAAACCCGTTGTATGCCACATCTGCAGGGGCTTCTTCTGGTTTAGACGTAATCTGCAGATTTATTTTTGCGGTGTTTTGCTCAGAAGTGAGTGTTATACCTTCCGAATATGCCAAGACTGCTACTTTCTTCGTAAGGAGATCGCTGTTTCGGTATGTCATTTCGCCCGTAACATTCACTCTATAGTATCCACCGGTCAGCGTTCCCAGCTTGAGAGTGCGCTTGCTGTCTGGTGTTACTTTCATACTTGTCTGCTTTTGCGTGTTTATGTCTGTAAGCGTAACTGTCATTTCCGACAATTCTGCCTCCTCATAGCCTTGTGGCATAACAAGAGTCAGATAGGCTTCTGTTGGGGTTACAGATTCATTCTCGTTGCTGCATGATGCAAAGAATACGATATTCAGCAATGCCGCTAGCATGATTGCCGAAAAGTTTACGCTGCGGTGTTTTATCTTTTCTTTCATTTCTATATAGGTTGTTGTGTTATAAGCTTTGTTTCTTTGGGCGTTTTTGTTAGAATGTGAAATTCATCTCCATTCCGAAATAGGGCTTTGTGGTTCTTCTTACGGTGAGTCCGCTATTTGTTTTATAGTCTGGCATGTAGTCAATCATGCGGTTTATGAATAGTGCCGCTTTCATCCATTTCCCGAAGCCTTTAGTTACTTTCAAGTTCAGGAACATATAGAAAGGCACTCTCTGCGTAAGCCATGCCGAATCGTTATATTTGTTAACGAGCCATTGCAGGTATTGGTCTGATTTCAAGTTTTCGCTAAACTCGTGCACCGTGCCTTCCGTGTCGATATACTTGAGCGGGATGCCGCTTGTAGGCATACTTTTTGAAGAAGTGACCCACATACATTCTGCAGTCAGTGAGAAAGTGAGGTCAAGTCGCGGAAGGTATGTATCGGTCATAAAGTTTGTTGAAAACTGTTCTCTTATAGTTCCGCCATTTCCCTCGTAGTAACCTATGTAAAGATCATTAACTGGTGTTCCGTTCACCACGGCATTTGTGTTTGAACTGAACATCGGCTCACTGTTGGTGTATGTGGTTTTAAACCAAGCGCCGTTTATCGTGAAGCGTGTCAGTATGGAATTAAATCGTTTTGTCGCAAGTTGCCATTCCAATCCTTCCTTTATAAGTTTGCTACCGTTGGTGGTCTGAGTGTAGATAACAAGTATTTTCTTGTTTACATAAGGCAGATTCTCTATTGATGGCTGCCCGGAAAGTTCTTCTGGCACTATTGCACTCTCGTCATAGTCTTTATATCCATACGGCTTGACCATTGCCGAAGAGCGGAAACCGCTTGAGAGATTTTCGTGAAAATAGGTGATGCTGAATGAATTTCCGTTCCATGTTGTTCCGAGTCGTACTTCCCACTTGTCGTTGCGTGCGGGCAGCAGATGATAATTGGTAGCATCGTCAATATATGTCCTTAGGCATAGACGTCTGTAGTCAGGGTTTAAGTCATAATAATTCAGTTCTATCAGATCAGTGTAAACCTTGTCAGGATAAATTTGCAGCAGGGTAGGGAACTTTGTTTGCCGTCCCCATCCACCGTTTACATCCACGACAAGCGGTTTCCCCGCTATGGTTAGTCGAGGCAATTGCCATTGTATGTTGATGCGTGGGTCAAGGAAAATTCTCCCTTTCATGTCGTATTGTGATGACAAATTGGCGAGCATACTTCCTCTAAGTCCTGCTTGCGCAATAAGTTTGTGGCTGCCAAGCAGAAGAGTCAGATTGTCTTGAACATAGAAACTCAGTTGGTGCATCGCTGGAATTTGGCTATAAATGCGTGGTCTGTATGGCGTTCCAGGACTGATGGGGCGTGTAGGATCATATTCTTGTCCGCGTCCGTAGTTCTTGTCCGCCTTCCATTCTGCCCCAATGTTGAAGTCTTGCGTCAGTGCCCCTGTTTTTACTCCCATCAGTGCCTTTAGCTTGGCGTATAGATTAAGAGGCTTCCCGTCAACTTTTAGCTCGGATATGTAGTGGTAAGGTAGGAAAGTACCGTCATGCTCGCCCTCCTGTAGTGATGTTGAGGCTGCAATGTCGCGGCTAAGGCTTATGCCTTTGCGTTGTTTTATTGTGCTGCTCTCATATGTTGCACTGAGATCAAGGCTTAAAGATTTTAGAAAAGCCTCGTTTTCAGGCGTTAGCAACAGCGAGTGTGCCATGCTTATGCGGTTGTAGTCAGAGCGATATGAGTCGTCTTTCTGCTTTAAAATTTCAAGGTCGTGCTTCTCTTTGTCAAAAGAGCCAGTGTAGTCTGTGTTCATCCGCCAACGTAGTCGCATATTGCCCACTTTCCACAGATGCTGTAGCCTAGCCGAAAGGGTGAGACGCTTGTATGCTGTAAGCGGGTCGCGTGGGTCTGCTTTTGCGTCAAGGTAGTCTATGCCAATGTTAGCCGTCAGATTGTTTACTTTGAACCCCTTTCCTGCATATAAAAGCTTGCTATATGAGTCTGCCTTGAAGCGCGCCTCAAATGGCGTTGCCTTCAATTTGCGTTTTATGAGAACGAGTCCACTTGTCAAATCGCCGTATTCCACAGGAGCAATGCCGCGAATTATCTCGACGCTTTCAATGTTGTCTGTGGGAATAGTACGCATGTCAACACCTAGTGAGGTGTGGTTCCTACCGGCGTCAGGGTCTCCACCTGTTGCACTTGACGCTTGTTTCACCTGCTGCATGTTGGCGTTAGAGTTTATAGGTGTGCCGTCAACCACAAAGAGTGTGCCCAAAGCGCTAATGTCGTAGTTTGCAGAGCCAGTCCCTGCCTGCCTTAACCTAATGCTGTTAGCACTTGTAAGTGTTGGCAACTGCGTCTGTCCTCCAGGCAGAAGCGAGAGCAAATCCGTAAAACTTGATGGCTGAAGATGCTCAATGGCTCTGCGGTCTATGATTGACGAGGTGGTAATGCCTTGGTTCTCCCTAGCTGTAACCACCACTTCTTCAACATTGTATGAGCGTGTGGAGGCGCCATTCTTTTTCTGTCTATGGTATAGCTTGTTACTAATGGTGTCAGTGTAAATCGTGTCTTTGGCAGTTTGCGCTGCAACTTCAGCACTTGCCGCCAACATTGCTGCGAGCAGAATATGTCCAGTCTTCATGTTTTTTGTGAAGGAAGGTTATCTTAAAAATGTTTTCTTACCGTTTGCAGTAACGTAGATGCCGGGAGTTAAGTTACGGGAGCGCAGGTCAGACATTTTTCCCACGCGTTGTCCTGCAAGGTTATAGACAGGTTCCTGGTCAGCGTTTCCGCATGGCAAAACAACCTTTTCCGTTATCATTGTAGTCTGACCTTCCTTGGGCATGAATACAAAGGAAATGTTTCCTGTATCGGAATCCTTGGCAATGTTTTTCAGAGGCTTGCCCATTAAAAGTGTTCCGTCAGTCTGTTCGTTGTATAGTGTTGCGGCAGGGTTGCTCGTGTTGGTAAGGCTGTCAATCACTCCGCGCGGTGCTTGCATTGGATAAGTATAATAATATGTAGAGCCAGTTATGCTTCTTACTTTGCTGAACGGTGCCATTCGAGGATGGTCGTTGGTGAAATAGCCTGAATATCCCTCTTCCGGAGTAAATGTTCCGCGAGTATTTACTATGTTGTTGTCAAAGAGTTCTTTATCATAATCCACATGGAGAATGAGCAGTCCGCTCTCAGGCACATATGCGTCCCATTTTTTCATGGTGTGATTTTCTAACAAATAGTATTCGTCGGGATGCGCATCATTATAAATAATGTACGCCTCTGCTTCATCTTCCTCCAGGCCTTTCATTGCTTTCACCGTATCTCCAGGTTGCAATTCTGTTGGCGTAAGCCATCCAGCCTGCCAGCGTTCCCAACTTGTCCAAGGGGCAGGCGACCAACCAAGCCCTTTGGGACCATTGTAGCTACCGCTTGCCATAAGATCCCATGACCCCATTGTTGGTGTTGTGCCGTAGTTCGTGTCGTACATGTCTGGCAGCCCCATGCAGTGTGAGAACTCATGGCAGAAAGTGCCGTGGCCCATTTTAACGCGCCCGGAGTTGGAATACAGTTCGTTGCTGCATGCGTAGCGGTTGATGTATACTCCGTCCAAACTGAATCCACCATCGCCGTCATTGTTTTGTGCTGCCTCGTCTAGTGTCCAAGCATGTGGCCATATTGTTCCCGTAGGCCCGCCTGTGGCTTGTCCGAACCCGGCGTAGAGAACAAATACTTGGTCCACTTCTCCATCGTTGTTCCAATCGTAGTCGCTCCAATTTATGGTGAATTGTGCGTCCGCTTTCTTAAGGGCATCTGTGATAAATTCTCCGGCATGATCAGTACCGCCGTAGAGAGCTGACGGACCGCCATAGTATGTTGCAGACTTACTCACGCGCACAGGACCTATAATGTCAAAGGTCAAGTCGAAAACGCCACGGCTCATATCCATGAAGTAGTCGTGAACACTACCCGGGGCGCCGTTCTCAGAATAGCCTTCCTTGTTAAGAACTTTGTCATAGAAGCTTACAATAGATGAGTCGCTTTGGGCGAACGACTTGTCGGAGAAATAGGCAAGAATTACAAGTCCCTTCTTCTTGCCGCGAAACGCCGCGGAATTAGCCGCCGAAGCCCGCAGCGTTGCTGATGAGTTGCCGCGGGCAAACGTTTTTGTTCCCGCACGCATCTCCTCATTTCGCAATAGGCGCATAGGCGAATTTTCAGAGAACTCGTTCGATGGGGTATAGGCTTTCCCCTCGCGCGTTAGGTAGTAGTGGCATCTTTCGTTGCCAACGAAAACGGCTTCCGTGCGAGTACCGTCAGGAAGGATTATGGAACGCCATATCTTTTTTGCAGGAATAGCTGTTGCATTTATAAATGTTGCCAAAGCTATGGCCGTTGTGATGAATGACTTGATCATTACGTGTGTATTGACTTTAGTGATTGTTCCCTGTTGGGAATAATAGATATTTGAAAGTAAAAAAAGCTCAAACGTGTGCAATGCACATACGTTTCGTTATGTATTCCGTATTTGTTTACAAAGGTAAACACTTTTTTACCATTCAACAATACCCACTATTGGGTAAAAAGCCCATGCCAAAAGATAACAAAAGCATATATTCAAGCATTATGCATCACTAATTTTAAGGTGGTAAAAAGTTGGAATATAGAACTAACCTTAGGAATGATGATGATGAATTACAAGATAGAGAAGACCTTCTTTGTTATTGGCACGCTATTTGCTTAATCGTTTTGCGTTGGATGGCCTCGGACTTTGTCTGAAAATCCACCTGAACAACAATAACTAAAAACAATATAAAACATAAAGAATATGGCACAGAAAGGAAACATTGGAGTAACAACCGAGAATATATTTCCGGTGATAAAGAAATTTCTCTATTCTGATCATGAAATTTTCTTGAGGGAAATGGTAAGCAACGCCGTTGACGCAACGCAAAAGATGAAGACTTTGGCTGAGCGCGGCGTTTTTAAAGGAGAACTTGGCGACCTTACCGTGCGTGTAAGTCTTGACAAAGAGGCTGGAACGCTTACCATAAGCGACCACGGACTGGGCATGACGGAAGAGGAAATAGACAAGTATATCAACCAAATCGCTTTCTCCGGAGTTACTGACTTCCTTGATAAATATAAGGACAACGCCAATGCTATAATAGGACACTTCGGACTTGGTTTCTATAGCGCCTTCATGGTGAGCAGCAAGGTTGAGATTATTACGCTTAGCTATAAGGATGGCGCAAAAGCAGTGAAGTGGAGCTGCGACGGAAGCCCGGAGTTTGAGATAGCTGACGCAGAGAGAACAGAACGCGGAACCGACATTGTTCTTCACATTGACGACGACTGCAAAGAATTCCTTGAGAAGAACCGTATACAGGAACTTCTTGATAAATACTGCAAGTTCATGCCAGTAAGCGTGGCATTCGGCAAGAAAACAGAATGGAAGGACGGCAAACAGCAGGAGACAGACCAAGACAATATCATCAATGACATGGAGCCGCTTTGGACAAAGGCTCCGAGCACGCTCAAGGAAGAGGACTACAGAGAGTTCTATCGCAAGCTTTATCCTATGCACGATGAGCCGCTCTTCTGGATACACCTGAACGTTGACTATCCGTTCAACCTCACTGGTATCTTGTATTTCCCTAAGATTAAGTCGAACATTGACCTGCAACGCGGAAAAATACAGCTATATTGCAATCAAGTCTTTGTTACAGATCAGGTGGAAGGCATTGTGCCTGAATTCCTCACACTGCTTCATGGTGTCATAGACTCGCCAGACATTCCGCTGAACGTAAGCCGCAGCTATTTGCAGAGCGACTCAGATGTTAAGAAAATATCCACTTATATTACCAAGAAAGTTGCCGATCGCCTTAATTCTCTCTTTAAGGAAAACCGAAAAGAGTTCGAGGAAAAATGGGATGACCTTAAGCTATTCATCAACTACGGAATGCTCTCGCAGAACGATTTCTATGATCGTGCAAAAGATTTCACCTTGTTGAAAGACGTTGACGGCAAGTACTTCACGCTTGATGAATACAAAACACTTATTAAAGATACTCAGACCGACAAAGACGGTCAGTTGGTTTATCTTTATGCAAACAACCTTGAGGAACAGTATTCATTCATTGAGGCTGCAAAGGCAAAGGGATATAGTGTGCTTCTCTTCGATGGTGAACTTGATTCTCCGTGTGTTAACATGTTTGAGCAGAAGCTGGAGAAGACTCGTTTCACTCGCGTTGACAGCGATACTGCCGACAGACTGGTGCCTAAAGACGAGGAAAAGAAGACGGAACTTGACGCTGATTCTACTGACATTCTGTCAGCTACGTTCCAATCACAGATGCCTACACTTGAAAAGACGCAGTTCTATGTTGGTGTGCAGGCTCTTGGTGAGGAGCAACAGCCAGTAACTATACTGCAAAGTGAGTATATGCGCCGAATGAAAGACATGAGTCGCTTCCAAAGTGGAATGAGCTTCTACGCACAGATGCCAGACTCTATGAATGTTGTGCTTAACGCTGACCATCCGCTTGTAAAGACCATCCTTTCAAATGCAAAGGAAGCTTGCGGTGAGGAGTTGAAGCATGTGCTGGGAGAAATAAAGGGGTTGCAAGCACGTCTTGCCGCACTCAACCAGACATCTTCGGCTAAAAAGCCAGAGGAGATTACTCAAGAGGAGAAAG
Source organism: Barnesiella intestinihominis (assembly GCA_963586715.1). GTDB lineage: Bacteria > Bacteroidota > Bacteroidia > Bacteroidales > Bacteroidaceae > Prevotella. The sequence goes on from CAVAAS010000009.1 coordinate 90,552, forward strand.
ATGACAAGGCTGCAACAGAGAAGAGCCTCCAGGAGCAGAGACAAGAAAAGGAGCGTATCATTAAAGAAAAGGCGGACGGTATGGATAATGTTCACCAGCTTATCGATCTGGCTCTGCTGCAGAACGGATTGCTTAAGGGCAAAGCACTTGACGAATTCATAAAGCGTTCTGTTAAACTCGTGAAGTAATCAGAACCATTCTAACGAAATATCCGTCGGCATCGTGTGGTTGGCGGGTGCTTTAACAAGGATATAAAAAACAGAGGCTGCGGTGAATAAATTTTTCATCGTTGCCTCTGTTTTTTTGTCATGCTCTACGCTCAGACGGTCTTTCTGATTTCAAGCAATGATTTGGGTAAATCAGTACACTTTAACCAAATCAGACGTATAGTTGTCCAGTGCCGAACCCAATGCCGAATCGTAGTCATAGTCTTGGTCTTTGCCCGTGAAGTCCCATGTAAAGTTGCCGTGACCTATTCGTCCTGCTCCGAGATAGCCGGTAACAGTTGCGGGCACGTCTTCGGCACGGTCTGCGGTATAGGTATACATCAGTTGGGGATCGGTGTCGAAATTGTCGTAAACAGTGCTGCCAACCTTAGTCTTTATTGTCTCGGGCACCTTTTCGTTACGCGTGGAAGCCTCATAGGCATCAAAGCTTGTCGCGTTCTGTTGCCATGTGATGAAGCTGAAGTTCGTTGTCTTGTCTGCGTATACGTTTCCGTAAGATTTCACCATTCCGCCGTTTTCCCCAGAGAATGTGCCATCGCCTGTGGCATCTGTGCCTTGCAGGGAGCTCATCATCGGACGGTTGGTACCGCGGAAGAAGTTGCTTTCTACAAAGACACTTGATCCTGTTGTTGCGCCGACTCCGTATTTTGCCACACCATCATAGTAATTGTTCCACACGTGTACGCTCATTGTGCGAACTCTTGGACAGCGAGAGTCGCAGTGGTCAAACCAATTGTGGTGGTATGTGATATAGTTAGGACCGCTCTCTGATTTCATTCCGCAGAGGGAACTTTTACCCGTGTCCCAGAAACGGTTGTAGGAGAAAGTGAGATATTGGCTGTCACCTTTTAAGTCTACAGTGCCGTCACCTTTCGCATGATCTCCGCTGCCGTGGGGACCATAAAACAGGTCCATGTTGTGAACCCATATTTCTTGGTTCTTAGTGTCTATGGATATGCAGTCGTCCATACACCGCATAATGGCAAAATTGCGGAACTCCACGCTCTTTGCATTGCGGGTGAGGAAGCCAAAGCCATGAACAGTAGCGTCATCGCCAACACCTTCTATAGTGATGTTCATTTGGTTGTAGCCACTCTTGCCCTTTATTTGCAGTCCTTCGGCAGAGCTTGACACTTTGTCCAAATCAGTTTTCTTTACCAAACCGATAATTCTGAATGCTATTGGCGTTGTGTCTTTGCCCTTTTGATAAGCATCTATTATTGCCTGGATGCCTGTTATCGTGCCGTTTACGCCCGTCACTGTGGTGGAAATGGTGGAAGCGGTTTCTGCCGTGACGTAGAACACCTTTGCCCCCTGTTTCAACGTTCCGTCGTTATTGTAGGCTCCAATGCCAGTTTCTCCGCTATGGAAGTGGGCAAAGCCATCACGGTTGTAGTTTCTTACCTTCAGATCGCTGACTGTATTTGCCGCAGTCTCAATCTCCTTGCCGTCTGCTCCCACGGGAACTATTCTGAGTGTGTAGCTGCCGGCAGCAAGTCCAAGGGCGTCAGTACGTACATAGGTAGGGTAGAGGCGTGTCAGTTGGTGGTCTATGAGCGTACCGTTGCAGTAAACATTATATGACTCCGCACCCTCGTATGGTTCCCACTTAGCGTAACATGATTCTAGCCAACCTTTTGATTCGATAATCTTCAAAGCACCCTCACGGTTTATATAGCTTCCTGATTCTGTGTCATTGGAAGAGAGAGCTTTGGCGAAGGAGATACGGTTCACTGTGCCGCTATAAGTATCAGCATTGCCTGTGCCGGCAGAGTTGACTGTAACGGTTGTTCCATCAACATTCACATGGTCAGTTGATTCTGTATTGTAGTATTTCATGTCGCCACCAGCAAGAGTGAGGCGCACTTGGTTCTTGTTCAGATTGAGGCTTACGCTGCCTGTTGTGCCGTTCTGCTGAGCATAGGATGTGAGTATTGAAGCAGAAAACAGTATAGTAAGTATTGTTTTTGATGTATCCATGTTGCTTTATTTCTTTATAAACTTGATTATGTTATTGTTAGCCTTAAGGATGTATACGCCAGAGGCTAAGCCGCTGATGTCAAGATGTGCAGACGTGCCATTGGAGAGCTGGCTACTTACTTCTTTTCCCGTAGCATCAAATACCTTTAGAGATGTTTTTTCTGACAATCCGCTTATGTCGAGTGAACCATCTGCTAGGGTGTTCATATTGAATACGGATATTTGTCCGATACTTGCCGTTTGGTTGAATTCCAGCACAACATTGTCAAGGGGATAACTCTCATTGATATCGGTGAAGTGAACAACTACGTTGTCGCCGTCAAAGGTAAACTGCGAAACTGTTTTTGCAACATTTTCGCCATTGATGGTCAGAGTCTGTACAACATCGGCATTGGTAAAACCACAGAACGACATGAGTAGTGTGGCAATTGCGATGATTTTTTTTCTCATAGTCTTTTTTCTTTTATAGATTAGTTAGTAGATATCTTCTATGTAGTATCATCTTGAAAGAAGAAAACCCTCAAGATTTTTGTATTTTCGGCGCATCATGCGATGGTATATGTTATCAATCCACTTCTTGTGTAGTGCGATAAAAACAATGCCAATGCCAGTGAGTATAAAGGCTGTCGCCGTTTCTCCTGCTATAATTTCAATAAAGTCCATTATTGTAGCAGGCAAGACGATAATCAATATGATGGCAAGTAGCTGAACATAGTCAGACTTGTTAGGCTTCTTTCCCGTTAGTTTCTCATTCAGCTCCTGGGTTGTATTGTTATAAACAGCCATTTGCATTGTTAAAAAAGATAACGGTCCAGCCGTGAAAGTCATCATGGCAAACAGTCTCATCAGCTGGTAATGGCCAGATATCACCGTGGGGAGCAGGAGTAAAAATGGTAGGAACAGCAGGCATGAGTAGAAATAATATTTTGCCCGAAGCAAGACATTGATGTTTTCTTTGTGCACAAGCAGGCATTCTATGTAATTGCCTTCGTAGCACATAATCTTTATCTGATTTATACAGAGAAGCATAAATGGATATGCCGCACCTGTTAATCCTGAAAAGTAGCTCACCTCTTTGTCGTTTATTACAGTGTTAATCAAGCTCAGAAGCACTGTTGAAAAAATTGTACTGATGATGGATTGCCGCATGTTCCTGTTGCGCAGCATGCTTTTCAGTTCAAGTTTCATGTATTCTCCCGTGAGTTTGAAATGGTTGAATATTGAAAAAGAGGAAATGGTCTTTATCTTTGTGTCGTTTTGAGTTGTAGCTTCAGATTTTAAGTAGGCATGCTGAACCTTGCGGTTTATTAAAAAAAGTAATGTAATAAATATAATA
>CAVAAS010000010.1:0-87989 GCA_963586715.1 Barnesiella intestinihominis
ATGCTCGTGAAGTGGGAGCAGGGAGACCCTGAGGTTCGCGCTCTTTGGGAGAAGATGAACAATTGGGTATATGCGGGCTTTGACGAGACATACAAGAATCTTGGCGTTGCATTCGATAAGATATACTATGAGTCACAGACTTATCTCAAGGGAAAAGCCAAAGTGGAAGAAGGACTGGCCAAAGGACTTTTTGAACGTCACGCCGACAATAGCGTTTGGGCAGACCTTACAAACGAGGGACTTGACCAAAAGCTGCTGTTGCGTTCCGACGGCACATCTGTTTATATGACGCAGGATATCGGTACTGCCGAGATGCGTTTCAAGGATTTCCCCATTGACAAAATGATTTATGTTGTGGGAAATGAGCAGAATTACCATTTCCAGGTGCTTTCAATCCTGCTTGACCGTCTTGGCTTCAAGTGGGGCAAGGAACTTGTACACTTCTCCTACGGAATGGTGGAACTGCCCAACGGCAAGATGAAAAGCCGTGAGGGAACGGTTGTTGATGCCGACGATCTGGTGGCAGAGATGGTGGCAGACGCAAAGAAAACAAGTGAGGAATTGGGCAAGTTCAGTGACATGACGGAGAATGAGCGCAATGAAATCGCGCGTATCGTGGGCATGGGAGCACTGAAATACTTTATTTTGAAGGTTGATGCACGCAAGAATATGCTTTTCAACCCGGAAGAGAGCATTGACTTCAACGGCAATACAGGTCCGTTCATACAGTATACCTATGCCCGTATCCGCAGCATCCTGCGCAAGGCAGAGGCGCAAGGCATAAATGTGCCGCAGGAACTTGCAGCTACAATGTCGATAAACACGAAGGAAACGGAGATAATACAGAAGATGGATGAGTATGGGGCAGCTGTGCGCCAGGCGGGTAAGGACTATTCTCCAAGCGGCATAGCAAACTATTGCTATGAGTTGACGAAGGATTTCAACCAGTTCTATCACGATTATAGCATACTTGGAGCAGACAGCGAGGAGGAAAAGCTTGTGCGCCTTGTGATTGCCAAGAACGTTGCCAAGACTATCAAAAACGCAATGGCTCTCTTGGGAATTGAAGTGCCTGAGAGAATGTAACGCAGTTCTATGCAAAGCGAATGGATAAACCCTCCGTTGTACCGCAACGACACCGTTCTTCCGTTGCCGCCGGAAGTGACTGCCAACGCTTGGGCTGTGGATGCAGCATGCTCAGGAAACCCCGGACCAATGGAATACCGCGGTGTAGACTTGGCAACAGGGGCGGTGGTGTTTCATTATGGTCCCGTGCATGGTACAAATAATATAGGTGAGTTTCTTGCCATTGTGCATGCCCTCGCCTTGATGGAGCAAAAAGGAATTAGAAAGACCATCTATTCTGATAGCCGGAATGCCATACTTTGGGTTGAGAAGAAGAAGTGTAAGACGAAGCTTGAAGTGTCGCCAAAGACGGCGCAGCTGCACAATGTTATAAAACGCGCTGAATCTTGGTTACAGACCCATAGCTTTCGGGCCCCCATCCTAAAGTGGGAAACAAAGCGCTGGGGCGAAGTTCCCGCAGATTTCGGAAGGAAAGGATAAGTGGAAGATATTGTTATGGTGTGGAGATTGCAATGATTTGCATATCTTCACACCATATTTTTATGTTTTTACGGTTCTGCATGCAATGTTTTTTCGCATGCATTGTTTAAAAGGCAGATGCATCAAGAAAAATACATACAAGAGAAAGGAAAACAATATGAAAGAGATAAAAAAAATACCAGCCTTTCGCCGGTTATTCGGCGCGCTGCTCATTATGGCAGTTGCAGTTACTGCTTTCACCGCATGCAGCAGTGATGATGATAATAATTATGTAATCTGTCCTAAGGTTAAGAACTTTGGTATCGTGACAGTCAAGCACTCTGCAGATAGCATCGTGTATCTTCAGCTAGATGATTCTACCACTTTGTATCCGCAAAACATAGAGAACAGTATCTTTGGCGGGAAGGAAGTGCGGGCTTTTGTTGACTTTTCTGTTATGAAAGAAAACAACTCGCAGTATACTTATTCCGTGATTGTAAACGGTATTGACAGCGTTTTGACAAAGCCAACGGCGGCCACTCTTGGTACAGACAACGACAAAGTGTATGGAAACGACCCGGTTGAGGTAATGAAAGGCTTCCCCACTGTATGCGAAGACAATTATCTTACCTTGTATATAGCCACTAATTTCGGAAACACCGGGAAGCGGCATCTCGTTAATCTCGTAACGGGAACTAATGCTGATGACCCTTATGAAGTAGAACTGAGGCATAACGCTTATGGCGACACCAATGGCAAAACGGCTTATGCTACAGTGGCTTTCTCGCTTAAGAATCTGCCTAAAACAGGTGGAAAGACGGTTAAGCTGAAATTAAAGTATCAGTCTTTTAGTGGCGAGAAGACTGTTCAGTTCGATTACAAGACAACAGAGTGAGCGAAAATATCGCGAATATAAGCGAACAGCAGCTTGCCGAACGGCTCAAATGCAGCGACAGGCTTGCTCAGAAGGCTCTCTACGACAAATACGTGGGGAGCCTAACGGCGATTTGTTCGCGTTATATTACAGGTGCGGATGATGTGAAAGACGTTATGCAGGAAGCATTCGTAAAGATATTCACACAGTTCAATATGTTTACTTATCGCGGCGAAGGCTCGTTGAGGGCGTGGCTAACGCGTATTGTGGTGAACGTGTCGCTGACGTGGCTAAAGACGAACGGAAGGCTAAACCTTGTGCGTGACGATCTCGTTTCAGTGAAAGCAACTGCTGACGAAGAGCCGGATACAGAGGGAGTGCCACCGGCACGGTTGCATGAAATGATAAGACGTCTGCCTGATGGCTACCGCACAGTGCTTAATCTATACGTCTTTGAAGATAAAAGTCACAAAGAAATAGCTGAAATCCTTGGAATAAAGGCTGCATCGTCGGCTTCACAACTTTTTCATGCGAAGGCTATGATGGCAAGGATGATAAATGAGTATAAACGAAACGTGCTTTACCGATGAAAGAGGAATGGAAAATTAAACTGCAAGACAGTCTGACTGATTTCGAAGAGGCTGCTCCTGAAGGATTATGGGCAGCCATTGAGGAGACGTTAGACGGGAAAGTAATGCCGTTGCCAGCAAAGGAAGAAAGCTTGGTAACGGCGGCGAAGCCAAACGTTTTGCGCTCAACTGGCAGGACAAGGAGGTTGCGACTGTTCGCGGCTGCAGCAGGTGTGGCATGTCTTGCCGGAATCTTTGTGTATCTTGCAGACAAGGAAAAAGCGGACTCTCCGGTATTTGCAAACCTTCACACAGGCAAAGGCAATGCCAGTGTTTCAGAAGAAATCGAAAAGGGACGTGAAGTGCTGGGAGAAAGTACTGAAGCACCAGTAAGTTCTCCAAAAGAAGTATCTCAAGGAAATGTATCTGCGCAAAATAAACAAAGCGCAAAATTGCTTGCACAAATTCCTGAAACAGACAATGAAGGCGTTCGGACAAATATGAACCAAGAGAGTTCTTTGGACAACAACTCTAGCGCTAAGGGAGAGGGGCTCGGGAAAAAAGATGAAAAGAGGGAATCTGCAGATAAGGTAACGCGTCCTTATTCTAGTAATCAAACGGCTATGCCTTTAGATGCCAGTTATGATGTAGATTTAAGTCATCCAAGACGTACAACTACTCGCCTGACTGCAGGTTTGTTCGCCACAAACTCTATGTCGTCAGGAAATTCCAGTAATGTAGCCACAGTGTTCTCTTCATCAAATAATCTTCAAAGTGATGCCGTTTTTGCCAGTCTGCCAGAGTCGTCAGACGAGATAAATACTAAGCAATATTTGGCAAATACAAATAATGATGAAACTGTAAAGCATCATGCACCTGTGCGCTTCGGAATTTCTTTGCATTATGCTCTAGACAAGAGATGGGGGATAGAGACAGGTCTGACTTATACTTATCTGACTTCAGATATGTCTTGCGGAAGTCGTGACAACCGGCATGAAACAAATCAAAAGCTTCATTATGTGGGAGTGCCCGTTGTGGTGGACTACAATGTATGGAGCAACCGTTGGGCAAAATTCTATGTTGCAGGTGGCGGAATGGTTGAGAAATGTGTCAGTGGAAAGTCGGTTTCAAACTATATCCTTGATGAAAGGCTGATGAAATCTGAGAGCGTGAAGTTAAAGCCTAAGGAGCTGCAGTGGTCGGTAACTGCGGCTGTTGGTGCTCAATTCAACATAATAGAAAACTTGGGAGCGTATATAGAGCCAGGCATAGGGTATAGCTTTGACAACGGAAGTGAGGTGAAGAGCGCTTATACAGAAAAGCCATTCAATTTCAATCTTAGGGTGGGATTGAGATATTCTATTAAGTAGAAATCCTTTGTGGAGCGAATACGGAAAAACAATACGGCAAGAACTTATTTCGTTAGGTTCTTGCCGTATTTACTTAAAGCGTGTTCTTTACACGCATTGTTACATATTAAATTTAGTAAGCCTTCTCGTGAACTCCTGCAACTGCTCGTCCACTAGGATCGTTCATGTTGCGGAATGTTTCGTCCCATGCGAGAGCCTCGGCTGTACTGCATGCTACGCTTGGCACACTCGGCACACTTCGTGCTGCGGAATCACTTGGAAAATGTTCTGCAAAGATGGAACGATAGTAGTATTCCTCTTTGTTGCGTGGTGGATTTATGGGGAAGCGTTCTGCAGCATTAGCCATATCCTCATCGCTAACCATGTCTGACGTAATTTTCTTTAGTGTGTCAATCCAACTATAGCCCACGCCATCAGAGAACTGTTCCTTTTGGCGCCATGCTACTTCTTCTGGCAGCATATCTGCGAAAGCCTCTCTTACAATTTTCTTTTCTATGACATTGCCTGGACACATCTTGGCTTCTGGGTTTGTGCGCATGGCGGTATCAAGGAATTCCTTGTCAAGAAATGGAACACGACCCTCCACACCCCATGCTGAGAGGCTCTTGTTGGCGCGTAGACAGTCATAGAGATGCAATTTGGAAAGTTTCCTTACTGTTTCCTCGTGAAACGCTTTCGCATTTGGCGCTTTGTGGAAATATAAATAACCACCGAAAATTTCGTCAGCTCCTTCTCCGGAAAGAACCATCTTTATTCCCATGCTTTTTATGACGCGTGCCAACAGATACATTGGTGTTGATGCGCGCACGGTAGTAACATCGTAGGTCTCAATGTAGTATATAACATCGCGTATCGCATCAAGACCCTCCTGGATGGTGTAGTTTATTTCATGATGTACAGTTCCGATGTGCTCTGCAACCATGCGAGCCTTAGCCAGGTCTGGTGCTCCTTTAAGCCCTACGGCGAATGAATGGAGGCGTGGCCACCATGCTTGTGTCTTTCCGTCTTCCTCAATTCTTTGGGCGGAAAATTTTTGGGCGATGGCACTTATAACAGAAGAGTCTAGTCCTCCGCTAAGCAATACCCCGTAAGGAACGTCGCTCATTAGTTGCCGATGTACGGAATCTTCAAGGGCATCATGTATAGCTTCTGCGCTTGCAGAATTGTCTTTTACGTTGTCGTATTCAAACCAGTCGCGTGTATAATATCTTTTCATCTTTCCTTCGCGGCTCCAGTAATAGTGTCCTGGAAGGAAAGGCTCGTATTCGTCGCATTGTCCCTCAAGAGCTTTCAACTCGCTTGCTACGTAAATTTTGCCATCTTTATCGTATCCAATATAAAGAGGTATGACACCAATGGGATCACGTGCGACGATAAACTCGTTACGCTCAGCGTCATATAGTGCGAATGCAAAGATTCCACTGAGTTCCTCAAGGAATGGTGGTATTCCCACTTCTTCATCTTGCTTGACAGTGGCAATCCACTCGCGATAAAGTGCTAGGATAACCTCACAGTCGCTGCCTGTTTGAAATTGGTATTTTCCTTCAAATTTCTTTCGTATGCTGAGATGATTGTATATCTCTCCATTTACAGCGAGCACTTGCTTTTTGTCAGGACTAAAAAGTGGTTGCTTTCCTGATTCTGGGTCAACGATAGATAAACGTTCATGGGCAAGAATGGCGGAACCACCGCAGTAAATACCGCTCCAGTCTGGTCCTCGATGGCGAATTTTTGCACTCATTCTTAATGCTTTCTGTCGCAGATCCTGGGTCTGTTCCTGAATATTGAAAATTGATACTATTCCACACATGGTATTGTTTCCTTTCTTTAGTCGGTTGTTTTTCTGTATTCTTTCTTTTATTGTGGGGCTTTAGTTACTTTAAAGTTCTTGGAACGGGCGTGTTGCCATTCCAAGAACTTATTCACTAACCAAAACTTATTTTATAAATTTCGTGCTCAGAAGCACTGTCTACTTTATCAGTTATAGCAGCTTTCGCCGTGCTCGTAGATATCAAGGCCTTCATCTTCAATGCGCTTGTCAACTCTAAGTCCGCAGATAAGGTCAATACCTTTGAAGAGGATAAAGCCTGTTACAGCAGCCCAAACGTCTATGCAAACGATTCCGAGGCATTGCGCACCGAAGAAACCGAAGCCGCCACCGTAGAATGCACCGCCGTCAAGGGCGAAGAGTCCAGTAAGCAATGTTCCAAGAATACCGCATACGCCATGAACAGAACTTGCACCTACAGGATCGTCAATATGAAGTTTTACATCAATGAACTCTATTGCGAATACCAATACAATACCTGAAACAAGTCCTATAATCAATGCTCCTAGTGGAGAAACGAGGTCGCAACCCGCTGTGATTCCTACTAATCCCGCAAGGATACCGTTGAGTGTGAGTGAGAATGACGGTTTGCCGTATTTGATCCATGATGTAAACATTGTTCCAAGACCGCCAGCTACGGCAGCAAGGTTTGTGGTCAAGAATACGTGAGAAATGGCAACGCGGTTAACTTCTCCTGAAGCAGCAAGTTGTGAACCTGGGTTGAAACCGAACCATCCGAACCACAAGATGAATACTCCAAGGGCAGCGGCCATCAAATTGTGGCCTGGTATAGCGCGGCTCTTGCCGTTCTTGTCGTATTTCCCGCGACGTGGACCGAGTACAAGAGCACCAACAAGTGCCAAAACACCACCAACAGAGTGAACAATGGCTGATCCTGCGAAGTCATGGAATGCTGCACCAAATGTATTCATCATGAAAGAACCTTCTTCGGCATTTGATAGCCAACCGCCACCCCATGTCCAATGGCCTTCTACTGGATAGATGATGAGAGAAATGAAGAATGAGTAAACGCAATACATTGAGAACTTTGTTCTTTCTGCCATTGCTCCAGAAACGATTGTTGCAGAGGTTGCACAGAATACTGTCTCAAACATGAGGAAACCTTCTGTGGGGAGGTCACCGCTATAGAATGACAAATCGCCAAAATTAGGCATTCCGATAAATCCCTCACCGTTGCTTCCAAACATAAAGCCAAAGCCAACGAAGTAGAACAATACGGAGCCGACCATGAAATCGACAAAGTTCTTAAACAATATGTTGGCGGTATTCTTGCTTCGGGTGAAGCCAGCCTCGCAAAGGGCAAAGCCTGGTTGCATGAAAAATACTAGCATTGCTGCAAGAAGCATCCACACTGTATCAAGAGAAACTCCGAGGTCGGCAATGCTTTTATATGCATCCCCAATCGTTTGGGCTGCTAAAATGAATGTAGTCATAATCTTAATTTTTTTTATTTGTTGTGTGTGTCGTTATTATCCCTAAAATTTCCTGAATACAAGTCTTTTTACGCGGATTTCAGCTAAACTCTTTTTTTTCTTACCCTATGTAGGGAATTTATATTGTTTTATTCTTGTTAAGAGCATGAAGATAGACGTTCCTTTTTAAAATATCCAATCTTCTTTACCTTCTTTTAAAAACCTATTTGTTTGTAAATCCGCTTTTGGAGCTTATTTTTCCTGCTCTGCATTATAAAGGGCGATGTCGCCTCTCTCACCAGTGCGGATGCGGATGGAGTCTTCAATAGGAATAATGAAAATTCTTCCGTCACCTATCTCACCAGTGCGCGCAGCTCCTTGGATAGCGGTAACGGTCTTTTCTACATTTTTGTCTCGTACGACAATGCTGACAAGCACGCGCTCAATGCTACTTGTGTCATACATTACGCCACGATAAATCCTTGCTTGGCGCATCTTGCCTTCTCCTCTTACATCGTAATAAGAGAACCATTCAATGTCGGCGGCAAGGAGTGCCTCTTTTACATCCTCAAATCTTGTTTTGCGGATGATAGCTTCAATCTTCTTCATACTTACCTTTTTTATTGGTTTATAACTGCTTTAATATCGTTTTGCTATTTCTTTTTGCAAAATTACAACAAAATGGTTAAAATAAATCCACAGAGTGTTCGTTTTGTTTAAGTTAATTCTTTGTTGGTTACAATTTGGTTGTTATTATATGTCTGTTTGTCGCATTTTGAAACCAAAAGATTTGAATATGCTTACGAATTGGTATTTTATTGATTTTTTATATAAAAGTTTGTTAGTTTTTGGTTGAAGTGTTAACAGAATGTAGTAATTTTGCAATACGTAACAAACAAACTTAACAACAATATTAAGCATAAGAGAGCAAAATGTCAGGGCGAAAGATTTTTTTTACCAAGATGCATGGTGCGGGAAATGATTATATATATGTCAATACCTTATTATATAATATAGAGGATCCGCAAGAAGCTTCTTTAAAATGGAGCGATCGACATAAAGGAATAGGCAGCGACGGTCTTGTTCTTATATGTAAACCGACTGTTCCGGATGCTGATTATAGGATGAGAATCTTTAATGCAGATGGTTCTGAAGCGATGATGTGCGGAAATGCCTCGCGGTGTATAGGAAAATATCTTTTTGAACGTGGATTGACTGATGCAACAACGGTAAGGTTGGAAACCTTGTCGGGCATAAAAGTTCTACAACTTCATGTTGACGAGGCTTGGCGTAAGGTTGAAAGCGTTACTGTAGATATGCTTGAACCGCAACTTGTGAATGATAAACAGTATAATTCTGAATTAGGTGGAAGCCTTGTTGCGTTAGATCGGACTTTCGTGGGAACTTTTGTCTGTATGGGAAATCCGCATTTCGTAACTTTTGTGGATGATGTTGAAGCAATTGACATTGCATTATATGGAAAAGTTCTCGAATATGCTCCTTGCTTTCCTGAGCGTTGTAATATAGAATTTGCTCAGATGCTGCCTGATGGGGCGATAAGAACCAGGGTGTGGGAACGTGGAAGTGGTATAACAATGGCCTGTGGTACAGGTGCTTGTGCAACGGCAGTTGCGGCCGCTTATACAGGACGGGCTGGAAACGAAAGCCTAATTAAAATGGATGGAGGCGATTTGCAGATTGAATGGCGTAAAGAAAATGGACATGTCTACATGACTGGTCCGGCGACAATAGTATATGATGGTGAGATTGAAATTTAGTCGCGCGGGCTTAAATCTGCAAAATGAATAAGCAAACAACAACAATAAAAGGATAAAAGAATATGGCATTAGTAAACGAACACTATTTAAAGCTTCAAAAAAACTACTTGTTTGCAGATATCGCCAAGAAGGTGAATGCTTACAAGGTGTCTCATCCGAAAGCAGACGTGATAAGTCTAGGCATCGGTGATGTTACTCAACCTCTTGTACCTGCTGTTATTCAGGCAATGCATAAGGCTGTGGATGATATGGCGAAAAAAGGAACGTTTCATGGATATGGTCCCGAACAGGGTTATATGTGGCTTCGTGAGGCCATAGTAAAAAATGACTTCCTTTCACGAGGAATACATATAGATCCCAGTGAGGTATTTGTCAATGATGGAGCGAAAAGTGATACGGGTAATATAGGTGAGCTTGTAAGATGGGACAATAGCGTTGGCGTTACTGATCCTATTTATCCTGTTTATATCGACTCAAACGTTATGTGTGGACGTGCAGGTGTGTTGGAAAATGGCAAATGGAGCAATGTTACCTATATGCCTTGCTTGGAAAGCAATGACTTTGTGCCACAGATACCAAATCATAGGGTTGATATGATATATCTCTGTTACCCGAATAACCCGACAGGAACGGTGATATCAAAAGAAGAACTTAAAAAGTGGGTGAACTATGCTTTAAAGAATGATACTTTAATCCTCTATGATGCAGCATATGAGGCATACATAACAGAGTCGGATGTCCCACATTCTATCTATGAAATCAAGGGGGCTCGCAAGGTGGCTATTGAGTTCCACAGCTATTCAAAAACGGCAGGTTTTACGGGTGTACGTTGTGGTTATACAGTAATACCTAAAGAGTTGACCGCCGTAACCATTGACGGAAAGGACCGCTTGGCGCTTAATCCTCTATGGGATCGTAGGCAATGCACCAAGTTTAACGGAACAAGTTACATAAGTCAAAGGGCTGCCGAAGCGATTTACACGCCGGAAGGAAAGAAACAGACACGTGAAGTTATTGACTATTACATGGGAAATGCCAAACTTATGTATGAGGCATTGAAAAAAATGGGCTTCAAGGTTTATGGCGGTGTCAATGCTCCATATCTTTGGGTTAAGACTCCTGAAGGTACTGATAGTTGGAAGTTTTTTGAACAGCTCCTTTATGGAGCGCAGATTGTTTGCACGCCTGGTGTCGGTTTTGGACCTAGTGGAGAAGGCTATGTGCGCTTTACGTCTTTTGGGGAGCGAGCAGATTGTGAGGAAGCAATGCGACGCATCGAACAATGGATGAAGTCTTAGGACGAGCATATTTGCTGGGTACTCAAGAATAGCTTGGGGGTATCATATTGCGCAGTAGGGTATACAAAGGATTATATTATAGACATTCATAATGTCCGTGTCGGCTCTTATGCCATAGCGGGCAAATAAACACAAACACAATGCGGGGCTTATCAACCCCGTTCAGTATTAATTCAAAAAAAAAGAAAGGTAGAAGATTATGAAGGAACTAAAGAAACTCGGTCTTTTGGCCCTCGGGATGACAGCGTTGGCAACGACAGCCGTTGCACAGGACAAAGTAGAAACAACCGTTTCGGCAGATTTTGTTAGCAATTATGTGTGGCGTGGTCAACATTTGGGTGACGTTAGTGTTCAGCCAACTCTAGGTTTATCTTATAAGGGACTTTCTCTTACTGCGTGGGGTAGTTACGGAATTTCAAATCCTGACGACAATGAAGAGCTTGATCTCACTTTGGCTTACACAACAGGTGGCTTTAACGTGGGCGTAACAGACTATTGGATTGCTAAGGATAGTAAGTACTTTTCTTATGCCAATGGTAAAACTAACCATGTTTTTGAGGCTAATGTAGGTTATGATTTCGGTCCTGTCGCTCTCCAATGGTACACAAATTTTGCTGGTCTTGACGGACTAAACAAAGATGGAGACCGTGCTTACTCATCATACTTCGAGGCAAGTGCACCGTTTAAACTTGGCGGTTGTGATTGGACGGCTGCGGTTGGCGTGGTGCCTTACGCTACAGATTTCTATAGTAAGGCCAATGGCTTTGCAGTAACCAATGTTTCTGTAAAGGCTTCGCGCGACATCAATATAACAAAATCGTTCACATTACCTCTTTTTGCCAGCATTGCAGCAAACCCAAGCACACAGAAAGCGTATTTCGTTTTCGGTTTCACACTGAGACCATAACAAGATTGTAACCCAACAATATTCACGGATTTTGATGTCTTTCGAGAACAAAAAGTTATTAAACTCCGTGAATATTATAACAATAAGCGTTACTACACGGAAAAAAGCATTACCTTTGCACAAAATTAAGAATAAACTCAATAAAACAAAGCTTTAAACAATGGCAAATTTAAGATTTCAGGTTGTAGAAGAGGCGTTTAAGAAACGCCCCGTAGAAGTCATCGCTCCATTAGAGCGCCCGTCTGAATATTTCGGAAAGTACGTTTTCAACCGTGCGAAGATGTATAAGTATCTGCCGGCAGACGTTTATGACAAGCTCGTAGATGTTATAGATAACGGTGCAACTCTTGACCGTTCTATTGCAAATGCCGTGGCTACAGGTATGAAGCAGTGGGCAGAAGAGAATGGAGTAACGCACTATACTCACTGGTTCCAGCCTCTAACAGGTGGAACAGCAGAGAAACATGATGCTTTCATCGAGCATGACGGTAAGGGTGGCATGATTGAGGAATTTTCCGGCAAACTTCTTGTTCAGCAGGAACCTGATGCCAGCTCATTCCCAAGTGGCGGTATCCGCAATACTTTTGAGGCTCGTGGATATTCTGCATGGGATCCTACATCTCCGGTATTCATTATTGACGACACACTGTGTATCCCTACGGTATTCATTTCATACACAGGTGAAGCCCTTGACTACAAGGCACCGTTGCTCCGCGCGCTGCATGCCGTAAACGTAGCTGCAACAAACGTTTGCCATTATTTTGATCCAAAGGTATCTAAAGTCACTTCCAACCTTGGTTGGGAGCAGGAATATTTCCTTGTTGACGCAGAGCTTTACAGCGCACGCCCAGATCTTATGTTGACAGGCCGCACTCTGATGGGTCACGATTCTGCAAAGAACCAGCAGATGGACGACCACTATTTCGGAACAATACCTGACCGTGTTCAAGCATTTATGAAAGACCTTGAGATACAGGCTCTCGAACTTTCTATTCCTTGCAAGACACGTCACAATGAGGTTGCGCCTAACCAGTTTGAAATAGCTCCTATTTTTGAGGAAACAAACCTTGCAGTTGACCACAATATGTTGCTCATGTCGCTCATGAAGAAAGTGGCACGTAAGCACGGATTTATCGTTCTTCTTCATGAGAAGCCATTCGCAGGCATCAACGGAAGCGGTAAGCACAACAACTGGAGCCTTTCAACAGATACCGGTGTCCTACTTCATGCTCCAGGCAAGACTCCAGAAGCAAACTTGCGTTTCGTAACATTTATTGTTGAAACTCTCATGGGACTTTACCGTCACAACGGACTTATCAAGGCTTCCATAATGAGTGCAACAAATGCTCACCGTTTGGGCGCAAACGAAGCACCCCCAGCAATCATTTCATCATTCCTTGGTTCACAACTCAGCTCGTTGCTTGATGAAATAGAGAACAGTGACAGTGAGGATGTCTTCAACGTTGCCGGTAAGCAGGGTATGAAGATGGATATTCCTGAAATTCCAGAGCTTCTTATTGATAATACTGACCGTAACCGTACGTCCCCTTTCGCCTTTACCGGAAACCGCTTTGAGTTCCGTGCTGTTGGTTCTGAGGCTAACTGCGCATCTGCCATGATCGCACTCAACTCAGCCGTAGCAGAGGCACTCGTAGACTTCAAGACCCGTGTTGATGCCCTCATCGAAAAAGGTGTAGACCAGACAAAGGCAATTGTTGATACACTGCGTGAAGATATCAAGACCTGCAAGCCAATCCGCTTCGATGGCAACGGTTATTCAGATGAATGGGTAGAAGAGGCTAAGAAACGCGGTCTTGATTGTGAAACAAGCTGCCCGGTAATTTTCGACAACTACTTGAGCAAGTCTTCAGTAGATATGTTTACCAAGCTTAACGTGATGACTGAAAAGGAACTTGCTGCCCGCAATGAAGTTAAATGGGAGACATATACAAAGAAGATTCAGATAGAAGCACGTGTAATGGGCGACCTTACGATGAACCATATCATCCCTGTAGCAACTCATTACCAGAGCATGCTTCTAAAGAATGTGCAGAATATGCGTTCTGTATTCCCCGTTGAAAAGGCTGACAAGCTTAGCGCAAGCAATATCAAGATTATCGAAGATATAGCTGAGCGCACGCAGATAATAGAAAAAGGCGTTGAGGAACTTGTTGCAGCCCGTAAAGTTGCAAACAAGATTGCCGACGAACGCGAAAAAGCTATCGCTTATCACGACACAGTAGCTCCGAAGATGGAGGAGATACGCTATCACATAGACAAGCTAGAGCTTACCGTAAGCGACGAGCTCTGGACATTGCCTAAGTATCGCGAGCTGCTGTTTATCAGATAAATCGCACAATCTATTTCTTTTATTGGTTGTTTAAGTTTGCGGGTTGCGTGGTTGTGAAACCATGCAGCCCTTTTTCTTTGTCTTTTACCGCCGGGCAACCGTTCATATCCTCGCGGTGATGAAAACGTTTCCACGCGGACTTTTTCTTCTTTACTAGCGGCCTTTGTTAGTTCAGCCAAACAAATGCTGTGTAAATGTTCGCTTTTCCTTTCTTTTTCCTTGCGGGATTATATCCGAGTATATATGGGGACAATATGAATAATATTGCTATTTTTACTATGTTTTTTGATATTTGTCAATAAAAACTGTTTTTAAGTAATTACATAAATATTGCAAATCCGTCAAAGAAAAAGTTAATATACTCTTCTTAAGTCGCGAGAAAATCAAATATACATAATTTAATCTTAAATCATTTGCTATGCAAGAAAACAGTAAAAGTTTACCGATGTTGAGCTTTGCCCAAGCGGCTCTCCTCGTTTCGCTGTCTTTGCTCGCACCTACGGCCGCACTTGCTGCCGGAGGATTTGCCGATGCACGCAGTATGGCTGTAGAACAACGTAATGACAATGTGTCGGGAACTGTGGTCGACGAAAACGGTGAGCCTCTCATCGGAGCGACTGTAAAGCAGAAAGGCGGCTCTGTAGGCGCTATCACCGATATGGATGGTAAATTCAGTGTGAACCTCCCAGCAGGAACTCAGCTTGAAGTGAGCTATACAGGCTATCAGACACAGACCCTTACCGCCCGCCAAGGGATGAAAATTTCCATGAAAACCGATGCCATTGGCCTTGACGACGTTGTGGTAATTGGTTACGGTACGCAGAAAAAACGCGACCTCACAGGTTCGGTCACTTCAATGAAGAATGAAGACATTGTGGTGGCTCCGACGAGTAACGTTATGGAAGCTCTCCAAGGAAAGGTGTCTGGTCTTGACATTACAAAGACAAGCGGTGAGACTGGCGGCTCGGTCAATATTCTGTTGCGCGGCTCTCGCTCTATATACGGCAGCAACACTCCTTTGTTTATCATCGACGGACTTCCCGGAAGTTACGATGATATAAGTCCAAATGATATAGAAAGCATAGATGTGCTTAAGGACGCTTCGTCAACAGCCATATACGGTTCGGCAGGTGCCAACGGTGTTATTATAATAACAACCAAGCGCGGTGCTAAAAACCACAAGACAAAGGTTAACTTTGACGCTTACTACGGATGGAGCGGCTCGCCGCAGTATAAGCATGGAATGACGGGAGACGAATGGACAGATTATTATACAGAGGCATACAAATACAAGAATGGAAGCTATCCCACAAGCATGAGCGACGTGTTCGGCGGAGACAAAGAAGCGTATGAAGCGTATGAAAAAGGCAAGTGGATAGATTGGGTTGATGAAGCAACTGGCAATACTGCCACAACGCAGAAATACTCTCTCTCCATACAAGGTGGCAATGAGAAAACCAACGTTTACTCTTCAGTCGTTTATAATCGTGATGAGGGAATGCTCAACAACGAACTGCGCAACAAGTATCAGGCTCGCTTGAACGTTGACCACAACATCTTCAGCTGGCTGAAGGTTGGTTTGTCAAGTAACCTTAACTACACCATTCACGACAAAGGTGACAACAAGACTTTCACAAAGTCGATTACATCTTTGCCAATAGGAGATGTTTACGACAAGGATGGCAATTATCAGTCTGAATACGTAGCCAATTACTATTCACCACTTGGCGACTTCATAAAGAACCAATATTCAAACAATACGCGCACAACCTATATCAACTCCATAGGCTATGCCGAAATCGCACCACTTAAGGGATTGAAATTCCGCACCCAGCTGAATGCTACATTGTCCCACTCGCGTCTTGGCAGATACTGGGGAGCTGACGCTAACTCCAACAGACCAACGTATGCAGGAACCCCTCATGCGCAGATAAAAAATACCGACGGTTACAGCTATAACTGGGAGAACATCCTTTCATACAACATAACTATAGCAAAAGACCATGACTTCGGCATTACCGGAATCACCTCTTGGCAGAAAGACCAAAGCGAGTATTCATATTCAGAAGGCAGCGGTCAGGACCTTGACGTATGGCAGTACTGGAGACTTATGGCGGCCACAACACCACATGTGGAGTCTTCTTATGAAGGAACGCAAAAGATGTCGTATGCAGTGCGCTTCAACTATTCTTTCAAAGGCAGATATCTCTTCACATTCTCTAATCGTTGGGATGGTGTCTCCTTCTTCTCAAAAGACAAGAAATGGGATTCCTTCCCTGCTGCCGCTATCGGATGGAGAATTTCCGATGAAGCTTTCATGGCAAGCACAAAGGGATGGCTCGACAACCTTAAACTACGTGTCAGCGCCGGTATAACTGGTAACTCTGGAGGCGTGGGCGCTTATGCAACACAGACCAATGCCTATAAGTATTCCAACAGTGGTGTGACAATAAACGGAACGATTGTTGACTTCGCACAGTATTCTGGTACTGTTGGTAGTGCCACTTTGGGATGGGAAAAGTCTTATAACTGGAACTTCGGACTGGACTTCGCTGTATTGGGCGGCCGCATCGATGGTTCTGTTGACTTCTTCACTACCGTGACACGCGGTTTGCTTTTCAAGCGAACGATGAACATCACCGACGGATACACCGGCTGGGGCTCTCCGCTTTCAAGCTGGGAAAACCTTGCAAAGACAAGCAATAAGGGTCTAGAGTTCACCATTAACAGTCGCAATATCTCCACAAAAGACTTTAAGTGGAACACCACGCTCACTGGAACATGGGAGAAAGAGCGCATTGAAAGCCTGCCAAGTGGCGACGTTAAGAGCGAAAACCTCTTCGTTGGCAGTCCGATAAAAGCCATATACGACTATAAATATGCGGGAATCTGGGGAACAGACGCAACGCAAGAGGAACTTTCAACCTATGGCGTAAAGCCGGGATGGGTTAAGATAGAGACTGTTGAAAAAGACGGCGACGGCGGAAAGCACAAGTATAGCCTTGATGACCGTCAGGTCTTGGGACATCAGAATCCTAACTGGATACTTGGTCTCAACAACACGTTTATTTACAAAGACTTCGACCTTACAATCTATGCAATGGGCCGCTGGGGACAAACGATATACAGCAAGTTGTTGGGAATGTATACTGCGAAGTCGTCAATTAAGGAAAATCAGATAGCAGGCGTAGACTATTGGACAGAAAACAATCAGGGTGCTTATTATCCACGTCCTGGTAGCGGTGACGACCAGACAATCGGTACATCTGCAGTAAATGTATACGACGGTTCTTTCATAAAGATAAAGAACATAACCATCGGATACACCCTTCCTAAGAAAATATCCAAGTACGCTCTGATGGAGAAGTGTCGCTTCTACTTCACGGCATACAACCCATGGATATTCTGTTCAGAGAGCAAACTTAAGGGAACAGACCCGGAAACAGGCGGAGCAGACAGTTTCCCGACATACAAGCAGTATGTTTTCGGAGTTAACATAACATTCTAACAAACGGAAAATTATGAAAAGTAACTATAAATCAATTATATTGGCAGCGGCAACCGTTGCTATGGGGCTTTCTTCCTGCTCGTTGGATGAAGACAACCCCGGAGGTTTCACCATGAAAGACTTGGCGGAAAACTCCACCAGCTCATACCAAACTCTCATAAACCAGTGCTATTTCGGTATGGAACGCTTCCTTTACGGTACTGACGGATATATGGAACTTACCGAAGCAGGAACGGACTTGTGGACATATCAGGCGAACAAATCGACCGGTAGCACCCAGTATTTCTGGTTCTATGCAGGGGCATCGCCTAATACAACCTATACAAATGGAATATGGAATGCCATTTACGATGGTATTTCAGGCTGCAACGAAGCTATCAATCTTGCCCCAAGTGCTCCGTTTAAGAATGACACACTGAGAAACAAAGCTGTGGCAGAAGCACATTTCTTGCGTGCAATATATTATTTTAATGCTGTTGAACAATTTGGTGCAGTTACCATGACAACAGAAGCGTCAACAGTGCCCAACTTCTCGCCAACGCGCACCGAACCGATGACAATTTACAGGGAACTTATTATTCCTGACCTGGAGTTTGCTGCAAAATGGCTTGACAAGGGTACAGATGCTACCACCACACAGCCCACCAAGAAGGCTGCTTTGGGAATGTTGGCCAAGGCTTGTCTGCAAACAAAGGAGTATGGCACTGACGAATTCCTTTCAAAAGGTATGGATGCAGCCAAGGAACTTATCGCAGACTGCGAAGCCGGTGGTCAGACATATGGCGCGTATATGTATCCAACGTATGACGAAGTGTTCGCAGAATCCAACAACTATACCAACAAGGAAGCCTTGTGGAAGCATCGTTGGTATGCAGGCGCTGAAGGTCATGGCTCAAGCAACGGAAACTGGAAGCTGAACCGTAACGATGAAAAATTCCTTTGCGCAGTAACTAATTTCGGCGCCATTGTTGACAATTTGGCTTCACGCCAAACTTGGGATGACTGCCGTCCAGGTATATTCATGCCCTCGCAGCATCTGATAAACTTGTTCGTGCAAAGCGACGGAACGCTTGACCCGCGTTTCCACAAGTCGTTCACTACACAGTGGAAAGCTAACACTTCGTATAGCTGGAACAGCGACACACAGACAAAGTACGGTAAGGATGCTTCTGTAGTTAACGTGAAACTCAACACCGGTGATACGGCAATCAAATTTGTTCTGCCGCAGGATTCAGACTACGACAGCGAAGTGGCAAAGAAGGCAACCTCGCCATATCTTCTCGTTGACTATAAGGCTGTTTATGACGATGCCAAGAAGAACGTGATCACGCAGAACGGTTCAAATGAAAATCTTTTCAGCTATTTCTATCCGTCACTCAACAAGCATAATAGCAGCAACTACTACCTTGCCAATCCAAAGAAAAGCCGTATCGGTAACTTGAACGGCACGTTTATTATTCGTATGGCAGAGATTTATCTCATAGCTGCTGAACTTGATATCTATCTTAACGGAGGAGCAAATGCAAAGACATATATTAATAAGGTAAAAGGGCGTGCAGGTGCTGAACTTCTAAATGCGACACCAACCTTGCGCGACGTGCTTGACGAGCGCGGCCGTGAGCTTTGCGGTGAGTACTGCCGTTTCTATGACTTGAAACGAATGGGATTGTTAAAGGACAATGCGTATCTTAATGAAACACATCCTGACCTAGGACAGTATTTCAAACCGGAATATGCTTTGCGTCCAATTTCCTCAACGTTTACAGACGGCTTGACAAATGGTTCTGAATATCAGAATCCCGGATACTAAGAACCTCAGTCGTTCTCATGATGCAATGAGGATAACGTAAAAATAAGGAAACATATTTTGGGGAATTTTGCCGTTAGCGAAAAAACAAGTAACTTTGCAATAATGCTAAATCGCAATTAAAGTACATCCCCAAAAGGGGGCTGAAGAGCCGGATAAGGCGATTGGATAATACCAATCTCTTGTCCGGCTTCTTTCATGTTCGCAGTTAATAACCGCTTATCGTTACTTGTTGCAAATGGAGATGCACACACCTTTTGCCTGTTTTCCCGTGGGTCACAGCTTCGTATACATGGGGTTGGTGAAAAGCGAGCGGAAAGGATATATACAAATGATATTTGAGTGGATTTGAATTGTTTTCGGTTGCGAATGTTGCATTTCTCTTGTGTTTGTCTTATCTTTGCATGTTAGTTATTCGAATACAATTAAATTTATGTCGTGCATTATAAATATAGAAACGAGTACCGATGTGTGCTCGCTTACCGTTAGCCAAGATGGTGCAGACATCTTTACGCGCGAAGATCATTCAGGCCCCAATCATGCAGTGAAACTTGGGCAATTCGTAGACGAGGGACTGTCGTTTGCTGATAGTCACGCCATTCCTGTAGATGCAGTAGCAGTAAGCTGCGGTCCCGGTTCGTACACGGGATTGCGCATAGGGACGTCGATGGCGAAGGGCATCTGCTACGGGCGTGATGTAAAACTAATAGCAGTACCTACTCTTGAGTTGCTGGCTGTGCCCGTATTGCTCCGGCATGAACTGGAAGATGACGCACTTTTGTGCCCGATGATAGACGCACGGCGTATGGAAGTCTATGCGGCAGTTTATGACCGCAGCTTGAATGAAGTGCGTGGCGTTCAGGCTGATGTAGTCGACGCTGAAACATATCGCACTTTCCTTGACAGTCATCCCGTTTACTTCTTTGGCAACGGGGCTGCAAAATGCATGGATACGATAAACCACCCCAACGCACATTTGATAAAGGGCATAGAACCACTTTCAAAATTCATGTATCCGTTGGCGGAAAAGCGTATAGCAGAGGAACGATATGAGGACGTTGCATACTTCGTGCCGTTCTATCTGAAAGATTTTGTGGCAAAGACTCCGAAGAAACTACTCTGATTATCAACAGACCCGTAGCCCGTTCCTGTATAAATACGGTAATGTAAGGCATAAGGTCTCTTCACACTCATTACAATGAATATACAAGGACTGGATTACAATACAAACCGCGAGAAGCTGATTCTGCCCGAATACGGGAGGGAAGTCCAAAAAATGGTAGACTATGCCGTTTCCCTTCCCGACAAGGATGAGCGGCAAAGGTGCGCCGAAACAATAATTTCCGTAATGGACCGAATGATGACGCACAACCGGAACAACATCGGCTACAAGCAGAAGTTGTGGGATCATCTTGCCATAATGAGCGGTTTTAAACTTGATATAGACTATCCGTGCGATGTGACTCAAGCTTTGGCAATAGCGTCAAAGCCTGATCCAATGAAATATCCTATGACAAGGATACGGGTCCGCCACTATGGACATCTGATGCTTGAGACTTTGGAAAGGCTTAAAGCTATGGAACCGGGCGAAGAACGCAACGAGTTGGCTCGCTTGTCGGCGGAACAGATGAAAAGAAACCTTGAGCAATGGGGGCATGGGACGGCCAATTTTGAAAAAGTTGTTGACGATATCGCACGTTTCACTGATGGTGCGATACAACTTGACGCACGCGAACTTCAGAATTCCCGCTTCAACCGCCCTGCACAAGCGCTGAAGAATAGCACGGATAAAAAGAGAAAAAAGAAGTCTAACCGCTAATACCCCATTGTTATGGAGTCATTTATTATCGAAGGCGGCCACTTGCTGAGCGGAACAATTACGCCGCAAGGAGCAAAGAACGAGGCACTTGAAGTTATATGTGCCACTCTCTTGACGGAAGAAGAGGTAAGGATAAATAATGTTCCAGACATCCTTGATGTAAACAATTTGATACTTCTGCTTAAAGATGTAGGGGTGAAAGTTGAGAAAATAGGACGGAACGAGTATGTGTTCTGTGCCAAAGACATAAACCTTGACTATCTTGACAGTGAGGAGTTCGTTCGAAAATGCGCCTCATTGCGCGGTAGTGTATTGATGATTGGTCCGTTGTTGGCCCGCTTTGGCAAGGCTGTTGTTGCGAAACCCGGTGGTGACAAAATAGGTCGGCGTAGGCTTGACACGCATTTCCTGGGCTTCAAGAACCTTGGGGCAAAGTTTGTGCATAGTGCTGGCGCAAATACTTTCGAGATAAAGGCAGCCAAGTTGAAAGGAACTAATATGCTTCTTGATGAGGCTTCCGTTACAGGCACGGCAAATGTCGTAATGGCTTCAGTCTTGGCAAAAGGCAAGACAACAATATATAATGCAGCTTGTGAACCGTACATACAGCAACTTTGCCGGATGCTGAACAGAATGGGGGCAAAAATCAGTGGCATCGCTTCTAATCTGTTGGAGATAGAGGGCGTTGACAGCTTGCATGGAGCGGAACATACCGTTTTGCCCGATATGATAGAAGTCGGTTCTTTTATAGGTATGGCGGCAATGGTGGGCAACGGTCTAAGGATAAAGAACGTATCGGTGGAAAATCTCGGTATTATACCAGAAGCTTTCCGTCGTTTGGGCGTAAAGATTCTTGTTGAAGGCGATGATCTCTATATACCGCATATGCCGCATTATCAAGTAGACTCCTTTATTGACGGTTCAATCATGACGCTTGCTGATGCACCATGGCCAGGTTTGACACCGGATCTCCTTTCGGTATTGTTGGTCGTGGCAACCCAGGCGCGTGGGAGTGTGCTCGTTCATCAGAAAATGTTTGAAAGTCGTCTCTTCTTTGTCGACAAACTGATTGACATGGGGGCACAGATAATATTGTGCGACCCCCACAGGGCAGTGGTCATAGGCCACGACCACAAACTTAGGCTTCGGGCAGGAAGGATGACAAGTCCAGACATTCGTGCCGGTATCGCTCTGCTTATTGCAGCGCTGAGCGCAAACGGCACATCACGTATAGACAATATAGCACAGATAGATCGCGGTTACGAAGATATAGAAGCGCGTCTAAACGCTTTAGGGGCAAAGATTACGCGTGTCTCTAACTGAGGAATGCAGCAATCTTCAATACAACCACTATAAGAGATGATACGACAAGAAGAAGTTTATAAGATAGGAAAGATAGGAAAACCCCATGGGGTAAAGGGTGAACTCACTATGTTTTTTGATGACGATGTGTTCGACCGCGTAGATGCAGATTACCTCGTCCTTTCCGTTGACGGCATACTTGTTCCGTTTTTTATGGAGGAATGGCGTTTCAAAACTGGCGAAACGGCATTGGTTAAATTCTGCGATATAGATACGAAAGAACGCGCTAGCGAGATTGTTGGTTGCGAAGTATATTTCCCCAAGGCTTTGTCAGATAGAGAACAAGGAGAGTTGACGTGGGATGAGATACTCGGTTTCTCCGTTATCGCCCAAAATCACGGAGAAATGTTACTTGGAAAAGTTGTTGCAGTGGACGATTCTACGATAAACGTGCTGTTGGAAATCGAAACTCCAGCAGGAGAAATATTACTAGTTCCTGCTATCGAAGATATAATACAGCAAGTTAACACCAACGAAAGAACAATTATCGCAATTCTACCTGACGGGCTTATAAACCTAAACGACAACAACTGACATACATATGAAGGAGCAAATTGCCATACTTGGCTCAACAGGATCTATCGGAACTCAGGCTCTAGAAGTGATAGAGGAACATTCTGATCTGTATGAGGTATATTGTCTTACTGCAAATAACAGAGTTGAAGAACTGGCAGCACAGGCACGTAAGTTCAACCCCGCAGCAGTTGTAATTGCCAACGAAAGCCATTATTCAAGACTAAAGGAATTGCTTGCAGATTGCCCAGACATTAAAGTGTATGCCGGGAACAAAGCTATCGACGATATTGTAACTGCGGGTCCAATTGATATGGTTCTCACAGCTATGGTTGGCTTTGCTGGACTCAGTCCCACTATCCAAGCAATAAAGGCACACAAGAAAATATGTCTTGCCAACAAGGAAACACTTGTTGTGGCAGGAGAGCTGATATGCCGGCTTGCGGCAGAAAACCGTTCACCCATTCTTCCTGTAGACAGTGAACACTCTGCCATTTTTCAAAGTCTTGTCGGGGAGGGTGACAATAGAATAGAAAAAATATTGCTCACGGCTTCCGGTGGTCCATTCCGCACAATGACAGCAGACCAACTTGCCGGTGTCACGAAATCGGACGCACTGAAGCATCCTACATGGGACATGGGGGCAAAGATAACAATAGACAGTGCCACTATGATGAACAAGGGCTTTGAGGTTATAGAGGCTAAGTGGCTCTTTGGCGTTGAGGCTGAAAAAATACAGGTTCTTGTTCATCCTCAGTCAATAATCCATAGCGCCGTTCAGTTTGCCGACGGGGCAGTGAAGGCGCAGCTTGGTATACCGGATATGAGGCTGCCGATACAATATGCATTCTCTTATCCCAACAGACTTCATCTTAATGGAGAACGTCTTGATCTCTTCCGCCATCCACTCGAATTCTTTGAGCCGGACATGGAAAAGTTCCGTTGTTTGGCATTGGCATACGAGGCAATAGGCAAGGGAGGAAACATGCCTTGTATTGTAAATGCCGCAAATGAAATTGTAAACAAGGCATTTCTTGAGGACCGTTGCTCGTTTCCCGATATGCCGCGCATTATTGAAGAAACGATGCGAAGGGTGTCGTTTGATGCAAGTCCCTCTTATGAAACGTATACGGCTACCGATGCTGAAGCACGCCGTGTGGCAGATGAATTGATAAGGAGTTGAGTCAATCAGCGTTAACTGCCATTCCTATCCTGTAGACAAGGCATTAGTGTGTCTAAGTCAGACTTTGTCTAATGGTAAGTAACGCTATGGTTTTGTGTGAACT
Organism: Barnesiella intestinihominis; assembly: GCA_963586715.1. GTDB lineage: Bacteria > Bacteroidota > Bacteroidia > Bacteroidales > Bacteroidaceae > Prevotella. Next base: position 24,248 of record CAVAAS010000010.1, read on the forward strand.
AAATAAGATAGAACAAATAAATTAAAGAAAAAGAAACGATAAAATGGAAGTGTTTTTAATCAGATTGCTTCAGTTCATGCTGGCAATCTCCCTTTTGGTTCTCCTTCATGAGGGAGGCCATTTCTTCTTTTCTAAGCTTTTTGGAGTAAGGGTGGAAAAGTTTTTTCTTTTTTTCGACCCTTGGTTTCATATATTCCAGTATAAACCGAAAAATAGTGAGACGACTTACGGTATAGGCTGGTTGCCATTAGGAGGATACTGTAAGATTTCAGGAATGATCGACGAGTCTTTCGATACAGAACAGATGAAGCAACCGGTTCAAAGTTGGGAGTTTCGTTCAAAACCAGCGTGGCAAAGGTTGTTGATAATGATAGGCGGAGTGCTTGTAAATTTCCTGCTTGCATTGTTTATCTATAGCATGGTTCTGTTCCATTGGGGGGAATCCTACATCCCAGTGCAAGGCATGACGATGGGAATGAAGTTCAATTCAGAAGCAAAGGCCATAGGATTCAAGGATGGCGACGTGCTTCTTCGTACTGATAAGAAGGAACTAAAGAAATTTGATGTAGACCTGTTCCGTGCCGTATCTGAGGCGCAGAGCGTAACCGTAAAGCGTGCAGGCAAGGAAGTTACGGTAAAGATGCCAGAGGAAATGAGCATGCTGACAATGCTCAAGAGCGAGCCGTCATTTATGCGTCCCTTTGTTCCTGCTGACGTAGATAGCGTCATGCCGGGTATGGCAGCCGAGAAAGCTGGAATAAGAAAGGGCGACAGAATTCTTGCTTTCAACGGGAAACCTGTTGATTCGTGGAACACATTTACTGATCAGGTGGCAGTAATGCACGATGTCCTTGCGGCAGTTCCTGCCACAACAAAGGACTCATTGAAAGTCCGTACCACGAGTGTCGTGTTTAAAAGCAAGGCAACAGGTGAGGTTGACACGGCAAACGTAGTCCTTTCGCCCGAGTTGCAGCTTGGAGTCGGAATGTCATATATGACAGAATATTATAAGCCAGTGGAGAAGTCTTATGGCTTTTTCGAAAGCTTCCCCGCAGGTGTGAAATATGGACTCAGCGTTTTGCGTGGATATGTTGACGACCTTAAATATGTTTTCACGGCAGATGGAGCCAAACAGCTTGGCGGTTTTGGAGCTATAGGCAGCCTTTTCCCTGAGACATGGGACTGGATGCGGTTTTGGAACATGACGGCTTTCCTAAGTATAATACTTGCTTTCATGAACATATTGCCTATTCCTGTGCTTGATGGAGGCCATGTATTGTTCTTACTCTATGAAATGATAACAGGTCGCGCCCCGAGCGAGAAATTCTTGCTAAGAGCCGAATATGTTGGTTTCACTATACTTATAATCCTTATGGTCGTGGCAAATCTAAACGATGTGCTGCGTTGGTTGGGTATAATGTAGAGGTATGGAAGTATTGCACAAAGCATGCAAGATTTTTTCGGCGGGGCTTCTGCCGATAAGGCGGAACCTGTCGTTCTGCGTGTTTATGTATGTACTTGGAATAATCAGTGCATACGCCACGCTTCGCCGCGGTTGGAAGATGTATACGCTGGAGTGGGAAGAACTGTATTTCGACATATATCTTCTTGCCATTCTTCTTACTCTTCTTCCTTTGAAGGCGCGCCGCTGGGCAAAAGGCTTGTTATATGCCATTGCATACGGCACGGCTGTGGTTGACATGTATTGTTTTGTGAAGTTTGATTCCACGTTAAACCCAACGATGCTTCTGCTTGTTGGTGAGACAAACGGCGGCGAGGCAGCGGAATTCTTGGAGTCTTATATCAATTTTGATATTCTTGGCAGCAGTGTCGGCCTTATTCTTCTACTTATCCTAGTTCATATACTGACAGCAGTGTTCGGAAAACGGATAAAGAAAGGCTTAAAAGCTTTGGCTGTCAAGTGTGCAAACGGATTTTGTGCCAAGGCTGCGCATGTAATGCGGAAGGCAAGTCTTCCAGCAATGTCTGTCTTGGGATTGCTTGCAGCGGTACTCTTCATTGTCTACGGCTCAATGTGTTGGGAAAACAAGATGCTTTATGCACGTCTCCTATCTTATAAAAACATTGGTGACGTGGAACATGAACTGACAAAAAAGCCCCATGCAGAACAATACCAGCCGATTTATCGTCTTGTGTTCAGCGTTTATGCCAACAAGCTAACGGCCAACCAACTCGTCCGGCTTAAAGCGAGCCTAAAGAAAGTGACGGCAGACAGTTGTTCCTATCGCAGTCGTAATATTGTGCTTGTTATCGGAGAAAGTTACAACCGCAATCATTCCCAGCTTTATGGCTATGATACGCCTAATACGCCGCGCCAAAGACGTCTTTACCGAAGGGGAGAACTGGTGCCTTTCACTGATGTCGTTTCTCCGTGGAACCTGACCAGTTTTGTTTTCAAGCACATGTTCTCTCTTTACACCGTGGGTGACAAAGGCGAATGGTGCGATTACCCACTTTTCCCCGAGGTCTTTAGAAAGGCAGGCTATCATGTTACGTTCATGACCAACCAGTTTCTGCCGCAGGCAAAGGAGGCTGTCTATGATTTCAGCGGGGGATTCTTCCTCAACGATGAGGAATTGAGTAAAGCACAGTTTGATACACGCAACACAAGACTTTTCCGCTTTGACAATGGTCTGCTTTGCGACTACGAAAAGCTAAAGGATGAGGGTGAGGGCAAGCCGCAACTGATAATTTTCCACCTTAAAGGACAGCACGTAGACTATAAGAGTCGCAGTCCCAGACCGCAGAAACGTTTTGACAAGGACTACTATAAAGAGAAACGCCCGGAGCTAAACGACAAGGAGCGGCAGGTTTTGGCAGAATACGACAATGCCATACTCTACAACGACAGCATAATGGGCGCCATAATAGACAAGTTCCGAAAGCAGGACGCCATTGTCGTTTATGTTCCCGACCATGGAGAAGAATGTTATGACGGGGCGCATTTCTACGGACGCATGCACTCCGCACAGGTAACGGCAAGGCTAGCGCATGCGGAATTTGAGATACCAATGTGGATCTGGGCTTCAAAGAAATACAAAGCCAGTCATAAGGATGTCTGGAGCCGCGTCAGACAAAGCCGAAAACACCCGTACATGACAGATGCACTGCCTCATATGCTGCTTTGGCTCGCAGGCATAGAGTGCAAGGATTACCGCGATGACCTTAATGTGCTTAGCGATGGCTATAATGAGAAGCGGCCACGCATACTCAAACGTCAGGCAGACTACGACAAGCTTATGGAAGCAGAACGCAAGCAGAAAGAACAGAAACAATAAACAAGCAAAAAAGGCAATCAATGAACAAGCAACTACTCAGTATGCCTGAGTCAAAGGCTCTGCGAGGCATAGCCATTCTCGGCATAATACTTCATAACTATTGTCATTTCCTACGTTTTGCAGTGAAGGAAAATGAATATACGTTTGATGGCGCCAAGCCAATGCAGTTGCTCGACAGGCTTTGCTCGATGAATCACGACTTGTTCGTGCATCTTTTCTCGTTCTTCGGCCATTATGGCGTGCCGGTCTTCCTTTTCATAAGCGGCTTCGGACTTGTTGCAAAATACGAGAACGACGAGCGTACGGGGCGGGTTGGCGTTCTTCCCTTTGCTTGGTTTCATTATGCCAAGCTCTTGCGCATGATGTTTCTCGGCTATGTTGCATTCGCAGTCGTAAGCTATCTTCATCCCAATGGGTATCATGGCTATACGCTTGGCCGTGTCGTAGCGCAGCTACTTATGTATATCAACTTGCTTCCGAACCCCGATCATGTCATAAAACCAGGTCCGTATTGGTATTTTGGACTGACATTGCAACTTTATCTCGTATACAGACTATTCCTTTACCGCCGCCATTCGGCTTATACCATTGCGCTTATTGCCGTTTGTTGGCTCGTGCAGACGGTGTGGTCGCCCGAAGTGATAGGCGATTTTGATTCTCTCAACCGCATACGCTACAATTTTGTTGGTGCAATGCTGCCATTTGGCATGGGAATGCTATATGCACGCCATGGCAAAACGTTCTCCAAACCCGTTTATGCAGGGCTGGCTTTATTGTCAGCTGTCGCAGTCTTTGCCGGAAGCTTCAATTTCCATACATGGTTGTGGGTGCCAGCGTTCATCGTAATAGGAGCCGTTTCCACCGTAAAGCTGCTGCCGGCAAAGGTACTTCTTCCCGGTGTGTGGTTTGGAGCCATATCTTCGGCATTGTTCATCGTGCATCCTATAATTAGAGAGATAGTGATTCCTATGTCGTATAGAGGAAACATATATACAGGAATCATCATATATTTCGCTGTAAGTGTGCTTATGGCTTGGCTGTTCAAGCTGCTTTTTAGGTATATCCCAAAGCCGCAGCTGCATAAAGGCTAACCGTTCAGCACAGGAAATATCAGGCAGCCTATTGTTACTGCCGCAAAAAATACTATTATATCATGCCGAAAAAAAAAGAAACCCCACGCTTTAGCCCGTGCGTAAACTTTGGCGAATTGAGCAGATACCGCGGCGAACTTATGGGACTTGCCATACTTTTCGTTGTGCTCTTCCATGTAGGGATGCCGTCTCACTACTTCTTTTACCCTTTGCGCCGCCTCGGTAATGTGGGTGTCGACATGTTTCTCTTCGTTAGCGGTATGGGATTGTGGTTTTCATGGAGCAAGATGCGTAGGAAGTCAAGTAGTCTGCCCTCTGTTGCAGCCTTGAGCATGAAGGAAGCCCTTGCCAGATTCTTCTCTCGCCGCTACCTTCGCATTTATCCCGTGTGGCTTCTAGTCGCGTCAGCGTTCTATATCGGGCATTATGTCGAAAGACCAGGCTCAGGATATAGCCCGGACATTCCGAATCTTTTGGCAAATGTTCTGTTCAACTGGAGCTTCTGGCGTATAGACGACTTGACGTTTTGGTATGTTCCCGCCACGATGATGCTATACACCTTCGCCCCGTTCTATATGGAAATCATCCGCCGTGCTCCGTCGTTTCGCTGGCTTCCGCTGGCATTCGTGGTGTTCGCGGCAATGGTAAACTACGTTCCTGTTATCCACAATTCCGTGGGACATATTGAGATATTCTTCAGCCGCATCCCGATATTCCTCATCGGCATAAATGTGGGCGAGTGGGTGCGTGAAGGCAAGACCCTTGACAAATGGAGCATGGCAATGGCGCTGCTACTCTTTATCCTGAGTCTTTGGCTTTGTCTTAGGTTGGAATATATAGGCCACCGCAGGTTCCCGCTGTTCATGGAGCGCATGGTCTACATTCCGCTCACGGTTTCCGCGCTCCTTCTAGAGTGCAAACTCCTAGTCGTTGCGCCGCATGTCTTAAAAAAAACTCTCGCTTTTCTCGGAACGATAAGCCTGGAGATATATCTAATCCATATCGAATGGATAATGAAGCCAATACAACAGTATAAACTAGGCTACTGTCTTACGGCGCTGCTCGTGCTGCTAATTTCTATACCCGCAGCATGGTTGTTGCAAAAAATAATTGATAAATTTGTTTCCTGGATTAGAAAACAGGCAGCAAAGCATAAAGAAGCAAGTGCAGGCCTGCCAAATAAATAAAACAAAGAGCAATGGATATAAGTGTAATAAAGGTGATACGTCCACATCAGTGGATAAAAAACGTGTTTGTCTTCGTGCCCCTCTTCTTCGGTGGGAGCATCACCGACGCGCAAAGCCTGCTTGCCGGTGCAATAGTGTTCATGGCATTCAGCTTCGTCGCCTCCTCAATATATTGCCTGAATGACATAATTGATGTCGAGGCAGACCGGCAGCACCCAGTAAAGTGCCAGCGTCCCATAGCGTCTGGCAAAGTGAGCGTTGCAGAAGGTTACGTCTGCATGGCATTGATGCTCGTTGCCAGTTTTGCGCTTACCGCGCTGCTCGGCACAAGGTCCTTGGCAACGGCAGGCGTAATAGCCGGCTATCTGGTGTTGAACGTGGCATATTGTCTGTGGCTCAAAAGCTATGCCATTGTTGATGTGTGCATCATCGCCTTTGGGTTTGTGCTACGTTTGCTGGCAGGGGGTGTTGCAACGCAGACACAACTAAGCAACTGGATAGTGCTTATGACGTTCCTGCTGACGCTTTTCCTTTCGCTGGCGAAACGTCGCGACGATGTTGTGAGAATGAACGAAACGGGGCATGCTTCACGAAAGAACACGATACGTTATAATCTCGACTTCATAAATCAGGCAATTACTATAACTGCTACGGTAACCCTTGTGTGTTACATCATGTACTGCGTTTCCCCAGAGGTGGAACAGCGCATAGGCACACGGTATCTCTACCTGACAACCGTGTTCGTCCTTCTGGGCATACTGCGTTATCTGCAGCTGACACTGGTAGACAATAAAAGCGGCGACCCGACAAAGGCGCTGCTTGGCGACCGCATGCTTCAGACTGTTGTCGCGCTTTGGCTGCTTTCGTTTTTGGTAATCATATATATTGCCTGAGAAAGCCCACGGGCAACGGAACACAACCCCGCGGCTTAATGTTGTAACCCCAACAGGCTTACAGACAATATCCCGCGGGCAAAACATACACAAGGCAAAACATACAGAAAAAGAATATGAAAAAGATATACGCTTTCGACTTTGACGGAACACTGACCAAGCGTGATTCTCTTATATCATTCCTGCTCTTTGCTAGAGGATGGAAACAGTTTGTCAAGTGCTTCGCCATTCACTTGCATCTGCTTTTGGCAATGAAGCTTCATTTGAAGGACAGCGGCAAAGTGAAGGAACGCATCTTTGCGTATTATTTCAGCGGAATGCCCGAAAGCAAGTTCAATGAGCTTTGCGAGCGTTTCGCCGCAACACATGCAGGAATACTCAGGCGCAAGGGAATCGAAAAAATAGCAGAAGCGATAGCCGACCCCGAGGCACAGGTGATGATTGTCAGTGCCAGTATAAACAACTGGGTAGAGCCTTTTTTCAGAAATATGCCAGGTATAGAGGTGTTCTGCACACGCATAGAGATAAAAGGCGGCGTGGTTACGGGCCGATTCCTTTCGGCTAACTGCCGCAAACGCGAGAAAGTGCGACGCATCCTCGCCTCACATCCCGACAGAAAGAGCTATCGGCTAATCGCTTATGGCGACAGTAGCGGTGATACAGAGATGCTTGATTTCGCAGATGAGGCTTACTATAAACCGTTCCGGCGGTGAAACCATAAGGCGATAACGCCACAACAGCGTAAAAGCACAGCCAAAGCAGAACTTTTATGCTGAAATTTTGTAATTTTGCAGCAATTATATTATAAGCTAAGCATGATACAATCAATGACAGGCTACGGCAAAGCCGTGGTTGAATATGGAGAAAAGAAAATAAACGTTGAGGTAAAATCGCTGAACAGCAAGACTCTTGACCTGTCCACGCGCATCGCCCCAATCTATCGTGAGAAGGAAATGCAAATACGGCAGATGGTGTCGCAGGCATTAACGCGGGGAAAAGTGGATTTCAGTATATGGGTAGAAAAGGAAACCGTTGTAGACGCAACTCCCGTAAACGCGGCTCTTGTGGCAAACTATTACGTTCAACTTAAGAACATTGCCTCAAATAATGGCATCCCTGAACCTTCCGACTGGTTTTCCACGCTGATGCGCATGCCGGACGTGCTGACTCGCAATGAAATGGAGACACTTACAGATGAAGAGTGGCAGGCTGCAGTGACAGCCATTGAGACGGCGTTGCAAAAACTCATAGACTTCCGTCTTCAGGAGGGCGCTGCATTACAGAAGAAATTCAACGAAAAGATAGACAACATTACAGCTCTGCTTGCAAGCATAGAGCCTTATGAGAAGTCGCGCGTTGAAAAAATACGCCAACGCATCGTCGACGGTCTGAAATCCATACCGGAAGTGGACTACGACAAGAACAGACTGGAGCAGGAACTAATCTATTATATCGAAAAACTCGACATAAGCGAAGAAAAACAGCGCCTGGCAAATCATCTTAAGTACTTCCGCGAAACAATGGACGAGACGCAAGGCGTTGGAAAGAAGCTTGGTTTCATAGCTCAGGAAATGGGACGCGAAATCAATACCACAGGAAGCAAAAGCAATAACGCCGAGATGCAAAACATAGTGGTGAAGATGAAGGACGAACTGGAACAGATAAAGGAACAAGTGCTCAATGCACTGTAAAAAGAAACGCCCACGTTATGCAAGGTAAAGTCATAATATTCTCCGCACCAAGCGGAAGCGGAAAAAGCACAATCATAAACTGGCTCATGTCGGAACATCCTGAACTGAACATGAAGTTCAGTATATCATGTACCAGTAGAGCGCCGCGCGGAACAGAAAAGGACGGGGTGGAGTATTTCTTCGTTACGCCAGACGAGTTCCGACGCCGCATTGCCACCGGAGAATTTCTGGAGTATGAAGAAGTTTATGCCGACCGTTTTTACGGCACGCTGAAGGCACAAGTTGAAAAACAGCTTGCACTTGGTGAAAACGTGGTGCTTGATGTTGATGTAAAAGGAGGTTGCAACATAAAATCCTTTTATAAAGAGAAAGCACTCAGCCTCTTCATACAGCCGCCGTCGGTGGAAGAACTTCGCAAACGCCTTAACGGACGTGGGACAGACACTCCGGAAGTCATTGAAGACCGCATAAAAAGAGCCGAATTTGAGCTCTCGTTCGCATCAAAGTTTGACACAGTCATCGTAAACGACAGTCTTGATACGGCAAAGGCTGAGGCCTACAGTCAAGTCAAGGCATTCATTGAAAAATAGTCAATGAGGATAGGGTTCTTCGGCGGGTCTTTCAACCCGATACACAACGGGCATATCTCTCTGGCGCGCCAGCTGCTTGAGGCAGCAGCGCTTGATGAGGTATGGTTTGTCGTATCCCCTCATAACCCGTTGAAGGCTGAACAAGGGCTGTTGCCCGATGGCGACCGCCTGAAAATGGTGGAAGAAGCCCTCGCTGAAGAGCCAAAGATGAAAGCGTCTGATTGTGAGTTTCATCTGCCTCGCCCCTCATATACGCAGCATACGCTTGAAGTATTGCAGCAGGAATATCCACAATATCAGTTCATACTGCTGATAGGAGCGGACAATTGGCTTTGCTTCAGCCGCTGGCGCGGCCATGCAGAGATACTGTGTCAGCATGAGATAGTTGTGTATCCCCGGCAGGGATATGATGTAGACGTCGCGCAACTTCCGGCAAATGTCAGGCTGGTGGACACCGAATTGCTCAATGTCAGCAGTACGCAAGTAAGGGAACTCGTTAAGGACGGTAAAGCCATAACAGGCATAGTGCCGCCTTGCGTTGAGAAATATATGGAGAAATATCGTAAATCGTCAAACATGCAATAGTATGAAACAAAGTGTTTTAAGAGCACTCCTGCTCGTAGTAACCGTATCCTCCTTATTCTTTACCGTGGCAAATGCGCGGAAAAGCAGTTCAAAGGTGTCAAAGAAAAGGGCTGCCGCATGGGTGGCAAAAGGTGAATGGCGCAACGGATTTGATGCCATGCCCGATGCAACAGTTAATTTGCAGGAGTTCTATTCGCAGTATCACAAGAACAAGGAACAATGGGATGCTGCATTCAAATGGCTCGCTTCAACCGATCTTCTAGCTATACCCAAGGGGAAACTGATGATTCCCGGCACAAATGTGCGTGCTTCCGTAGAAGACAGTGCCAACGAACCGCTTGAAAAGCGCAAGACTGAGTCGCATCGGAAGAAGATAGACTTCATGTATGTAGTTAAAGGAACAGAGGGTTTCATGTTGCTTGACCATGAGTCGTCGACTCCGAACTGCCAATATGACGAGGCAAAGGATGTTATTCGCTATGATTACAATAAGGCAAAGTCCCATTTTTTCACATCAACACCAAAGCGTTTCGTAGTCTGTTTCCCTTCAGACTGGCACATAGCTAAGGTTGCCACGCCGCTCTCCGATCAGACAATCAGAGTAATCGTCTTGAAAATAGATTACGTTGACTGAATAGCCCCGTGGGGAAGCGAAAAAATATATAAGGAAAAGTTTGCAAGAGTAAAAAATACTTGCTAAATTTGCAGTCGCTTTTGGGAACAAAGGCTAAATAAAGAAGGTTTCGGGATGTAGCGCAGTTGGTTAGCGCACGCGTCTGGGGGGCGTGAGGTCGCTGGTTCGAGTCCAGTCATCCCGACCACTTTTTGAGAGTTGCAAATATGGGCGTCAATCCTAATTTGCGGCTCTTTTTGTTTCTGTAATGGAGGCATTTGCTTTTCCCCGCAGTGTCTGAGGTATATATCAAGAGTTTTTTATTGGAAAATAAAAGAGGCAGACGTAGGAAAACCTGCGCCTGCCTCTCATATCGTATGTGGAATATCTTCGTTCAGATATTAAAGTTTCTTGAATTCGTCATAGATCTTCTCAGCTATCGACTTGAATTCTTCGTCGGAAAGCTTTAACTTAGGATTGGAGAAAAGCATATCCTTTTCGCTCTGCATCGGTACCAGGTGTATGTGGGCGTGGGCAACTTCAAGCCCAAGTACAGCCATGCCGACCTTACGGCAAGGGAAGGCGTTCTTTATTGCCGTAGCAACCTTCTTGGCGAAGACAGCCATCTCGGCAATTTCGTTGTCGGTAAGGTCGAAATAGTAATCCACTTCACGTCTCGGAATAACGAGAGTGTGTCCTTTTGCCAAAGGGTTGATGTCAAGGAATGCGTAGAACTTGTCGTTCTCAGCGCACTTCCAACTGGGAATTTCTCCGGCAGCTATTTTTGCAAATATATCCATAGCTATATTCTTCAAAGGGTTATTCAACTGATATCTTGTCAATACGCAAGCGTATTGTTCCGCGTGGTATCTTTATCTCCACCTCGTCACCAACTTTTTTGTTGAGCAAGCCTTGCGCGATAGGCGTCTTTATGGATATTTTTCCGTCCTTTAAGTTTGCTTCGCTTTCGCTGACGATGGTGTAAGTCATCTTGGCTTTGTTTGCAAGGTTGGTCATTTCAACCTTTGACAGTATCTGTACGGCATCTGTGCTTAAGCGTGACACATCAACAATCTTGGCTTCAGAGATTGCCAGCTTAAGCTTGTTAATCTTGTCTTCCAGGTGAGCCTGTGCCTCCTTTGCGGCATCATACTCCGAATTCTCACTAAGGTCGCCTTTGTCGGCCGCCTCTGCAATCGCTGCAGAAGCTTTAGGGCGCTCTATTCCTTCCAAGCGCTTCAGTTCGGCTATCATTTTGTCGTAGCCTTCTTGTGACATGTAAGCCATAATCGATTATTCCTTTCTTTATATGTGTTTTTTTAAACAGTATAAGACAATGGATTCCGACAGTAAAAGTAAGCCGGAATCCATTATCTTTTCTACGTTGTCTTGGTTTTTACGCGTGCAAAGTTAGTAATAATTACCGAAACTGAAAGCAAAAAAAAAGCGAAAAACATTAACCTTTATATAATTATGTGTATTTTTGCAGTAAAATAATACTGATACTACACTACGTAATATTCTTTTTATGATTACTCTTTCGGAAAAACAGGCTATCCTAGAACTGATGCACCGCCAGGTTGTGCCTGCGATAGGATGCACCGAACCTATAGCCGTAGCCCTTTGTGTCGCAAAGGCTGCAACTGTTTTAGGACAAGAGCCAGAGACTATCAAAGTAAGGCTCAGCGCAAATATATTTAAGAATGCAATGGGAGTGGGCATTCCGGGAACGGGAATGATTGGTCTCCCCATAGCCATAGCTTTGGGAGGGCTTGCCGGCAAACCGGAACTTATGCTGGAAGTGTTGCGTGACTGCACGGCACAAGATGTGGAACGCGGCAAAAAATATATTGCAGAAGACCGTATAGAGATTACTCTTGAGAACGATGATGAGGATAAACTCTATATAAATGCACTTGTAAAGGCGGGCGACAAAGAAGCCGAAGCAAGGATAAAGGGTGAACATACCAATTTCGTGTTCGTGCGTAAAGGCGATGAAGTGTTGCTCAACAAGCAGACTTGCTCTGCTGCCCAGCACTCTGATGACGGGATAAAGCTTACACTTGCCAAGGTTTATGAATTCGCATCAACAGCAGAGCTTGACGATATACGCTTTATCCTTGAGGCAAAACGCCTTAATGAGGCTGCCGCAGAAGCGGGACTGCGCGAGAATTATGGTCACGAATTGGGCAAGACGCTCTGTAGCCCGCTTGGACATGGTATTATGGGCGATAGTATCTTCTCGCGCATACTGTCTGCCACGAGCTGTGCCTGTGACGCAAGAATGGCAGGAGCGATGATTCCTGTCATGAGCAATAGCGGAAGTGGCAATCAAGGCATTTGCACTACAATGCCCGTCGTGGTGTTCGCCAAGGAAAACCACAATACAGAAGAAGAACTCATAAGGGCACTCATCATGAGCAACCTTACAGCAATCTATATAAAGCAGAATCTTGGAGCATTGTCTGCCCTTTGTGGATGCGTAGTGGCGAGTACAGGTAGCAGTTGCGGCATAACTTACCTTATGGGAGGCACGTACGAGCAAATTTCCTTTGCGGTAAAGAACATGATTGCCAACCTCACGGGTATGATTTGTGATGGTGCCAAGCCTAGTTGTGCGCTGAAGCTGACATCTGGCGTGAGCACAGCTGTGCTAAGTGCCATGTTAGCTATGCAACATAAGTATGTTACATCAGTAGAAGGTATAATTGACGATGACGTAGACCAGAGTATTCGTAATCTTACCTCCATCGGAAGCCAAGGAATGAACGATACAGACCGTTTTGTCCTTGACATTATGACCCACAAGACCAAACAAGAAAACGAAAATCAAAAAGCATAAGATAAGAAATGAAAAGAACTTTAGCAAAGAAGGTGCTACTTACCACCTTGACGATGCTCATTGCCGTTATGGCATGGGCGCAATCTAATCCGGTACACTTTACCGTTAGTCAGAAGCAAGTGTCTGATAATGAAATAGAAGTAGTATTCAAAGGCTCGATAGCAAAGGGATGGCATGTGTATTCTCCTGAGATACCTGCCGATGGCCCTATTCCTGCAACGATAACTACAGAGAAATCGGAAGGTGTGAAAGCTGTTGGGAAGCTAAAGGCACAGGGAAAGGAGATAAAGGAGTATGATCAGATCTTCGGAATGCAGTTGCGCTATTTTGAAAACAGTGTAACCTTTGTGCAACGCTACAAGATAACAGGAAAAACTTATGCCGTTAAGGGGTATCTTGAATACGGAGCATGCAACGATACCGGCTGTATGCCACCGACAGCAGTAGAGTTCTCATATAAAGGCAATGGCCCTGCTGATGCTCTGGAAGCAACTGATGCAACGGCTGATGCGGCAGAAACAGCTAAAGATACAGCTTCTGTGAATGCCGCAGCGGCAACGGATTCGGCAAGTGTGGATACTGCTGCCGTATCTGCGGTGGCTGACGGTGATTTGTGGAAGCCGGTCATCAATGAGCTGAAAGCATTTCAAGATGGTGGCACGGCAAGCCATTCTCTTTTCTATATACTTGTAATGGGTTTTGTCGGCGGACTTTTGGCAGTTCTTATGCCTTGTATTTGGCCTATCATCCCAATGACGGTAAGTTTCTTCCTGAAGCGTAACAAGGACAAGGCGAAAGGTATTCGTGATGCCGTGACTTACGGTATTTCAATTATCGTGATTTATGTGTTGCTTGGCTTCTTGATAACGTTAATCTCTGGCGGAAACGGACTGAACAGCTTGTCTACCAATGCTATTTTCAATATTATCATATTCCTTGTCCTAGTGGTTTTCGCCGTATCATTCTTTGGATGGTTCGAACTCGAATTGCCTTCAAAATGGACAAACTCCGTTGACAATAAGGCTTCTGCCACGAGCGGCTTGGTTTCAATCTTCCTTATGGCATTTACGCTCGTGCTCGTTTCATTCTCATGCACGGCGCCAATTATCGGACTCCTTCTTGCAGAATTCTCTACATCGGGAAATATCGCAGCTCCGGCAGTGGGCATGTTGGGCTTTAGCGTTGCCCTTGCTCTGCCATTTACCCTGTTTGCAATGTTCCCTGCATGGCTGAAATCAGCTCCCAAGTCGGGTTCATGGATGAATACGCTGAAAGTATCGCTTGGTTTCGTAGAATTGGCATTCTCACTTAAGTTCTTGTCTGTTGCAGACCTTGCTTATGGATGGCATCTTCTCGACCGCGAAACGTTCCTCGCGCTTTGGATTGCCATTTTCTTCCTCTTGGGTCTTTATCTCATTGGCAAGCTCAAGTTCCAAAGCGACGTTATGATGGGCGAGAGTAAGCCCATGCCTGTGCCATGCGTTATGCTTGGTCTTGTTTCGTTTGCTTTTGCTATATATATGGTTCCCGGCTTGTGGGGCGCACCTTGCAAGGCTGTAAGTGCCTTCGCACCGCCAATGAATACTCAAGATTTCAACTTGAATACTAACGAGGTGAAGCCTAAATACACATCATATGAAGAAGGTATGGCTGCAGCCGCCGCACAGGGTAAACCGGTGCTCGTAGACTTTACCGGTTTCGGCTGCGTGAACTGTCGCAAAATGGAAGCGGCTGTTTGGACAGACCCACGTGTGGCAGACAAACTTAACAACGACTATATTCTCATTTCCCTTTATGTAGACGACAAACAACCTCTTCCAAACCCGATAGAAGTAACAGTGAATGGGCAGAAACGTACCCTGCGTACGGTGGGAGATAAGTGGAGTTATCTGCAGCAAAGCAAGTTTGGCGCATTGGCTCAGCCTTACTACGTTACGCTTGACGCTTCTGGAAATCCTCTTTCACGCTCGTTCTCATATAAAGAGGACGTTGCCGAATATCTTGATTTCTTGAACGAAGGACTTGACAATTATAAGAAATAACAATGCAACTATAGCCATGATAAAGGATTTGCTTTCTTTTCTTGACAGTTCTCCTGTGAATTTTCTTGCAGTAAGAACTCTTAGTGAACGCCTTGAAGCTGCCGGATTCAAACACTTGGATGCAGCGGAGCCTATTGGAACCCTGAAAGCAGGAGACCAAATCTTCTTTACGAAGAACGATTCCTCGTTGTATGCTATGCGCATCGGTACGAAAAAGCTTGCGGACAATGGCTTCCATGTTATTTGTGCCCATTGCGACTCTCCGACTTTCCGCATAAAACCCAATGCAGAGATTACTTGTGAAGGTGGGATAACCAAGCTGAATACAGAAGTTTATGGCGGGCCAATAATGAGTACTTGGTTCGATCGTCCGCTGAGTATTGCCGGACGTGTCATCGTGCGCACGCCTGATGTCATGAATCCCGCAACGCACTTGCTTAATGTAAAGCGCCCGTTGTTACAGATTAGCAACTTGCCGATACATTTCAATCGCCAGGTTAATGATGGCGTGAAGCTTAGTCGTCAGAAAGACATGATGCCGATTCTCGGTATAGTAAACGAGCAGTTGGAAAGCGGCAACATGCTTATGATTCTTATCTCGCAAGAGCTTGGAGTTGATGTTGCTGATATTTTGGACTTTGACATTTATCTGTATGACTTTACTCCTGCATGTACGTTTGGTATTCACGATGAATTTATTTCAAGTGGACGGCTTGACGACTTGAGCATGGTGCATGCCGGACTTGCTGCTCTGCTTTCTTGTGGAGACTCCATGCCTGAAACAACTCAGGTTCTTGCTGTCTTTGACAATGAAGAAACCGGTAGTCAGACGAAACAAGGGGCGGGAAGCCCGTTCTTTGGCAGTTTGCTGCAGCGACTGGTGCTGGCTCAGGGCGGAAATGCTGAGGATTATTTCCGCTGCGTGGAAAAATCATTTATGATATCTGCCGACAATGCACATGCTTGGCATCCTAATTATCCGGAAAAATATGACCCTACCAACCATCCTGTGCTGGGCGGCGGACCGGTAATAAAGTTCAACGCAGCTCAAAAGTATGCCAGTGACGCAGCGTCGGCAGCCGTTTTTGCTGGAATCTGTGAGAAAGCGGGTGTGCCTTGCCAGCGGTTCGTAAACCATAGTGACGTTGCTGGAGGCAGCACTCTTGGGAATATCCTAGCGTCGTCGTTGCCTTTGCGTGGCGTAGATATGGGAAATCCTGTTTTGGCAATGCATTCCGTGCGAGAAACCGCATCAACTGCAGATCATGTCTTCTGCATAAAAGCATTTACGCAGTTCTATCGTTTATAGAATAATATCCTTTTCCACGTGTCTTTGTCTACCTTATTTAATTAATTAAAGGTGTAAATTTAATTAACAAGGCGTAAAGACAGGGGCTTGGGTGTGATGGTACAGAATAAACCGCAAGGTGTTAAAACAAAATAATCCCCTCCAAACAACCTTCAACGGGTAAGTCTGGAGGGGATTATTCTTATATTCTGTAGAAGAAGCTACAGATTTTAGTTTGAATTATTTCGGCGTATAGATCATTATTTTACGAATTTCTTGCCGTTCTTTATGAAAACCTTGCCTTTTTGTGCGGGGGTAGTCAACTTACCGTCAAGAGTATAGGTCTTTCCGTCGCTGCTAATCGCAAATTCCTGGCTTTTTACTTCGTTGATGCCGGTTTCAACCTTTTTGTATTTGAATATAACTGAGGCGAAAAGCTGCTTGTTCTTACCTTTTGAGTCTACTTCTGACGTTGTGATATTAGAGTTATCGAAAGTAAGTTTTATGCTTTTCCCTGCTTCAAACCCTTCAACTGTCTTTGTTACTGGTGTCTGTCCAGCTGTTCCGCCGGGGAAAGTTACTTGCTCATCAAGCACGTTTGTCTCAGCATCGTCAATGTAAACGCCTGTCATGTATATGGAACGGTCGGCAGTAGTTGAGGTATTGTTACTGTAACCCTCAATGGTAAAACCAAGAATCTTGTAACCGTCGTTGACAGAGAACACGATTGCGTCGTTGTTGTTGGTTCGTATTTTGATATATCCGTTGCTTTCGCTACTTGTCAGTTCGCCGTTTTCACCGGCAGTGTAGCAGTTGCCGTTCACAACGCCTTTGTCCTCGGCCGGCTTCTTCAGGGTTTCATTTCCTTCATCGGCGTCAGGGATAATAACGGTCTCGGGCGCGTGACTCTCTGTCTGAGTTGTGTAGTTCGTTCCGTCAATGCCAAGATAGTCAGGCAAGTAATATCCAAGATGAGGCGGCTGGTTGTATGATGAGTTCTGCCAAACTATTCCCATGCGATAAATGTGGTCTTCCATCAAACAAGGTACTTTATACTTAGTAGGTTCTGGGGTAGAGTAGATAAGTATCTTGCATGTTGGTGCAGTGAAGTCGCTCTCATACTGGAACATTATCAGTTCTTCACGCCAATCTCCCAATATGTCCGCCTGTAGGCACGGCGTTGCTTTTGTAGTGTTGCAAGACATGGGCGAACCGTAGTCGGAAAATTCCTGGAACGTATAGATACTGTTTGCTGAAGTATTGAAATTCTTTATGCTTGGTGCGGACTTACCAGTACTACTGTTATAGTGTCCGTCAAAAGTCTGGTCGTATGGATCGCCAGTCCAATAGATTCTGAAATTAGTGTCGGGCTTTTTCTCAAAAACTTCAGAGCCGTTAGTACAACTGCGCATTATTCCGTCAGCGCTAGACCAGAATTCGTAACCTCTGTTGGCGGGGATAAAGTCGGCAGCCAGTCCGCGTCCATTGTCACTTGTGCCAGTTGCTGAAACAAGAAGCTCGCCTGTTGTCGCGTCATGAACGTCATATCCATAAGGACTCTCCTCGTGAGGCATCATAATCTCCAGTCCTGCACGGTCAGGGCACAGGTCTGCAAGATGAATCGCGTCTCCATGTCCTTTTCCTGTTGAGCAAAGCAATTTTCCTTCATGGCTTATTGTGGCGGAACCGATAACTATTTCGTCGTAACCATCAGTATTTACATCGCCAATTGATATCCCGTGTACTCCCTGCCCGAAGCTTGATACACCTGTTCCACTGAACAATGTATTGCCCTTACCGTCGAGAGTTGTCCATTTCCCGCTGAATCCTCTGTGTAGCCAGCGTGTGGTTAGGTCTGTTCCGTTCCAGTCAACTGCCCAAATGAAGCAGTTGGCATAGTATCCCCTTTGGAAAATGGCTGTCGGGAGCTTGTCCAAACCGTCAAGATATGCGACAGCGGCATTGAAACGCTCCGAGCGGTTATAGTTGGAGTCGCCAAAGAAACTGTTTGCGCTTGTGGCAGATGTTGGGAAATCCTCTCCGGAACGACCGGGAGAATACCATATCGTTTTCATTGCCTTGCCGGTTTCGCCGTTAAAGACGGTAAGAAATTCCTCTCCGCCCGACACGCGCCCTTTGCTTGTAACGTATGTCTTTGTGTTATCTGTGGCTTGAATGGTGGCATCGCCCGCTTCACTCACATATGCTCCTGTGCCGTCGGTAGAGCCCGCTCCTGTCTTGCAAACCAGTTCCGCCTTGCCATCACCGTCAAGGTCGTAGACTACAAGTTGCGTAGTGTGGTTTCCCGAGCGGATATTCAGTCCAAGGTTAATGTCTTTCTCCCAAAGTGGCGTACCGTCCATGCGGTATGCGCTTATTATCACGGGTGAAGAATATCCCTCTTTACCGCTGTCGCGGGCGTTGTCGGGCAGCCATTTCAATATAAGCTCGTAGTTTCCGTCTCCATCCACGTCGCCCACACACATGTCATCGGGGCGATAGCGTCCAGTTGTGTTGCCGCTCTTTATGCTCGCTGGGCGTTTAACGTCAAAACTGGTAAACATATTGTCCCAAGCCGTCGCTTCACTCGTTTCGCCAGCGGAAGTTTCAATCTTATACGTGTCGCCCGGCTTCCCTTCTTTGTCCAGCCAATTGGTAACATCGCTGATGTTGCTTGCCACCTTTGCGCCGTTTCTGTAAACGTTGAAGGTCAATTCTTTTGCGTCGGCCGTTAGCGAACGCCATGAAACAAGAATTCCCTGACTCGTTTTAACGGCAACAGGTGCGCGGTTTAGCTTTTCTTTTACTTGTTGTGCCGATGTTGAGAGAGTAATCCCTGTCAACGCAGCGGCTAAGAGTAGTGTTTTTCTCATATTTTTGCTATGTTATTGTTAGTTTCAGACAGATTGTAGTTTGTCTTTATAGATAGATAAGTGTTGCAAAGTTACGCCTTTTTCTGTTAAGTCAGTAAATTCGGCACCTTAAATTGAGTATATCACATTTTGCTGCCGCCATAACAGCCCTTGCAGAAAAGGGGATTTATCTGTTTTTCGCATTCTTGCATAAATTGTCGGCAACGTCTTTTTATAAAGGAAAAATTGGGGACAGTATAGAAAAGAAGTATATTTGCATTTCAAAAGGAACAATTGTTCTCTGACAAAAAACAATAAAAGCAGATGAAACCAATATTCATAACAGGCCCTTGCGTGATAGAGTCGGCAGAACTTCTTGACACTGTGGCAAAGGAAGTGAAGCGGCTTGAATTGCAGACTGGTGCAACTTTTTATTTCAAAGCCTCATTTGACAAGGCCAACCGTACGTCAATCCATTCTTTTCGTGGCCCGGGAATAGAACGAGGCTTGCAGATGTTAGGTGATATAAAGGAGAAATATGGCTTGCCCTTGCTCACGGATATTCACGAAAGCTGGCAGGCTAAGTTGGCTGGCGAGGTCGTTGATGTGTTGCAGATTCCCGCATTTCTGTGCCGACAGACCGACCTGCTTGTTGAGGCAGCCCGTACTGGATGCATTATAAACATAAAGAAAGCCCAGTTTTTGTCCGGCGATGATATGCGTTATCCCGTTGAGAAGTGCCGTGAAGCAGGTGCAAAAGAAGTGTGGTTGACGGAACGGGGAAGTTCTTTTGGCTACAACAATCTTGTCGTAGACTTTCGCAATCTTCCTATTATGAAGCAATATGCAGACCGTGTCGTTATGGATTGTACCCACAGTGTGCAGCGTCCAGGGGCGGCAGGCGGCAAGACAGGAGGCGACCGCCAATTTGTTCCCATGATGGCAATGGCAGCCAAAGCATTCGGAGCCCAGGGGTATTTCTTTGAAACACACCCCGATCCCGACAATGCTCTAAGCGACGGGCCGAACATGCTCTATTTGAATGATTTGGAGAATGTGGTGGAAAAGCTGTTGAAAGATTAACGTTTAGAAAAGGTAAACCTTATGAAATACACTCAGACTGCAATAAAATGCATTGAAGACGAGTCGCAGGCTTTGCTTGAACTCATTCCCAATATAGGTGAAAGCTTTGACAAGGCGGTTGAAATAATATTGGGATGTAGTGGGAAACTAATCGTTACCGGTGTCGGCAAGAGCGGGCACATCGGTGCAAAGATAGCGGCGACACTGTCGTCCACGGGCACACCGAGTTTTTTTATCAATCCTCTTGATGCCTTTCACGGTGATTTGGGAGTGATACAAAAGGGGGATGTAGTATTGGCCATATCAAATTCAGGTCAGACAGACGAGCTTTTGCGTTTCCTTCCCTACATGATAGAACACGGAATCCCCGTAATAGGAATGAGCGGCAACCCCGATTCGTTGCTTGCCAAATATTCTTCAGCACATCTCAATGCCGGTGTAAGTCGCGAAGCGTGCCCGCTAGGGCTTGCTCCCACATCGTCAACAACGGCAGCCCTTGCCCTTGGCGATGCATTGGCTTGCTCGCTTATGGTGGCACGCAACTTCAAGGCGACGGATTTTGCGCGTTTCCATCCCGGCGGAACGCTGGGCAAGCGTTTGCTTACAAGGGCAAAGGATGTTATGCGCACGGACGATTTGCCGGTGATTGCCCCAGATGTAAAACTTGGCGAAGCCGTTATACATGTGAGCAACGGCCGTCTTGGACTATGTGTGGCAACAGAAAACGATAGGGTAGTGGGGCTTGTTACCGATGGCGATATACGGCGTGCGATGGAAAGCCGGCAAGACCGCTTCTTCCAACTTTCTGTTAAGGATATAATGACGCGTTCGCCCAAAACCGTTTCGCCAGAGACAAAGGTTACAGAGATTGAGCGTATACTGCATGAAAACAAGATTCACTGTGTTCTTGTCATAGACAATGAGCGTCATTTGCTCGGAGTCGTTGATTCGTTCCGCACGATGATATGATGCATACCTTATGCAAGAAAATTTAAAAAACGTTTCGCCTCGCTACGGATGCTATTTCAGCAAATCAGTAGCGAGGCGAAAAAGTATTAAAGACTATGCGCCGTTCTTAATTATTGCAGATGTTGCATAATCCATTTGTATTGGGAGTATTCCGTTTCGTCAGACGTCCAATGCTCATTGATGGGCGTTATTAGAGCTTCTTTTTTGCAGGTGAGCGTGTTCCAAACGGCATAGCTCGTGGTTGGCGGACAAGTGATATCGTTGTATCCCCAAGTCATGAATACAGGGCAGTCCACGTGGCGTGCGAAGTTTACTACGTCGAAATATGCCAATGTCTTGATGGTTTCGCTGGTAAGTGTCCCCGTTTCCTTCTTGAAATGCGGGTATCCTCCAGTGCGGTTCTTCTCGTAATATGCAGCCATATCACTGAGTGCAGGGTGATTGACCACACACTGTGTAATGCGTTTGTCCAGTCCGGCGGCAACAATCGACAAGGCTCCGCCCTGACTTCCGCCTTGCATTATCACGTTCTTGCCGTCCCATTCAGGCAGAGTAACCGCGAAGTCAACCATCCTGACAAGTGCCAGATAAACGTCCTTCATGTAGAAACGGTTGCGGTTGTCAATGCCGTATGAAAGATAGCCTTTGTCGTTGCCGTTGTTGAAGCTGCGGCTTATATCGTCAAATGTTGCTTTTGGCAGTCGTGGGTCAAGGCCGTGAATTTCCATCTCAATTCTAATACATCCGCCTTCACCATAATATCTGTGGCGTAATGGCTCTTTTATCGTCTTTATGCCAGCTCCAGGAGGACAAACAACAATGGGGCAACTGCTTTCATTCTTTCCTTTGGGTATAAAAAGATAAGCATAAAGAGAACGGTTGTCGACAGTCTGTAACTTGAGCAGACGGCATGTCATCTTTTCCGTAGTGTATTCCGGTGCGTCTTCAAGAGAATATTTCAATGGTTTCTTGCGCATACGCTCAATGTTTGCGCTCCAAAATTGAGTGAAGTCCTCCGGTTCTTTTGTGTATGGCTTTATCTTTTCAACGTCAAAGCCCACTTTTATGTGATGTTGCGTGCGCTTTCCGTCAATCTCTGCCGTCAATTTCAAATCGCGGAACCCCGCAGTCTTTCTTGTTCCCATCACAATGCGGCAACGTCCGTCCTTAATCTTTGCCGTGCCCTGCACGTCAGGAGAAAGCATGTCGTCAGAAATCTCATAAGAGACGTTGCCTTGTGCGGGCATACCATACTTGTAAAGTTGCACGTCTATCGTTGCCTTTTCACCAGTCTTGTAAAGCCAGTTTGTGTGATCCGGTACGGTTACCCACAAATAGTCAGAGCGGTACGGATAGTTCTCCGCCCGCATGGTCTCTATTACTGCAAGCATGAGGAATAGAGCAAAAAAAAGTTTTTTCACTGTCGTTGAATGTTTTAAAAGTTTTGCGGCTTACGTTTCATCAGTATGCCGTTGTAAATGTTTCTGTTTCTCTCATATCCTCAAAAAGCCTCAGTAGTAATTTGATTTCCTTTATGCCATTTCCTTATTTATATTGGGTTATTAAAAATATTATTCTTTCGTTTCTACATGAATTTCTCTCCGTCTTTAATCTGCACTTCGTTAACGTATTTGCGTATGAGCGCCGAGGAGTCCTCCTTCTTGCATACGAGCAACACGTTGCCTTTCTCTGCAACGATATATCCGTTCAACCCGTTCAGTATGGCAATGTGGTCGTCTGGCATCTTTATTATGTTGCCGTTGCATTTGTCCAGCAACACTTTATTACTCAATACTACGTTGTCGCCTTCTCCTCTGCTCATGGTTTCATACATGGAATGCCACGTGCCTAGGTCAGCCCAGCCAAAGGAACATTGCATTAGGTTGACGCCTTTCGTCTTTTCAAGTATAGCGTAGTCAATCGAGAGGTTGGGGTAAACGGAATAACGTTCTTCAATACAAGATTCTTCCCGCGCAAGAGAATATCCCTTATCTCCGTTGTCAAGCATACGCAACACCGGCGGAAAAATTTCGCAGAGGCATTTCCATAGATACTCTCCTTGCGCTATAAACATACCGGTGTTCCATAGAAATTCACCGCTGTTCATGAACATTTTTGCAAACTCGCGTTCCGGCTTTTCTGTGAAACTCTTCACGCCATATATGCTGTCAGCCAGTTTAACACCGTCTTTTTGTATATATCCGTATCCAGGTTCGGGGCGCGATGGCTTTACCCCCATTGCTAATATATTCCCGTTTCCCGTAACCCAGTCAAGGCCGCAAGCCACATCGTGCCGGAATGCTTTCTCGTCTGTAATCATTTGGTCAGAAGGTACAATTACTACCCTTGCGCGCTCATCGTGATGCAAGATGCGGTATAGAGCCCATGCCACGCTGGGTGCAGTGTTGCGCGAAACCGGTTCGCTCAATATGTTTGTTTCATCTATTTCAGGAAGCTGCTCTTTTACTAGCTCAGTGTATTCGGCATTTGTCGTTATTATAATGTTTTTTGCTGGGAAAACAGAGGCCATCCTGTCGAAAGTCGCCTGTAGGAGAGAACGCCCAGTAGAAAAAAAATCAAGAAACTGCTTTGGGCGGCTCTCCCTGCTGGCGGGCCAAAGCCTTTTCCCCTTGCCGCCTGCAAGGACAATGCAATAGTTGCTATCGTTGAATTTCTCCATCATGTCACTAGTAATTCAATATGTATGGTATCCGAATGCGTATGATTTTATTCCACTACGAAGTTACTTGTATTTTTTCAGCTTGCCAACAAATTTTGTTTTTTTTCGCTTTTCTTTCGGAAAGCTAAGCATTGAAGACGTATTCCATAGGCTTGATTTTATCATTCCAGAACTTTTGTTGCTGAAAAATTTGCCGTTTTGAATAAAAGTATTACCTTTGCACCGCAATTAAGCCCAGATGGCGGAATCGGTAGACGCGCTGGTCTCAAACACCAGTGGGGCAACCCGTGCCGGTTCGACCCCGGCTCTGGGTACATAACGGCTGAGATGTTCAAAGCATCTTGGCCGTTTTTCCTTTCTAAAGGAAGCCTGTCTTAATAAGATGTTGCGGAGGCGTAAAAGTTTCCCCGCGGCTTATGGTTTTTATCCCACGGGTTCTCACTATTATGCCCGCGGGCTTCTGAATACGAACAAGCGGGATTTTCTTGTAATCTCCATTCGTATGTTCTTTTGTTAAATAAATATAAATTTATGAAGCTGGGGCTGCTCTTTTAATTAAGGATGTGATAAAATTCGTAACTTTGCAGTCCGATTATTTAAATGTGGAATGCTTAGATTCCCATGGATGTAGTGTTAATAGTTGAACCTTTGGCCGGGTGCGACGGTTAGTGAATCTGTGTCCGGTCGTCATTGTATGCTTTTTGAGACATTGATGCTTGGAGAGAAACAAGACGAAATGAAATTTAAGAAAAACGTTTTTTAGTAGTAAAATTTAAACATCAGAATGAACACTTTAAGTTACAAGACTATTTCCGCTAACAAGGAAACTGTCAACAAAGAGTGGGTTGTTATTGACGCCACAGACCAGGTAGTAGGTCGCCTTTGCTCAAAGGTTGCTAAATTGCTGCGCGGTAAATACAAGCCAAACTTCACTCCTCACGTAGATTGCGGTGACAACGTAATCATCATCAACGCCGGCAAGGTATATTTCACCGGCAAGAAGGAAACCGATAAGGTTTACACACGTTATACTGGCTATCCAGGCGGACAGCGTTTCAATACTCCAGCCGAGCTTCGCACTCGCAAGGACGGTGTTGACAAGATTATCCGTCATGCTGTTAAGGGTATGCTCCCTAAAGGTCCTCTCGGCCGCAGCCTTTTGAAAAACCTCTATGTTTATGAGGGAACAGAGCACAACCAAGAGGCTCAGAAACCTAAAGCAATCGATATTAACCAGTATAAATAATTCACACGATAATGGAAGTAATTAACGCAATTGGTCGCCGCAAAAGTGCCGTAGCACGCGTTTATATGAGCGAAGGTACCGGCAAGATAACCATTAACAAGAAGGATATTACTGAATATTTCCCTTCAGCAATCATACAGTATGTAGTAAAGCAGCCTCTGCTTGCTCTTGATGCTGTTGAGAAGTATGACATAAAGGCAAACCTTGACGGTGGCGGTTTCACTGGTCAGAGCCAGGCACTGCGTCTTGCTATCGCACGCGCTCTCGTGAAGGTTAATGCAGAAGACAAGAAGACCTTGAAGGATCACGGCTTCATGACTCGCGACTCTCGTGCCGTTGAGCGTAAGAAGCCTGGTCAGCCAAAGGCTCGTCGTCGCTTCCAGTTCAGCAAGCGTTAATCCTCTGGATAGCTGGACACGTTTAGTATCTAAACCGGCAGGACCCGACATAAGCCCGGTTACCCGCAGGCTGATTCTAACAAAAAGGAATAAAAAAGAACGTAAACAAAATTATTTTAAAAAAGAAACGAAATGTCAAGAACTAATTTCGATATGCTTCTGAAGGCCGGATGCCACTTCGGTCACCTTACTCGTAAGTGGAATCCCGCAATGGCTCCTTATATCTTCATGGAGCGTAACGGCATTCATATCATCGATTTGTATAAGACTGCAGCTAAGATAGACGAAGCTGCTGATGCTTTGAAGCAAATCGCGAAGTCAGGAAAGAAAATACTGTTCGTTGCTACTAAAAAACAGGCTAAGGACGTAGTTGCTGCAAAGGCTGCTTCTGTAAATATGCCATACGTTATCGAGCGTTGGCCCGGTGGTATGCTCACCAACTTCCCCACAATCCGCAAGGCTGTGAAGAAGATGGCTAACATCGACAAGCTGATGAACGACGGTACATACTCTAACCTTTCTAAGCGCGAGATACTGCAGATCTCTCGTCAGCGCGCAAAGCTCGAGAAGAACCTCGGCTCTATCGCTGACCTTACACGTCTGCCTTCCGCACTCTTCGTTGTGGATGTTATGAAAGAGGCCATCGCCGTTAAAGAAGCTAAGCGCCTTGGTATTCCTGTGTTCGCAATCGTTGACACAAATTCAAATCCTAAGGATATTGATTTCATGATTCCTGCCAACGATGACGCAAAAGACAGCATTGATGTTATTTTGCAGGCATGCTGCGACGCTATCAATGAGGGACTTGAGGAGCGCAAGGTTGAGAAGGCTGACGAGAAGGCTGCAAAAGAGCAGGCTGAAACAGCTGAAGACAAGCCAAAGCGCGCACGCAAGGCTCGCAAGGATGCTCCCGTAGAGGCAGAAGCTGCTGAGGAAGCTCCCGCAGAAGCATAAGACATAAGCAAATAATATTGAGAATCGCCCGGCTATAATAAGGCGGTTCTCAATTTTCGATTAAAAAAGAACAATAATTCCAAACCATAAATCATTTATAAAACTATGGCTGTATCAATAGCTGATATTCAGAAACTGCGCAAGATGACTGGCGCTGGTCTTTCTGACTGCAAGAAAGCTCTCACTGACTCTGAGGGTGATTTCGAAAAGGCAGTAGAGATTATCCGCGAGAAGGGACAGGCTATCGCTGCAAAGCGTTCTGACCGTGAGACTTCTAACGGATGTGTACTCGTAAAATACGCTGACGGCTTTGCCGCTATCGTAGCCTTGAAGTGCGAAACTGACTTCGTTGCAAACGGAGCTGACTATATCAAACTGACACAGGACATTCTTGACGCTGCTGTTGCCGCAAAGGCTAAGTCGCTTGACGAGGTAAAAGAACTTACTTTGGCTGATGGCACAAAGGTACAAGACGCTGTAATTGCACGTTCAGGTATCACAGGTGAAAAGATGGAACTTGACGGATACAATTTCATCGAAGGTGAAAACGTTTCTGTTTACGACCATATGGGCAAGCATACTCTCTGCACAATGGTTCAGACAAACAAGGCTGCAGAAGAGCAGGCACACGCTATCGCAATGCAGGTTGCTGCCATGAACCCTGTTGCTCTTGATGAAGCAAGCGTTCCACAGGAAGTAAAAGACACAGAGCTGAAAGTTGCTATTGAAAAGACTAAGGAAGAGCAAGTTCAGAAGGCTGTTGAGGCTGCTCTCAAGAAGGCTGGTTTCAATCTCTATATCTCAGAGAGCGAAGAGCACTTGGCTGAAGGAATTCAGAAAGGCAACATCACAGAGGCACAGGCTGACGAGATTCGTGAGTTGAAGAAGACGACTGCAGAAGCAAAAGCAGCTAATCTTCCTGAGCAAATGATACAGAACATCGCAAAGGGTCGTATGAACAAGTTCTTCAAAGACTCTTGCCTTCTTAACCAGGAGTTCATCCAGGACAGCAAGAAGAGCGTTTCTGATTATCTGAAAGAAGCAGACAAAGAACTTACTGTAGTTGATTTCAAGCGCTTTACACTTCGCGCTGAATAATCTGCGAGAGTAATCAAATTATATAGCCGGGCGGGTATTCTATTGCTTTTGCCCGGCTTTTTTGTATTCATACTTAAAAGGTGCATTGCGCATTAAGCGTGTATGGCTTTTAATAGTTGTGCCTTGATTCTTGTACTCGCACGATGACTTTATTATAATACGGTGGCTAATTATTCGTTTATTCTTAAAATATACTCTAAAAGTTTTGTTGTGTTGGATAATAGTATTAAATTTGCAGTGCTAAAAGCTATTTAATACAAAACATTAACTACAAGGAGAAAAATTATGGAAACGAAAATCCAAAAGCAAACATTGTGTGATCTATTTGTAAATGCATGTAATTTCAAGAGGTATGCATTGTCGTTTATGTTGTTTGTAACTGCATTGACAATGCAAGCCCAAATTAAAGTTGTTGATTCAGAGAGCGGAGAACCTGTGGATGTTGCTAGTGTGTTTGACAATGCAACGGGCAAATTTATAGGTCTTACTGATGCTGATGGGAAGCTGCCTTCAGCTGCAGAAAAGTGCTCGAGCGTTTCTATTCAGCATATAAACTATAAAACCTGTGATGCTGTTTTAAGTTTGTTAGAAGGCAAGCAGATAAAAATGACACCTTATTCGCGCGAAATAAAGGATGTTAAGGTAAGCAAGGATCCAAAGGCGAAAATAAGGATGAAAGTCGCAGTGCGTACATATGTTTACACAAATGGCCAGGTGGCGATGGTAAGCGAGCAATTATGCAATCTTTATTTTAAGAATTCAAAGTCGAAGGCGATTCCTAGATATGTGCCAATGGCAAGAACATCATATGCCGATGCTGCTATTCTGAAGTCTCAGTCGCGTTTCATAAGATTGTTGGCTCAAATAGGCGATCCGACAGGTTTGTGTGATTATAACCTGTGCCAGGATTACGACAAACTGTTGAATGGTGCCAGACTACCGAGCGCATGGAAAAGAGAAGGAGGCGTGACGTACATGAACGAAGACAGCGTGAACAAGAGGTGTGAGATTATACTTGACAGCACGTTTTACAAGAAGCCGTTTACCATTTGGCCTTTCCCTATATCCTTTGCCAATGTATATACGAGCGAGACATACAGCATGGCAAACGGGAAACCGCGCCTTTATGATATGCAGAACAAGCTCAACATGTATCGTATAATAAGGAAGAAAACGGGTGAGTTTGTTGATTATGGTGTTGAAATGTATGTTTATGGCATTGACTATGCCACAAAGGATGACGTTAAAAGCGACAAACAAATGCCTCTGGAAGAGTTCTATTTGCCAGAAGGCCTGGAGTTACCAGATATGAATCCTAATATAAAAAAAGCAATGGGGCGTATGACCAAGTTCCGCCACATTGATGAGATATTGGGCGAAGATGACTCTTTGGGTAAAGATGCTGAAGGCGAAGGGGCGTCTGGTGAGGCCGAAGATTAAAAGAAAATAGAGAAATGAAAATTTTTGCAGTGGGTTTGAACTACCCTCAACACAATAAAGAACTTAAAGAAACGTTATACAAGGGAGAGAAGCCTGTCATATTCACAAAGGCAGACTCCTCTCTCTTGAAGGACAGTAAACCTTTTTTCCTGCCCGACGACATGGGACGGATTGACTATGAGGCGGAACTCGTGGTCCGTATCTGCAGGTTGGGGAAGGCTATTCCTGCACGTTTTGCGCATCGTTATTATGATGCTGTTACAGTTGGGATAGACTTTACGGCGCGTGATTTGCAGCAGAAATTGCGTGAAAACGGCATGCCTTGGGAAATGTGCAAAGGCTTTGACGGGGCGGCAACAATAGGAAATTGGGTAAGCGCAGACCTGTTCCGTGATGTTCAAGCACTTCATTTCCATCTTGACATCAACGGAAAAACCGTTCAGGAGGGTTGCACAAGCGATATGCTCTTCAAGATTGATGAAATCATTGAGTACATAAGCAAGTACTTCACTCTGAAAACGGGAGATATTCTTTACACGGGAACACCTGCCGGCGTGGGGCCAGTGAATATCGATGACCATTTGGTGGGATACGTTGAAGACAGGAAGGTGCTTGAGTTTAACGTAAAGTAAATGACAAGAAACATACTTCTCGCTTTCGCACTTCTTTCAAGTGTAGCAGGCATTAAGGCACAGACGTTTTTCAACCTCACGGCAAACGAGGTAAAGATAGATACCGTAATGCCTAGATTTACGCAGATTCTGCCTCTTGGCGCTGCTTATGCAGATTCTGTTTACACTGTTTCAGTGGATTATCCAGAATACATAGACATGAGTGACGATGACATCGCACGCATGAAAAGTATCTGTCCACAGGCGATACCTGAATTTCCTGTTGTGGAGAGCCGCATAGTGGTGGAACGAAAGAAGGGATTGTTAGAAGTAAGTTTCGTTCCGATTGTATTTAAAGACGGGAAATACCGTAAGCTAGTAAGTTTTATGCTGCGCCTTAAATCTAAGGCTAAGGCAAAAAATGTCAGAAGAAGCAATGCTCTTAAGGAAAGCGCAAAGTCTGCACGCTATGCAAGCAACTCAGTCTTAGCCACTGGCTCTTGGGCAAAAATTAGAGTTCCTTCAACTGGTGTATATCAGCTTACGGATGCTTTGATAAGGCAAGCCGGATTTAATGACCTTAGCAAAGTTAAGGTGTATGGCTATGGTGGGGCTCTTCATGACGAGACTTTGACTGAAACAAGCATCAAGGCTTATGATGACTTGAAGGAAATTCCTACGTGCAGCGTTGCAGGGAAAAAATTATTCCGGGCAACGGGACCCGTCACCTGGCAGAGCAATACGGCAACAGCGAGAACACGCAATCCTTATTCAGACTATGGGTATTATTTCATTACTCAAAATGACAGTGAACCGCTCTCTGTGGATTCTGCCACTTTCGTGTCTTCTTTCTATCCTTCGCCCGACGATTATCATGCGTTGCATGAGGTAGATGACTACGCATGGTTTCAAGGCGGACGAAATCTTTATGAGCAGTCGCCCATCAATAGCGGCTCAAATAAGGTGTATCAGCTGACTGCTCCTCAGCAGGCTGTGGGGCATAAGGCAATAGTCTATGTCAATATCTCTTCATACGGAGTAACTTCAGGTCAAATAAGCGTCAACGATTCTATAGTTGGGACAATAACAACTTCAAAGCCTGGAGAATACGACAGGGGAGGCAGCAGAGCGCAGGCATTTACTATAAATAACCTTGCGACAACTAACGAAATTAAAATCACGAATACGGGGAGCAATACAATAAGGCTTGACTATATTTCAATTGTTTTCTCAGAACCTCGTCCTGAGCCGCAACTTTCTGTGGCAACATTCTCTGTGCCAGAATACGTTTACAATATAACAAACCAAAATCATCATGCCGATAAACAGTGTGATATGGTTATTATTGTTCCAACAAGCCAAAAATTGTTGGCTCAAGCTGAAAGGTTAAAGGAGCATCATGAGCAGCATGATTCGTTGAAAGTACAGATTGTTCCGGCAGACGAACTTTATAACGAGTTTTCGAGCGGCACGCCAGAAGCCGATGCCTATCGGTTATACATGAAAATGCTATATGATAGGGCAGAAACTGATGAGGACATGCCAAAATATCTTTTGCTCTTTGGTGATGGAAAATGGGATAACAGAATGAAAACCAGTGCGCTAAACACAGAGACACCGGAAGATTATCTTCTCTGCTTTGAAAGTGAAAATTCGTTCAGCTATACAGAAAGTTTCGTTGACGACTGCTATTTCACGGCACTTGACGATGGCGAAGGAAACGGAGCTTCTGGTTCGTCGCTTAAAACTGACAAATATGACATAGCTGTTGGGCGTTTTCCAGTAGCTACTGCTGAGGCGGCAAAAATTGTTGTTGACAAGACGCTTAGCTATGTAGAGAACAAAAATGCGGGAGAGTGGCAGAATATTGCAGCATATCTCGGCGATGATGGAAATAATAATGGGCATATACAGTCTGCCGACGGCGCTGCGAAAATAATGGAATCTTTAGCACCTTCAATGCAGGCGAAACGCGTGTTTTGGGATATGTATACGAGGGTGTTCACGGCTACAGGAAATACTTATCCAGAAGTTACCAGTATCTTGAAAAAACAACAGACGGAAGGAGCATTGCTTTTTGACTATGCTGGCCATGGACGTGCCGACATGATGTCGCACGAACAGGTGCTTACGGCTACAGATTTCTCGCAGTTCAAGAATAAGGTCTATCCTTTTTGGATTACGGCTTCGTGTGATATAGCTCCTTGGGACGGGACGGAAACGAATATTGGCGTAACCGCAATGCTTAATCCTTCAGGAGGTTCTGTAGCTTTTTATGGAACTACACGCACTGTTTATATGGATGGCAACCAGTATCTGAACAATGCCTACATCCGTAGCATATTTACTATGACCGATGGCAAATATCCCTCAATAGGTGAAGCGCAGCGGCTGGCTAAAAACTATATTGTAACATCTGGGCAGGATCGCACAAAGAACAAACTTCAGTTCTCGTTGCTTGGTGACCCCGCGTTGAAACTTAAAATACCAGAGCATCGGGTTGTTGTTGACAGTATCAACGGCATTTGTCTTGCTACAGCAACCGAACTGCCACGTATGAAGGCCGGGGCAACGGTTAATGTTAAGGGACATGTGGAGAATACATCAGGAAAGTTGTTCGATGATTTTACTGGAAAAATAAAGCTGGATGTAAGAGATTCGAAAGAGAAAATCGTAGGAAAAAAGAATAGTACGGAAACACCGGTCGCATATGAATATTACGATTATACAAAGACTATATTCAATGGTAGCGATAGTATAAGGAACGGTAAGTTCAACATTTCCTTTGCTGTTACGAAAGACATAAACTATTCCGACGAAAATGGCCGTATTTATGCCTTTGCCGTGAACGGGAAAAATAACGAAACGGCGAACGGCATGACAGAAAGCTTTATCGTGGGAGGAACGGAAAACCTTTCAACAGATTCTATAGGCCCGTCTGTTTACTGCTATCTTAACTCTCCAACATTCAGCAATGGAGATAACGTTAACGCAACACCTTATTTCGTTGCGGAACTTTCAGACAAAGACGGACTAAATACGTCGGGTAGCGGTATAGGTCACGACCTGACGCTAGTAATTGACGGGGATCCAATGAAGACATATACGCTAAATGACAATTTTTCGTTTGATTTCGGATCATATACAAAAGGTTCTACCTATTATTATATACCAGAACTTGAAGCCGGGGCGCATAAACTGAAATTTACTGCATGGGATATTCTCAACAATCCCTCGACTACGACACTTAGCTTTAATGTTGTTCGTGGGCTGACGCCAAGCATAACTAGCATCAACTGTACAAATAATCCGGCTAAGGGGAGTACAACATTTATCGTTAACCATAACCGTGGCGGTAGTGATGTGAATGTTTTGATAGAAGTGTTTGATACTAGTGGACGTATCTTGTGGCAACACAACGAAGAAACAGTTTCCGAAACATCTACATATACCTATAATTGGGACTTGGCTTCGGATAGCGGTAGTAAGCTTCAGGCAGGTATTTATTTATATCGGGTGCGCTTGTCAAGCGATGGCAGCAGCGAGGCCACGAAAGCGAAGAAGCTGATAGTGATAAACTAAAAGTGGAACTTTGTTTGTATATACACAATAATTCACGACAAAAAGAGTTATAATATGGCAAAAGCCTATTGTGTATTTTGACACAGACAAATATAACAACTTAACCAAACGATAATGATTAACAAACTGAAGATAACACTTGTTGCATTGGCTGTTCTTGTTTCAATGAACGTAAAGGCACAGGACAAGAGATCCATGTTCAATCCCATCCATACAGCGTTAGTGTCGCAGACCATAGCACCAGATGCACGTGCCGCCGGTATGGGTGACGTGGGAGCAGCAACCGACCCGGATGTGAATTCGCAGTATTGGAATCCTGCAAAATACCCTTTCTGTATCAGTCGGGCAGGTATTGCCCTCAACTATACTCCATGGTTGCGCTCACTCGTCAGCGACATGGATATTGCGTATCTCTCCGGGTATTACCGAATAGGTGACTATAGTGCTGTTTCGGCGTCCTTGCGTTACTTCTCGTTGGGTGAGGTGTATACGAACTATGACTCTTCCAGTTCTGATCTTTCAAATGCACAGACAATAAATCCTTACGAGATGTCATTTGATGTAGCCTATTCACTTATGTTAAGCGAAAAGTTCTCTATTGCAGCAGGAGTTCGTTGGCTTATGTCTGATATGCAGTATAGTTCTACTGAAGAACGTTCTGCATCAAGTGCTTTCGCTGCAGACATTGCGTGCTATTACAATAATTATATTAACATAGGTTCGCGCGAATGTCAGCTAGGAATTGGTCTTAATATAAGTAATATCGGTAGCAAGATTACGTTTGGAGGAAGTGATTATAGTGAATTTATTCCAACGAACATGCGTTTGGGCGCAGCTCTTATGGTGCCGATTGATGAGTTTAATCGCTTTACCATTTCTGCCGATGCAAATAAGTTACTCGTTCCAACTTATCCACAGCAGAATGATGGTGAAGACCAAACCTCTTATGAAACCCGAGTTGAAAAGGAATATTATAATATAAGTAGCATTTCTGGTATTTTCAAAAGCTTTGGTGATGCTCCTGGCGGTTTCAAGGAAGAACTTCAGGAAATCAATTGGAGTGTAGGTGCGGAATATGTTTACAATGACAAATTCTCTCTTCGTGCAGGTTATCACCATGAGTCGGAAAATAAAGGCAATCGCAAGTATTTCACGGTAGGTGCTGGTTTCCGAATGAGTGCCTTCACACTAGACTGTGGCTATGTTATTGCTACGGCAAAGAGTAATCCTCTTGACCAAACCTTGCGCTTTACGCTTGGTTTCGATATGGATGGACTTAAAGACCTGTTCAAAAAATAATATTCAAATTCATGCTTATGAATATACGTGTAGGCTTTGGATATGATGTTCACCGCCTTGTTGAAGGTCGTGACTTATGGCTCGGAGGCATAAAGATTCCATGCTCTTTGGGCTTACTTGGACATAGTGATGCAGATGTGCTTATCCATGCAATATGTGACGCAT
The DNA here is from genome assembly GCA_963586715.1 of Barnesiella intestinihominis. Taxonomy (GTDB): domain Bacteria; phylum Bacteroidota; class Bacteroidia; order Bacteroidales; family Bacteroidaceae; genus Prevotella. The sequence goes on from CAVAAS010000010.1 coordinate 58,746, forward strand.
TACTTGGAGCTGCAAATATGCGAGATATAGGCTATCATTTTCCGGATACTGCAGAAGAAACGCATAATATAGACAGCAAAATATTGCTTCGTAAGACAATAGAACTTATTGCAACTAAAGGCTTTAAAGTAGGAAATATTGATGCCACAGTTTGTGCTGAACAACCAAAGATTAACCCTCATGTGGAAAAAATGAAAGAATGTCTTGCGGATGTAATAGGTACCGATATTGATAATATTTCCATCAAGGCAACAACAACAGAGAAACTTGGCTTTACAGGAAGGAAAGAAGGTATAAGTGCATATTCCACCGTTTTGATATCAAAGATTTGATTTAATTATAATTCATGCTTTTATATATTTTTGAAAGCATGAATTTGGTTTTTCTCAACTTTTTTCTAGCAAGTATCTTTTATTGCTTGTGTTTGATTCTTTATGTTTAATGATGTAAGTTAACATTCTGTAAATGTTGAGATTGTTGAATGTTAATAATAATTTAACACTAAAAAGGGTGATTTCTGATGCAATATTTTAAATAAACCCTGAGATTTTTTAAGCGTAATGGGGAAAAAAGCTAAATTTGCAAGTAAAATAACGCATTTTTAATTCTTATTTCTGATTACTATTTAAACAAAATATAAAGGTTAATATGATGAACAAAAAAATGAGAATTGAGGAGATTGTCCCTGCCAAAGATATTTTGACAGGAAATATGGAAAATGTAAAAGGTGGTGAAGGCATCAACGTTTGTCTTAAAGGGTGTATAACAGGAGAAAAAAGCGATAAAGATAAGGACAAAGGTAAAGGCAATGAACCTACTCCGACAACACCTTCTCCTATTCCGACAACACCAACAAAACCCGGTACAGAACAACAAGGACCTGCAACTTCTTCTCAGCAAGGAAAGTAAGCTAGAACTGCGCCGCTGTTGCAATAAAGCAATTGTTGCGCAGTTATTTTAATTTATAAATTGAAAACGCATCACATGAAATGGTCAAGGTACAATCTTTTATTCAAATCTGAAAAAATAGGAAATATTTTATTCAATTCAAGAACGCGAGCTTTGTTGAGGTTAGATGAAGATACCTACAAAATATTTAATAATCTAAAGGAAGATCTTTCAAAGTATATTACCAATATTGATAAAAGCGATTTTTGCAAATTACAGAATGATAAGATCTTAGTAAGCGATGACGAGGATGAACAATTTTTGCATGCGTTGCAATATAATAAACAAATACGGTCATATAGTTCTCGTTCTCTTGGTGTTATAGTTTGTCCTACCTTGTCTTGTAATTTTTCATGTCCTTATTGTTATGAACACAATTTGCCCAACATCAAGATGAGTGAAACGACTCAGGATAATCTTGTCGAATTTATAAACAAACACAAAGAAGGTATGGATGGGCTTGTGTTGAATTGGCATGGTGGGGAACCGCTTATGGCTTTTGATACAATAAAGCAGATTTATGAAAAGATAGAAAAAAACGCTAAACTCCCAATTATACATTCTTCAATGGTGACAAATGGCTATCTTTTGGATGAAGAGAAGTGCAGTTTTTTTTCTTCTCATAATTTGAACTATATCCAGATTACTGTTGATGGTGATAAGGAAACCCATGATAAAACAAGAAAATTGAAGAATGGAGGTTCTTCATATGAAACAATATTGCATAATATTGATATGGCGACAGAAATGATGCCTAATTGTAAAATAGGAATACGAACAAACATAAGTCAAAGTAATCAAGACGGGTATGTAGATTTGTATCAAGAATTGACAACCAGATGGAAAAATAAAAATTGTGTGGTGTATCATGCTTTTGTTTTGGACAATGAATCTGCAAACGACGATAAAAGAAACCGAAAATTTGCACTCACTGCTAGTGAAAAGAATTTCTTTGAATCACATCTTGCAGAGCATGGAATCATTTCTAAGCAGTCTTTGTATCCAAAATTTGATAATGGAATTTATACTTGTATGGATAATAATGCGTACGTAATTTCTCCAAGAGGTAAAATATATAAATGCTGGGCTGATGTTGGAAAGGAAGGCAGAGAAATTGGAGATTTGGAAACAGGGCTAACAAATTCTCCAGTGATTGCTGAGTTTATGACGTGTTCTGATAAATTTTCAGATAGGAGATGTCTAGGATGTTCTTACTTGCCTATATGTTCTGGTGGTTGTAATTTATGTAGAATAGGCCATAAAAACAATGTTTGTACGGATGTAATATGTGATTTTTCAGAGCAAGGGTTGATAAAAATATTGGAAACTTATATGGAGGAGGAGAGCTTATGAAAACTCTATTCCTAATTTCATCATTATTGTTGTTGCCTATAATCGCTTTATGTAATGATATAAAAGGAAATGTAAAAGATGAAAATAAAATTCCTGTTGCATTCGTAAATGTCATTGCAATGAATAATGATTCTTTGTTTGTTTGTGGAACAACAACGGATTCTCTTGGACATTTTTCTTTAACTGTTCCTGATACAGTGAACTTTTTCTTAAAATTCTCTTGTGTGGGATATGAGACAAAATATGTCGTTCCTTCGGGGAAAGAATTGGAAGTTGATTTGAAACAGAATTCGAACGTTATTGATGGAATAATAGTTACAGCCCCAATTCCTTCCATTAAGCTCACAGGTGAAGGGATTATGACAAATGTGCAAGGAACAGCTCTTGCTCAACTGGGTACAGCAGAAGATGTGCTCCGACATGTGCCTACTTTAACAAAAAATGGAGAAAGTTGGACTGTTTTTGGAAGAGGCACTCCTGTTATCTATCTGAATAATCGCTTGCTTATCAATATGTCGGAGCTTGACAATCTTCGTTCTGATGAAATAAAGAGCGTTGAAGTTATAAGAAGTCCAGGTGCAAGGTATTCTGCATCCGTAAATGCAGTATTGCGCATAAAAACAATAAAGCGTAAAGGGGAAGGGATTAGTATAAATGCAAGGTCAAAATATTCCAGGTTTAAAGATGACTGTTTTACAGAACAGCTTGATTTAAATTATCGCCATAACATGTTCAATGCATTCTTTTCATACGAATACGTTAATAAAAAAAGTATACAAGACGCAAAACTTTCACAAACGGTATATGTTGATACTATATGGCATCAGGAAAACGACAATTATGATAAACACAAGAGTGAGTGGCATGAACTTATTGGCGGTATTTCTTATGATTGGGGAAAAGAAAATTCTGCAGGCATAAGATATTCGGTAACGTTAACAGGGGACCAACATTCTTCAGGGTATTTTGATACACGAGTTTATGCGAACAATAAATTATATGATGAACTTTCCACTTCATCTTATGATAAATCATTTGATGCACCTATACACGAAATAGATGCTTACTATAATGGGCAATGGGGTAGTACTGATGTTTATTTCAATGCTGATGCTTATTTTAGTGACAATAAAAAAAAGTCAGAAATGGCAGAGGGAAGTAGTGAATATGATTCAAGGACGTTGTTTTCTTCGAGTAAGTCCCAAAGTAGTATGTTCGCATCAAAACTTATTGTAGTTTCTCCCTTATTTAAGGGTAAATTTACTTATGGAGCAGAGGTATCTGTAACTAGGAGAAATGACACATATAGTATGAATCGTACTGATTTAGTCCCCGATGCCAATAGCAAAATACATGAACAATCGATTGCTCCATTTATTGAGTACACACACTCTCTAGGAAAAGTAACTAATTTGACTGCAGGACTACGATATGAAGATGTAAGCTTTAGGTACTACGAAAAAGGAATATTTCTTCCAGACCAAAGCCGTACTTTCAGAAACTTTTTTCCTAGTGTTTTCTTAAATACTCAAACGGGGAAAATTTCATGGCAATTCTCTTATACAGCAAGGACATATCGGCCGTCTTATTCGCAACTTAGCAACAATGTGTCTTATAGCAATCGCTTTACACGTCAAAGTGGAAATCCTTTATTGACGCATCAGACGGCACATCTAGTTTCGCTTGTTGGTGTTTGGAAATGGCTTCAGATGATTTCACAGTATCAAGATACACGCCGAGCTATCATATACTGGGCAGAACAAATGCCAAATGCTGAAAATATAACATTGATTAGATATCGAAACATTAAAAGCTTGAAAAGCTTTACATTCTTTCTCAGTGCAACTCCTACTATAGGCGTATGGTCTCCGCAGATAAGTGGCGGAATAATAAAGCCTTGGTTGAATCTTGAAACTCACATGGGTAAATATCGCCTAAACAAACCTATATTCTCTTTTAGCTTCAATAATATGTTTGAATTTAGAAATGATTGGAGTTGTAATGTGGATTTTTCTTATCAAAGCAAGGGAAATACTCAGAATGCTAAAGTTTTAAAGGAAAGTTTTGTGCTTAATTTAGGTGTAAGCAAGTCGTTCTTTAAGGAGGCACTTACTATTGGTGTAAGAGGGTATGATCTCTTCTACAAATCATGGGATACCTTTCTCCTTTATAGTGACAGAATGACATTTCAGCAAGTTTGTAAACGTGGAACGAGGCAGTTCTGCATTGATGTAAAATACAAGTTCAATGTTACGCGTAGCAAATATCGTGGGACTGGTGCTGGTGATGCGGAAAAAGATAGATTATGAACCATTTCCATATTGAATACCAACATGACGGCATGCAGTGTGGCATAGTATGTCTGCAGATGGTATGCCGTTATTTTGGTAAACGCTACTCTGTTTCTGCTCTTTCAAAGATTTGTGTTGCTACAAAAGAAGGAGTTTCGCTGCAAAGCATAAGTGATGCGGCAAATACTTTAGGATTAACAACTGTCTCTGTATTTACAACGCTTGAAAGACTCAAGAATTGTCCTCTCCCTTGCATTTTGCATTGGGACAATTATCATTTTGTTGTTTTATATCAAATAAAGAAAGGGAGTTTTTATGTTGCAGACCCTGAATATGGCAAGGTGAAATATAATGAGAATGACTTTTGTCGTCATTGGATATGCTCAGAATCGGATTTAAATGAAAGAAAAGGCATTGCTATGTTGTTAGAACCATCTGACGCTTTTTTCCAAAAAGACGATTCTGAGTTTATGCAGTCTGATGCGGTTAGAACGATACCTTTCCTTTGGAAATACATGAAACGTTTTCGCAAAAGTCTTGTATTTCTTCTTTCTGCACTGGTATTGAACAGTCTAATACAGTTCGTTTTCCCATTTCTAACGCAAGCAATAGTTGACAAGGGTATTCGTGGTAAGGATATAGGTGTTGTTGGAATGATTATGCTAGGACAAACTGTTCTTGTAATTAGTTCAACGGTTGTAGACTTTTTGCGTAGATGGGTGTTGTTAAAGATAAATGTAAGGATGAACATTACTCTGATAAGTGATTTCTTTGCAAAGCTCTTGAAATTGCCCATGTCCTTTTTTGAAACGAAGTTATTGGGAGATTTGATACAAAGAGTGAATGACCATGATAGGATAAATACTTTTCTTACCCAATACTCTCTTGATGCTTTGTTGTGTGTGTTTTCTTTCGTCGTATATTTTGTTTTCCTTACTGCATACAACAGTATACTTGTACTCGTTGTCTTTATTTCTGTCTTATTGTATACCTTATGGATGTTTGCTTTTGTTAGGCGCAGAAAAATATTAGACTATCAATTCTTTGATCAACAAACTAAAAATAGTAACAAAACTTATGAATTTCTGACATCTATACAGGAAATAAAATTACAGGATTGCGAAATCCGTAAAAGGAATGAATGGGAAACAATTCAAAGTGACATACTCAAAATCAAAGCAAAATCGCTTAGCTTGCAACAGATACAGGAAGTCGGCTCACTCTTTATAGGACAAACAAAAGATATAATAATAACAATGGTTTCCGCAGGCTTTGTTATCAATGGTAATATGACATTTGGAATGATGCTTGCTGTACAGTATGTTATAGGACAGCTCAATCCTGCCATATATAGGCTCGTGGGTTTTGTGTATTCAATTCAGGATGTAAGGATAAGTACTGACCGTATTGCAGAAATACATGATGTAAAAGATGAGGATAGGACAGAGACAGAATGTACTGAAGGAAGAACAAGTAACGGTGACATACATTTGGATAATGTGTTATTCAAGTATGATCCACATTCATCAAGAATAGCAATAGATGGCATTAGTCTTTTAATTCCGCAGGGAAAGGTTACTGCTTTAGTCGGTGCATCTGGGTGTGGGAAAACAACGCTTGTTAAATTGTTGTTAGGATATTATGAGGCACAGTCGGGTAAAATAGAAATATATGGAAGAGACATACGTGAATGCCGCAAGAAGAATTGGCGTCGTCAATGTGGGGTTGTAATGCAAGACGGTGTGATATTTTCAGAGTCAATAGCTAGAAATATAGCGGTTAGCGATGGACCTATTGATATAAAACGGGTTGAGTATGCTGCCCAAACTGCATGTATCTTTGATTTTATAATTTCATTACCTCTTAAATTTGATACTAAAATAGGTCGTGATGGTGTAAATCTTAGTCAAGGGCAAAAACAACGCATACTTATTGCAAGAGCCGTTTATAAAGATCCCTCGTATATATTTCTTGATGAGGCTACAAATTCTCTTGATGCAAATAACGAAAAACAAATAGTGGAAAATCTTAAAGGCTTTTATTTTAATAGAACTGTTGTTATTGTTGCCCATAGACTTAGCACAATTAAAGATGCAGACCAAATAGTTGTAATGGAACAAGGGAAGATTTTTGAATGTGGTAATCATGATGATTTAATTTTGCGTCACGGAAAGTATTATCAGCTGGTAAAGAACCAGTTGTGGAACGTGGAAGACAATATTTAAGTTGCTTTTTGTTGCCACTCCATAGTGCTCTCTTATATTATTAGGGCACTGGGCTTTTCTTTTTAAATTTTGAATTGAATTTTATAAATTCATAAGCATTCTTACTAAATAAATATAGACAATGGATAAACTTCTTCATAAGAATCTAAATTTGATAAACGCTTTTAGTAGGTTGACATTTCAGATCTTTTTTATCATTGATCCTCATAAAGATGAAATAGCCTTTGTTTCTCAAAAATTCTATGATGTATTTTATGATCTTGAATCAAAAAAATATTCAGGAAGAATTGATGTAAAGAAATTCTTTACAAATTTCGCAACTGAGGAATCTTTAGAATTATTCTATGAGGTATACTCTAGTTTGACGGATTTCTTTCATGAACATTCAGAGGACGCTAATTTGGATTACATATTCGAATGTGGTTTGATACGCAAATTTAATGCTTCTCAACTTTGTTTCTCTATAACCTTAACTTCGTTTCCGGTGACTGATATTGAAACATATTATCTTTGTGTTATGTCTGTGCCAACAAAGCCTCAATTATGCGTGCCTAAAATATGGATTGCCAATACATATACTGCTTATTATTATAATTTTAAGGCCCACAAGTGGAATGTTTTTTGTTTTAAACCATTGACACCTACGGAAAAGACTATCCTTGCCCTTTCAGCGCAAGGTTTTACGCTTAGTGAAATTTCAACAATATTGTTTAAGTCCGTTGAAACAATAAAAACGTCTAGACGAAAGATTTTTCAAAAGCTTGGTGTGGACAATATTCAACAAGCAACTATGTTTGCACTTAATCACAATATCATTTAATTATAGCTTTGTAGTAATAAAAATAGGATATGTGATAATAAAATAAGTGTCATTTATTAGGGAATGTAAACCGTAATAAATGACACTTGTTTTTGGGTTATTGGTATTGGTCAAGCCTTTTTCTCTCTTAGATATTCATCAACCTTTGATGCTATCTGTCTTCCACTTGCCATTGCACGCACTACAAGTGATGCACCATTTGCTGCATCTCCTGCCACGAATACGTTTGGAGCAAATTTAGGTTGCTCTGGCTTCAAAAATCCCATGGCAAGTAATACAAGTTCAGCTTTTATTATTTCCGGCTTTCCTGCAGGCTCCATAAGAGGACGTCCCCCAGCGGGATTTGGTTTCCATGTTATCTCTTGTACTTCAACACCTGTAAGTTTTCCATCTTTACCGATGAATTTCAAGGAGTTGATGTTCCAACGTCGTGTACATCCCTCTTCGTGGCTAGAAGTAGTCTTGAGAGTGCGAGGCCAATTAGGCCACGGGTTGTTCGGGTCTTCAGGGCCGACAGGTGGCTTTGGCATAATTTCAATTTGTGTCACGCTTTTGCAGCCTTGCCGATGTGCGGTCCCGATACAATCACTACCAGTGTCGCCTCCACCTATCACGAGAACGTCCTTTCCTTTTGCTGTTACGAGTTCATCGCGCTTGAATTCTGCACCGTCAAGGATGCGGTTTTGCTGTGAAAGCATTTCAAGTGCAAAGTGCACACCTTTTAACTCTCGTCCAGGAATTTTTAAGTCTCGTGCCGTCGGTGTTCCCGTCGCTATGACATATGCGTCAAAGTCCTTTGGGAGCTTTTCAACGTCAATAGTCTCACCGAATTTGAATTCTATGCCTTCTTGTTTGAGGATGTCAATACGTCGGTCAATTATGGCTTTGTTTAGCTTGAAATTTGGAATACCATAGCGTAATAGTCCGCCAGGATTTTCGTTTTTGTCGAAAACTGTTACGGCGTATCCTTTTTGGTTCAGCCGCGTAGAAGCCACTAGCCCTGCAGGGCCACACCCGATAACTGCAACTTTCTTTCCATTGCGTTCTGGAATATTTACGCGAACGTAGTTTTCCTGAAATGCATGTTCTGTTATTGCCGCCTCATTTTCGCGGTTTGTTGTAGGCTCGTGTTCCGTAAGGTTTAAGATGCATGCCTTTTCACAGAGTGCAGGACAAATGCGCCCCGTGAACTCCGGAAAGTCGTTTGTGTCGTTGAGCAGGCGGTAAGCCAATTCCCAGTCTCCTTTGTATAAGGCATCGTTCCACTCTGGTGCTTTGTTGCCGAGCGGACAAGCCCAATGACAGAAAGGTACACCGCAATCCATGCAGCGTGATGCTTGTGTGCGGCGATCTTTTTCGTTGAGGGTTTGCTCCACCTCACCGAAATCATGAATACGGTCATGCACCGGTCTGTATCCCGCCTCTTGGCGGTGTGTCGTCAAAAATGCTTTTGGATTTCCCATGATGAAAAGTTTCAGAGTTTCAAATTTAATAGTCTCGCTGCATATCTGCAATCTTTTGTTGCAGTTTCCTTACCTGTTCTTCTTGCAGCACGCGTTTATATTCGATAGGAACAACTTGTATGAAGTCTTCAACATAACGGTTCCAGTCATCGAGCATGGTGCGTGCCAGTTTAGAGCCAGTGTACAAGTAGTGCTGGCGTATGAGCTCATGCAGTTCCTTGCGATAGTTACTATCTTCGACAAGGTTGATTTCCACCATATCCATGTTGCAGAAATAGTCGAAGTCATGGTTCTTGTCCCATACATAAGCCACACCACCGCTCATACCTGCGGCAAAGTTTCTTCCTGTTTCTCCTAGCACAACTACGCGCCCGCCTGTCATATATTCGCAGCAGTGGTCGCCTGCACCCTCAACGACAGCTATTGCACCAGAGTTTCTCACGGCGAAACGTTCGCCAACTTTTCCATTTATATAGAGTTCTCCACTAGTTGCTCCATATAGACCAGTATTTCCTGCGATGATGTTGTCTTCAGCGTTGAAATTACTGCGAACTGGTGGCAATATAGCAATGCGACCGCCACAAAGCCCCTTGCCGAAGTAGTCGTTAGTCTCGCCTTCAAGTTTGAAGTTCACACCCTTAACGAGGAATGCCCCGAAACTCTGTCCTGCACTTCCTTTGAACTTGACGTTTATTGTAGAGTCTGGCAGACCTTCATGCCCGTATTTTTGAGCTACTAGTCCGCTGAGCATTACACCAGCAGCACGGTCCGTATTCTTTATGGCATAGTCGAGGTTCACTTCTTCTTGTGATTCTATTGCCTTCTGTGAAGAGCGTATTATCTGTTGGTCAAGAATATTCGACAGATCGTGTATTTGTTCCGTTGTGTGGTATAGTGAGCATGGCCCATCTTCTTTGTTGAGCAATCTTGAGAAATCAAGCATTGATGGTTTACTTCCCTTTTCCGTTGGCTTCACTTCTATAAGCTCGGTGTGACCTACAATGTCGTCAAGTTTAGTATACCCCATTTCTGCAAGGTATTCTCTTACTTCTTGTGCTAGGAAGGTAAAGTAATTCACGAGATATTCGTACTTTCCGATGAAATGCTTGCGCAACTCTGGATTTTGGGTTGTAACGCCTAGCGGACAAGTATTGAGGTTACATTTTCTCATCATCACGCATCCTAATACAATAAGAGCCAGTGTTCCGAATGCAAACTCTTCCGCTCCTAGCAAAGCCATTATTATAATGTCACGTCCAGTCTTTAGTTGTCCGTCAACTTGCAGACGAACTTGACCACGTAATCCATTCTTTACCAAAGTCTGTTGTGTCTCGCTCAATCCTATTTCCGGTGAGATACCTGCGAAACGCATACTTGAAGCCGGTGACGCTCCAGTTCCACCTTCTGCCCCAGATATGACGATGAGATCGGCTTTTGCCTTTGCTACACCTGCTGCGATTGTTCCTACTCCGCTTTCAGCCACGAGCTTTACACTGATAGCGGCATTTGGGTTTACATTCTTTAAGTCAAAGATAAGTTGCGCCAAATCTTCAATTGAGTAGATGTCATGGTGCGGTGGCGGTGATATGAGTGAAATACCAGGTATTGAATGTCGCGTTTTAGCAATAATCTCGTTAACCTTGAAGCCAGGCAACTGGCCACCTTCTCCAGGTTTTGCTCCTTGCGCAACCTTAATCTGTAGCTCTTCGGCATTTACCAAATATTCTGTTGTCACGCCAAAGCGTCCCGATGCTATTTGTTTTGTCTTACTTGAGAGTGATACACCATCAATGGACGAGTGAAAGCGTTCGCTATCTTCACCGCCTTCACCGGTATTGGAACGTGCGCCAAGCTTATTCATCGCCAATGCAATCGCTTCATGTGCTTCTTTTGAGAGAGCTCCGAAACTCATTGCGCCAGTTACGAAATGCTTTACTATATTTTCTATAGGTTCAACCTTTTCAATATCTATAGGCTTACGCTTGAACGAGAAAAAGTCGCGGATAAAGATAGGTGCTTCTTTCTCATCTACGAGCTTTGTAAATTGCTTGTATTTCTCGTAATTACCAGTGCGTGTTGCGAGTTGTAAAGTTGCAATTGTCTCAGGATCCCAAGCGTGTTTTATTCCGTCTTTGCGGTAATGGAACTGTCCAAGATTGGGCAGGAAATCCGGCTTGCGTTTCATTCCGAAAGCCTTGTCGTGCATCGTAATTGCATCGTGCGCGATTGTTTCCAACCCGATACCGCCAATTGTGGAAATTTCCGTGCCGAAATAAGTCTTTAACAAGCTCTCCGACAATCCAATGCTCTCAAAAATCTTTGCGCCACGATATGAGCGTATGGTCGATATACCCATTTTTGCCATGATTTTCAGCAAGGCTTTCTTAACTGCCTTGATGTAGTTGGCTTCAGCGGTAGCATAGTTTTCCTGTATCTTCCCGCGTTTTACGAGATCGTCAAGTATAGCAAATGTCATATATGGGCAAAGGGCAGATGCGCCATATCCAAGCAACAATGCAGCATGCATGGTCTCACGTATTTCTCCGCTCTCCACGATGAGGGCGGTTTGCACGCGTTTGCCTACGGATATGAGATAGTGGTGTACTGCGCTTACAGCCAGCAAAGACGGTATCGCAGCATGATTCTCATCAACGTCACGGTCTGAAAGAATTATGTAGTTGTATCCGTCGTCCACGCTTTGTGCCGCCTCCTTACACAATTTGTCTAGGGCGGTTCTCAAGCCGTCCTCTCCTTTGCTGCATTCAAAGAGTATCGGCAACTTTACGGTATTGAAGCCCTTATAACGTATGTTGCATAGTATATCCAACTGTGTGTTCGTTAGAACAGGATGTGGCAGACGAACCATTTTGCAGTTTGATTCATCAGGGGATAGAATGCCAGAGCCTACTCGTCCTATGTATTCAGTAAGTGACATCACGAGATTCTCTCTTATAGAATCAATGGCAGGGTTCGTTACCTGTGCGAACTGCTGGCGGAAGTAGTTGAAGAAGACTTGCGGTTGTCCGCTTAATACTGCTAAAGGCGTATCGTTTCCCATAGCTGCAGTCGGCTCCTGCCCATTAACACACATAGGGACAATAGTGTCATCGATATCTTCTTTGCCATAACCGAAGAGAACTTCCCGCTCAATGAGATTTTCTACGCTATTGTCTACTTTTCGTCCGCTCTTCAGCTTTTCCAGTTGGATGCAGTTCGTTGAGAGCCATTTGCGGTAAGGATGTTCTTGTGCCAACTGCTCCTTAATCTCGCCATCGTAGTATATTTTCCCCTCTTGCGTATCAATGAGCAGTATTTTTCCTGGCTGTAGACGACCTTTTTCTGCTATTTCTGATGGCTCGAAATCCATGACACCCACTTCTGAGGCCACGACCATAGTGTCGTTCTTCGTGATGGTATATCTGGCAGGACGCAATCCGTTTCTGTCAAGCATACCTCCAGCGAAACGCCCATCGCTGAAAAGCAGTGCCGCAGGCCCGTCCCATGGTTCCATGAGAATGGAGTGATATTCATAGAATGCCTTTAGGTCTTCTGATATAGGATTCTTGTCATTGAAGCTCTCCGGCACCATGATGCTCATGGCATGAGGCAGTGATAGACCGCTCATTACGAAGAATTCGAATACGTTGTCAAGACTAGCAGAGTCGCTCATTCCGGGCTGAACGATAGGTGTAATCTCCCTCATATCGCCCAAAGCCTCGCTGCTGAGTACACTTTCACGCGCTTGCATCCATCCTCTGTTTCCCCTGATTGTGTTTATCTCGCCATTGTGTGCAAGCAGTCTGAATGGCTGTGCAAGACTCCATGTCGGGAATGTATTCGTTGAGAAACGGGAGTGAACAAGTGCCAATCCGCTAGTGAAATAGTTGTTTGTCAAGTCAGGATAATATTGTCTGACTTGCATGCTGGAGAGCATGCCTTTGTAAACAATATTCTTGCTTGAAAGTGAACAGATGTAAAAGTCTTTGTTATTTACGCGCTTTTCAATCTTTTTTCTAATGATGTAGAGTGTGCGCTCAAAAACAGAAACCTTGTCGTCTGTCACACCTGTAACGAAGATTTGTTTTATATCCGGCTCGCTTGTTAGAGCCGTTTCTCCGAGACATGCAGGGTTTGTAGGTACGTTTCTCATGTGCATAAGAGAGAGACCCTCGCGTTCAATTTCCTCAATCATAATGCTTAGTATGCCTTGCTGAGCGACAGGGTCTTTGGGGAGGAAAATCAACCCCGTTCCGTATTTCCCTTTCTCAGGTACAGGAATACCTTGCAAGAGAATGAATTCATGGGGAATTTGCAACATGATTCCCGCACCATCTCCTGTTTTGTTGTCTGCTCCTTCTGCGCCTCTGTGACGCATGTTTTCCAACACTTTCAAGGCATTGTCTACTAGGTCGTGACTCTTGTTGCCGTGAATATTGACAACCATTCCCACTCCACAGGCATCATGCTCATAGTCGGAAGAATACAATCCATTTCCCATATATAGTTACGTTTAAAATGCAAAAACAATCTTTTACTGTCAAGTTGGATGCAAAAGTATGCAAAATCTTTCATTTTGACAACTTTTTTGAGAGTTAATTGTGGGCTTTCTGCATATTAACAGGTGTATGGCTATTTACTATTGTTCCAAAGTATCCTATACATTATTATATAGATAGCAAAACGTTTTTTCTTTTTTTATGTTGTATAAAGTTGAAAATAGAAATGTATTTCAGATAAAATGGAATAATCTTTGTATCTTCGCATGATAATATATCACAAGCAAACAACAATATATCTATGGTAACAGGACAACAACCGTATTTCTCTTTTGAGGTATTGCCGCCTTTGCGCGGCAAAGGGATAGATAGTATTTATAGGACTATCGACCGCCTAATGCCTTTCAACCCCGCTTATATAAACATCACGACACACAGATACGAAACAATTTATAGTGAACTGGAAAACGGAATGTATGAGAAACTTAGCGTTCTTAATCGTCCTGGTACGGTTGCAATCTCTGCCGCTATAAAGGAACGCTACGGCGTACGTACAGTTCCTCACATAATATGCAGTGGATTCACTGCCGCAGAGATAGAGAGCGAGCTAATAGACCTTTCGTATCTTGGCATTACCGATTTATTGCTGCTCCGTGGTGACCGGCCGCGAGGTGAGAACAAATATATAACCATTCCAGGAGGGCATACCTATGCAATAGACTTATGCCGACAAGTAAACGACTTCAATGCTGGAAAATTACTTGCAGGGGCTCATAGCGACGGCCCCGTCGTCCCATTTTCTTATGGTGTGGCAGGCTATCCGGAGAAACATGACGAAGCAATGAACTTTGACACGGATATCGAACACTTAAAGACTAAGGTAAGAGAAGGGGCAAGCTATATTGTTACACAGATGTTTTTTGACAATAAGAAATACTTTGCTTTCGTTAAGCGTCTTCGCGACGAGGGAATAGATGTTCCTGTAGTTCCAGGATTGAAGCCCCTTACTACTCTTAGCCACCTTACAATGTTGCCAAAAACATTCCATATTGACTTCCCCAAGCGGCTCGCTACGGAGTTGCAAAAATGCCGCAATAATGATGATGTGAAAACCGTTGGGGTAGAGTGGGCGATAAAGCAATGTCGGGAACTACGCGAAGCTGGTGTACCAGGCATACACTTCTATACGATGAATGCCGCGCAATGTGTGGAAAAGATAATGAATGGGCTAAACGCATAACTGACAGGCAAACATGGAAAGGGCTAATTTTTTCGATATATTCGTTAGCAACAATTCGCGAGTATGGATACTCGATGGTGCAATGGGCACTATGATACAAAGTCATTGTCTTGGGGAAGATGATTTTCGTGGTGATCGATTCCGTAATTGGAAAATAAGACTTAAGGGTAACAATGACTTAATTTCGCTTACATGCCCAGATGTTTTGCGGCAAATACACCGAGCATACTTGGACGCAGGGGCAGACATCATTGAAACAAATACTTTCAATGCGCAACGCATTTCCCAGGCAGACTATCGCACAGAGGATTATGTGGAAGAAATAAACGCTGCCGCTGTGAAAATAGCCCGTGAGGAAGCCGATCGCATGACAAGGCTGACACCTGATAAACCTCGCTTCGTGGCTGCCTCAATAGGACCGACAAACCGAACCTTGTCTATGTCGCCCGATGTGGAAAATCCTGCTATGCGCACCATTACATTTGATGAACTTCGTGATGCTTATGTAGAGCAGATGCTTGTTTTAAGTCGGGGAGGTATTGACATATGGCTCATCGAAACTATTTTTGATACGCTCAATGCTAAGGCTGCTCTTGCTGCAGCGCGTATAGTAAAGGAAACAACGGGGCGTAAGATACCAATTATGCTTAGCGTAACTATAGCAGACGCAAGCGGGCGTACGCTTTCAGGGCAAACGCTTGAAGCCTTCTTGACTTCAGTGAGTCATGGTGAAGATATACTTGGCGTTGGACTAAACTGTTCGTTTGGAGCAGAAGATATGCGTCCATATCTACAGGCTTTGTCTCAAATTGCTCCATATTATGTAAGTGCATATCCCAATGCTGGCTTCCCAGATGAAGAAGGAAAATATAACGAAACGCCTCAGATGATGGCGCAGGCCATAAGTCGTTTTGTTGACGATGGCAGCGTTAATTTCGTAGGAGGCTGCTGCGGTTCTACTCCTGATCATATCAAAGCAATAGCACATGCCGTAGAAGGGCGTCAAGCAAGACGGCTGCCAAATGGAGAAATTGCGGCAGGATGGCTGGCAGGTTTAGAAACGCTTATGTCCATGCCGGGTGTGTTTATAAATGTGGGTGAAAGGTGCAATGTCGCAGGAAGTCGTAAATTCTTAAGATTAATAAAAGAAAAGAAATATGATGAAGCCTTGGCTATAGCTCGCAAACAGGTACGTGACGGTGCAATGATGCTTGACATAAACATGGACGACGGCTTGCTTGATGCAGAAGATGAAATGACACATTTCCTTAATCTTATGGCTTCCGATCCTGAAGTGGCGCGTGTGCCGTGGATGATAGACTCGTCGCGTTTCAGCGTAATTGAGGCAGCGCTCAAATGCGTTCAGGGAAAATGTGTTGTCAACTCCATTTCACTTAAAGAAGGCGAAGAAGCATTCCTTCAACGTGCCCGTATAATAAAGCAGTATGGGGCAGCGATGGTTGTAATGGCTTTTGATGAGAAAGGTCAGGCAACGACTTATGAACGCAAGATAGAAGTGTGTGATAGGGCTTACAAACTGCTGACGGAAAAGGCTGGCGTGAGTCCGCAGAACATAATTTTCGACCCTAATGTGTTGACAGTGGCAACAGGGATGAAGGAACACGATTGCTATGCCCTTGATTTTATCCGCGCTACACGATGGATAACTCATAACTTGCCCGGAGCTCATGTAAGTGGCGGAGTGAGTAACCTCTCGTTCGCATTTCGCGGAAATAACAAACTTCGTGAAGCCATGCATGCTGTATTTCTTTTTCATGCAATCAAGGCTGGAATGGATATGGCGATTGTCAACCCTGCAACAAAGGTTATGTATCAGGACATCCCCACAGACTTACTTGAAGCTATTGAGGATGTTATCCTTTGCCGCATGTCTGGTGCTGCGGAGCACCTCGCAGACATAGCGCGTAAAATGCAGGAGGCAGACGAAGGAAAAACTGGCGAAGAAAATAATGTTCCTGTAGCCGACCGCTCAGCAATACCGCTCGAAGAAAGAATAGCAACTGCCCTTAGAACAGGTGATGAGGAATATCTTGAGGCTGATATAACAGAGGCTCTCACGCAGTATTCTGCTCCGGAAAAAATAATTGAAGGACCGCTGATGAATGGTATGCAACTTGTGGGCAACCTTTTTGGCGAGGGGAAAATGTTTTTGCCGCAGGTTGTTAAATCAGCACGAACCATGAAAAGGGCAGTGGCGATATTGCAGCCATATCTTGAAAAAGGCAAGCAGACGGCAGGATGCTGCAACGGACGATATCTTGTGGCTACGGTGAAAGGAGATGTTCATGACATCGGGAAAAACATTGTGGCTGTAGTGTTGGGGTGCAATAATTTCGATGTAACAGATCTAGGTGTTATGGTGCCAGCTGAGAAAATAGTGGAAACACTCAAAAAAGAGCACTTTGACTTCGTAGCACTCAGCGGACTAATAACGCCATCGCTTGACGAAATGTGTCGCACAGCCGAGGCCATGTCTGAAGCAGGTATAGATATTCCTCTTTTTATAGGCGGAGCTACGACCAGCGACCTTCACACTGCACTTAAGATAGCACCCCGGTATAAAGGTCCGGTGTTCCATATGAAAGATGCCGCGCAGAATCCCGTTGTGGCACAGCAACTATTGGGTGAAGATAGAGACAAAGTTATTGCCGAGAACAAGCGAAGACAAGAAGAACTTGTGCGCCAGTACAATGTGCGTAAGAAGGTCGATGGGATTATGCAGCTTGCTGATGGAAAGAAAAACGACGGTGATGAGATAGAGCGCTTAATGATTGATTGGGATAAAGTGACGCTGGTGTCCCCCACATATATAGGCTACCGCACATTGTCAAATATTAGCATTAAAGAAGTGCGTCCGTATATAAATTGGATCTATTTCTTTAACCTTTGGCGTGTAAGGAAGGGGCAAATTGAAGCGGAAAGGATAAAGCGTGAGGCTGAACTTATGCTTGACGAGATAGAAAAGAAACACTGCATGCAGGCACAGGTCGGGTTTTATCCTGCTTATGGCACGGAACGTTCCATAGTCTTGCCCGGAGCTGTGGATGGATTAGATTTGGACTTGTTTACTCCAAGGCAGAAACATCCTGCAGAGAAAGGGAAACCAAGACTTGCGCTCTGCGACTATGTGGCACCTCGTGGATACAATGACTTTGTTGGAGCCTTTGCTATAACCGTATCGCCTTCCTTTTCCGAAGAACTTGAGAGACTGAAAAAAACGGAAGACACCTTTCAGTCACTTCTTATGCAGAGCCTAGGCGACAGACTTGCCGAGGCGACAAGTGAATGGCTCCATAGGGAGGTGAGAACAAAACTATGGGGATATGCCCCCGAAGAACAACTTTCTTTGCGCCAATTGGCGAAGGCTGCATACCAGGGCATACGTCCGGCTGTGGGATATCAGTCGTTGCCAGATCAAAAACTTATATTTCCACTCAGTCGTCTGCTTGACTTCAAGGCACTGAACATAAGGTTGACGGAAAACGGAGCGATGTATCCTCAGAGTTCCACTTGCGGGTTGTATATCAGTTGTTCTCGTGCTAAATATTTCGCAGTCGGGAAGAACTGATGCTTAACCTTCAGTAAAGCTTGTAAGTGTGGAAAAAAGTGACTAACTTAGCGGCGCGGAAAAACAAGAAACAGCAAAATAAAATCAAATAAAAGGACAATGGAAGATTTCAAGTATTATGCCCCGACCGAAGTTGTCTTCGGCAAGGACTCAGAAGAGCAGTTGGTTGAAATGATAAAGAAATATGGCGGAAAGAAAGTGCTTGTGCATTATGGCGGAAAAAGTGCCGAACGCTCTGGTCTATTAGGCTCCGTACGTCAAAAGTTAACCGACGGTGGTATTGCTTTCTGCGAGCTTGGCGGTGTTAAGCCAAACCCTCGACTAGAGTTGGTGCGCGAGGGCATAGAACTGTGCAAACGCGAAAACGTAGACTTTATATTGGCCGTAGGTGGAGGAAGTGTTATTGACTCTTCAAAAGCCATTGGCTATGGAATGAAATATGATGGTGATGTATGGGATATATATGCACGTAAATATGCCCCGAAAGAAACATTGCCAGTGGGAAGCATACTTACAATTCCTGCTGCAGGAAGCGAGATGAGCGACTCAAGCGTGATAACAAATGAGGCAGAAGGGCTGAAAATTGGATATTCGGATAATCTTTGTCGCCCGAAATTTACCATAATGAACCCCGTGCGCACGTACACTTTGCCTCCATATCAAACGGCTTGTGGTGCGACAGACATAATGATGCACACCATGGAGAGATATTTCGGACGTGTTGACGACATGACTCTTATTGATAATATCGCTGAAGCATTGATGAGAACAGTGAAAGACAGCGTGTTCCATGTGCTTAAAGATCCGGAAGATTACCGTAACCGCGCATGTATAATGTGGGCTTCCAGCCTTGGCCACAACGACCTTACAGGTGACCGCTCTTATGCAGACTTTGCAACTCATCAGATTGAACATGAGCTGAGCGCAATGTTCGATGTTGCTCACGGTGCAGGTTTGGCTGCAACATGGCCAAGTTGGGCACGTTATGTATATAAAGAAAATGTGTCGCGCTTTGTACGCTTTGCGGTAAACGTGATGGATGTGCCAAACGACTTTACCAATCCTGAGGCAACAGCACTCGCAGGCATTGAGGCAATCGAACGTTTCTATAAAGCAATAGGCATGCCTACAAACATACATGAGCTTATTGGCCGTGACATCACAGATGAAGAAATCAAGGAACTGGCGCGTAAATGCAGTCATGATGACGGGCGCACTATTGGAGCTTTCCGCAAACTTGACCGTCACGACATGGAGGAAATCTATAAAATGGCACGATAGTCACAAATTTTAGCCGTTAACAATGCTGCGGCTTGCCCGACAAACGGAATGGTGTAGGGTAAGCCGCAGTTTCAGTTGAAAGGAATATATCATATCAACTATTGGATAAAAAAGAAACACATTACCTTATATAATCTATGAAGAGCAAATCAATACTTCACAAAGATGGCGTGAGTTACGTCGCCCCATTTATTCTCATAACATCATGCTTTGCCCTGTGGGGGTTCGCTAACGATATAACGAATCCTATGGTGAAGGCTTTTTCAAAAATATTCCGTATGTCAGCCACAGACGGGGCGCTCGTGCAAGTAGCGTTCTATGGCGGATATTTTGCAATGGCATTTCCCGCAGCAATGTTCATACGTCGTTTTTCCTACAAGACAGGTGTCATGCTCGGACTTACTCTCTATGCTTTTGGCGCGTTTTTGTTCTTCCCGGCAAAGATGACAGGAGAGTATTATGCTTTTCTTATCGCATATTTCATCTTGACCTGTGGCTTGTCGTTCCTTGAAACGTCATGCAATCCGTATATCTTGACAATGGGAACAGAAGAGACCGCAACTCGGAGACTCAATTTGGCACAGTCGTTTAACCCTATGGGCTCACTCCTTGGCATGTATGTGGCTATGAACTTTATTCAGGCACGGCTTAACCCCATGAGCACCGCAGAACGCGCACATCTATCTGATGCAGACTTCAATGCAATGAAGGAAAGCGATCTGTCTGTTCTCATCGGTCCTTATCTCGCTATAGGTCTGGTTATAATTGCAATCCTTCTAGTAATACGTTTTGCCCGTATGCCGAAGAATGGCGATAAAGACAAGTCCATAAACTTTATCCCGACACTCAAGCGCATATTCTCTATGCCGCATTATAGAGAAGGTGTGATAGCGCAATTTTTCTATGTGGGAGTACAGATAATGTGCTGGACATTTATCATACAATATGGCACACGTATATTTATGAATCAAGGGATGGCAGAGATTGATGCCGAGGTGCTGTCGCAGAAATATAACATAGCAGCAATGATTCTGTTTTGTTGCTCGCGCTTTGTCTGCACGTTTATTCTGAGATACCTCAATGCTGGACTGTTATTGATGACACTTGCCATAGCTGGCGGATGTTTTACATTTGGGGTTATATTGTTTCAGAACATATATGGCCTTTATTGTCTTGTGGCAGTGAGCGGCTGCATGTCGCTTATGTTCCCCACAATTTACGGCATTGCCCTTACAGGTCTAGGTGACGATGCTAAGTTTGGAGCCGCAGGCCTCATTATGGCAATATTGGGCGGCAGCGTTATGCCTCCGCTTCAAGCGGCCCTGATTGACATGAAAGAGCTGCTTGGGCTTCCGGCAGTCAATGTTTCGTTTGTATTGCCGCTAGTATGCTTCGTTGTAATAACGGTTTACGGCTATCGAACGATGGTTCGCACAAAGAAAACGCACGGATAAAATAAAGGATAACTGCCGAATAATTTGGAAGTTGTGCAAAATATTCCTACCTTTGCACCGCTTTTCGGCGTAATCGCTGGCAGGAAGAAGAGTAGCCTGTTATGTTGCGTTGGAACAATAACAATTATATACATATCATTACAATGGATTTAATCAAAGTTGCTGAAGAAGCATTTGCAATCGAAAAGCAGTATCCTAAGTTCAAAGCTGGTGACACCGTAACTGTAGCTTACAAAATCATCGAGGGTTCAAAGGAGCGTATCCAGCTCTACCGCGGTGTTGTTATTAAAATCTGCGGTGAAGGTTCAAAGAAGCGTTTCACCGTGCGCAAAATGTCTGGTACCATTGGTGTAGAGCGTATCTTCCCTATGGAATCTCCTAACATTGCAAGCATTGAGCTGAACAAAGTCGGCAAGGTTCGCCGTGCTAAGCTCTATTACCTGCGCAAGCTCACTGGTAAGAAGGCACGTATCCCTGAGAAGAGAGTTGTTGTAAAGCAATAACAATCATGTAGCCTTCATCAGAACAGAAGAAGAAAACAAATATGGCAGCCAGTTCTATTTTATGAATCGGCTGCCATGTTTGTTTATTTAACAGTCATCAATGATAACAATGAAACAGTCGCCCACAGAATACTATAAGTCCAAAACGGATGAAATGTCCGTTTTACTGAAAAAAAGAAAAGAGAAAACGAAATATTTTATTGCAGCAGAGATAACTCTTTTCTTTTGCTTTGTGGCAGGGGTTGCTGTACTATTTTCAGACTGTGAGGAAGTAACTCGGTGGGCTATCTATATATGCTGTGCCTTTTTTTTCGTATGTTTTATTTTGGTGAAGCGTGCCGACAGAAAAAATCAGGACGAAGTTGATGTGCTTGCTAACCGTATTGCTGTTTGCCGAGCTGAAATGGAATATCTTTCTGGAAAGCTACATTCTTTCGATGACGGCAAGCGTTACATAGATCCCGACCATCAGTATACTTACGATATGGATGTGTTCGGAGAGAAGTCGCTTTATCAACGTATTTGTCGAGCTGTGACCACGGGCGGGGCAGACCGTTTGGCTGAAATCCTATCATCGGCGGCTTTGGGAAATGAGGCTGCGGCGTCGTTGAACAAAGCCCGTGGCGATATAATGTATCGCCGCGGGGGAATAGATGAACTCGCAGCTATGTCAGATTGGCGTGTGGATTTCCTGGCACTTGGCTCGCAGGGGAGAATAGATACGCACAAGATAGAGAAGGCTATAGAGACCATGAGTGCGGAAGATTTTCCTGAGATTTTTGCAAAGCGTAGAGCCGTGGCTTTGGTCGGGGCAAGTATTGTGGTTTTTGTTTCGCTGCTCCTGTTTTCAACCTTTACTTCACTTAGTGGGAACATACCTGCTTTGTGGCTTGTGTTGCAACTATGGGTGAGCATAACCGTTTCTTCAAAAGCTCTAAAAAAGGCAAGCACTGCTTTAGAGGGCTTAAGTGCAAGCATGATGTCATGTATGAAGCTGATTGAACATGTTGCTAACACTAAATTTAGCAGTGGCATTAACCGGGAGATTGCTGCAACGTTGTGTGGAACGGTTGAAGAACTAAAGGAAATGCGTGCCATACTCAATGCCATAGACCGTCGAGGAAATATTTTGGGGCTCGTTGTTTTTAATGCTTTTGCTTTCAGTGATGTCTTTCTTGTACGTAGATTTATGCGCTGGACGCAACGTAACCGTGAGCATATAGCATCTTGGATCAGCCAAATATGCCAAATTGATGTTTTAGTATCAATGGCAACCTATCGTTTTAACGAGACAGAAACGGTTATGCCGGAAATAGTGGAAGAACGCGAAATTATATTAGAAGCCAAAGCTATACGCCATCCTTTCCTCGGCAGTAAGGCTGTAGGCAATGATTTTGTTATAAGGGATAGGCATTATTATATAGTAACAGGGGCTAACATGGCGGGAAAAAGCACATTTCTGCGTTCTTTAGGCACAAATTACATACTTGCCATGTGTGGTCTGCCAGTATTTGCCTCTAGCATGCGCGTTTCTGTGTTCTCTCTCTTCAGCAGTATGCGCACCAACGACAACCTTTCGCATGGTATAAGTTATTTCAATGCCGAACTGCTACGCCTTGAATACTTGTTGAAAAGCGTGCGCAGGCAGCCGCGTACGTTAATAATTCTAGATGAAATTCTGAAGGGTACAAATTCAATTGACAAGCTTAACGGCTCAAGAATGTTTCTTGAGGCGATAACCAAAATGCCGGTAAGTGGCATAATAGCGACACATGACCTTGAGCTGTCTAAGCTGGCGGACGATTTTCCGGACCGTTTCGATGCGTATTGCTTTGAAATAGAGCTGGCTGCAGATATAAATTATTCATATAAGATAACGCATGGAACAGCGCACAATCAAAATGCTACATATCTGCTGAAACGGATTTTGGCTTCTAATGATTAAATTTATTTCTATGGGGTAAGATACTATTGTTTCATAGTAATAAAAATGTGTGACTGAGTTTAAAAAGTAATTTATGTTACTTAATCAGCGAAACGGGTAGCGGAGCTTTGCTTATACAAGCGTAACTTTGCAGTTGTAAAATGAAAAAAATATAAGTTATGCTTTTAGAAAAAGTTATGTCACCGCAAGACATAAAGTCTTTCAGCATAGAACAACTGAAGGCTTTGTCTGAGGAAATTAGAAATGGCGTGCTGAATCGTGACAGTAATATCGGTGGTCATGTGGGGCCAAATCTTGGAATTGTTGAGGCGACAGTGGCAATGCACTATGTTTTCAACTGTCCTGAGGATAAGTTTGTATTTGATGTTTCTCACCAATCGTATCCGCATAAGATGCTTACCGGCCGAGCTTTTGGATATATTGACAACGAAAGGCTTAATGAAGTCTCGGGATATAGTAGTCCGAGTGAGTCGCCTGGTTTCGATCAGTTTGAACTTGGGCACACATCAACCTCTATTTCTCTTGCTACTGGGCTGCAGAAAGCTCGTGATATACGTGGAACGCACGAAAATATCATTGCGGTAATAGGCGATGGTTCGTTGAGTGGGGGAGAGGCTATGGAGGGCCTTGACGAAGCTGCGGAATTGGGAACTGGAATAATAATTGTGGTTAATGACAATGAAATGTCCATTGCCGAAAACCATGGCGGCATTTATAAGAATCTTCAGTTGCTGCGCGAAACCGCTGGAAAGGCAGAATGTAACTGGTTCAAGGCTTTTGGACTGGATTATAAATATGTGGAGAATGGCAATGATTTAGAAGCGCTGATAAATGTATTCAACAGCGTAAAGGATACGAAA
Source organism: Barnesiella intestinihominis (assembly GCA_963586715.1). Classification (GTDB taxonomy): domain Bacteria; phylum Bacteroidota; class Bacteroidia; order Bacteroidales; family Bacteroidaceae; genus Prevotella. Next base: position 83,214 of record CAVAAS010000010.1, read on the forward strand.
CGTCCCGTTGTAGTGCATATCCATACGCAGAAGGGAAAGGGATATAGACTGGCAGAGGAACACAAAGAGGAATGGCATTGGAGCATGCCTTTCGATATAGAAACAGGTAAGCCCAAAGTCGTGGATAACAGTGAGACATGGGGCGATCTGACAGGACAGTTCCTCTTGAAGGAAATGAAGCGGGACAAGAAACTTGTTTGTGTCACTTCCGGTACGCCAACCGTGGCAGGCTTTACAAAAGAGCGCCGCATGGAGGCTGGAGAGCAATTTGTGGATGTAGGCATTGCCGAGGAGCAAGCCGTGGCAATGGTTTCGGGAATGGCAAAGGGCGGTATACATCCTGTATACAATGTCTATTCTACATTTTTACAACGCACTTATGATCAATTGTCGCAAGACTTGTGTATCAACGGCAACCCGGCACTAATAAATGTCTATTGGGGCTCGCTTTACGGGTTGAATGATATAACACACATCGGTTTCTATGAGATTCCAATGCTTAGCAATATTCCTGGACTTGTTTATCTAGCTCCAACGTGTTGGGAAGAATACCTTGCTATGATGAAATGGGGCATACGCCAGGAGGAGTATCCTGTGGCGATACGAGTGCCAAGTGGGGCAGTAAACCATAGTGATAAGAACTTTGATGATGACTATTCTCACTTAAACCGTTTCTCAACGACGCTATGCGGTAGCGGAGTGGCTATAATTGGAGTAGGAGCATGCCACTCGCTGGCATTGCAAGTGGCAAACTTGCTGAAGGAGAAAAAGGGAATCTCGGCCACTGTTATAAACCCGCGTTATCTTTCTGGTATAGATGTTGAGGCTCTAGACTTGCTGAAGAAGAACCATCATACGGTGATAACGTTGGAAGACGGTGTAATAGAAGGTGGATATGGCGAAAAGATTGCTCGTTATTATGGAGCTGATAGAATGCGTGTCTTTGTTCATGGCATAAAGAAAGGGCTATACGACCGTTATGATTATGTGCAGATGGCACATGACAGTCGTCTTACTCCAGAGCAGATCATTGCAGATATAGAGTGAGTTATTTTACTATATCTGTTTATAACGGCATGCTTACAGTATAAACTTTAAAGGTAAAAAGAATTTCATGGAAACAAAAAAGAGGGACAATGTTTTCTTTGTCCCTCTTTGTGTATCTTTTGCAGAATGTAAGTGTGCTTATTTTACTTGCACTACTAGGTATTTGCTGGTACTCCAGAATAACTGTGGATTGTTTATCCGCAGGATATACTGATCTTTGGAGTCTTGTGTCAAAGTATAGCTGCTTGATGGGTGCATGGTTAGCAGCTTTGCTGACTTTGAGTAAAGCTTGATTTCCTTTTCAACCCTAATGTCAATCTTTGTAAAGTAGTTCTTATTGAAATTGCCTTGCAATACTTTGCCTTTGACAAGTACGTTCTGCTTCTTAAGCTCTTTTTTGGTTCCAAAGGCGAACCATGCTGTATTTAGTTGCTTGTCTTGAGATTCTATGGTCTGTGTCTTCTTGTCGCTTTCTGATTTGAGGTCGTTTACGCTAGTGTTGAGCGTACTGATTGTCTGGTCAAGTTCTGCAATGTGAATATCCTTTGATTCAAGTTCAGCACGCAGTTGCTTTAACTGGTCGTCTTTTTCTTGCATCTGCTTGATAAGGTTATCCACGGTGCGTTTCAATTCCTCGCTTTTGAACGAGCTTTCACGCATCTGTTGCTTTAGCTTGGATATAAGTTCGCGATTTTGCTCCATGCGGTCTTGGATAAACTGGATGTTTTCGCGTATTTGTTGCTGCCTGTTGCCTCCTTCACCATCCTTCGCCAAAGTAACACGGTCTTCGGCCTTATTGATGGCGCGGAAACCTTCTTCAACGTCGTTGAGAATAGAAACCATGTCGTTAATCTCTGTGTCACGTTGCTCTATAATTTTCTTTAAAGAGTCGTTTTGCAATGTGTTTGAAGGCTGCTCTGGAGCCTTATTGCCAGTGCATGCCACCATTAGTGCCATGCTGGCTGCTATAAACAATATCTTCTTCATAAGCGTTAGTCCTCTTGTTCTTTATATTTTGTCTTCTTTGATTTCTTTTCTTCTTCTTTCCCCGCAAGGATAATAACAAACTCACCTTTTGGAGGGGTCTGTTCAAAATGTGCAGTTACTTCGGTAAGCGTGCCATATACATTTTCCTCATGTATCTTTGATATTTCGCGGCATGCGCAGACTTTGCGGTCGGGACCGTAGTATTCTGTAAACTGTTTTAGCGTTTTTACGACACGATAGGGCGATTCATAGAATATCATCGTGCGCGTCTCGCTTTTCAGTTCTTCTAATCGAGTTGCCCTGCCTTTTTTTTGTGGCAAGAAGCCTTCGAAGCAGAAACGATCGCAAGGCAGTCCTGACGATACAATAGCTGGAACAAATGCCGTTGCGCCAGGTAGGCACTGCACTATTATCCCTGCAGCAACGGCCTCGCGTGCAAGAAAAAAACCAGGGTCGCTAATGCCAGGAGTACCGGCATCACTGATAAGTGCAACGGTTTGCCCCGCTTTAAGACGCTCAACTATTCCTGTTGCTGTACCATGTTCGTTGAACTTGTGATGGGCAATGAGCCTGTTTTTGATTTCAAAATGTTTTAGGAGGACACTCGATGTGCGTGTGTCTTCCGCCAAGACGATATCGGCTTCCTTTAGTATGCGGATAGCGCGAAATGTCATGTCCTCCATATTGCCGACAGGAGTCGGCACAATATATAATGTTCCCATACCTAGACACAAATGTAAGTATATTAGCACGGGCTGCAAAAAATATCATGCATTCTTTGCATTTTTTAAAACCTCTTTGTAATTTTGTGCGCATATGGATAATAATTTGGCAGGGGAAACACACCGCCCCGGAAGGATAGAAGTGGTGTGCGGTTCAATGTTTTCTGGCAAAACTGAAGAACTTATAAGACGCTTGAAAAGGGCTAAGTTTGCAAAACAAAAAGTGGAAATCTTTAAACCGTCAATAGATACAAGATATTCAGAAATGGATGTGGTTAGCCATGACCGCCATTCTATACAAAGCACTCCCGTTGATTCTTCAGTTTCAATCGTTAAGCTTTCAGTAGACATTGATGTTGTAGGTATCGATGAGGCGCAGTTTCTTGATGAAGGATTGGTGGATGTTTGTAACGAACTTGCCAACCGGGGAGTAAGGGTTATCGTCGCAGGACTGGATATGGATTTCCAAGGTAAACCTTTCGGGCCGATGCCTGCTCTTTGCTCTGTTGCCGATGAGGTGACAAAGGTGCATGCGATATGTGTGAAATGTGGGGCTTTGGCGTACATAAGCCATAGGCTTGTGGCTAATGATAATAGGGTGCTCCTTGGTGAACAGGCGGAATATGAACCTCTCTGCCGTGAATGCTACAGAAAAAGCATTAATAAAGAATAAGATCCTTGACCTGTTAATCTATAACACTTTTTGCTATGTTGGAAAAAGAAATAACCTTCGATAAGTTCATACGCATGCTTGGCATTACGCTCTTAGTTGGCGGAATTCTCTTTATGCTCAACTATCTAAGCGGCGTATTGCTACCTTTTTTTGTGGCTTGGCTACTTGCTTATCTGCTATATCCTATTGTGAAATTTGTGCAATATAAGATGCATGTGCCTTCAAGGGCTCTTTCAATAATTGTAACGTTTATTTTTATAATTGCCGTGCTGGTGGGAGTTTTTTATCTTCTTATACCTCCAATGCTTGAGCAATTTGAAAAGCTTGCGCATGTGGCATCTCAATACATTAAACATAGCACCAACGGTGAAAGTTTTCAAGCCATAATGCAACAGTGGCTACACCAAAATCGTGATACTATCGAACAGATCTTCAGACGTAAGGATGTGGTTGACACCATAAAAACGGCAATGCCCAAACTCTTCAGCGTGCTCGGACAGACTGCTAGTATAGTGATTAGTATTGTTGCATCACTCATTACATTATTATATATGTTCTTCATCCTTCTTGACTACGAATATCTTACAACAAGTTGGATAAAGATTTTCCCCAAAAAGATAAGACCATTTTGGCAATCACTTATGCAGGATGTGGAAAAAGAACTGAATAACTATATACGCGGACAATCGCTCGTGGCTCTTATAATGGGGATACTCTTCTGTGTTGGGTTTACTATTATTGATTTCCCGATGGCTATAGGTCTCGGTATTCTGATTGGTATAATGGACCTAGTGCCATATCTGCATACTTTTGCTCTCATTCCGACTTTATTCCTAGCCCTGCTAAAGGCGGCAGATACAGGACAGAATTTTTGGGTTATTTTTGCCTCCGCATTCGCTGTGTTCTGCATCGTACAAGTAATAATTGACATGGTTGTTACGCCTAAGGTAATGGGAAAGGCGATGGGACTCAACCCCGCCATACTACTTCTTGCCCTCTCTGTATGGGGATCTTTGCTCGGGTTCATCGGACTTATTATCGCTTTGCCGCTGACTACAATCCTCATAGCCTACTATCAGCGCTACGTGACGAAAGACAAAGAACAAGTCTGTGCCCAGCATACAGAAGGTCAGAGTGAACGTTCGTGACATTCTTTTCGTATGCACAATGTTTATTGCACTTTTTTGCTTATAGAATATAAACAAAATGCATATGAAATAGAAAATAATCACAGCAATATTGTTTTTGTTTTGCTCGCTTGTAAGTACAACATTTGTATTCTTTTCTAAGGATGACTATCCCTAAAAAGCGTTGTCACATTTGAGGTCGATTAACTAATATTGTTTA
>CAVAAS010000011.1:0-11322 GCA_963586715.1 Barnesiella intestinihominis
CATAGGAAGTAAAAGAGTTGGTCCTCTTTGCTAAGGTAGGAATTTCTACCTTAGCTTTACTTCCTTTTTTAATCTTTTCAAAAAACGTTTAGGACAATATTGCTTCCGAATATAATTTATCATTTAGCTATTTCAGCTGTACTTATCATAATTTTTATCTAGCCACCGCAACAGAAAAGAACGATTATCTGCGCCGTAAAGATACGTAAAAACATGCTAAGCGGATAAACTGTAGAGTAACCTACAGCAGGAGCCTCTTTTGAACAAACAGAATTTGCATATGCCAAAGCTGGAGGATCTGTGCATGTTCCTGCCAACATTCCCATTATGGTAAAATAATTGAATTTAAACTTGACACGAGCAATAATTCCTATAATAAGAATTGGTATTACAGTTATAAGGAAGCCTGAATAGACATATTTAAGTCCGTCACCTTGTACTACAGTATCCCAAAATCCATCCCCTGCCTTAACTCCTACACTAGCAAGGAATAAAACTAGTCCAATCTCACGAAGCATCATGTTCGCACTAGTTGTAGTATATGTTACGAGATGGAATTTATATCCATATCGCCCAATTAGAATAGCTATAATAAGTGGACCACCTGCTATACCCAATTTTATTGGAACAGGAATACTCGGTATTGCAAATGGCAAACTACCGAAAAGAATTCCAAGAAATATACCAACAAATATAGTTGCAATGTTCGGGGTATCAAGACGCTTAACAGAATTTCCCATTACAGAGGCTACACGGTTAACAGAATTTTCGGGGCCGACAACCATTATTCTATCTCCGACTTGAAGTGACAAGCTTGGACTTGCAAAAAGATCCATTCCTTGACGCGTAACTCTAGTTACGTTTACTCCATATACACTAGAAAAATGCATTTGTCCCAAAGTTTTACCATTGATACGTGAACGCGTTATTACAATACGCCGGCTTACCATCGGTTCATCTTGGGCCTTCCAATCAACTTCTATTTCTGGACCAATGAATGCAATGATTGGCTCTGCATCATTTTCTGCGCATACTATAAAGAGAAGATCACCGATATGCAAATGGCTATTGCCTTTAGGCATGATAACATGACCGTCATGCAGTATTCTTGTACATACAAAGTCACGGTTCAAAAATTCATGTACCTGAGCTATTGTACGGTCCTCAAGATATGAGTTTGTCACTTTCAAGTGCATGAAATGAGGCTTTACTGCAGTATTGTCTTCTTCTCCTTTAGTGAGTTCTTCCTCTTCATTCTCAAGTTTTATACGACACAAATATTTAATAGCAATAGTTGCTCCGATGATGCCCAATACTCCTAGAGGATATGCACATGCGTATCCGCTGGCTATTTGAGGAATGCTTCCATTAGGAAAGACCGTTTCTAGAGCTTCATTGGCAGCACCTAATCCAGGTGTATTTGTTACTGCTCCATACAATGTTCCAACAAGCATTGGCAGATTTGCGGGATTATCCGTATCAAAGAAGAGATAATAACAAGCAAACATTACCCCTATGTTTAACAGGACCAATCCTACAGAAAGTGCATTGAGCGTTACTCCTCCTTTTCTGAAGCTCTCAAAAAAACCGGGCCCTACTTGCAGTCCAATCATAAAGACGAAAAGGATAAGGCCGAAATCCTGAATAAATGAAAGTATTTCTTTGGGAGCAGTAAAACCTATATGACCCGCAGCAATTCCGACAAAGAGTACAAAAGTTACTCCAAGAGAAATTCCTCCAATCTTAATTTTACCTAGATAAACACCTGCAGCAATGACAACAGCATAAAGTAATGCGATGTGAGCTACAGAATTTGTTGTAGTGAATAGATTAATTAACCAATCCATTGTTTTGATTTAATGTTATTTTCTTATCTTTTATGTTTTATTTATCCTTGATGCGATGAAACATCACGTCAGCCAAAAAATCTTGGCAAAGGTAACTAAAAGAATTTACATAAAAATAGATGTTAACAAAAAACAAATACTTTAGTCCATTATTTAGATGAAGAGTCATAAAAAAAGGAGTGTAAAAAAAATTATAAGATTAACTTTTACACTCCCTATAGACGCTTTATTCTTTTCTATTTATACAATGCTCCATAAGCCTTACAAGCTCTGAAATCAGCCCCTTCTTTATCTGTTCCAAAAGCATTCCATGCTGCAGGACGGAAGATCTTGTCCTCATCCACATTGTGCATGCAAACAGGTATACGCAACATAGAAGCAAGTGTTATGAGATCTGCCCCAATGTGTCCATAACATATTGCGCCATGATTAGCTCCCCAATTATTCATAACAGAATAAACGTCTTTGAAAGGAGCCTTATCAGTAAGCCTTGGTACGAACCAAGTAGTTGGCCATGTAGGATCAGTACGTTTGTCTATTGTCTTGTATATAAATTCATCAACATCAACAGTCCATCCTTCTGCTAACTGTAAAACAGGTCCAAGACCTTTGACGATGTTAATTCTTGCCATTGTTACAGGCATCTCGCCTTTAGTCAAGAAGTTTGAAGAAAAGCCGCCACCGCGGAAATAGTCACGATTTGCAGGATACCATGTCGTAGCTTTAAGGCACTTGTTAACTTCTTCATCAGAAATTTCCCAAGGCTGTTTCATCGCAGGATTTCCATCAGGTCCCACACATTGACCTGTGCCGTCAAGTGTTGTTGCACCAGAATTTATTAGATGAATTATACCATTTGCAGCACGTCCCGTAAGTTCTTTACCAGTAACGCGCTTAACGGCTTCTGGACTCCAATACGTACGTACATCAGAGAATATAGCAGCACGGTTTGTCAATAAATGCTCAAAGAGCATAGTCAATCCATTACAAGTATCATTTTCCGTAGCAAACACTATTGACTCACGAATTCCATTCCAATCGAAAGATGTATTTAATATCGCTTCAGCAAAATCTCCATTTGGTTTATAGTCTGTCCACTGACGCTGACCTTGGAAACCACCAGCTATGGCATTATGCCCTAAAGCTTCTTCTTTGAAACCTGCCTCTTTTAGCTTCTCGTTACCTTTCATCAAATCCCGGAAAATCATAGCCATCTTGGTAACGAACTCCCAATCTGCGTCTTTTCCTTCGCGGGTTTTCTTCTTTTCAGGACGGTTGCCAATATCTTCACCTTCCTGTGGTACACAATTTTTACGCACCCAATCTATTGCACGTGCATATTCATCTTTATCATAAATTTCCAAATCAATACGACGTAAGATCTCTGTCATATCAACTTGTTCTGCTCTCATTCCAAGGTACTCTTGCATAAAATCTGCATTAGCAATACTTCCTGCTATTCCCATAGCAACATTTCCGATAGACAAATAAGACTTACCACGCATTGTGGCTACAACTTGTGCGCAACGTGCCCAACGAAGTATTTTTTCTGCAACGTCTGCTGGTATTGTATTGTCTTCAAGATCTTGAACATCATGACCATAAATACCGAATGCAGGCAACCCTTTCTGTGCATGAGCAGCCAAAACAGCAGCCAAATATACTGCCCCTGGACGTTCGGTTCCATTGAATCCCCAAACAGCCTTTGGGTATGTCGGATTCATGTCCATTGTTTCTGAACCATAGCACCAACAAGGAGTTACAGAAATTGTTGCACCAACTCCATTGCTTTCAAACTTTTCTGCACATGCTGCCGCTTCTGCAACACGGCCAATAGTGCCGTCAGCAATAACACATTCAACAGGTGAACCATCTCCATTCCTTAGATTTTCTGTGATGAGTGCTGCTACACTTTTAGCCATCATCATAGTTTTATCTTCTAAGCTTTCACGAATTCCGCCCTGACGTGCGTCTATTATTGGGCGTATGCCAATTTTAGGATAGTTTTTCATACGTTTTTTAGATTTATATTGTGCATTTTTACTACACGTAGTTATTAGAATTTACATTTTTATTATGACATAATAGCACTTGGTTTGTAATACGGACTTTTTGTTAATTAAGTTTAATCAATTATGTCTCTTGTATTTTTTGTTTACTCGTAAACGCCATAAATAATGCCATATTTTGAAAGGCAACTCCCATATTAGTTCATCTGGATATAAAAGAAAGAAATGAAAATTACGCCGTAGTTTTCTAAACAGATTTCCAAGTGTTAGTTTTTTATAATCCTGTGAAACACGAGTATCATAATGGCCAAAATTTCCCGCTTGCAGGATTTCATGCAAAAGAACCATTCCCCGTTTTGCATCGGGCTGAACGATAAAACAATCATGTGATAAGCCGAAAACTTTTTCCAAGACAAACATCATTGCTGCAGCAAAATCCTGCAATCCGAAACTGGCAAGTTTTTCCTTCACTAAAGTATTATTACCATCTTTTTTTATGCAATAATAATAATCGGTCAATTGGCGTAATCCAATACCTTCGTCAAAGAAATGGCGGTAAATATGCAGAAGCAAATAGACAGCATTGAAATCCCTTGTAGGATTACTTATTGACTTACCATCATTTACTAGATGTGTAATATTATGCATTTGTACACTTGCCTCTTCCTTAAACCACTTTTGAAGACGATAATTGCGAATAGGATTCCATAACCACGAAGGTCTGAAATGAATTTCAACATCAACATCTTTAAAAAGATCTGCATCGACATGATGATACACAATCTCACCAGTTGGAACATCTATGTCTTTGAGAAAATTCATTATATATTTTATCCCTCCATCAAGCCATATATCAATATCTCCAGGAACACGGCGAAGTGAATTGGGGTAATAAAGGCCTAAAGGTTGTCCCTTAAGTATACAAGAATCAATACGCTTTTGGGCAAGCTTTTCAGTAAGTTGCTCTGCCCTAATATTTAATAACTTATTTTTTTTCTCTATTTCCAATAAAGAATAGAGCCATCTAAAAAGTAATTGTTTCGGAGGCTTTTGTTGATTTGGAATAATGTCAAGAGCATCAAATATCATTCCCTGCATTGCCTGCTTTTGACACAACAAATATATTTCTTGCCATTCAATGTCTGTCGGACAAGAAGACAGACTACGACTGTTTCCAACAGATACTTTAAGCAACTCAAGAAAATATTGTTCTGTTTTGACTAACTCCATAAAATCATCATATATAACTACTTGCTGACATGTAATTTATCATTATTATCTCAACAAGAAGTTAATTTTAATTATACAACATTCAATTTAGGATAGAACATCCTAGACTACTAGAAAAAGATAAGGCAATGATTCAAATAACACAAGTATTCAAATCACTGCCTCATTTTATTGGAGAATTATATTCTTCCTCTGTGCATTATTCTTCTGCAGGCTTCATGTTTGTGTAAACATTTTGAACATCATCATCGTCTTCAAGAATGTCTACCATTTTATCTATAGTTTCACGCTGTTCTGGAGTTACTTCTTTCAAGTCTGTAGGAATACGTGTAAATTCTGCTCCTGTAATTTCAATACCCTTACCTTCAAGATGTTTTTGTATATCACTGAAACTTTTAGGATCGCCATATATTGTTACTTCACTAGACTCCTCATCATAGTCGTAATCCTCTTCAACTCCATAGTCAATGAATTCCAATATCAAGTCGTCCATATCAAGGTCTTCAGCCTTCTTAAATGTAAATACACATTTTTGGTCAAAGAGAAAAGACAAAGATCCTTGAGTACCTAGATTGCCATTATATTTATTGAATACTGCGCGAACGTTTGCAACAGTTCTTGTCGTATTATCTGTTGCTGCATCAACGAATATTGCCACTCCATGAGGACCATATCCTTCATATGTCACTTCCTTGAAATCTTTTTGATCCTTGCCCATTGCATTTTTGATAGCGCGCTCAACATTGGCATTAGGCATATTCTCACGCTTTGCGGTTTGGATTATAGCACGAAGGTGAGGATTGTTTTCTGGATCAGGGCCACCGGCTTTTACAGCTATTGCAATCTGCTTACCTATTTTTGTAAACGTACGGGCCATATGACCCCACCTCTTCATTTTTGTCGCTTTGCGATATTCAAATGCTCTTCCCATTGGAATTATTATTTATTTTATTTCTTTTGTTAATTCAAATATACAGACTATATATCAATATGTCCTATTCTTTATCGAAGTTCAGCTCCGAGCTGACGTTTTAAGTTTGTAATTACTTTGTTCATCACAGCTTCTATATGCTTATCCGTAAGTGTTTTTTCTTCATCTTGAAGAATAAAGTTTACAGCATAACTTTTCTTTCCTGCTGGAAGATTTTTACCTTCATAGACATCAAAAAGTTCTACCTTCTTCAATAATTTTTTCTCTGATTGGTATGCAATCTTCTCGATATCAACGAACGGTGTAGCTTTATCAACAAGTAAGGCCAAATCACGGCTAACAGGTGGAAACTTTGATATATCTCTAAAGCTAACAACTTTCTTGCTGACAACCTTCATCAACTGTGCCCAATTCAATTCGGCATAATAAACATCAGAATCTATATCAAATGTCTTTAAAAGTTTCTTGCAAAGAATACCTACCTCTGCAAGCACTTTGCCTCCACGGGTCTTTATTGATATTCCTGCAGAAAAGATATCATTGTCACTTATTTCAAAGACTACACTACCAAAATTCAATCCAATGCGACGAAGGATATTTTCGACATAAGCCTTAAGCTCATAAAAAGAACTATCCTCATCTGGATGAGCCCAACTTCCACTTACTTTTTTTCCTGTAAGCCACAGGCCTAAATGACATTCTTCCGCATAAGCAGATTGGGGATTATCTGCATTATGCTTCTCGCCATAATAGCTATAAACATTACCGAACTCAAAGAACTTCAAGTTAGGATTTTTACGTTTGATATTGTGTTCAAGACTTTCTAGCCCACCGAACAACAAAGTTTCACGCATAACGTTAAGATCTGAACTCAATGGATTGTAAATTCTTACCAATCGTTCTTCAGCATAGTGGTTCAAGTTATTGTAGTAAGCAGACTTTGTCAATGAATTATTCAAGATTTCATTAAAGCCACATCCTACAAGTTGTTCACCAACAAGATTCTCTAGTTTATGCTTTATATCCTCTTCATTCTTAATTACAAGAGAACTTTTCAATTGAGTAGGTATCTCAATATTGTTATACCCATACACGCGAAGTATATCCTCCACAACATCACAAGGACGCTGAACGTCTACACGATATGCAGGGATTTCAAGTTCCAAGCCCTCAGCATCCTCTGAAAGAACTTTCATTTCAAGCGTGCAGCAAATATTCTTAACAATATCTTTTGGCAGTTCCTTACCTATAAGTTGTGTCAGATAATCATATTTCAATGTCACTACAGCATTGGGTATAAGCTCTGGATAAACATCTTTTATCTGCATTGAAACTTTGGCATCAGCCAATTCTTTACATAAGATTGCAGCCTGCTTAAGGGCATATATAACGCCATTGGGATCAATGCCACGTTCAAAACGGAAAGAAGCATCTGTGCTAAGTCCATGACGACGGGCACTTTTACGTATCCATGTAGGATGGAAATAAGCACTTTCAAGAACTACATCAACCGTAGAATCATAGGTTCCGCTTCCTTTTCCACCAAAGACACCGGCAATGCACATAGGCTCATCTGCATTGCATATTGCCAAGTCCTTATCACTAAGTTTATGTTCAATGCCATCCAATGTAACGAATGGCGTTCCGTTAGGCATTGTCTTGACAACTATTTTTTTGCCAACAATCATATCTGCGTCAAAACAATGAAGGGGCTGTCCATAAGCCATCATAATATAGTTGGTAATGTCCACTATATTATTTATTGGGCGTAATCCTATAACGCGCAACTTGTTCTGCAACCATTCTGGACTTTCCTTTACCGAACATCCTGTAAGACTTACACAGGCATAACGTTTGCAAGCCTCATTATTTTGAATTTCCACATCAATGGGTAAGGTTTCGTCATCTACTTTAAACTCTTCGCAATCAGGTCTATGAAGAGATGTTTCATATCCATTGCGCTTTAGCCAAGCATAAAGATCACGAGCTACTCCCCAATGGGATAGTGCATCGGCACGATTTGCTGTTATATCAACCTCTATAAGCCAATCACTTTCCAACTTGTAGTATTCGGCAGCAGGCATACCAACTTTAGCATCTTCCGGCAATACAATTATGCCGTCATGACTCGTACCTACACCTATTTCATCTTCGGCGCAAATCATACCGAAACTTTCAACGCCACGGAGTTTGGACTTTTTAATAACAAATTCCTTATCTCCGTCATAGAGTATACAACCAAGATCTGCAACAATTACCTTCTGACCAGCAGCCACATTCGGCGCTCCACAAACTATTTGAGAAGGTGTTTCGCGGCCAAGATCCACTGTAGTTACATGGAGATGGTCTGAATTGGGATGCATCTCACATGTGAGAACCCTTCCAACATAGAGTCCTTTGAGACCACCCTTTATACTTTGCACTTCCTCAAGAGAGTCGACTTCAAGCCCTTCTGATGTCAGAGCATCACACACTTCTTGGGGCGAAAGGCTAAAGTCAACATATTCCTTAAGCCATTTATATGATATATTCATTTTGATGTAATTTTACAATTTTGTTCAGTTGGCGCAAAAGTACTAAAAATTAGCCATTTGTACAAAAAACTTTATTACAAAAAGTCTTTGTCTATACATTTTAGCAACTATCAGACTAAACCAAAACATGATTAGTTAGCAGACATATAGACAGCAACTGCATCTGCACAACGTTCGCCGTCAACTCCGGCAGAAACTATACCTCCAGCATAGCCTGCACCTTCACCACATGGGAACAATCCACTAACGCGAACATGTTGAAGCGTACTGGCATCACGTATAATCCTAACAGGAGACGATGTTCGTGTTTCCACAGCAATCATCACTGCGTCATTAGTCAAAAAGCTATGACTCATACTTCCAAATTTTCTAAATGCTGTCTGCAGCCTTGAACTTAGCATTTTGGGCAACCAAAAATGAAGAGGACTGGATATTATCCCTGGAGCATAAGAAGTTGGCGGCAAATCATAGCTTAATTTTGAATTTACGAAATCCACCATTCGCTGAGCTGGCGCAGTCTGCTTCATATTGCCATTTTTCCAGCAATCATGTTCCAATGTTTCTTGAAAGTCAAGCATTTTAAGCACATCATCTCCTTGTATATCTTCTGGACGGATTTCTACAACCATTCCACTGTTAGACCATTTAGTTCCACGGTTACTAGGACTCATCCCATTCACTACGATCTGCCTTTTCCCTGTTGCTGCAGGTATGACAAAACCGCCAGGACACATGCAAAAAGAGTAGACCCCCCTTCCGTCCACCTGAGTTACAAAATTATATTCTGCTGCAGGCAAATATTTTCCTCTTCCGTTTTTACTATGATACTGTATACAGTCTATAAGATGCGAAGGATGTTCCAAACGCACCCCAACAGCAATCCCCTTTGCCTCTAGTTCAATTTGCGAAGAATATAGATTTCGATAAACATCACGTGCGGAATGTCCTGTGGCCAATATTACAGGTCCATGAAACACAAGTTCCTTACCACTAGTCAAATCAATAGCATCTATACCGCATACCGTAGCATCTTCCACGCGCAAGTTTATCATCTTAGTGCGAAAATGAACTTCACCACCACACTTTAATATTGTGTTGCGCATCGCTTCTATAACAGCAGGCAATTTATCTGTGCCAATATGAGGATGCGCATCCGACAATATAGACGTAGAAGCCCCATGCTGACAAAAGACATTCAGTATTTTCTCTATATCGCCGCGCTTCTTACTGCGCGTATAGAGTTTTCCATCAGAGTAGGCTCCAGCCCCACCTTCACCAAAACAATAATTACTTTCAGGATCAACTTCTTGGTTTCTTGTAATGGAAGAAAGATCTTTTTTCCGTTCCCTTACATTCTTTCCACGCTCAACGACTATCGGTTTAAAGCCATTTTCTATCAAGCGCAATGCTGCAAATAATCCTCCAGGACCAGCACCTACGACAACGACTTGCGGACACGACGAAACATCCTTATATATTGTTTTCTTAAATTCTTCGTTTTCAGGTTGTTCGTTTACAAACACCCTTACTTTTAAATTTATAAATATATTGCGCTGCCGGGCATCAATGCTTTTGCGCAATATACGCACAGCACAAATTGTACGCAGATCAACTGCACATTCTTTTGAAATAAATTCTTTCAGAAGACACTCCGTGGCAGCCACCTGTGGTGAAACCCTTATTTGTAATTCCTTTATCATACATTATCTCCATTATGCAGATTACCTTCACTCATTTTCCTTCTCAATTATGTCATTAAAATTCAGCACATATCATAAAGAACAATGGTTGGACAACATAATGTTAACCAACCATCGTATATCATATAAACATTGCTAAATCATGACAACGTTTCTTTTCTTTACTGCTGCTAAAAAGACATGCCAATTAGGAAACAACGGAATAAAAAAGATTCCATATTTTCCTTCTATTTAAGACAATTATTATTTTTTTGCAGGCGCTGGCTTGTAAGCCTTGTTCAATCCGGCAATTACCTCGTTAGTAATATCATATGCCTTGTCGGCATAAAGTATATTGTCACCAGCCTTACTCAGAATTAGAGAATACTTCTTGTCTTTATTGTATGCTGCAAGATAATGCTGAATACTATCACGCAATGCTGCGTTGAAAGTATTTGTTTCATTTTGGAATTCTGTTCCAAGACGCTGCTGTAGGCCTTGCAAATCAGCACTTTGCTTTTGAAGTCCAGCCTGCACAGCTTCTGCCTGTTGCTGCGTATATTTATTCTGTTGCACATCTTGCTGGAATTTAGCTGCAGCCTGCTGCAAAGCAGCTTCTTTCTGTTGCAATGTACTTTGTATATTTTCGCTCTTCTTTTGAAGGATAAGTGAATACTCTTTGCAGAACTTATATTGTGACATTATGGAGTCAACCTCCACATAAGCAATTTTCATTGTACCGTTCTGCTGAGCTGGTGACGTTGCCTTTTCGTCCACCTTTTTAGCTTCGTTGTTGCATGAAGCAAAAGTCAATGCAGCAAAAGCTGCAACACCCATTATGCGAGCTATTTTTCTGTTCATCTTTAAATATCTTGTTTTAGTTTTTACTATTTTGAATAGCAAGCCCCAATATTAGGCTTGCCCACGTTACTTTTCTGCAAAGATACGGCTTTTATTCTGCCACAACAAGAGATTGACAATTTATTTTCAGTCACCCTTGGCGTTTAACTGCAAATAGATTACCTTTGCAACGTATAAATATAGAATATTCAAGTCTTCAAAAAGTCTTACAATATCGAACTAAACAACTAA
>CAVAAS010000011.1:11332-75212 GCA_963586715.1 Barnesiella intestinihominis
AAACAAGTAAAAATATAATACTTATGAACAATTCAGAACTTAAACCTTCATGTGTTTTTGAACAGTTCGCGAAGATTAACAAGATTCCGCGTCCATCTAAACACGAAGAAAAAATGATTAAGTTTCTAGCAGACTTTGGAAACTGCCACAATCTTGAAACTATTGTTGACGAAACAGGCAATGTTCTCATACGCAAGCCTGCAACCCCAGGCTACGAGAATAAGCCAACGATAATACTGCAAAGCCACATGGACATGGTCTGCGACAAACTTGTAGACGTGGACATTGATTTCATGAACGACCCGATAGAAACATACGTTGAGGGAGAGTGGATGAAAGCCAAAGGCACAACTCTAGGTGCAGACGACGGTATAGGATGCGCCATGGAGCTGGCAATTTTGGAATCAAACGATATTGAGCACGGTCCTATTGAATGTGTCTTTACACGTGACGAAGAAACAGGACTTACCGGTGCACACGGTATGAAAGCCGACTTCATGACGGGCAATATGCTTATAAATCTTGACAGTGAAGACGAGGGGCAGATATTCATCAGCTGCGCTGGAGGACAAAATACTACCGCTACGTTCAACTTCAATATAGAGGAAGCCCCAGAAGGCTATTTCTTCATGAAAGCTTCTATAAAAGGACTTGTTGGTGGTCATAGCGGTGACGACATTAACAAGAAGCGTGCAAATTGCATAAAGCTTTTAACGCGTTTCCTCTTCAATGAATCCGAAAAGACTGACCTACGCCTAAGCAGCTTTGATTCAGGAAGAATGCATAATGCAATTCCACGTGACGGTATCGTTATATTTGCCGTTCCGAACAAAGACAAAGAAATGGTTAAGGCTGACTGGAACATATTTACAGTTGCAGTGGAAGACGAGTTCCACGTAACAGAACACGACATGCAATTTGAACTTGAGAGTTGCGACGCTGCAAAGGTGCTGCCAAAAGAAAATTCTCAGAAATTCATTTACAGCATGCAGGCGGTAGACAATGGAGTGTATACCATGTGCCAAGACAAAGAGATAGATTGGCTTGTGGAAACTTCCAGCAATATAGCAAGCGTAGTCACTTCAGATACCGACATTACCGTTGTTGCCTCACAGAGGTCAAACGTAATGAGCAACTTGAACAACATGACAAACACAGTAAAAGCTGCGTTCATCCTAGGGGGGGCAACAGTAAGCATAAGCGACGGATACCCTGCATGGAAGATGAACCCGGAAAGCAAGTTGACGGCTATTGTTATTGAGACATACAAGAAACTATTCAAGAAAGATCCACTTGTCATAGGTATTCATGCAGGACTTGAGTGTGGTTTGTTCTCTGAACGCTATCCAAACCTTGACATGGTTTCGTTCGGACCAACCTTGCGCGGTGTCCACTCACCTGATGAGCGCCTGCTTATACCCACAGTAGAAATGGTATGGAATCATCTTCTTGAAATATTGAAATCTGTATAATGCATATATAACAAAAAACAACAAAGGGATGGTGGAAATTAAGCACTATCCCTTTTTTATTGTCCTTCATAAGGTTACCGGTCCGAATAACGCAAAGTCTGCTTTCAGAGGGTCCTCAGGAAAAATTTCCGCCAAGCGTGATGTAAGAAGTATTGCATTTTTCATTGTCACAGATTTTGTTTCTGGCATAAGTCCCAGGCGAATAGCCTCTTGTCTCACATGCGTATCCATCGGAATAATAAGTGAACGTTTATCTATGAACGAGCCCCATAATCCAAGGTCTACTGCAGAATTGTCACGAACCATCCATCGAAGAAACATGCAAAGCCGCTTGCAGGGAGATTTGATATTTTTGGGAACAATACGGCTTGCACCATTTGAAGCAAAGAATGAAGCCAGAGCATCAACAGCAGACAGTCCATCACTAGCGTTAGCCTTCACATAATCGCCTATTGTCCCCCACTCCATAAGCATTTTTCTAAGAGCGGAAAACAAACTGTTCATGTCTGCACATGTATACAAACGATAAAAACACGATGTGTCTGTTTCAGAGAACCATGACGAAAAAAGCCCTTCCTTTATCCATGTATAGACATCATCGTCAGCGAGATCAAGTATGCGACTTATTTTCGGCATGAACTGTTTTCTGCTTCCATAGCTGAGACATGACGCCACAAATGCCGTTGTTTCTTGATTAGCCGTGCCTTTCACTTGATGCATGAAGTAGCTGGGGTCTGAATTCAAAAAATCCTTACTTTCACATTGCTCAGCCAAAGCTCTGAGTTCCTGGTTGTCCATTAATGTGTTTTTATTGTTTTACCGATAAAGCAATACCCTACTATCAAAAGAAAGACGGGTGAATAACTTCAACCCGTCCTTCATATTCGACCGCTTAAAATGCGGTAATCATGAAAAATAAATTCAATTTATATTTTCATCTCTCCTCATTAGAGAATTGCCTTGACAGCCTCAAGCATTCCCTTCTCCTGAATAAGATCAAGGTCTTTCTTGACAAGCTCTGTAAGTCCAGGAACAGTTTTGTTCAAGTCCTCATGCCATACATAATCGAATGCGAGAACACCTTCTGCAACCTTCTGCGTATCGCCAGTTGCCCAAAGTTCCTGCAACTTTTCAATGATCTTTGCATCATCATTAGGAGTGATAGGAGCACCGTCTTCGCGTACACCACCCTTGTAATATGTAATGATAGCAGCAAGACCGAAAACAAGTCCTTGAGGAAGTTCGCCCTTACGCTCTAGATAAACCTTAACACCTGGAAGATCGCGTGTCTCGTATTTCGGGAATGAGTTAAGCATAATGCTTGTTACCTGATGGTCAACAAAGGGGTTCTCGAAACGCTCAAGCACATCGGAAGCGAACTGCTGCAGCTCTTCCATCGGCAAATTGAGGGTCTGCATAAGTTCTTCAAACTGAACTTTGTGAATATACTTGCCAAGTACAGGATGTTCGCAAGCATCACGTACGATGTTCACGCCGCTAAGATATGTAACAGGGCTGAGCACAGTGTGAGGACCATTGAGCAAGGTAACCTTTCTCTCATGATATGGTTTCTCGTTGTCAGTGATAAGAACATGCAATCCTGCTTTATGAGCGGGGAATTCAGCCTGCATCTGCTCTACTGTCATGTTTTCAGCCTTTTCAATTACCCACAAGTGGAAGCTTTCAGCCTTTACAACGAGGTTGTCCTTATAGCAAACCTTCTGTTGGATTTCTTTGATTGTGTCGCGTGGGAATCCAGGAACGATACGGTCAACCAATGTTGCGCAAACGAAGCAGTTGTCGGTAAACCAAGCCTTGAATCCTTCGTAGTCAGCACCCATATCCTCTTTCCAAAGTTCGATGTACTGATAGATACATTCCTTAAGATGATGACCATTGAGGAAAATAAGCTCACAAGGCATAAGAATCATACCCTTTGTTGGGTCGCCGTTAAAGAATTTATAACGATGGAAAAGCAACTGAACGAGTTTGCCAGGATATGAAGCGGCAGGAGCATCGGTAAATTTGCAGCTATCGTCAAAAGCTATACCGGCTTCTGTAGTATTTGAAATGATGAAGCGCATTTCAGGCTGCTCTGCAAGTGCCATGAAAGCCTGGTTCTGCGAATAAGGATTGAGTGCGCGGCTTACTACATCAATACGCTCAAGTGTATTGACAGGCTGCCCGTTTTCCTTACCCTGAAGATTTACATGGTAAAGGCAGTCCTGACCGTTCAGCCAATCTACCATACCACCAGCCAAAGGCTGTACGATAACAACAGATCCGTTGAAATCTGTTCTCTGGTTCATCTTCCAAACGATCCAGTCAACAAAAGCACGGAGGAAGTTACCCTCGCCAAACTGAATAATCTTTTCAGGCATCACGCTTTTAGGCGCAGTCCTCTTGTTTAAAGCTTGCAATTCTTTCATGATTAATATTTTGTTAAAGTTGTATTGTTTTGTCTTTCATAAGTACGCTGAGACATATTTATTTATCTCATGTGCTTTTCTTTCTATTTGCAAATGTACTACAAAAAAAAGGAATGTCACTCATTACTATGATTTTTTCTTCTGCAAAACACACGTAAAGGTTTACGTTTATACGGGCAGATCACGTAGGACGTTTCCTTAAATAGCAGCATTTACATTGCAAAAATATTGAACCCACCATCTACGACTGCCACTGTTCCTGTTACGAACTTGGCGGCATCGCTCATCAAATAGTGTATTGTTCCGCACAATTCTTCTGGGTCACCCATGCGCCCGAAAGGTGTTTGATGAACCACATCCTTTCCGCGTTGCGTATATGTGCCATCGGGGTTTGTCAAAAGCGTGCGGTTCTGTTCTGTAATGAAAAAGCCTGGTGCTATTGCATTTACGCGAATTCCCTCACCGAACTTCTTTGCACATTCAGTTGCCATGAACTCAGTGAAATTGCTTATCCCGGCTTTTGCTGCCGCATACCCACAGACACGGGTTATTGGGCGGAAGGCTGCCATCGAGGAGAAGTTTATTATAGAACCCTTGCCTTGCTCAACCATCGGTTTGAGAAAGACTTGCGTAGGAATAACCGTGCCGGTAAGGTTGAGATTCAGAACCTTTTGAAATTCGTCTACTTTCAAATCGAAGAAATTCCCGTCCGGTGCAATTACAGCCCCTGGCATATTACCTCCGGCAGCATTGAGCAACGTGTCCACCCGCCCGTATGTTTCTAGGATTTCCTTGCAGTTTTCTTTTACTTTCTTTTGGTCTAGGACATCGGTCTTCATAAAACGACAATGTCCTCCTTCGCTTTGGATGGAGTCAACTATCTGCTTCCCCACCTCCTCGTTACGACCGAGGATTATAACCTTTGCGCCCTCAAGGGCCAAATATCTTGCAATTGTGCGACCGAGCACCCCAGTGCCACCAGTAATGACGGTCACATTGTCTTTAATATTAAAAAGTTGTGCCATAAAAATTATTTGTGTTATTCGTAAAATCCAGGCTGACAGAACGGCTTGTCCATATCACGGCATACTGTTGCTATAATCCCTTGCACTTGTCCTAAGGCGAACATACGTCCGAGGAAGCTATAGCCAGCATTATATCCTCTGCCTTCATCGCCAAGCATGGTCATACCATGATCAACACGCATAGGAAGACGGGCTATATTTGGATTGGCTGCGCGATTGAGCTCTTCCTTTTCAAAGATACGTACAAGTTGTATCAAGTCTGCACGTCCGCCCAAGTGTGAAGCTTCGGTAAAGTCGCCGTTGGGGAAGATATGGCAAGAACGCAAATGGACGAACCAAGTGCGTGCAGCAAACTCAGCTGCCATTTCGGGCACATTGTTATGCTTGCCAGCAGAGAGCGACCCGGCACAGTACGTCAGACCGTTATGTGGATTGTCTACTGCTTCGAACAGCCACTTTATATCCTCTGCGCATGTAACAATTCGAGGCAAGCCAAGTATCTGGAATGGAGGATCATCAGGGTGCACACACATATACATATCATATTCATCGCACACGGGCATTATTGCCGACAGGAAATACTTCATGTTCTCACGCAACTGCTCCTTTGTTATGCCCTTATATAAATCAAGCAATTGACGGAACAATTCAACGGGATGCTCATCATCTTCTTTTATATTTCCGCTTACAAAGCCTTGTGTCTTTACTATGATGTTCTCAACAAGTTTGTGGTCATCCTCGCGTGTCATTGTTGATTTTAGTTTCTCAACCTCGGCGAGCACTTCAGGACTCCAGCTCTTTTCTGCCCCTTCACGCTTCAGTATGCAAATATCGAAATAAGCGAACTGTGCATGCGAGAAATACAAGTTTGTTGTACCGTTTGGATTGGGATGACTCAAGTCTGTACGCGCCCAATCTAGAACGGGCATAAAATTGTAGCAGATAGTATGTATACCCTCAAGAGAAAGGTTCTTAAGACTTTCCTTGTAGTTTTCAATCAGTTGATCGCGGTCTTCTCCGCCATATTTGATACTCTCGCAAACGGGTAGGCTTTCCACTACTGACCAACGCATGCCGTAACTTTCAATATATTCTTTCAGCTCGTGTATCTTCTCTCGCGTCCAGACCTCACCATTAGGCACATCATGCAATGCCGTCACAATGCCTTCCACTCCGATTTCGCGCAACATCGCAAGCGTTATCTTGTCGTTCCTGCCGAACCACCTCCAAGTTCTTTCCATCTTTAATGATTTATATATCGAAATTGTTTTTAACTTTGTGCTTTTCCTCTCTTCCGTTTATGTCTTGCAAAGTTATGCTTTTTTTTTGTCATTTAAAACTTTAATCCAACATTTTTAATGCTTATACCAATGACAACTTTGGCTCTATATCGCAAATGACGTTAGTGGGATTTTACTATGCAATTTCCTCATAATGTAATCGCTGCAACTTTCATCTATAAAGCCTACGGCATAAGCCCTAAAGCCCCGCTTGCTTTTATTCAGGAAAAAGCGGGGTTTCAATCATAAGCCCGCAGGCTTACGACAATTTGCCTATGACAAGGCGGAGATACTTCTTACATTTTATCATTTTGGTCTGCTATGGGGCACCGACGATATTGTTCGCTAAAATACAAAAAATGAGCAGAAATAGTACGCACCGTTGTGGACGAAAATAGTTACTTTTGCCGCAAATAAAATAAATTACAATGAAGAAGAAAACAATCCTTTTTACCTCCATGACACTTGCACTGGCAAATGTGGATGGCGCAGCGCAGACTCCTCATCTTGGCAGCGCTCCCATTGATAGCGTGATCAACGCTTTGACCCTTGACGAGAAACTCGACTTGCTTATAGGCTCAGAGGGCAACGTGAAAAGCGAGGCTAAGGTGACCATAGGCAACTCCTCCACCTTGGTGCCTGGGGCTGCAGGCCAACTGAATGCCATTCCACGCTTGGGCATCCCTTCTACCGTAATGGCTGATGGAGCAGCCGGTCTTCGTATCGACTCTACTCGGCAGGGAAGCAACCGTACATTCTATTGTACGCACTTCCCCATCTCCACGGTGATGAGTGCCACTTGGAACACAAAACTCGTGGGTGAGGTGGGCAGCGCCCTCGGCAGTGAGGTGAAACATTACGGCGTGGATGTGCTTCTAGCTCCTTCGACCAACATACAACGCAACCCGCTTAATGGCCGTAACTACGAATACTACTCGGAAGACCCTCTACTCTCGGGCTTGATGTGTGCCGCCATGATACGTGGGGTGCAGAGTCATGGTGTGGGCACTTGCCTAAAGCATTTTGCACTCAACAACCAAGAAACCAATCGCTCGGGGAATAATGTGATAGGTTCGCCGCGCACATTTCGCGAAATCTATTTAAAACCCTTTGAAATAGCTGTGAAGGAAGCTCAGCCCTGGACGGTTATGTCGTCGTACAATAAAATCAACGGCACAATGGCTAGCCAACGTTGCGATTTGCTCACAGAGATATTGCGTCATGAGTGGCACTTTGACGGCCTTGTTATGAGTGATTGGCTTGGAGGCAACGATGCCGTAGCACAAGTGCAAGCTGGTAATGACCTGCTTATGCCTGGACAGCTATCACAGCGAAAGGCCATCAAAAAGGCCGTGCTCAATGGCAGGCTGTCGCTCGAATTAGTAGACCGAAACGTGAAACACGTGTTGCAGTACATTCAGCGAACACCTAGATTTAATGGCTACGTGGCCGACAACATGCCCGATCTGAAGGCTCATGCGCTCGTCACACGAAAGGCTGCCATCGAGGGTATGGTGCTACTCAAGAACCAAAAGAACACCCTGCCGCTCAGCACGAAGACCACACCCCATGTGGCTCTTTTCGGAAGAACATCTTATGACTTTATAGCTGGTGGTTCGGGGTCGGGCAATGTGAACCACGCCTACGTAGTGAGTCTGCTCGATGGTTTGAAAGGTGCGGGGTTTACCATGGACGAGAAGCTACGGACAGCGTACGAAGAGTACCTTCCCGAACAAAAAAAGCTACAACCTAAAACCACAGGACCGCTGGCCGCTTTGCTGCCCAAGCCCCTAGTGCCCGAGATGCCGCTCGATGAACAGTTGTTGGCTCAGTCGGCTGCCAACAACGATTTGGCAATAATCACCATAGGAAAGATATCAGGCGAGTTTGCCGACCGTAAACTTACCGATGACTTCAACCTCAGCGAGGCTGAACAGACAATGGTCGCCCAAGTGGCAAAGGCTTTCCATAAGGTGGGCAAAAAGGTGGTTGTCATTCTCAATGTGTGTGGAGTGATTGAAACGAAAAGTTGGGTAGGACAAGCAGATGCCGTGCTACTGGCTTGGTTGCCTGGGCAGGAAGGAGGAAACTCCGTTGCCGATTTACTCGTTGGCAAGGATTCGCCCTCAGCCCGCCTACCCATGACGTGGCCTTTAAGCTATAATGACGTACCATCAAAGAATGATTTTCCAAAGACCGACGAGATTAGCGATGAACTTCTCACCTCAAGCATGATCAATCAAACAACCGATGAACATAGGGAACCTCAGAAGAACTTCGACTACACTGTCTATAATGACAGTCTGAATGTGGGCTACCGCTACTACACCACGCAGCAAGTGCCCGTAGCTTACCCCTTCGGCTATGGGCTGAGCTACACCACATTTAAATATGGCGACTTGAAGGTTTCGGCAGATGAGCAAGGAAACCTTACGATAGCTGTTGAGGTGAAAAATGTGGGGAAGGTTGCAGGCAAGGAAGTGGTGCAAATTTATGTGTCGGCACCAGGCATTGATTTGCCTAAACCCGAGCGCGAACTGAAGGCTTTTGCTAAGACCAATCAGCTCCAGCCTGGCGAGTCGCAAGTAGTGACACTGCAAGTACCTTATCGCAGTCTGGCTTCGTTTAATGAAGTAGATAGTCAGTGGCAAGTTGAAGAAGGGAACTACAAGGTGATGGTGGCTCGCCACGCTTCCGATCCAAAACCGAAAACCGTTCAAATCCACTTAAACGGAAGCGTGGTGGAGAAGGTGCGCCCATGTTTGCTTGAAGAGCAAAAATGAGTTCCGCCGCTAGTACAATTTTATTCAGAGGATTTTTTAAAGAAAAACATTCAAACATTCTTTGTTTGTGTTCTTTTGTAAGTATTTAAATCATTATCTTTGCATATGGAAATAAACATTATGAATACATAAAAAGACGACAATATAGAAATGCTGCCACACGTAAAGTAGCATAGCCCCTATATTGTCATGGGGAATTCTCCCCAGACAAAGCATATCAAAGATATTAAACCAACTAGCCAATGAATAAAATAATCGAAAAAAAGCAGTTCTCTGAGAACGTGTTCATGTTCCGCATTGAAGCACCGCTCATTGCCCATAGCCGCAAACCCGGCAACTTTGTTATTGTACGCACACACAAACGCGGTGAACGTATACCTCTTACTATAGCTGATGCCGATACAAAGGCTGGCACCGTTACCCTCGTTGTTCAGAAAGTTGGTGTATCAACAGCACAGTTGTGCAGCATGAACATAGGTGACGAGTTGCAAGACATTGCCGGACCATTGGGCACACCTACAAAAATTGAGAAGTTCGGCACAGTGCTTTGCGCCGGAGGAGGTGTTGGAACAGCACCTTTGCTACCAATAATTAAAGCACTAAAACAGGCTGGCAATAGAGTGCTCACGGTTATTGCCGGACGCAGTGCCGACCTCGTGATACTTGAAGAGGAGGTAAAGCAATGGAGCGACGAACTCATCATTATGACCGACGACGGCTCACGCGGAGAGAAAGGCGTCGTAACCGTTGGCATGGAGAAATTGATAAAGCAGGAACACATCGACAAAGCATTCGCTATCGGACCTCCAATAATGATGAAGTTCTGCTGCAAGTTAACTGCAAACTATAACATACCCACCGAAGTATCGCTAAACACAATAATGGTTGATGGTACAGGTATGTGCGGCGCTTGCCGCTTAACCATTGGCGGAAAGACAAAATTTGTATGTATTGACGGACCTGAATTTGACGGTTCGCTTGTCGATTGGGACGAAATGCTCTGCCGAATGGGCACATTCCGCGAAGAAGAAAAAAGAGATTACGAACGCTATCTGAACGCGAGCAATACATGCCCCAAAGAAAGCAGGACAAGTACACATGATTATACGCTAAGTTCTACAGAAGAGAAAAGCTCAACAGAAACAGGAAATGCATCCGTAACTCCATTAAGTGAACTAAATGACCGTTCTACATCTTGGCGACAATCACTGCGCAGCAGTATGAAACCTAAGGAGCGCATGGCTATAGAACGCGTTAGTGCGCCTGAATTGCCGGCAGACTATCGCATCGCCCACCGCCTAGAGGAAGTCAGCATCGGCATTACCGCGGAACAAGCCATGCAAGAAGCACGAAGATGTCTGGATTGTGCAAATCCATCTTGCAGGCAAGGATGCCCTGTAAGCATTGATATACCGTCGTTTATCAAGAACCTTGAACACGGAGATGTTTCGTCTGCAGCAAGAGTGCTGAAAGATACTTCTACCCTACCCGCTGTTTGCGGACGCGTTTGCCCGCAAGAAAAGCAATGCGAAAGCCGTTGCATACACACAAAGACAGGGCACAAAGCAGTTGCCATTGGATGTCTTGAACGCTTTGTGGCTGACACTGCTGCAAAAGAAGGTGCAAGCATCGACTATAACGATATCAAGAAGAACGGTATAAAAATTGGCGTAGTTGGCTCTGGACCATCAGGACTTACCTTTGCAGGAGAAATGGCTAAATACGGATATGACGTGCATGTTTTCGAAGCTCTCCACGAAATAGGGGGCGTTCTTAAATATGGTATTCCTGAATTCAGACTTCCCAACTATATTGTTGACAGAGAAATAGAAAATCTTGAACGCATGGGAGTGACATTCCATACGGATTGTATTGTTGGCAAAACTATAACAATTGAAGAATTGCAGAAGGAAGGCTACAAAGGCTTCTTTATAGGCAGCGGTGCTGGACTGCCTAATTTCATGGGTATACCTGGAGAAAACGCAAAAGGCATAATGTCATCAAACGAATACCTCACACGCGTAAATCTAATGGATGCGGCTTCTGATACAAGCGACACGCCTATTCTTCCTGCAAAACATGTTATTGTCGTGGGAGGTGGAAACACTGCCATGGACTCTTGTCGCACAGCACGGCGACTAGGAGCTGAGGTCACTCTTGTTTACAGACGCTCTGAAGAGGAGATGCCTGCCAGACTTGAAGAAGTGCGCCACGCAAAAGAAGAAGGCATCAACTTCCTAACGCTTCATAATCCAATTGAATATCTTACAGATGAAACAGGAACTGTAACTAAAGCTGTTCTCCAAGTAATGAAACTCGGTGAGCCTGACGAGAGCGGGCGTAGGCGTCCTGAGCCAATTGAAGGAAAGACACTTACGGTAAATACTGACTTGGTTATAGTCGCAGTGGGTGTTTCACCAAATCCTCTTGTTCCGAAATCTATACCAGGACTGGAATTAGGTAGGAAAAGCACCATCGTTGTTGATGACACCATGCAAAGTTCACGCAGCGAAATTTATGCTGGAGGTGACATCGTACGCGGAGGTGCAACCGTCATTTTGGCTATGGGAGACGGACGAAAAGCGGCGCAAAACATGCTTGCTAAGCTAGAGAATAAGAAATAAACGAAAACTTTTCTACGTTAAAGAGGGGGATGCATATATTTTTGCATCCCCCTCTGATTTTCCGCAATTATATTGCAACTCCCAAAAACACCCCATTAGACATTACAAAATGCGGAAAACTATTAAGAAAATATTCTCTAAAAACAAATTGAATTACTTGAAAAGCTATCATTCATAAGCCAATGCGTCAAGACGGCTTTTGAGTTCAGATGCAAGACTTTTCCTTATCCGCAACACTATCTTGCACGTGTTGTCAAACTCTTGTGACACAATGCGCGGTTCCATTGCTTTAACAACGCGCATTACCCCGTTCATCATAACATAAGGGAAAGAGAATTCAACATCCTCTTCAACATATTTATCTATCTTCTCTGAAGATGAAATCGCATCAGCTGCCGCAGTACGATAAGCAACAATCAGTCCACCAGTACCAAGATTCACACCTCCATAGTATCTAACTACCACAACAAGCACATTTGTCAGCCCTGCCGATACAATCTGTCCTAATATGGGTTTACCAGCCGTGCTTGACGGTTCACCATCATCATTTGCCTTACTCTCATCAGCATTGGCACCCAGAATATAGGCAGAACAAACGTGACGCGCATCATAATATTTTGCTTTATAAAAGGCCAACAATTTCTTTACTTGCTCATGCGTTTCCACATGATGCGTAAAAGCGAGGAATTTACTTCGCTTCTCGCTGTAGAATCCCTCGCCAATGCGATCTGTTATGGTAGTATATTTGTCTTCCAAAAGTTAATTTGTAATATTTTCTATACTAATCAAGCTCATGCACAACAAGCCCTGAGCGCAATTTTGGCTCAAACCACGTTGCTTTTGGTGGCATTATATTCCCACTGTCAGCAATATCCATAATTTGTTTCATCGTTACGGGATAAAGAGCCAATGCCATTTTCATTTCTCCTGAATCCACACGACGTTTCAACTCACAAAGACCGCGCAGACCACCGACAAAATCTATTCGCTTGTCTGAACGGAAATCCTTGATTCCCAAGAGTTCGTCAAAGATAAGGCGACTTGAAACGTCTACATCCAAAACACCTATCGGATCATTTGGATTGTAAGTGCCCTCCTTTGCCGTCAAGCTATACCAATTCCCCTCTAGATAGAGAGAGAAATTATGCAAAGCATCAGGACGATACTCATTTGTACCTTTTTCTTCAACAATAAAGTTTTTGCCAAGAGCGGTAAGGAATTCCTGCGGAGTAAAGCCATTAAGGTCTTTAACAACACGGTTATAATCAAGTATTGTCAATTGAGAAGCCTGGAAACATACTGCCATGAAATAGTTGTACTCTTCTGTACCCGTATGATCAGGATTTTGCTTAGCCTTCTCAAGTCCTACTAATGCCGCAGCAGCGGAACGATGATGACCATCTGCGATATAAAGCGAAGGCATTTTGCGGAATTCCTCTGTTATTGTTGCTATATCATCTTCAGAAGATACAACCCAAAACTGATGACGGAACCCATCTACAGGCGCAATGAAATCGTATTCAGGCTCTGTGGCAGCATATCTTTTAAGCAGAGAATCAAGAATAGAATTGTCGGGATAGGCAAAAAAGACTGGTTCCATATTTGCATTGTTCACACGAACATGTTTCATGCGATCCTCTTCCTTGTCACGACGGGTTAGCTCATGCTTTTTAATTACACCCGTTATATAGTCATTTACAAATGCTCCAACAACAATTCCATACTGTGTTTTATTGCCCATCGTTTGAGCATAAATATAGTAATTGGCATGAGTATCTTGAACGAGCCAGCCATTTTGCTTAAATTTCTTGAAATTTTCTGCAGCCTTGGCATAGACACGGGGATCGTATTCACTTGTTCCTACCGGAAAATCAATTTCGGGCTTGATTATATGGTAAAGACTTTTTTCATTACCCTCAGCTTCAGCACGTGCTTCCTCACTGTCAAGCACATCGTATGGACGAGACTCAACCTGCTCAACTAAATCCTTAGGAGGACGAAAGCCTTTAAATGGTCGTATTGTAGCCATAATATTATTTCTTTAGCGACTGCAGATACCCAACTTATTTTTAAGGATTTATAAAACAAATCCGCAAGCAGAGTTTAACATTGCAGCCGATATGAGCAATTATTTGTTAACTTGATATTTTGTACAGCCGTCAGCGAAATATTCGTTTATTTGGCGAGCTGCTGCTATGCCTGCATTTATATTCGCTTCAGCCGTCTGTGCACCCATTTTTTTAGGAGTGCTGAAATAGCGTCCGGCAAGCTTTTCAGCAAAGTCAGCATCCATATCAGGCTTAATATCTGTTACATATTTCAAATCTGTACGTTCTTCCATGACAGAGAGTAATTCTGCCTCGTTTATGACTTCTTTACGGGCCGTGTTCACAAGCACGGCGCCTTTCTTCATTTTGCCCACTAAAGCTGCATTAATACTTTCTCTCGTCTCTGGCGTTGCCGGAATATGGAGCGATACGACATCACATTCCTCAAAAAGTTTCTCTTGGGTATCAACGGCATGAACACCACTCTGCTCAATAACTTCTTTCGGGCAGAATGCATCATAGGCAAAGATTTCCATGCCAAAGCCTTTTGCTATGCGCGCAACATTGCGGCCAACATTTCCATAAGCTAGAATTCCCAATTTCTTCCCTTTAAGTTCTGTACCAGCTTTTCCGTTATAGAAATTGCGAACGGCGAAGACCAAAAGACCAAATACCAATTCTGCTACTGCATTCGAATTCTGACCAGGGGTATTTTCAACTATAACACCTTTTTGTTTTGCATAAGCCGTGTCAATATTATCATATCCTGCACCTGCACGAACCACGATTTTTAATTCTTTTGCCGCATCCAGAACTTCTGTTGTTATTTTATCTGAACGGACAATGAGTGCGTCGACATTAGAAACTGCATCTAAAAGTTGTTGCTTATCTGTGTATTTTTCCAACAATATAAGTTCGTGTCCTGCAGCAACGATTTCATTCTTAATTCCTTCTACAGCTACAGGAGCAAATGGTTTTTCTGTTGCAACGAGTATTTTCATAGTTGTAAGTTTTTATAGCCTGACATTTTTATTAAAAAGACAGAATTGCCATGCTATTTTTATATTAAAATAAAAAATGTCAGTAGCCTGTATTCTGAAATCCAGGCAGACAAGACTACTGACAAAAATATCTGAAAAAATTTATTTTAATGAAGTGCCTCAAAATCCTGCATACACTTCACAAGAGCCTTAACGCCCTCTACCGGCATTGCATTATAGCAACTTGCACGGAAACCTCCAACAGAACGATGGCCTTTTATTCCGACCATACCATGCTCAGTGGCATATTCAAGGAAAGGCTTCTCCAAATCTTTATATTCATCGTTCATGACAAAGCAAATATTCATGAGCGATCTGTCTTCTGTTGCTACTGTTCCACGGAAAAGCTTGTTACGGTCAATTTCTGAATAGAGAATTTCTGCGCGTTCGTGAGCCCGACGATCCATTTCCTCTACACCGCCATTCTTCTTTATCCATCTCAATGTTTCAAGCGCAGTATAGATAGGGATTACAGGAGGAGTATTGAACATACTTCCCTTTTCAACATGCGTTTGATAGTTCAACATTGTTGGTATCTGCCGTTCAACTTTACCTAAGCAATCATTCTTAACAATAACTAACGTAACGCCTGCCATAGAAAGATTCTTTTGGGCTCCAGCATATATACAATCATATTTAGCCACGTCAACAGGACGACTGAATATGTCTGATGACATATCACCTACCAAAGGTACACTTACTTCTGGATCTTGACGCATTTCCGTACCGTAAATAGTATTGTTCGTAGTAATGTGAAGATAGTCACAATCGTCTGGACAAGTCCAACCTTTGGGGATAAATGTAAAGTTACTATCGGACGAAGATGCTACTTCCACAACTTCACCAAATAACTTAGCTTCTTTAATAGCTTTCTTCGACCATGTACCTGTATTGAGATAAGCGGCTTTTTTCTTTAGCAGATTGTAAGGAACCATGCAAAATTCTAAAGAAGCGCCACCTCCAAGGAACAATACGGAATAGCCATCGGGAACTTTTAACAATTCCTTTATGAGTGCTACGGCCTCATCAACAACTGGTTGAAAATCTTTTGCTCTGTGGCTAATCTCTGCTAGAGAGAGACCACTTCCGTTAAAATCAAGAATCTGTTTAGCAGTGTTTTCAATTACCTCTCGAGGTAGAATAGAAGGTCCAGCATTGAAATTGTACTTCTTCATACGGAAATAGTTTTAGGTTAATGTTTATGATGCGAAGATACGCCTTTTATCCGAACACGCAAAATATTTCCCAATTATTTTTCTTATTGACTATATCAAAGAAATCTCACCACTACCAATACAACGATGGTGGCGTTCATCATAGACAACGCAGAATTGACCAGGAGCAACGCCGTGTATTGCATTGTCTGAGTGAATGAGATAAGTGCCAATTCCTGTTTTTTCTATCGTTGCAGGATGATAATCTGGCGTGTGACGGATTTTGAATGTCACACGATTCATTGGAATCTCACGGGTCAGAAAATGGAAATCAATGATAGGAAAATCTTTCTTATATGCGGAAGATGGGTCATAACCATGACTTACATAGAGAATATTTTTCTGCACATTTTTCTTTACTACGAACCACGGACCTCCACCAAAGCCTAGTCCCTTACGTTGACCTATTGTATGATACCACAAGGCTCGATGAGAACCAATTTTCTTTCCCGTCTCAAATTCAACGACATCACCGGGATTATCTCCCAAGTAACGGCGAAGATAGTCATTGTAATTTATCTGACCAAGAAAACATATCCCCTGGCTGTCTTTACGACGAGCATTTATAAGATGTTCACGTTCTGCTATTTCGCGAACTTCATTCTTTTGGTAATGTCCAATAGGGAAAATTGCTTTTTTTAACTGCCAAGAATGTATTTGTGCAAGGAAATCCGTCTGATCCTTTACTGGATCAGGACTGGTTGTAAGCCATTTGTCTCCATTTTCGTCATATTCGGTCTGAGCATAATGCCCTGTTGCTATCAAGTCGTAAAGGTATCCTTTCTTTTCATGAAAAGCCCCAAACTTAATAAGCCTATTACACATAACATCTGGGTTCGGAGTAAATCCGTTGCGCACTTTGTCAATAGTGTACCGCGTTACTTCATTCCAATATTCACGATGACAGTCAACAACGTCTAGTCGACATCCATATTTCTTAGCCACAGATGTCGCCATCTCTAGATCTTCTTCTGAAGAACAATCCCATTCCTCTTTCTCTTCCGGTCCGATTTTTATATAGAAACAATCTGGAGTAAGTCCACGAGAAACCAATTCATGAACGACCACCGAACTATCTACTCCACCTGAGAGAAGCACTGCTATTTTTTTTTCTTGTATATTCATCTTGTTAAGTTTGCACATATGTCTTACTTTATCTTGCGTTGCCTATTCACAACAAATGATTGTCATTCTTTTATAATTCGCCAATTACAAAATTCAGGTGTATCCTCCAGTGTTTGATAAATCCGTTGAACTGGCAGTCCCATAACATTGTAATAGCTTCCCTCCAAGCCTGTAACACCAATACCACCGATCCATTCTTGTATTCCGTATGCTCCAGCTTTGTCAAACGGCAAATACTTACGGATATAATAATCAATCTCCGTATCAGTCAGCTCTTTGAATGTTACTCCTGTTGAAACATGGAAACTGACACTTTTCTGGGATGTTTGCATACATACTCCTGTAGTTACTTGATGTTTTTTCCCTGAGAGAAGTCTAAGCATGCGATAGGCGTCTTCCGAACTAGAAGGTTTCCCCAGTATTTCCCCATTACAAATAACAACTGTATCTGCCGTAATTACAAGGGTTCGACCATCTGACAATAAATCTTTGTAGGCAGAAGCTTTCTCACAAGCTATATATTCTGCAATTTCACATGCTGGCATTTCATCAGGATAAAATTCACTTACATCTTTACGTACTAAGACTTCAAAGGTTAGTCCTAAACTTTTTAGCAATTCTTTTCGACGAGGGCTACCGCTTCCTAAGATGATATTATAGTTTTCTAACATATTGTATAATAAAAAGCACGAAAGAGTTATCCCCGCCTTAATGCCAAGGATAACTCTCGGAGTTATAACAAAATATCTTTTTAAACACTTTCCTTTTTAGAAATGATATCCTAAAGTCAAGAGGACTTGATGACGTTTGTTTGCCACATCTATCGCATCACAAAGGTTACTGTTTCCCTTATCACCAAAATAGTCATTGAATGCGTGGAAGCGTCCGTTCTGTGAAGAATACTGATATGCCAAATCCAATGTAAATTTATCTATAGTATAGCCAAGTCCACATGTTATGCGGTTTGTTGATTTCCAATTTGTATAATCCGTTGTCGAAGAATAGTATGAGCCTGGAGAATTAACTGTTCCGTCCTTATAAGATGTTTCATTATACATCGGGGAGACATAATTATAGCCGAGACGTACAGCTAGATTATTATCTACTTTATATTCAAGACCTAGTTTTAGCGTGCTCACACCTTTCAACACGCTCTTTGTATGCCTATTCATAGCATCATCTGACGAACTTGAAGAATAATACGTATCGTAATACCAATCATAACTTTCACCATCATTGATTCGAGAATCAAGTGTTCCATAATCAGCATACTCATATGTTGCTCCTACAGCAAGGAATTTTCCGACAGTTGTTCCTGCACTTATTCCAAATTTCCACGGAGTAAACAATTTAAAATCATAACTTTCTGAATTATAGCCAGTATCATAGTTACCATAATCTTTAGCTAGTGATTTATTGTCTATCGTTGTATAATTGGTTGTCGTTAATTCATAACACGTGGGGGTTGAAACATAAAAGCCAAAACGTAAGGGGGATTCTTCTACTGGACGAAAAATTATTCCGGCTTTAACATCAAAACCTGTTCCTGTAATACGTCTATCATCTGTAAGTCTCGTGCTTCCTATCGCACTACCACTTCCATTTAATAAATTCTCGGAATACTCGCTATATCCATTATAGTGCACATCATGTATTCCTACAGTAAGTCCCAAGTAAACGCGGTCATTTATGTTTCCACTTATATTGAAATCATATTCACCGATATATCCCGTATGAGCACGATCGAAGGCAAATCCACTTGCCCCATAATAGTCTGTCAGATATGTTGATGTCTGCTCTTTGCTAGATTCTGCGGGAAGCAATGTATTTGCATACAAAAAATCCGTCTGCGAGAATGCATTGCTATTGCCTATGTACTCTCCGTTTCTTTTAATTATATCAAAGGCACCATCTTGACTTTTCAAATAAGTCTGTTTGTTCTGCGATGATTTACCGTCAAGAGCACCTGCTGCCGACAATATATAATCAAAGTTTTTACTCTTATGATAATTAAAAGCAAAATTCAGAAACGAGCGTTGGCCTGTTCGAAGTGCAGCAACAATTCCGACTTGGTCAAAACTCATGTTTGTTTTATTCCCATCAGCAAAACTTTTTGCATCCTCTTGTGATACGAAACCGAAAGAAACGCTCGCTGAAGAATGACGAAATAATCCTATACCTGCAGGATTGGAAGAAATCGTAGACAAATCAGCTCCAAGTGCCTCCATTGCACCGCCCATACCTACGTAACGAGCTGTTCCGTTAAGATCTTCGTTTGCAAGTTTTGCATTTTCATATGTTTCTTGCGCATTTGCCTGAGAAAAACCTATCAAAGCAATGGCTGAAAAAAGAACTATCCTTTTCATAAAGCTAAATTTTTATCGTATTTTTAAAGTGTAGCTATTTACATTGTTGTTAACGTCTTCCGCCAAAATGTCCGCCACCGCCAGAACGAGTTGCCCCGCCTGTACTAAAGCCGCCGCCATGATGTCCGCCGCCATTAAAGCTACCTCCGCTATTATTACTCCCCCTATTCATTGAACCTCTATAGTCAAAGGTGTTATTTCTAGTGGATGTATTTATGTCACGACTACGATTAATATATGTGTTCTCACGCATGTTTCCAACACTTTCATACTTTCGAGAATCTGAGAAACGTGCATTATTCATACGATTATAGGCATCTGTGTTACGCGATCCTACAGAGTTACTTCCTCTAAAAGAGGAACGTACTCTGCCATCAGCACGACCACGTCCAACCCATCCATGGTTTGACGTTCCTGTAACACCACCTCTATTCGGATTATTATGCGCAATAAAACCTCCTCCATAATGTGGGCGATGGAAATAGCCATAATCATAATACCATGGATTGTACCAACTTGAATATCCATAATACCAAGGTTCATACCAGCCATAATAATAACCATTGTACCAATGACGCCAACCATAACCATACCAAGCAGAATAAGGACCGTATGCAGGCATATACCCCCAAGTCCAAGGATCATTATACCACCAAAAATCATCAAAATAGCGTAGCCTCCGGCTATACACATATTCATCATCATCACAATCATCGGCAAAGCGATGCATCTTACAATTATCCTTTTTACTATTATACAATGTATCTAGAGTATTGCCATAAAAATCAATAGCATCATCCGTACTATCATTATCCATCACCTGATAGTAGCTATAAAAGCCTCTACGATTATATTCATCTACATCCCTGTGGCATGTTGGAAAATTTTGCTCCGCTACCATAGGAGTTTTCTTTACGAGTACTTCTGACTTAACATCTTTAGGCGAAAAATACATATCATCCTGCGCATTGCCAGTCTTTGGTATTATAGCCGCCACAACAAGCATGATAACTAACTTTTTCATTTTTTCCTTTCTCCTATCTTTAAAGAGTTATAACAGGCATACTTAAAAGTCACAAACGACAAATATGCAAGCTACACCGATTATTTTTTTGCAATAAACAATTACTTGTTCTTATTCATTTTTGTATAATGCAAAATTACTTTGCTTTATCATGCAAAAATAAGGAAAAACCCTATCATCAGATAGGTTTTCCCCTATTTTTTATACTTTTGCAAGTAAATAACTGCAAATATGGAATACCTAAAGACTATTTTTACAATAGAAAGTGCCATTTCAGCTGACATTCAAATTGAAAAAGAAACACTTTCAACGGCATGCGACATATGCGCTGCCCTTGCTGGTTACGTTGGTTACGAATCGTTTGAGAACACAGATAATGGAATAATCGGATATATACAGAAGAATATTTACAACATAGACGCATTAAAAAATAGCATAGAAGATTTTCCTTTAGAAAATATATCCATAAAGTTCCACACAGAAGAAGCTGAAAACAAAAACTGGAACGAAGAATGGGAGAACGAAGGTTTCAGCCCTATCCTTGTTGGAGAACGGTGTATTATACACGACAAACGCCATCAGATCGTTTCTAAATATCCAATTACGATAGAGATTGATGCAAAACAAGCTTTTGGTACAGGCACCCATGACACAACACAAATGATTGTTGAGCAATTACTAAACAGCAATATTAAAGGGAAACGTATTCTTGACTGCGGATGCGGCACGGGCATTCTATCAATAGTTGCATCAAAATGCGGTGCAAAAGAAATTATAGGATATGACATTGACGAATGGAGCGTAAAAAACACTTTACATAATGCACAAATAAACAACACTAATAACATCAATGTTATGCTTGGCGATGCGAGCATACTAGAAACAATTGATTATCGTTTTAATTTGGTGCTAGCGAACATCAACCGCAATATCCTGATAAACGACATGCCTTATTGGACAAAAATGATGTCAACAGGCTCAGAACTTATAGTAAGTGGCTTTTATGTCCAAGATATTGAAAAAATAAAAGATAGAGCTGCCTCTCTCGGACTTGAATTCGTCCGTGAGAAACAATCAAACACATGGGCTATGTTATGCTTCAAAAAATAAAGAATATCATTTCCTAAGTGGACTTTTAAGCTCTATTTCCGTACGTATACCTTTTATTTTTTCTCCTGAGGAGAAGCGAAGTACTTGTTCCACCTTACTGCTTTCTATCGCCACATAGCAATAACGCTCTGCAACATTTATCTTTCCAATATCACGTCCTTGCAAACGACAGACTTTACAAAGGAAACCTAGAACATCTTTTTTTGAGATCTTATCTTTCTTCCCCTTGCCAATGTATAATGTTGACATTCGAGGTTGGGGTATAGTTAACGTATCTTCAAGAATTTCATATTCAGGCAATTCACGACAAATATAGTCAGGCACACTTTCTTCAGGTCCTAACAATAGAAAGGTACACCCTTTAGCTTGCCATCTTGCAGTACGTCCAACCCGATGAACGTATTCAGCTTCTCCAAGAGGTATATGATAATGAACGATATTGTCAACGTCAGGAATGTCCAAACCACGCGAGGCAAGATCTGTACAAACAAGCACAGTTGTTGATCCGTTACCGAAAGCGTTAAGATTATCCTCGCGTTCACGCTGCTCCAATCCACCATGATATAAACTCGCAACAAACCCTTTGTCTGTAAGATAACGCCATGTGCGCTCTACACTATCACGATAATTCAAGAAAACAATTGTGCTAGAGTTTCCAAAGCTACAAAGGGTTTTGAATAATGTTTCTAATTTGTCTTTTGACAAACTCCTC
This sequence comes from Barnesiella intestinihominis, assembly GCA_963586715.1. Lineage (GTDB taxonomy): Bacteria > Bacteroidota > Bacteroidia > Bacteroidales > Bacteroidaceae > Prevotella. The sequence goes on from CAVAAS010000011.1 coordinate 33,585, forward strand.
ACAACGAATTCCGTCACACGGTCTGATACATTTTTATCATTATTGCTTTCTATGTAATCAACAATTTGTGTCCTTTCCATATTAACAAATTCAGGAATTTCATCACAATCTGTTGCCGAAAGAAGTATTCGTCTTTCTATGGAGGGAAGAGAAACAAACACCTTTTTCATCTCTTCTGCAAACCCCATATTAAGACACTTGTCGAATTCATCAAGAACAAGAAAACTTATGCCAAGAACATTTATATTGCTCTTTGCAATATGATCATTGAGTCTTCCTGGCGTTGCAAATATTATCTGAGGCCTAAGTTTTACTATATCACGATGCTCATCCATTGTTGCACGACCACCATAAAGAGCCATGCCACGTATCCCCGTTCCCAAGGAGCGAAATACTTCTAATGACTGCTTTGCCAATTCCCTACTCGGTACAATGACTGCAACCTGCACCATATCCAAATTTGGATTCATTTTGAAAACGACAGGTAACATATAGGCGAGTGTCTTACCACTTCCAGTAGGTGAAAGTATCGTAATATCATCAGTTGTCAAACTGATTAGACGGGCTACTTCCAGCTGCATAGGATTAAGTTGATCAAGGCCCAGCCTTGATAAGATTTTATCTATATCCATATAATAAATTATAAAAAAGTTATTGTTAAAGCTTGGCACATATCATTACAAGACCTTAAAAATCTAAGTAACTTGATTATCTAAAGATGTTAGCTTTTAACAAAAATTCATTCTACCTTCTAAAAAATATTTTTTTAGAACGCAGGCTTAGTTGGAGCATTTTGAGAAGCTAGAAAGTCTGAATTATCTGCATTCATGTTTAGTCTACTGCCAATAATCTCACCACCAAGACTATCACCTAATGCCATATCCCCCGTATCAGGATTTTGAAAGCGCGTAAACGCACCCTTAAAGTGAAGTAAAACATCACCAGTTGCTCCCTTACGATGTTTGGCTATTATAATCTGAGCCATACCACGCAAATCATTGCCTTGCTCATCTGTATAAATATGATAATATTCAGGACGATGCACAAAAAGAACCATATCTGCATCTTGCTCAATGGCACCAGATTCACGCAAGTCACTTAATTGAGGACGTTTACCTTCTAATCCCGTTCCCTCACGGCTTTCAACCGAACGGTTCAGCTGCGAAAGTGCAAGCACAGGAATATTAAGTTCCTTGGCGAGTCCCTTAAGCGAGCGACTAATAGTTGAAACCTCCTCTTGACGACTTCCAAAACGGGCACCACTTGCATTCATAAGTTGCAAATAGTCAATCATTATTATCTTGACTCCTTTTTCACGCACAAGTCTACGCGCCTTTGTTCTAAGTTCAAAAATTGACATACCGGCTGTATCATCGACATAAATAGGGGCTTTTTGCAATCTACCCACATTAGCATCGAGACGTTTCCACTCATCATCGTCTAGCTGTCCATTAAGAATTTTACGACCTTCTATCTCACACACATTTGAGATAAGACGGTTACCTAACTGAACATCACTCATTTCAAGAGAGAAAAATGCTATCGGTACATCATAATCAACAGCAATATTTTTAGCCAAAGACAAAGCAAAAGCCGTTTTACCCATGGCTGGTCTTCCTGCAATAATCACCAAGTCACTTGCCTGCCAACCTGCTGTCATTCTGTCTAATTCCGTATAACCAGTAGGAATACCTGTAAGTTCTCCTTTATTGGCAGCCGCCTCTTGCAAAACACTTATAGCCTGACTTACGACAGGTGCAATGTGAGAATAATCCTTTTTCAAATTATTCTGCGAAAGCTCAAAAAGCTTTTTCTCAGTTTCTTGCATCAAATCGTCAACATCTATTGACTCATCAAAAGCCTTCGTCTCTACAACACTAGCAAAAGAAATAAGCTGACGTGCCATATATTTCTGAGCCAAAATATGAGCATGATACTCAATATGTGCAGATGAAGCCACATGCGATGTTAAATCTACAATATAAGCCTGCCCACCAACTTCCTCTAACGCAGACATATGCTTTAGCTCTTCTATAACAGTCAATAGATCGACAGGACGTTCATCAATATTTAGCTGTTGTATGGCTTGATATATCTTTTGATGACGTGGCTCGTAAAATGTTTCTGGATGGAGAATTTCTCCAACAACAGTAAAAGCATCTTTGTCTATCATTAGCGCTCCAAGAACTATTCTCTCAATATCAGGAGCTTGAGGTTGCAGATGCCCATAAGTACTGTCAATACCTTTGGTGGATGTTTGTTTCTGTTGTGCCATTTTTACATTAATATTTATCTGCAAAAGTACTACTTACCGAGATATTTATCAAATCAAATTTTATAAAATCTATTATACAAACACAATTTATATAATAAGGTAAAATTTACTAAAACGTTTTTTAGAATAAAAAATAAGAAATTTTATTTGTTTTTTGTTTGGAAGAAAAAGAAAAAAGTCATACCTTTGGCGAAGAAATAAACAAAGCATTTAACTATTAACATATCGCTAAAGAAAGGAAAAGATTATGAAAAAGACTAATTTCAACTTAAGAAACATGATCATAGCCGCATTGGTTGCTATGAGTACAATCCCTAGTTTTGCACAGAATGAAAGCAATAGTAAGGTTATAATATCAATGAACAACCTTACTTACAACGTAAAAGACCAAAAAGCCAATGTCGGAAACGTTCTCGGAAAAGTAGCAGACTTCGTTTTCAATTGTCAAATAACGCAGCAACGTCCAGAATTTCAAGACAATGTAAGAGCAAGCATCGTAAAAGGCATCACAAACGGACGCAGAACAATTGCTCTTGACGGAGAAAATCCATCAAACGTTGACTATATCATTGACGCACGTATATCCAACATCTCTACAACTTCCAAAATTGAAACATATAAAGTAAAAGACCGCAATAAAACTCGCACGATTTACAAAGGGCTCATCGGTGTAACGCTCCAAGTAAAGAACGCTAAAACAGGAGAAATTGCAGTAAGTCCATCATTTAATGTTTCCGATTACGATGCAGCATGGATTGAAACGGCAGAAGGAGCACTTATGAACTCAATGGACAGACTTTCCAGTTATATCACAAACTACTTCAATAGATGTTTCCCATATAAAGCAAACATCATTGAAGGTGCACGCGAAAAGAAAGACAAACAGAAAGAAGTATATATAGATCTTGGCTCAAGCGTTGGCGCTTATTCAGGCATCCACTTCAACGTATATACTGTCAAAACAGTTGCAGGAAAGGAAGCAAGGCAGAAAATTGGGAAAATAAGAATTACAGATGTACAGGGACAAGACGTAAGTCTCTGCAAAGTCCAGAATGGTGGAAAAGACATTAAAAAAGCCATAGACAACGGTTCGTCATTACTAATAGAATCATATGACTGATAATGCCCCAAAATGCAACATTGATTACAAATAGCATATCAAATACTCATATAAGCCATCCGTTTTAACATTAGGAAAAACGGATGGCTCAAAAAGAAGGCTTATAATGTTAATAATAATTAACCATTAAAGTTTACAACACAATCAGGTTGCATAAAAAGGAAAAATAATATAACTTTGCAGCCGATTTTTATCCGTGGAGGCTTGATGAAGATACTGCAAAAGCAGTACGCCTTGCGGACCAAACCCGTTTTTTAAGTAACAAAAATGTACGCAATCGTAGAGATTAACGGTCAGCAGTTCAAGGTTGAAGAAGGCAAGAAGCTTTTTGTAAACCATATACAGAACGCTGAAGAAGGTCAGACAGTAGAGTTTGACAAGGTTCTTCTAGTTGATAACGGCGGAACCGTAACAGTAGGTGCACCTACAGTAGAGGGTGCAAAAGTAGTATGTGAAGTAGTAAACCCGTTGGTAAAGGGCGAAAAGGTCATCGTCTTCAAAATGAAGCGCAGAAAAGATGAACGCAAGCGCAACGGTCACCGTACACATTTCACACAGATTTCAGTTAAACAAGTAATCGCTTAAAAGAAGGAGGACTAAAGAATGGCACATAAAAAAGGTGTAGGTAGTTCAAAGAACGGCCGCGAGTCAGCTTCGCAGAGATTAGGCGTTAAGATTTGGGGTGGACAGAAGGTAATCGCAGGCAACATTATCGTTCGTCAGCGTGGTACAAAGCATAACCCAGGTCAGAATGTAGGTATCGGTAAAGACGACACTTTGTATGCACTTACAGACGGAATTGTAAACTTCCGTAAAGGCCGTAAGGATAGAAGCATCGTTTCGGTACTGCCTGAAGCTGAAGCATAACAACAAAACAACTTATTCCAAACAAACACATAGAGCCCAAATGGGCTCTATTTTTTTTATTCCATAGCCACAGCTGAGCGAACACGCGAAAGTGTCTCAGGTGTCATCTGCAGATAACTTGCTATGTACACAAGCGGAGTTTTCAAAATAACTTTCGGATTTAATTTACATAGCTTTAAATATCTATCCTTTGCACTTTCAAAACGCAAAAGGTCAGCTCTACGCTGAGATATAATCAAGCTTTCTTCCAATATTTTCCGATAAAGTATTTGTATATTTACATTATGCAAAGCAACATTTTCTAAACGTTGTTTTGGCAATGCGTAAAGAATAGTTTGTTCCAAAGCCTCAACTACTATCTTAGAAGGTTCCTCACGAAACAAGCTCTCAATACTCATAAATATTGTCCCGTCGGCCGCAAGATATTCTGTTACGCTTTTATTATTCTTAAAATAGTATTCACGAACAAGTCCTCGTTCAACATAATAAATAGAATCACTAACTTGTCCTTCATCAACTATTTTTTCTCCACGTGCGAATCTCATCGGCACCAAAATACTCTCAAGAATATCTAGCTCGTCGTGCGCCATAGTGCTGTATTTCCGTGCTAACTCACGGGCTATGTCACGTTTTGTCATCGTTGGTTCTTTCATATGTGTATTCAGATTAGTAGGAATTCTTTTTTATTTTTCACAAACTAGCTAGAATTAAAAACAAGACTTCACTAGTCAAGTTTCAATACTGCAAGGAAAGCCTTTTGAGGCACTTCTACATTTCCTATTTGCTTCATACGCTTTTTACCTTTCTTCTGCTTTTCAAGTAATTTACGCTTACGACTTACATCACCTCCATAACATTTTGCAGTAACGTCCTTTCGTACACATTTAATTGTTTCACGAGCAACGATTTTGGCACCAATAGCAGCTTGTATTGCTATATCAAATTGCTGACGCGGTATAAGTTCTTTCAGCTTTTCACAAATTCGCCTACCAAAAGCCACAGCATTATCTTGATGCGTTAGAGTAGACAAAGCATCAACAGGCTCACCGTTAAGAAGTATATCCAGTTTTGCCAGTCGAGAGAGTCTAAAACAATCTATATGATAATCAAAAGAGGCATATCCTTTGGAAATGCTTTTTAATTTATCATAAAAGTCAATTACAATCTCCCCTAAGGGCAACATAAAATGTAAATCAACTCGATTACCACTTATATACTCCTGCTTAAGAAGTTCACCGCGTTTATCCAAACACAGCTTCATTATTGGCCCTATATAATTTGTGTCAGTTATAATTGAAGCCTTAATATATGGTTCCTCAATATGATCTATCATTGTCTGGTCAGGAAGACCTGAAGGATTATGAACTTCTCTAGCCTCACCATGCTTATCATAAACGAGATAAGATACATTTGGAACAGTTGTTATTACATCCATATTGAATTCCCTGTCCAATCGTTCTTGAACAATTTCCATATGCAACAATCCCAAAAAGCCACAACGGAAACCAAAGCCCAATGCTACCGAAGATTCTGGTTGGAATGTAAGCGACGCATCATTTAACTGAAGTTTTTCAAGTGAAGCACGCAGATTTTCATATTCCGAGGGATCTATAGGATAAACTCCCGCAAAGACCATTGGCTTAACTTCTTGAAAACCAGATATAGCATGGTCACAAGGATTCTGCACATGCGTAATAGTATCTCCAACCTTCACTTCGGTTGGATTTTTTATTCCACTAATTATATATCCAACTTCACCAGTAGACATTACAGACCTGGGTATCATATTCATTTTCAGCACACCGACCTCATCAGCAGTATACTCCATGCCTGTATTATAGAATTTAACCTTATCTCCTTTTCTTATTTCTCCATTCTCTATTTTAAAATATGCAATTATACCACGGAACGGGTTAAACACAGAATCAAAAATAAGAGCCTGTAAAGGCTTTGTCACGTCACCCTCTGGATGCGGAATACGTTCAATTACAGCACTCAGAATATCTGCAACACCTTCTCCTGTTTTACCAGAAGCACGCAATATATCAGAACGGTCGCAGCCTATCAGCTCTATGATTTCATCCTCCACTTCATCAGGCATAGCGGAAGGCATATCAATTTTATTTATAACAGGAATTATTTCAAGGTCATGCTCAATAGCCATATATAAGTTACTAATAGTCTGAGCCTGCACACCTTGTGTTGCATCCACTACGAGAAGAGCACCTTCGCACGCAGCAATGGAACGAGACACCTCATAAGAAAAGTCTACGTGTCCAGGAGTATCAATAAGATTAAGCACATACTCTTCATCATTATACCGATAGTTCATCTGAATAGCATGACTTTTTATTGTTATCCCGCGCTCTTTCTCAAGATCCATATCATCAAGCATCTGACCTTCTACGATTTTTATCGTATTAGTATACTCCAACAATCTATCTGCCAACGTAGACTTTCCATGGTCTATATGCGCAATAATACAAAAATTCCTTATATTTTTCATCCGTTATTCAATATTATTCGTAAGTCCGCAAGAAACGTCAAAACAAGCCGAATACAGACAAATAGATTCACTCAAGCATTGATCATATGGACGCCGCGGAAATAACATATGCAAATTTACGATTTTTTTTTCATTGCGCAACAGACGCATTAACATTTTGCACGCATTTAAGCTACATAAAAACAACAATAAAACAACTATAGACAAACAGCAAGTGATGAATATACAAACACAAAAATCCAATTACAAGTAAACATTGGCATAAACATCTATTTATATAATAAGGTGATGAACCTTATAAATACATTTTTTAGCCCCTTTGTTCAAAAAGTTTCTAAAAAAAAGCTCCATAAATTTGGCTGAAACAATCAATTCAACTAACTTTGCACTCGCAAAATAGGAAACGCTCCTAATAAGCAATAAAAAAAATGCGCCTGTAGCTCAGTTGGTAGAGCATCTGACTCTTAATCAGAGGGTCCAGGGTTCGAACCCCTGCAGACGTACAGAAAAAGGAGACTTCGGTCTTCTTTTTTTGTTTTCGTATACCTATTGTCACCTACAAACTATTTTTATGAGCAACAACATCAATGGACTAAACAACACAAATAATAAAGATTGGCAATTGGCATGGCATATTATAAGCGAAACTGACTGTAGCCTCTTCCTTACAGGCAAAGCCGGTACTGGCAAGACTACATTTCTACACTATGTCAAGACACACATCAATAAGCGCCTTGTCGTCCTTGCACCTACAGGTATAGCTGCCATCAATGCCAAAGGAATGACCATACATTCTTTTTTCCAGCTACCTTTGTCCCCATTTATTCCCAATGCGCCTCACCACGCATCCCATTATAAATTCAGTAAGGAAAAGCTCAGCATAATAAGAGGATGCGACCTTATTATTATCGATGAAATAAGCATGGTACGTTCAGACTTGCTCGATGCCGTTGACGACGCACTGCGGAGGCACCGTCATAACAACCAACCTTTCGGTGGAGTGCAACTTCTTATGATTGGCGACATGCAGCAATTGCCTCCCGTTGTAAAAGATGAAGAGTGGAAACTGTTGCAACAATACTATAACTCCATGTATTTTTTCGACAGCATTGCACTAAAACGCCTTACTTATGCCACCGTTGAACTAAAAACTGTATTCCGGCAGACGAACGAGAAATTCATTACTATACTGAATAAGATACGAAACAACGATATTGACGACAATGCGCTACAAGAGTTAAACAAACGCTACAAGCCGAATTTCCACCCATCAGAAGATAGTGGTTATATCCAACTCACCACACACAACCAGCAAGCAAATCATATAAACGAAGAATGCTTGAGAAAGCTTCCGTCAAAAGGTTTCACTTTTGACGCAGAAATTTCTGGAAACTTCCCCGATACATCATATCCAACAGAACAATGCCTTGTTCTAAAAGAAGGAGCACAAATAATGTTTGTAAAAAACGATATATCACCAGAGAAGCTCTATTACAATGGTATGCTTGGGAGAGTAACGTCAATAAGCGAAAAATCTGTACAAGTTATTGCCGGGGAAGACAACCGAGTAATAAACGTTTCAAGAGAAGAATGGAAAAACATAAAATATAGCATTAACAAAGAAACGAATGAAATAAGGGAAGATATTGAAGGAACTTTCAGTCAGCTCCCGCTAAGACTGGCTTGGGCAATAACAATACACAAAAGTCAGGGACTAACTTTCAGCAAAGCCGTTATAAACACAAGCTCTGCTTTCGCACACGGACAAACTTACGTTGCCCTAAGCCGTTGCCGGTCACTTGAATCTCTTGTACTAAGTGCTCCTATAAACAGACTGTCAATTATCAGAGATACGACTATTGATGACTTTTCAAATGAAATACAGAAGCGCATTCCCAGCACAAGTCAACTAACAACAATGAAACAGACTAATCTGTTACATAACATTGAAAACGTTTTTGATTTCAATTGTCTACGCTCTGCTCTTAACCACTTCATACGCATTATTGATGAGCACCTCTATAAACAGTATCCCAAAACTCTAGAAAAGTTCAAGAGTGCATCATCACTATTAGAAAAAGAAGTATGCAATATTTCCTCTAAGTTTCATAGCCAGTATAAAGCAATGGTTTGTTTATCTTCAATAGGCATCACCGAAGAATTGCAACAAAGAATTTTCTCTGGTGCTACATATTTTATCGAAAAGATCGAGCAGATTGACAACATTTTCCGCACATCTGATATCGTCACCAAAAACAAGCAGATAGAAAGACAATTATCTTTGGCTAGAGAGACACTTGCGGAAACGTTACTCATCAAATTAGGATTGCTACGCTATGCAAAAACGAACTCTTTCTCAACCGAAGGTTATCTTAATACCAAAGCCAAGCTTACACTAACCGCAACACCTGGGCAAATAAAAAAGAAGAGCACTGTTGCCAATAAGGATACGAACATAAACATATCAGACATTACAGACAAGAAGCTCTTCGACTCTTTAGTTAAGTGGAGATTGGCAAAAGCAAAGGAAGAATCTCTCCCAGCCTATTGCATTTTATATCAGAAAGCAATTATCGGCATTTCAAACACACATCCAAGGACAACCGACGAACTTGTACTTATACCCCACATTGGAAAAGCAAAAGCCGAGAAATACGGCAAAGAGATATTAGATATAGTAGAACGTGAGGGAAAGTAATCCGCAGACAACCACCGCCTCTTTTTATTTCCACAAGTCTGGGTCTTTTAGCACAGGCAACGATATTTTGTATTTCACGGCAAGCAATCTTACTATTACGACAGAACAGAAAGAAACCATAACGGTAATTTCTAGAGCGACTCCAAGTCTCTCACAAATCTGATATGCCACCCCGCCTATTATACAAGCTATAGCATAAATTTCCTTTCTAAAAATAAGTGGAACCTCATTAACCAAAACATCACGCAGCACTCCGCCCGCAGCTCCTGTAATGCAGCCCATTATAATGGCTACCCAAAAAGGAAAGCCGCAAGTAAGCGTCTTCTGCAATCCAGCTATGGTAAAAAGAGCCAACCCGAATGTATCGAAAAGGAACCAAGTCTTGCTCAGTCTTGTAAACAACTTTTTAAGAAGAACAAATGTTATAAGGGCAGCCGCCGTACAAATAAGGTAAATTGAATTGGTCATCCAAAACGGTGTTTGCCCAAGCATGACATCTCTTATCGTTCCGCCACCAATTGCCGTAGCCAATCCTACGACATAGCCGCCAAACCAGTCGAAATTCTTTGACGATGCATTGCGTATACCTGATATAGCAAAAGCAAATGTTCCAAGGAACTCTATTATAAACTGTATTGAATCCATATGCTCAGACAACATTTTGCGGTTTACCGTCAACAAAAGCCTTCAGATTTTCTACTGCCGTAGCCATGAGTCTCAACCTAGCTTCACCTGTTGCCCATGCGATATGCGGCGTAATAAATGCATTTGGAGCTGAAAAAAGAGGATTGTCGTTTTGCGGTGGTTCAACGCACATTACGTCTGCGCCATAAGCCCCCAGCTGACCACTATGCAATGCCTCTGCCACATCATTCTCATTTACCAAAGCCCCACGTGCCGTGTTTATGAGAATTGTGCCACGACGCATTTTTTCTATTGCCTTTTTGTCTATCATCTGATAGTTTTTTTCGGTCAACGGGCAATGAAGTGAGAGGATATCACAGCAACTTAACAAGCCATTGAATGTTGTTTTATGTATACCTTCAGGAAGGTCAGCAGAGTTTTTGCTCGTAAAAGCAAAGACCTCCATTCCAAAAGAGCGTGCTATATGTGCCACACCTTTGCCTATATTGCCAAGCCCCACAAGTCCGATTGTCAAAGACGCCAATTCGCGCAACGGAGTATTCCAGTAACAGAAATCTGCATTCTTGCTCCATCGGCCTTGTCTGCATTCATCAGTATAATGCCCCACTCTATTTGTAATGTTGAGGATGTGGGCAAATGTACTTTGAACAACACTTGACGTACTGTATGCAGGCACGTTTGTCACAACGATGCCATGCGCATGAGCTGCCGCAATGTCAACAACATTCACCCCTGTTGCCAAGACACCAATATATTTCAGCTTTGGCAATGCCTTCATTGTCGCTTCGTCTATTACAACCTTGTTCAGGATTATTGCATCAGCATCGGCAACACGTGCCATCATCTTTTCTTGACTGGTCCTGTCATAAACTGCAACTTCTCCCAAATCATTAAGAGCTTGCCAGGAGAGGTCGCCCGGATTCAATGCAAAGCCATCTAATACGACTATCTTCATTTTATATTTTTCTATTTCTTTCAAAGTTTATTTATATCTGTCTCCCCAACATAAAATCATTTGCTTGTATAGTTTTTCTTCGTTTGGCGCATGCTGTGCTTCCCATATACGCTGATTCTTTAGAGCATCAGGCAAGAATTGCTGTTTCACAAAATGGTTTGGATAATCATGGGAATACTTATATTCTGCAGCATAGCCAAGATCTTTCATCAGCTTCGTTGGCGCATTACGCAAATGTAGGGGGACTGGCAAATTTCCCGTTTGCCGAACAATTTCCAATGCGCTATTAATTCCCTTATATGCAGAATTGCTTTTGGGTGAAGCGGCCAAATAAACCGTTGCTTCTGCAAGCGGTATTCTTCCCTCAGGCCACCCGATTTTCATTACTGCGTCAAATGCAGCATTGGCAAGAAGAAGTGCGTTTGGGTTTGCAAGGCCAATATCTTCGGAGGCGCTTATCACCAATCTCCTGGCAATAAAAGACGGGTCTTCCCCACCCTCTATCATACGTGCGAGCCAATATAGGGCAGCATCAGGATCAGATCCGCGTATACTCTTTATAAAAGCGGAAATGATGTCATAATGCATTTCCCCATCCTTGTCATATGCCATTGGATTCTGCTGCAGGCATTCAACTACGCGTTTGTCTGTTATATCCACGCTCTCGTCAGAAGAAGCGCCAACAACAAGTTCCAGGATATTGAGCAATTTACGTGCATCACCGCCACTATATCTCAAGATAGCCGCAGTTTCTTCTATATTTATTTTCCTTTGGCTTAACTCCACGTCAGTTTCTATCGCACGTTTAAGCAGTTGCAAGAGATCATCTTCACCAAGTGGCTTCAGAATATACAGCTGACAACGCGAAAGAAGCGGGCGTATCACTTCAAATGACGGGTTTTCCGTTGTTGCGCCTATCAGAGTAACAATACCTTTTTCAACTGCTCCAAGAAGAGAGTCTTGCTGACTCTTGCTGAAACGATGTATTTCGTCAATAAAAAGGATAGGATTCGCAGAATTGAAAAACCTTCCGCTACGCGCCTTTTCGATAACATCACGAACATCCTTCACGCCGCTTGTAACGGCACTAAGCGTAAAGAAAGGTACATCCAACTGATTTGCCACTATTTGCGCCAAAGTTGTCTTGCCCACCCCCGGCGGTCCCCAAAGGATAAAGGAACTTATATGTCGTGACTCTATCATTTTGCGAAGCACCGACCCTTGACCGACCAAATGTTTTTGACCGACATAATCATCAAGCGTCCGTGGACGCATTCTTTCTGCCAACGGTTTGTTCATATAACTGCAAAATTATGAATTATATCCCATACGGACAAAAAAATATAGCTCAAAAAAAATTTGCAGGTAAAGGATATTATAGTACTTTTGCAGCACTCTAAAAAACATACTGCAACACAGAGAAATGAAAGTCACAATTCTGCAAACCAACATAACTTGGGACAAACCGTTTGAAAACCAAAAGCATGTGGAAGAGCTCATCAGCACTTCAGAATGGTCGGACGTTTATGTCTTGCCCGAAATGTGGTCTACGGGATTCAACACTTCACCTGACTATGCACAAGATGAGGCTTCAGTATATTCCAGTTCCGACACAGCTGCATGGATGGCAAAGATGGCAGCCCACTACAATGCCGCCATATGTGGCAGTTTGGTTGTAAAGACAAATAAGGCGTTTGCCAACCGGTTCTATTTCGTAACGCCAGGCGGCAACTGCTATACTTACGACAAGCGACACCTGTTCACCCCTGGCGGTGAGGGAAAATGCTACGAAAAAGGAAAAGAAAGGGTTATTGTGCATTTCCGCGGCATGCGGTTTTTGCTGCAAATATGCTACGACCTGAGATTTCCCGTATGGAGCCGCAACAACGAAGACTATGATGCCGCTATATATGTTGCAAACTGGCCTTCATCAAGACACAACGTATGGACAACACTTCTGAAAGCTCGCGCTATAGAAAACCAATGTTACGTCATCGGAGTAAACCGCGTTGGGAATGACAAGCAATGCCTTTATAAGGGGGGAAGCATGATTGTAAGTCCCTATGGCAGCGAAATAGTTTCATGCGGCTGCGATGAAGAAACGGTTCAGGCTGAGCTTGATATGGAAAAGCTGGAAAAGTTCAGAAACACGTTCCCTGTTCTGAAAGACAGAGACATAACTGTTCTTGACAAAGAAAACGGCATGTTTGCCTAATAAACAACATGAAAAAAAACGACCAGGAAGCCAAGCCTTTCATACCAAGCACATAGGCTAAAGCTCATGGCTACAAATTGAAAATAATAATACAACAACAAAATATGAAAGAAGCAGGAAAGAAAGCACTAACTCTTAAGACTTTGAACAAAAGCAACGTCTGGGACATTCAGGAAAACGACATTTTCAGAATGTTGGAAGCATCTGAAAGGGATGCAGACCTTACAGACAATGTTAAACATTATTTCGACATTATACGCAGCGCCTTTGATGTAGAAGAGATAAAGGTGGACAGACCAGAAATTATCGCAAAATACGAGGCTCGCGGCTTTAAGGTTGGTTCAATAAAAGCCGAGGACAAAGGCATTTTCAAGTTCGCTCTGAAGAAAAAGACCATTATGAGGGTTACAGACCTCACATACGAGAATATCCGACACATTTCCGCAGCAAAATTACTAGAAGTAATAGACCGAAACTTCGGCGGAGGTTGGGATTCACTCTCGCAAAGTATACAAGACATCATACAAAGCGGTTTTGACATTAGCACGACAACGCTTCCAAAAGACCGCCTGCACAAAAAAGGCGGCATGTATGAGAAAAAGGTAAACGACGGCTTTGAAGTTCTTGAAATACCAAAAGGCGGATGGACTGAAGCTATCTTTGCCATAGCGAAGCCACTGGAAGAAAAGCCACATATCGACCTTGACGATGAAAAGAAGCGCTTTGACGATGAAGACATTGACGAGGAAGACGAGGAATTGCCAGAAGACAAGGAATTCGACGAGGATGACGACGAGGATGATTTCGACGAGGATAAACTCACGGAAGAGAGCTATCGCACAACAATAGACGAAGATCCGGAAAGCCTATCGCTTGAAGCAGAAGACGTTGCCGACGAAGAAGATTTCTAGTTTGCAAAGAACATAACGATTCTTCTGATGAGAATAAACAAGTCTTATATACTTTTTATTGTCCCTTTCCTTATTGTTTCCTGCGGAAAAAGGCAGACCGCAGCCAACAACGAGGAAGGGGACACTTTGATTTTCAAGTATGCGCATAACATCTGCGTGGTCAGACATAAAGGATACACAAAGGTAACAATGTCGGACCCGTGGAACAAAGGCAAAATTCTTCATTCATACACTCTTGTTCGGAAAGATTCCAAAAACAAAGAAACTGAACAGGAGATACATGGCGGAAACGACAGTAAAAATACCCACAGCAATGATGTCGTAAAGATTCCCGTTTCAAACGCATTGATAACGACATCTGTTCATTGTGAGTTGCTCAAAACACTTCGCAAAGAGCGGGCAATAAGCGGTGTGTGCGACATTCAGTATATGAATTCTCCATGGATTCACCAGCAACACACAAAGGGTAAGATAACCGACTGCGGCAACTCTATGGCTCCAGACATAGAAAAGATTATTGACCTTTCGCCCGAAGCAATTTTCCTTTCACCTTTTCAAAACAGCGGAGGCTACGGAAAAATTTCAGAAATAGGCATTCCCGTGATTGAACTTGCCGACTATATGGAAAGCACCCCATTGGGAAGAGCCGAATGGGTTAAGTTCTACGGAATACTTTTCGGATGCGAAAAACAAGCCGAGGCAATGTTTGAAGAAACTGAACGGCACTACATCCTGTTAAAAAACCGAGCAAAAGAATGTAAAGACTCTCCTCTTCTGCTTATGGATAAAGTGGAAAGCGGAACATGGTTCCTGCCCGGTGGCAAAAGCACTATTGCACAGTTGATAGCCGATGCCAATATCCGATATTTCTATTCCACAGACAAATCTGCTGGCAGCATCAGGAAATCAAAGGAGAGTGTTATTGAAAACAACTCACAAGCGAGCTTATGGCTTATGAGATACTACAAGCCGAAAGGTGCAATGACGCAGACGGAACTCCTTGCCGAAGATAAAAGTTACTCGCTAATCAAGGCTTTCACAACAGGAAATGTATATGGATGCAACACTGCCACATCTCGTTTCTTTGAAGAAACTCCGTTCCGCCCAGACTTATTGTTGCGCGACTTCATCTTGGCGGCACATCCAGAAGCGAGAGTTCTCGGAAAAATGCGTTATTTCTTCCGGTTGGGAAAATAAGTCATAGAGCTTGCCAACCATTCTTCAAAAGTAGCACGGCAATAAAAACACCCCTCCCCTCTCTATCAAAAGTCAAGTTGATGGCAACACATAACAGAACAAAAAAATATTTTGCATTGGCGACTGTCGTATTGATGCTGCTATTTATGCTCAATATAACCACAGGTTCGGTAAACATTCCTTTGGAAGCAATATGGCACATCGTATGCGGAAGCACTGAAGAAAAAGCGACATGGCAATATATCGTTCTGCAATCGCGCATTCCTGCCGCCATCACCGCCATGCTATGCGGAGCATCACTGGCTGTATCGGGATTGATGCTGCAGACATCGTTCAACAATCCGCTTGCCGGACCTTCCATTTTCGGCATCAGCAGTGGGGCGAGTTTGGGCGTAGCTATAGTTATGTTGCTCTTCAACGGAAGCGTGTCTACCGACATTCTTACTCTGAACGGTTTTATTGCCGTAATATCCGGAGCTTTGTGCGGTTCGTCCGCTGTCATAATCATACTCCTTTTATTGTCTAGGAAGATACGCAACAATGTTGCCCTACTGATTGTTGGCATAATGGTTGGCTACTTGTCATCTGCAGCAATATCGATAATGAACTTCTTTGCCTCAGAACAAGGCATCTCTTCCTACGTCATGTGGGGCATGGGCAGCTTCAACAACGTAAGCATTGAGCATTTGCCCACATTTACCAGTGCCACAACGCTTTGCATCGGCCTCTCTCTCTTACTTGTCAAGCCGTTAAATGCCCTACTGCTTGGCGACAGATACGCTGCCAATCTCGGAATAAACGCCCAACGGACACGCATGCTCTTGCTTTTACTAACAGGCATACAGACTGCCGTAACAACGGCATATTGCGGTCCTGTGGCTTTTATCGGGCTTGCCGTACCCCACATCGCACGACTGCTTTTACAGACAGACAGCCAGTCGTCTCTCATGCCTTGCACAATAATAACTGGCGGCTTGGTTGCTCTTCTATGCAACTTGCTGAGCACAACACCGGCGACCGGCAGCCTTATTCCATTGAATGCGATAACGCCAATCATCGGTGCACCCGTCATCATATACATCGTTGTAAAACAACGGCCTACGGAACGCTGACCGACAGTCTTAGCCTCAAAAACTTATAGCAGCGCACTTTAAACATTTTGGCTGCATACTTTCAGCATTTAGCCCGCGGGATAACGCCATTAAGCCCGCTTCATTCTTTTCACAAGCCTGACATCTGCAGGAAAACCGCCACTTTCTTAGGTTAAAATATTCTTAATACTGCATTTGTAAACATAATATTGTTATCTTTGCAAGATATAATGGACTGGTGCAAGCTCGCACCATTCCCTTGACTATTTACAATAAAAAGCAAAGACAATGAACAGAATACTCACTACACTGATTGCTTTTATGGCATCAACTGCGTTGACACAAGCCCAAGACGTTTGGGAGCGTCCTGATGCACCACAGACTGAGAAGACGCAAAAGAAAGAGAAAAAGGAGAAGACTGCAAAGATTAGCGAAGATGCCAAGTATCTTGAAGGAGCGGTAAAGGAGATTGACGGTAAAGTTACGTGGAAGCACACTTTCTCTGCCCCGGGGAAATCGGCACAGGAAATATACGACAAGATAATGACTTTCGCCAAAGAATTTACAAAAGGCGAGAACCAACTGCCCGAAAGCAAAGTGGCTCTAGTAAACAAGAAAGAACATATCATTGTTGTCTCACCTTGGGAATGGCTCGTATTCAAAAGTTCCTTCATTTCGCTTGACCGGGCAAAATTCAACTACATCGTTATTGCAACATGCAAAGACGGAGAACTTGACGTGAAGATCGACCGCATTAAATACAAATACGACGAGTCTAACAACAAGTCTGAACAAACAATATTTGCTGAAGAAGCAATCAACGACAAGAATGCCTTGAACAAGAAAAAGACAAAGCTCGTTCCTGGATGGGCTAAGTTCCGCAGAAAGACGGTAGACCGCATGGAAGAGGTTTTGGAATTGTTCGGCAATCAAATCAAATAAGGCGGGGTCAATAATTACCTTTGATGGATTTTGATTTTTAGCCGAGCAGATTATACTTTCTTTCTGAAGGAGCAACGTGTTATGCGACTGAAAAAGAATATAAAAGATGCCGGATAAAAGCAAAAAGACACAAGAGCAATCTGCCTAATATAAGAAACTAACAATGCGTGGCATTTATAAAACACGCTATAAGAGCACTAACTGAAAGCAAACATCAGAAATGACAGAAGAAATTCAGAAAGACGAGAACAGCATACAAGAAGAAACAACAGGCTTCGCACAAAAGCCGGAAAGGCGCCATAGCCGTCCGAAAGAAAGAGGCAAGTTCTTTGCACTACGCAACTTGCTGAACATAATATTCATAATCGGGGCCATTGTGGGAATGATTGTCTATTTCTTCCATGATTCCGAAAGGGGCATGATTATCGTGCTCGGTGCGATGGCATTCAAAATGTGCGAATGTGTAATACGTCTTGTGAAATGATGAAAAAGGCTCTGACACTTGCCGCCATACAACTCTCTGTTTGTCTTGGACTAAATGCCCAGGACTTTAACACGTTGCAGGATGACGGCACGTTTACCTCCGCAGACAACAACGGACTTGGCGGTCGCCGCGACTCCACCAAGACGAAAGATAAGGTTATACCCAAGGGGCTGAAAGTGTGGACTGTAGACGAACGGCTCGGCGACAGGCTTGCCGCACGCCCTGACACCCTTTCGCATATGTTCCAAAACTCTATATTCACAACAGGAATGCGTGGCGAATACAACACCACCGGCAACTTGGGAGCGCCTCGAATAAACAGAATTTTTACGGATAGGCCACTTACTGAACAATTCTTGTTCACTCAGCCTTACGATTATTTTGTAAAGTCTGTTGGCCAATTTCTGTTCACAAATACTCTCTCGCCCATAACAAATCTGACATACAACGAGTGTGGCGACCGCTCCAACGGCGAAGATCATCTCAAAGCACTGTTCGGAGTAAACGCAGGAAAAAAGATTGGATTAGGCTTTTCCTTTGACTATATCTACGGCAGGGGGTATTATCAAGAACAAAGCACTGCGCATTTCAACTACACAATGTACGGTTCATATCAGGGAGAGCGCTACATAGCACATCTTCTTTTCTCTACCAATCACCAGAAAGTCACCGAAAACGGAGGTATAACGGACGACCGCTACATAACGCATCCTGAAATATCCAACGATAATTTCAGTGAAAACGAGATTCCTACCGCACTTACAAAGAACTGGAACCGAAACGACAACCAGCATATCTTCTTCACACACAGATATAACATCGGCTTCAACCGTAAAGTGAAGATGACTGAAGATGAGATAAAAGCCCGTAAGTTTGCCATTGAATCGCAGAAAGAAAACGAAGAGCTGCGCAAGAAAGAAGAAGCGAAGAAAAAGGCAAAGAGCGAAGGAAAATCATTCAACGAAGATGAATACAACCGCAACAGCAAGTCTTTCGGCGGGCGTCCTAGTGGAACGATTGTGAGCGGCGAAGAGCCTGAAGCAGAAAAAAAGAAAGATACGGGAAGAATTGCCGTCAACGGGAAGAACGCTGCTGACAGCATAGCGCTAGCATACAAAAAAGAAAGCGAAGACACGGCATGGATGAAAGACGAATACGTTCCCGTGACAAGCATCATTCACACCGTAAAGTTTGACAATTACAAGCGAATTTACGAAGCGTATCAAACACCAGAGAACTATTATGCCAATACGTTTGATATGGATGAACGATTCTTGGGCGATTCCATTTTCGACCAGACCAAACACTACTCTCTGAAGAATACCGTTGGACTTGCCATGCTTGAAGGTTTCAACAAATGGGCTAAGGCAGGAATAAAAGTGTTCGCCACGTCAGAACTGCGCCACTTCACTCTGCCCGCACTTGGCACAGGTACAGACTCTTACTCTGAGCACAACCTGAGCATTGGCGGAGAAATATCAAAATACGAGGGCAAAACCCTCCACTATAAGGCTACAGCCGAAGCTTGGCTTACAGGAGAAGACGCGGGGCAACTGAAAATCGACGGCCATGCCGACCTTAATTTCAAGCTTTTCGGCGATACAGTACAGTTGGCTGCCAATGCTGCTTTCTACCGTTTAAACCAGACATTCTACTTCCGGCATTTCCACTCGAAACACAATTGGTGGGACAATAGCTTTGATAAAGAAATAAGGTCAAGACTGGAAGGAATACTGACTGTAAAGAAGACAAAGACAATGTTGCGGGTTGCCCTAGACGACATTAAGAACTACACTTATTTCGCCCAGCAGTATACAACAACAACTGACTTTAACCGCACACTGAACAACGTGAGCGTGAAACAAGCCGGCGGCAACATAACAATGCTCACGCTGCAACTGAATCAGGATTTCAAGTTCGGACCGCTCCGTTGGGAGAACTGCATAACTTATCAAAAGTCAAGCAATACGAGTGCACTTCCTGTGCCAACGCTTAACATCTATACCAATCTGTATCTTAAATTCAAGTTGGCAAAAGTGCTTAGCGTTGACTTGGGCGGAGATGCACGCTACTTTACTGAATACGAAGCACCGGAATACAATGCTGCCATCGGACAATATACCGTGCAAGACAACGGAAGCAACAACGTAAAGGTGGGCAACTATCCCATTATAAACGTTTATGCCAACATGCATCTCAAGCAGACACGCTTCTTTATAATGATGAGTCATGTTAATTCAGGCAAAGGAAACTATTTCCTGACCCCACACCACCCGTTGAACACAAGAGTGCTAAGATTCGGATTGTCGTGGAACTTCTTTAACTGACAACAAGGATGTTGAAGAAGAATATCTGACTAAAATAATAAGCGCACACAAATACGAAAGAACATCTCCGGACAACGGATATGAACACATACATAAACTGCCATAATTATATGGCCTGAAAAATAAAAAGACTATGCCCCAAATATCAATACGCGGATTGGAAATGCCGGAATCGCCAATCAGAAAATTGGCACCCCTGGCTGCTGCAGCCAAAAAGAAAGGCACAAAAGTATATCATCTGAATATCGGACAGCCAGACTTGCCTACTCCACAAGTTGCACTTGAAGCCATAAAAAACATCGACCGCCAAATTCTTGAGTATTCCCCGTCGCAAGGCTACTTGAGCTACAGGGAAAAACTTGTGGACTACTACAAGAAATTCAACATTAACGTTACTCCTGAAGACATAATAATAACATGCGGAGGTAGCGAAGCTGTGTTGTTTGCATTTATGTCTTGCTTGAATCCAGGCGATGAGATTATAGTTCCTGAACCTGCATACGCAAATTATATGGCTTTCGCCATTTCTGCAGGGGCAACAATTCGCACTATCGCTACGACAATTGAAGAGGGGTTCTCACTTCCAAAGGTGGAGAAATTCGAAGAACTGATAAATCCTAGAACAAGAGCCATACTGATTTGCAATCCAAATAACCCGACCGGATACCTTTACACACGGCGTGAAATGAACCAAATCAGAGATATGGTGAAGAAACACGACCTGTATCTCTTCTCTGATGAGGTTTACCGCGAATATATCTACACGGGTTCTCCATACATAAGCGCGTGTCACCTTGAAGGAATAGAGCAGAATGTTGTGCTCATTGACTCCGTAAGCAAAAGATACAGCGAGTGCGGAATACGCATTGGCGCCCTGATTACAAAGAACAAAGACGTTAGACAGGCGGTAATGAAATTCTGTCAGGCACGCCTTTCCCCACCACTAATAGGACAGATAGCCGCAGAAGCTTCTCTTGATGCGCCGGAAGAATACTACCGCGACGTCTACGATGAATACGTAGAACGCAGAAAATGCCTTATTGATGGACTGAATAGAATTCCTGGAGTTTACTCTCCCATTCCTATGGGAGCGTTCTATACTGTGGCAAAACTGCCTGTTGACGATAGCGAGAAGTTCTGTCGATGGTGCCTTGAGGAATTCAATTACGAAAACGAAACGGTAATGATGGCTCCAGCTAGCGGTTTCTACACAACACCTGGGGCTGGTTTCAACCAGGTAAGAATAGCATACGTGCTGAAGAAAGAGGATCTTACGAGGGCTCTCTTCATTCTTCGCAAAGCACTTGAATCCTACCCTGGACGCAAAGACGAGGAATAAATGAACTTACCCTTATTTTTAGCAAAACGAATCTATGCCTCCAATGAAGCAGGAAGGCAAGTAAGCAAGCCGGCAATCCATATCGCTACTGCCGGTGTTGCCACTGGTTTGACCGTCATGATTGTCAGTATCTGTGTAATCTTCGGCTTTAAACACACCATACGCGACAAGATAACTGGACTGGCGCAGCATGTTTCAGTGGGTAACTTCTCTCTCTACCACGGAGATGAGAGCAGACCCATTGATGCGAACGACAGCATAATGAACATACTGAAAAAGACTCCCCATTGGCAGCACACGCAACGTTATGCAATGACGCAGGGGATTCTGAAAACAGACGAAGACTTTATTGGAGTAATATTCAAGGGCATAGCCGCTGACTACGACACAACCTTTATACATAACTCCATGAAAAGTGGTTGTATCCCTAAGTTCAGCGACGAAAAAAACGGAAACAAAATCCTTATATCACAGAATATTGCGGATAAGCTCAAGGTTAAGACTGGTGACAGGATTTTCTCCTATTTCATAAACAACGGCGATGTAAAAGTACGCCGCCTGACTATCTCTGGAATTTACCAGACAAACATGACGAAATACGATGAGAATCTCGTTTTTGCCGACTTATATATGGCACGTAAGATTAACGGTTGGACTGAAGGACAGGTGACGGGAATAGAGATACGCTTGGCAGATTACAATGCTATACCTGAGGCTGGCGACTTTCTTGTAAAGAACATAAACCGGAGAACTGACAAATACGGGGAGACATATTCCTCGGAAACGATATACGAAACTTACCCTCAGATATTCTCTTGGCTTGACTTGCTCGACTTGAATGTATGGATTATTATCGCCCTTATGACTTGTGTGGCAGGCATAACAATAGTTTCCGGTCTCTTGATCATAATACTTGAACGGACAAACATGATTGGTATTCTTAAAGCTCTTGGAGGACGCAACAAAACAATAAGACACACATTTATGTGGTTCGCCGCATTCATAATCGGAAAAGGTATAATCATCGGGGACATTCTTGCCTTGGGCATAGTTATCCTACAAAAATTCACAAAGATTGTCGCACTTGACGCATCTGTTTACTATGTAGATTATGTACCCGTTGAAATAAATATACCTGCAATAATTGCCATAAACATAATGACATTAGTTGCTTGCCTTTTGGCTCTTCTTGGGCCTAGCTTCATTGTTTCGCATATCACACCTTCGAAATCAATGAAATACGAATAAATAACTATGGCAAACTATTGAAATGCGCAAATAAAAAAACATTACGCATCGTTACATTAAATTAAAATACGACAAACAATACGTCTATGAATTTACGTTCGCTTTATAAACCCTTGCTGGTTCTGCTTCTGTCTGTCTTCTTTTTCAATACCTATGCCCAAAAAAACCGACAGATAAAGAAGGCTGATATAAAGAAAAGCAATAAGAAAGCCGCTAAAGTGCCAGAAGAAAGCCATTTATCTGTGAGTGATTTTCTGTCGTCTACCGCGAGAATCATGATTATTGACAGTATTGTAGTCGACAAAGACAACATGCTGAAAAGAATTCCTTTCACAGAAACATGCGGAAAAATGCTGAAAGAAGAAGAATTGTTCGGCAAGGCAAATAATGCCAACGATACGCTGACGGCCTACATTAACGGGTTCTCAGACCGGTGCATATATAGCAAACGAAACACAAACGGAAAGACAAAACTGGCAATAGCAAATTTAATTGGAGGAAAATGGAGCCAAGGACGGACTCTTGACGAATTGGGAGACGGTTTTGAAGATATTGGCTATCCGTACATTATGTCCGACGGAATGACGCTATACTTCAGCGCTGTTGACAAGAACAACAGTTTTGGAGGCAGAGACATTTTCATGACAAGACTTAACACCGACTCCATGAGATTCTATAAAGCTGAAAACATAGGACTGCCCTACAATTCTAAAGCCAATGACTATGCCTGTGTCATTGACGATCTGAATAAGTTGGGATGGCTTGCCACCGATAGAAATCAGCCTGCAGGCAAAGTTTGCATCTATACCTTCTTGCCTTCTGATGAAAGATGGACTGACACTGATGCTTCGTTGGACGAAAAAAAACTATCTGCACTTGCTACCATTACAAATATAAAGGCAACACAGTACGACAAGACAGAACTTACACAAGCTACAAAAAGGCTTGAAGGCATCAGACAGAAAGCTAACAGCATAGATTTTGAGAGGAATAGAGGTGAAAAACAAGAGGAAATACGCTTTATTGTCAATGATAGTACTGTTTATAAAAGCATTGCTGACTTTAAATCGCCCACAGGTCGCAGCATGTTTGTCTCTATGTTAAAGTTAAAAAAACAGCAGGAAAACAACCGTCAGCAAATAGAGATACTAAGAAGTTCAATACCGCAAACATCTTCACAGAAAGAGTTGAGAACTATTAAAGCGGCAATAAGTCAACTGGAAAAGACAATAGAAACGAACGAAACCGAAATTAAAAATATCGAAAAGAAGATACGTAATGCGGAAAACCTTTTGTAACTTTGCAATAAACCTTAATACAAACCACCAATATCGTGTTTAACTAAATTAAATCACCATTATGAAAGAATACTATCCCGAATCTGAATTGATTATAAACGAAGACGGAAGCGTTTTCCATCTCCACCTCAAACCAGAATATCTTGCCGACAAAGTTATACTCGTCGGCGACCCGGGACGCGTGCCTCTTGTGGCTAAACACTTCGGAAACAAGGAGTGTGACATCGAAAGTCGGGAATTTCGTTGTATTACAGGAAATTACAAAGGGAAAAGAATCACTGCCGTATCTACAGGAATAGGCTGCGACAACATTGATATTGTTGTTAATGAACTTGACGCCCTTGCAAACATAAATTTCACAACACGTGAGACAAACGACAAATTCCGCCAACTCACTCTCGTAAGAATTGGCACTTGCGGTGGATTACAACCCAACACACCCGCAGGAACATTCATCAGCTCACAAAAATCAATAGGGTTTGACGGGCTTCTAAATTTCTATGCTGGTCGTAACGAAGTGTGTGACCTGCAAGCAGAAAGAGCTTTCATCAACCATATGGGCTGGACAGGCAATATGTGTCAACCATTCCCTTACGTTATCGAAGCAGATAGCGAACTTGTAAACCGTATTGCTGGCGATGACATGGTGCGAGGAATAACAATTGCATGCGGAGGCTTCTTCGGTCCACAGGGCCGCAAACTGCGCATTCCACTGGCAGACCCACACCAAAACGAGAAAATTGAAAGCTTTGAATACAAAGGCATGAAGATAACAAACTTTGAAATGGAAAGCTCAGCCTTGGCAGGGTTGGCAAAACTCATGGGCCACAAAGCTACAACTGTGTGCATGGTGATAGCCAACCGCATTGCGCAAAAAGCAGACACCGGATATAAAAGCCACATAGATGACCTAATAAAGGTCGTTCTTGAAAGGATATAATGCACTAACAACGAATAAGAACAGACAAGTACAATAAGAAACGACTTAATAAATAAACAAAAGAATGAGAACTGCAGAGTAACGTTCACAGTCAAAGCTGTGGCGTTACTCTGTTAAACTATTCAAGATTATGTCCATAAAATCACTATCACAAAAAAAGTACTTTATCCTTGCATGTGTATGTCTCTTGGGAGCAGCGGGATTAGTATACTATTATCTATTCGCCCCCATGTCGGTGGCGCAATCAACACAGTATATTTACATTGACAACGACGACAATGTGGATTCTGTCTGCGCAAAAATTGAAGAAATATCCAACGGGCATGGCATTACTGCCTTCAGAACAATAGTACGACACACTTCTTATGCAGAAAACATCCGTACGGGACGATATGAAGTAACAACAAGCAACGGAGCTCTTTCTGTTTTCCGTAAATTGAAAAACGGACTTCAAACACCAGTAAATCTAACTATACCATCTGTAAGAACAATAGACAAGCTGGCAGAAAGTGTCTCAAAAAAGATGGAATTCAGCAAAGAAGAATTGTTGGAAGCTCTCTGTAACGATTCTGTATGTAGGAAATACGGCTACAACACGCAGACCATAGCATGCATGTTCATACCTGAAACATACTCAATATACTGGAATACAAGCGTAGAGAAATTCCTCGACAAGATGAACAAAGAAAGCCAACGCTTCTGGAACTTTGAGCGCAAGAATGAAGCAAAGGCTATGGGATTGAACGAAGTGCAGGTCATCACACTTGCAAGTATTGTTGACGAAGAGACAGCCAACGATGCAGAAAAACCTATGATTGCGGGGATGTATTATAACAGGCTAAAAACAGACATGCCACTTCAAGCTGATCCAACCGTAAAGTTTGCACTCGGCAAATTTGAGCTTAAGAGAATCTATCATGACATGCTGCAAACTGATAGCCCTTACAACACATATAAATACAAAGGCCTGCCTCCTGGCCCGATACGCATACCGTCTGTTGCCGGAATAGAGGCAGTACTCAACCACGTACACCACGACTACCTTTACATGTGTGCCAAGGAAGATTTCAGCGGAACGCATAATTTTGCCAAGACCTACGCTGAACATAAACAAAACGCGGCAAAATATACAAAGGCCCTCAACGAACGAGGCATACAGTAATTCTCATTTTTCAACGTAAATATTGCATAGCTCACTAAATATTCCTATTTTTGCAACAGTGAGAAAAATGGAAAAATAATAAAAAACAAAAAAGAAAACTATATGATAGACGTAAAACAAACTCTGAACGATAGCGAAGAAAAGATGGAAATGGCTGCTCTATACCTTGAAGAAGAGCTGAACCGCATCCGTGCAGGCCGCGCCAACGTAGCGATACTTGATTGCGTAAGAGTTGAATCTTATGGCTCAAAAGTTCCTCTGAACCAAGTAGCAAGCGTTTCTGTGCCAGATGCACGCACAATAGCAATAAAGCCATGGGACAAAAAGCAGATAAGAGAAATAGAAAAAGCTATTATGGACTCAGAAGTAGGCATTACACCTGAAAACAATGGTGAGATAATACGTCTTGCCATACCACAACCTACCGAAGAACGACGCCGCGAACTTGCAAAACAGTGTAACAAAATTGGCGAAAAGATAAAGGTACAAGTACGTAACGTAAGAGCCGAAACAAAAGAGAAGCTGAAGAAAGCAATAAAAGACGGCCTTTCTGAAGACCTTGAGAAAGACGCAGAACAGGATCTACAGAAGATACACGACAAGTATATTAAGAAGGTTGATGACCTGCTTGCTGCAAAGAATAAAGAAATAATGACTGTTTAATATTCATAAACAGAAACATCGGCATGAACGAAAACGTAGGACTGGTAATAAGGAATACGGGAAGTTGGTATACTGTTCTTACTGAAAGCGGCTCAAAAATAGACTGCAAGATAAAAGGCAATTTCCGTTTGAAAGGTATTAGAAGTACTAATCCGGTAGCCGTTGGCGACCGCGTTGAAATCATACGCAACCAAGAAGGTACGGCTTTTATAAAGGAAATTCTTGATAGGCGCAACTATATAATACGCAAATCGTCAAACCTTTCAAAACAAAGCCATATTATAGCAGCCAATATAGATCAAGCCTGCCTTATCGTAACCATTGACTTTCCGCAAACATCCACAACGTTCATTGACCGTTTTCTTGCCTCGGCAGAAGCATACCGCATACCTGTGGTGCTTGTTTTCAATAAGACAGACCTACTGACAAGCGAAGAAGAACAAAGATATCTGCATCTTATGGAGAATCTCTATGAGAATATCGGATACAAATGCATTAGCATATCAGCAAAAACAGGACAGGACGTAGAAAAAGTAAAGCAAATACTACAAGGAAAAACGACACTCTTCAGCGGTAACAGTGGCGTTGGGAAAAGCACACTGTTAAATGAACTTGTTCCTGACGCTAAATTACGCACAGCAGAAATATCCGACGCTCACAATACAGGCATGCATACCACAACATTCAGCGAGATGCTGCAACTGGAAGAAGGAGGATGGGTTATTGATACTCCAGGAATTAAAGGCTTTGGAACCTTTGATATGGAACCAGAAGAAATATGCGGATATTTCAAAGAGATATTCCTCTTTTCAAAGAAATGCCGTTTTAACAACTGCACCCACACGCATGAACCAGGATGCGCTGTAAGGAAAGCTGTTGAAGAGCACTACATTTCTGAGAGCAGATACGCCTCGTATCTGAGTATGCTTGAAGACAAGGAAGAAGGAAAATACAGAGCTGCATACTAAATTCTTGGGGAATACACAAATCCTGTCAGTTTTGCAAAATGCAAAGTTGACAGGATTTGTTGTAAATGGCATCAGCACTCCTTAACTAAACCATGACGATAAGCATAAAGCAGCTTCTTCAAGTAAGAAATCTGGCTACGGAGACCATCACCAATATCTGTATCTGCCACCAACATTCTGTGGGCAGACATTTCAACAATTTGTGTAATGCTCTTTATGTCTGAGCCGCGTTGAACGGCATCCTCTTCACTTGTGAATGGTTCGTGCTGAACAAGAACAAAGCCCCGGCTGTGATACACAAGTGTATAGCCGGCTATACCTGTTTCCTTATGGTAGGCTTCAGAAAAGCCACCGTCAATAACCATAAGTTTACCATTGGCCTTAATAGGATTCTCTCCACTTGCTGCATGAACGGGCACGTGTCCATTGATAATATGCCTGTTGGGACCATTCACTCCAAAGGCATCCAATATTCCGTCGCAAACGGCTTCATTGTCCCTCAAAGTATAGTAATTTCCTTTTTCTTCCTTATGCGTTTCCTTGTCGGGAATAAAATAGCGCTCAAATGTTGCCATCTTTGATTTATCAAACAACGTGGAATCCTTTCCACACCACAAGTAAAGGAAATAGTCTATGGCGTAACCACGTTCCTCAGCCGGTGTGTCTTTTTGGAAAGCACTGCGTATAAGAAGCCCCGTCTGATGCATCAAGTCACGCCCTTTAAAGAACTTACCTTGCATAAGTTCCACATCCTTTAAAGTACCGTCGGCGTTAAGCGGAACAGAAGCATGATACAATAAATTGTTGTTCGTTATGTTATACATGCATCCATGTGCCAAAAGCGTCTTAATATGACGCCGCAATTTTTCGCACACAGTGAAAGAGTGGTGCAATTTATCCATAAGTTCAGCTTCTTCTGCCGTCAAAGCATTAGGGTTCTCGGAACTTATTGTAGGAAACAGACAACTTTTCATCTGATACTCATTGCCGCCAATCATACATGTATGCTTTGTATAATCAATTTTTTCAAGAAGCTTTCTGTCCGTCATGCCCCACCATGAATGTTTGTCAAAGAGTTGTGCTTCCACTTTGAACTGGATTACGGCAATAGCCTTATGCATCATTGCAATAAGTCGCTTAGTCTTTTCATCCACATTGCCACTTCCTCCATTTGTCTTCGGAACAAATTCTGCGCAAGGATCATCAGAATACGTTTCCATTGCAAAAGTTGCAAGAGGAACCAAGTTTATGCCATAGCCTTCTTCCAGCGTTGCCATGTTTGCATATCTTAAGCAAAGTCGTATAACATTACATATACAAGCATCATTGCCAGCACATGCCCCCATCCACAATATGTCGTGATTACCCCACTGAATGTCCCAGTTATGATAATGTTCCAGCAAATCCATGATACGGTGCGCCCCAGGACCACGGTCATACACGTCGCCAAGAATATGTAACTGGTCTATTGCCAATCGTTGAATAACGTTAGATATGGTAATAATAAAGTCGTCTGCACGGTCAGTTTCTATCATACTGTCTACAACTGCATTGACATATCCTGCCTTATCTATATCATCAGAGCGCTCTTGAAGCAGCTCCTGTATAATATAAGAAAAGGAAGCGGGGAGCGATTTCCGTACTTTAGAACGCGTATACTTGCTTGCTACATCGCGACAGACCTTTACCAGCTGGTGAATGGTTATATGATACCAATCGTTAAGGTCACTTTCGCTTTCCTTTATCCTTTCAAGTTTCTGTTCAGGATAATAGATCAGCGTACAAAGGTCACGGAGTTCCGTTTCACGAATCTGGTTCCCGAATATCTCGGTAACTTTCCTTTTGATGTTTCCTGACGCATTCTTCAGCACATGTTGGAAAGATTCGTACGATCCATGTATGTCTGCTAGAAAATGCTCCGTACCTTTTGGCAGGTTAAGGATGGCCTGCAGGTTGATAATCTCGGTACTTGCCGCAGCAACGGTAGGGAAAGTTTTCGACAACAGCTGCAGATACTGCAAATCATCTGTTGTCAGATTTTTCAGAGTGTTGTTCATTGTACGTCAGATTTATATAGTTTTCGGTTTATGCACCTTGTAGTTCTATCGTTAATTGTCTCTATCGGGATATATCCTTCGTCAAGAAGCAAAGTCTTTTCAAGTACACTTAAAATTCTTGCCGTGAACTGTTTTATTCCCAAGTCATCAAGCATGCTCTCCAAAACATATTCATCATAAGTTTCATATCTGAAAGACAGATAGAGATCAGCCAGATTTCTCCTACTTAGTTTCCCTTTATCATACAGAGACTTCGCATTGAGCAACATTATACACAACCGTTGTTCTGTTTCATTGCGTTCATAATCTTCTGATACTTGATGCATTCTTGCCCGATGAATTTGCGGCTGCGATGTGTCAAGATAACTCTTTTCCCGAAGAAAGCGATAACGTTCAATCCTGTCAATGTCTATGTCATCATACATCCCCCCAAGAAATTTATATGCCTTCCGCACATATGGCAATACATCTTGGTCACTTGAATGTATCTGTATGCGTCTCCAATTCTCCGCTTCAATACACTTCACCATTTCTTTCATTTCACCTACAGGCAAAAATATATCCTTTTCGCCAATGCCAGCATACAAAGCTGCACCCAAAGCCACAAGATTATTCTCAAGAACATGGTCTGCTTCCGACATAAGCGAAAACGCATTGCTGTCAACAACCTTACGGTAAAGCCTTTCCATCTTCAGAAGAACCTCACGGAAGTCTGCCCTACCCTCTGCATCGTTCACAGAATATTCAACAGTCTCAACTTTGTTGCTTATTGGAGTATGTGAAAACGGAAAAGTCTGCATCTTCTTTATGCCTTTCATTTCCTGCGATGTTACAGCATGAATAGCGGCAGCACTGCGCAACATGTGCCTCTTTGCAAATTGGAAAATTATGAAACGCGGTGCCAACGGATTGGCAGGCAAATGCCATGGCATGGTGCCCTTATATGTTGAAAGCACAACAGCACGCTCACATTCATGGGCCCAACGGCATACCGCTTCAGAATGTCTGTTCCAAATTCCATGAATGTGAACAATGTCAGCCTTCGACTCTTCAATAATTTTCAGGAAGCGCCGATGAGAGTTGAAGCTCAAGCATGACGTTTTCATTTTGAAAACTTTCACACCATGCCATTGTGTTGCCGCATAGCCTTTCGAAGTGGTAAGTATGCAGAAAGAACATGAGGACTCTCCGCCCTGGAGAATCTCTTCGACAAACTTAGAAGCCAAGCTTTCCCTGTCGAGATATGGCAAGAAATGCAACACTCTTATATCTGGCATGATGAAATCAAATCTTATGTGTAATGAAATCGTATTTATCAGTTAGCCTATAGCTGACGTAACGCTTTAGCTTTCGCAAAGGTAACGTCTGCTCATACCAAAACATCTTGAATGGTGACATGCCGGAAGCATATTTCCTTAGAGTCTTTGCCAGCACAACCATGCGCAATATCCACGACAATACAAGTGCCAACGCAGAGATTGCTGTCAACAGATACTTTTCATCCAACACTGAAAGGGCAATTATACAGATATTTGCAACGTTGAACAAAACCATAATGATCAGTGTTAAACCCACTAAACATTTATGAATTGCCACTCTTGACAAGTTTTTCATTGTTGAGAGGAAATAGAGATTTTTGTTGCGCCAACCCTTATCTGTAAGTTCATTCTCTGTAACACATGCATCATCGTCCAAGGCAACAGCAACATTCGTGGGCGTAGCAAACTTGTTCAGCAGGAAATCATATTCTCCACGAAGGAATTTAAGATTGCCGTCAAAGCCCTTACCGTTGATAAACAAGCTTTTCCGGAGCATCATGTTTGCACCTGCATACGCCCAAGCCTTGCCGCGCTGTGCACTTGCCAGTTGATTGTAAAGCAGATAAGCATGGTCGAAAATCCTTACTCCCTTACTTTCTGCGTGCATTTGGGTATAACCTAAAACCATATCTGTAGATTCTGCGCAATGCCTTGCCATTTTTTCCAGACATGATATGCTGTTTGGTGAGCAATCCACGTCTGTCAGCAAAATCCATTCATATCTTGCCGCTTTTACTCCAACTGTAATAGCAAGTTTTCTTCTGCTCATATAGCGGGAAGAACTTGGGATAAATGTTGTGTAAAGCCGAGAGTCTGTCCCGATATGTTTAAGAAAATTGTCTACCGCTTCATTGTTTCCTGTAGTAACAACAACTATCTGGAAATCACCGCCGTATTTTTGTTGAAGCCATTTGGGAAGATTATTGCGCAATTCTTCTATTTCATCGTCTACTGTAACCACTATAGATATACCAGGCCACCGTATGGAATCATTTTCCTCTACGGCTGCGGAACCTATTTCTGCAGGTGTAGAGTTATCCGATGTGCTAGCATTGTCAGCAACAACACTATCTGTATCACCGTCCTCCCGTCTTAGCTTTAGCATAAGCACATTAATTAACGGTGAGAGTAAGGCAAAAACCAATAGAGCAATGCCAATAGTTACAGAAACTTCATCAAAAACAAACATTATATTCCAGTTTTCTTTTTCACTTTATAGATAAGGTATCATTGATCCACGCAGACATCGTATCAGTTTAACGGATACGCACGAGGTCTTCCGTAGTATAACCTATGGGAAGCTTTCTGCAGTTATACTGTGAAGCCATGATTTCACCGTAAGCACCAGCAGAACGCAAAGCTAGCAAGTCGCCTCTATGACAAGCATTAAGGTCAACAGCTTTTGCAAAGACGTCGCTTGATTCACAGATGGGGCCTACCACATCATACGTTTCTTCGGCTTCATCGCAAGAAATGTTTTCTATCTTATGATAAGCCTGGTAAAGTGCGGGGCGAATCAAGTCTGTCATTCCGGCGTCAACAATAGCGAACTTCTTTGCTGTGCCTTCTTTTACATACAAGACCTTAGTGATTAGCGATCCACACTGTGCTACTACAGCACGTCCAAGTTCGAAATGAAGCGTCTGACCTTCACGCAAATCCAAGTGTTTGGCGTATGTTTTAAAATAAGCCTTGAAGTCAGGCACAGGCAAACGGTTAGGATGATGGTAGTCTATGCCAAGGCCTCCCCCCACGTTTATAGTGTCAACCTTTATATGGTGTAGTTCCAACTGACGTTGAAGTTCGTTTATGCGATTACACAAAGCCTCGAAGTCACCCATGTCAAGTATCTGTGAACCAATATGAAAGTGCAAGCCGTGAAACTTAACATTCTTCATTTCAGCAGCAATACCTATCACTTTTTCCATATCGCTCATAGGAATACCGAATTTATTCTCGGCCAAACCTGTGGTTATATTGGCATGCGTATGCGCTCCCACATTGGGATTTATACGGAAAGCCACATTTGCAACCTTTCCTTTTGCCGCCGCCAACTCATTTATTACTTCAAGTTCCGGGATGCTCTCTACATTGAAGCACTGTATATCACAGTCTATACCCAGATTTATCTCCCAATCACTCTTTCCGACACCTGCATAGACAATCTTGTTTCCAGGGAAACCTGCATCTATCGCAGCCTGTATCTCTCCACCGCTAACGCAATCTGCCCCCAATCCTGCTTGGGCAATAATATTCAGAATCTTAGGATTCGCATTTGCCTTTACTGCGTAATGCACGTTGAATGATGGATATTTGGATGTCTCGTCACTGATAGTATGCAATGTTGTGCGCAGCAGTTCCGTGTCGTAATAGTAGAACGGAGTTTCTATTTTCTTGAATTTTTCTGTATTGAAATTACCTTTCATATAAATATTGTGTCGTGTTTGTTTCTTTTGTTCTTGCAGTATATCCACCTTATCTTTTCAGACCTTCCACAAAGTCTTGGAGTTTTGAATGAAAGCCCGCGGCCTTTCGCTACAAAACCACAGACTTTCATACAGAAAGCCCGTGGCCTTTATAGAACGAACAGTAAGGTTTTCTTAAACGTCCTTTCACATGGATAATCCTCAAAAGTTTATTTGCTATGGAACAACGTTTCGCTAAGACTTTGTAGCGCACGTTTCTTGTCGCTTTCCTTCACGAGGAACGAGATGTTGTAGTTGCTACCTCCGTAAGAAATCATTCTGACAGGAATGTCTTTCATTGCTTCAGCAGCAAGAGTCTCAAAGCCAAGATTGCTCCAATCCAAGTCTCCCACCACACAAATTATACACATGTCTGTGTCAACTGTCACAGTTCCGTATTTCTTCAACTCATCAACAATGTCGTTCAAGTGGGCACTATTGTCAATACTCATTGAAACTCCTACCTCGCTTGTGGCAACCATGTCAATAGCTGTTTGGTAGCTTTCAAAAATCTCAAAGACCTTGCGCAGGAAACCTGTTGCCAACAGCATTCGGCTACTCTTGATCTTTATTGCAGTGATGTTGTCTTTTGCTGCAACAGCCTTTATTTTTCCTTTCAGCGTAACATTGTCTATAATAGTTCCTGGAGCTTCTGGTTCCATAGTATTAAGAAGTCTTACAGGAATACCTGCATATTTTGCCGGTTGGATACATGTAGGATGAAGAATCTTCGCGCCAAAATAAGCAAGCTCTGCAGCCTCTTCAAAATGCAACTGCCTTACTGCTTCTGTTTTCTCAACGATACGCGGATCATTGTTGTGCATTCCGTCTATATCTGTCCATATCTGAATTTCCTCAGCCATGATTGCTGCACCGATAAGCGAAGCAGTGTAGTCGCTACCGCCGCGCTGAAGGTTGCCAACCTCGCCATAGGCATTACGACAAATAAAGCCTTGAGTTATATAGATCTGACTTTTAGGTGTATTAGCCAGCACTTCATTAACCTTCTCTTTAATATATTGAGAGTCTGGCTCGCCATTCTTATCTGTACGCATGAAGTCAAGAGCCGACAACAGAGAGGCTTTCACGCCACATTCCTTGAGATAATTGACAACCATATTCGTACTCATTATCTCTCCCTGCGCCACAATGCTCTTTTCCTCGAAACTTGTAAAGAGATCCTTTGTAAAAGAACGCAAGTAAGCAAACTCTTCACGCAGGAAATCACGCGTTGCACGCTTCCATTCTTCTGTAGAATAGAGCTCCTCTACATGTCCCATGTACTTCTGCTCAAGGCGGTTTATCACCTCGTTAGCACCATCTGTATTCTTCTTGTAGAGATAATTTGATATTTCAACAAGCGAATTTGTAGTACCAGACATTGCCGAGAGTACAACAAAGACCGGCTCACCACTTTTTGTTATAAGCGTTGAAACACTTTTCATCCGCTCAGGCGAGCCGACGGAAGTGCCTCCAAATTTCATTACTTTCATATCTATTGTTTATTTTATTCTGCTTTTAGCTATAGGTTTCCGCACTTACTACTTCACATTTGTAAAGTCTTGAATAATATATCTACGCAAAGCGCACTTTCTTTTCTTTCAGTGTTCCGTCTTCACAAATATACTCTATTCCTGGATATTTCTCTATGAGCGGAAGATTGTGTGTAGACATTATAACGGCTGTCCCTTTCTGACTAATGCCTTTCAGTAGGCTTATTATGTTGGATGCTGTTTCTACATCAAGATTGCCTGTGGGTTCGTCTGCAACAATAAGTTTAGGTTTGTTTAGCAATGAGCGCGCTATAGCTATACGTTGCTGTTCACCGCCCGACAGTTGATGTGGCATTTTATCCTTAACATCCTGCATTCCTACATCCTGAAGGACCTCGTCTATACGCTGGTTTATATTGTCTTTTTTCTTCCAGCCGGTGGCTTTCAGCACAAATTTCAGGTTTTCATATACTGAACGGTCGTGCAACAACTGAAAATCCTGAAAGATTATTCCCATGGACTTTCTCAGATGGGGTATCTGCTTGCGTTTGATTGCTGTCAAGTCATGCCCGAGAGCTACAGCTGTTTCGGCATTCTCTATATCAAGTTCGCAATATATAGTCTTCAGCAGACTGCTTTTTCCGCTACCCACCTTTCCTGTGATGTAGATGAACTCCCCTTCATCGGCATGAAAATCAACATCCTTTAGTATGCATTTTGTTTCTTGACAAATGCTTACGCCTTTATATTCTACCAGCATTTCGGTTACTAGATCTTTTTTTTTACTT
Organism: Barnesiella intestinihominis; assembly: GCA_963586715.1. Lineage (GTDB taxonomy): Bacteria > Bacteroidota > Bacteroidia > Bacteroidales > Bacteroidaceae > Prevotella. Next base: position 69,558 of record CAVAAS010000011.1, read on the forward strand.
GTAAAGAAACTATTGTCAGTGCTTTTTCCAGCTTCCTGAATGTCTTGTCTTAAGTTCCTTAGCTATGTCTTCAATACGAAGTCCCTTACTTGTAAGCAATACTATCAGATGATAGAACATATCTGAAGCTTCATAAATCAAGCGTTCGTCTGAGCCATTCACAGCTTCAATAACAGTTTCAAGAGCCTCTTCACCCACTTTTTGTGCCATTCGGTTCAAGCCGTCTTTAAAAAGGCTCGTTGTATACGACCCTTCGGGCATCTCCTTGTAACGCGTTTCTATAAAGTCCTGCAATTCCGTGAGGAAAGTTAGATCATCACTTTCGTTAGTTTCTCCCCAACAAGTATCTGTACCAGTGTGACAAACAGGGCCGCAAGGGTTAGCCTTTATCAACAATGTATCTTTATCGCAATCTACTTTCAAGGAAACCAGTTCAAGAAAATTTCCCGATGTTTCCCCCTTTGTCCACAACTGCTGGCGGCTTCGACTGAAAAACGTTACTTTTTTCGTATCAAGAGTCTTACGATAAGCCTCTTCATTCATATAACCTAACATCAGGACTTTTTTTGTTTTTGCATCCTGAACAATAGCCGGAACAAGTCCGCCAGATTTATCAAAATCTATATCCATACCGTTTCTTTTTTCTTTTGTGTGCTACAGCATTTGTAACTACCCTAAATGAATTTGTATCGCAAGCCACATAGATAAGGCATATCCACATGTTTATTATGCTGAAACTACAAATTGCACTTAGTTAAATGCAAATATACTAATTAAAATCTTAACCCAACGGGCGTGAAGCAATTTTAATAGACTTTTCCTTTCATTTTGTTTGTCTACGAAAAAGTGCAATCAACATGTCCTTACCTTTATCCCTTTTTCTGAAAGGTAGTGCTTCAGGTCTACTATCCCTATCTCACCGAAATGGAACACGCTTGCCGCCAATGCTGCATCCGCCTGTCCACATTCAAAGACGTCCAGAAAATGCTCCTTTCTTCCGGCACCACCACTTGCTATCACTGGTATATTAAGTTCTTCAGAGAGCCGACGTGTGGCATCAAGCGCAAAGCCGTCTTTGGTTCCGTCGTTATTCATACTCGTGAATAATATTTCTCCTGCCCCCAAATGCTCTGCTTTTGCAGCCCAATCAAACAGGTCTATATCGGTCTTTATGCGTCCCCCATTCAAATAGCAACACCATTTGCCGTTTTCACACTTGGCATCAATGGCACAAACGCACACTTGCGAACCAAATCTGCCAGTTATTTCTGATATCAATTCAGGGTGTCTGAGTGCTGCACTGTTTACGCTGACCTTGTCTGCTCCTGCGTTAAGCAACCGTTCTACGTCCTCTATGGAATTTATACCACCGCCTACTGTAAATGGAATATTCAGTTGCTGGGCAACACGAGTAACCATTTCCGTGAACGTTTTCCTGCCGTCAACAGTTGCCGTTATATCTAAAAACACAAGTTCGTCTGCTCCGGCTTCGCTGTAAGCCTTACCCAAGGCTACAGGATCGCCAGCCTGACGCAAGTTTACGAAGTTTACTCCCTTAACCGTCATGCCGTCCTTTACATCAAGGCATGGTATAATTCTCTTTGCTAATCCTTTTGCCATAATGCATCATAACGTTTTCAAATCGTCTAATGTTATCTTCCCTTCATAATAAGCCTTGCCAAAAACGACGGAAGGAACACCCAATCTGTCAAGCTCGCGTATGTCGTCTACAGATGAAATGCCTCCACTTGCGATAAGGTTTATTTCAGGAAATACATGCATCACTTTGGAATACAAGTCAAATGCAGGACCTGAAAGCATGCCATCTTTTGAAATATCCGTGCAAAGCACGTTTTTTACACCTTTGCTAACGTAATATTCCAAGAATGGCACAAGGTCATTATCCGTATCTTCTTTCCATCCGTTTACGCTTACCTTACCATCGCGCACATCTGCTCCAAGGATTATACGTTCTGGACCATATTCTTCAAGCCAGCGTTCAAACAAAGACCGGTCGGTTACTGCCACCGACCCTACTGTTACCATAGCTGCCCCACATTCAAAGGCTATGCGTATGTCTTCATCAGTCTTTATTCCTCCACCGAAGTCTACCTTCAGATTCGTTTCTGAAGTTATGGTTTTTAGAATATCAACGTTTACTATATGTTTGTTCTTTGCACCGTCAAGGTCAACGACATGGAGCCTTTTTATTCCAGCCCTCTCAAATTCCTTGGCTATTTTGAGTGGATCATCAGAATAAATCTTGCTTGCACTATAATCGCCTTGTGCAAGTCGCACACACTTCCTGCCGACAATATCTATCGCGGGTATTGGTTCTATCATATATTCGTTATGTTTAGGAAATTACGCAGTAACAGTTCACCTGTCTTCCCACTTTTTTCTGGATGGAACTGCGTTGCATAAAAATTGTCTTTGTGCAATGCCGCACTATAAGGATGGATATAATCAGCCTTTGCTACCGTGGATTCACAAAGAGGAACATAGTAGCTGTGGATAAAATAGACAAAGCTATCTGTTGCGTCAAAGCCGTCAAACAACGGCCTTCTTGTTTCATAACACTGATTCCAACCCATTGCCGGAATTTTTTCTGCATGACAAGTGGGGACAAAACGCTTAACATCAACATCAAATACACCAAGACAATCTACATCTCCTTCTTCCGAATGTCTGCACAGCAACTGCTGTCCTATACAAATGCCAAGAACAGGCTGTCGCAATGACACTATGAGTTTGTCTAGACCTCGAGATTTAAGATAGGACATTGCCGTACTTGCCTCTCCTTGGCCTGGAAAAATCACACGATCTGCATTCATAATTGTCTCGGCATCGTCTGTAAGTACTGGTTCTACTCCAAGCCTACGAAAAGCGTTCTCCACACTATAAACATTGCCTGCATTATATTTAACTATAGCAACATTCATATTTATTAGCTGAATATTATCGTTTTATTGTTGTATGTCAATATCTTTCGTTCTATATGCTTTGTCACGGCACGACTCAAGACTATCTTTTCCAAATCACGACCCTTGCGCACGAGGCTCTCAGGAGTATCCTTATGACTTATTCTTACCACATCCTGTTCAATTATAGGGCCTGCATCTAGTTCGTTAGTCACATAATGACTCGTGGCCCCAATAATCTTTACTCCACGCTCCCAAGCTTGATGATAAGGCTTTGCACCAATGAAAGCAGGAAGGAACGAATGGTGTATGTTTATAATATGGTGAGGATACTCTTGTATCATTGCGTCAGATATAATCTGCATATAACGCGCTAGCACGATGAAAGATATCTTTTCTTTCTTCAACAGTCCCATTTCTGCAGCCTCAACATCAAGTTTGTTTGAGTGATCCTTATTTATTGACCAAACATAATAAGGTATATCAAACTGTTCGGCTACATATCTCAAATCATCATGGTTGCTTATTATACATGGAATGTCTACATTCCATTCTCCCGCACGATATCTTGACAACAAATCATAGAGACAATGACTCATCTTACTCACAAAAATGGCCATACGAGGACGCTCGTCACTGAACGAAAGACTGAAATCCATCTGATACCTTTTGGTATAAAGCATGTCTAAATATTCACCAATCTTTTCACGCGGTATAAGGAATTTGTCCATTTCCCATTCTATACGCATAAAAAACATGCCATCCTGACTGTCTGTATACTGATCCAGATAAACGATATTTCCTTTATTGTCAGTTATAAACTTCGTAAGTTCTGCAATGATTCCGAGTTCATCGGGACAATGCAATAACAATATCGCAGTTCGCTTCATTGGCTTAAAAATTAAATATTTTCTGACTCCTTGTTAAAACTTAAAGTGCAAAATTATAAAAAAATCAACTAAATACCCATATTCTAAAACATTTTATTACATAAGGACTAGAAATACAAAATAAAACAAAGAAAAAGCATACAGACATTTAGATAAATATAATTACTTTTGCAATGGAAACAAAATGTAACACACAATGAAATTAACTCAAAAAATAACAATAGCCATTACAATGTGCCTGTCTTCAATTTGCATTTACGCCCAAACAGACATGGAAACTTATTGGAAAGAAATGCCTGACAGCATAATTCCCATTCTAAACAAAAACACAAGATCAGAACTCATTGCACTATATAAAGCCAATGACACAATAGGCACGAACAATGCCCTAGGTGGAAAAACCAGAATAAAGAAACTCACAAATAAGTTCATTGACATACAACTGACAAAAGCATCTTCTGTACAAATATTATTGTTACAGAAAAATGATTCGACTCAACTTCTTTGCATGCAAAAAAGTTTCGGTTCACCCTCGTTAGAAAGTGAGATTGCTTTCTATTCTGCAGATTGGACTAGTATTAACTGTTCTTTCGGGTTGCCGAACCTTTCAAACGAAGAGGTTCTTAAAAGTTTAATTCCAAAACAACAGGATAGTATAGAAAACATTAAACCTACAAAATTGAAATCTATACTTAGTCCAATTATGGCAAGGGCAGAACTCTCAGAAAATAATGGAGGCACTATTACACTCTATTTTGACACATGTCTCCTAACAGAAGATGAAAGCAAGACATTAAAAGGAGCAATATTGCAAAAATCATTTAAATGGAATAACGGTTTATTTAAATAATATTTATTTTTGAAAACTTAATGATAGAAACACTTGCAAAAAAGTTTTTGACGCATTACCTTTGCAACGTGTTTTTCATGGTATTAGATTATTAAGGTTAATAAAAGATTGGTTGTCGTGAGACAATCAATTTTTTTTGCTTTTTACCCAATTATTATAACAAATTCTTTGCACATTTTCATAAAGCATAAAAAAAAGGAAAGCTATAAAGCCTTCCTTTATCTTACCTTGTACTTACAAGAAATTATTCTGCTGCTGGAGCTTCTGTCTCTGAAGCCTCTGTTTCTGCTGCAGCCTCAGCAGCTTTGGCAGCTTCTGCCTCAGCACGCTTCTCTGCAACCTTCTTTGCAATAGCTTCATTTACTTTCTTCTCTTCTGCAAGATTCTTCTCATAAGCTGCTTTCTTGTTGTTCGCAACACTTTCGCGCACTGCTTCAAGACCATTTTCCTTACTTGTCTTCCAAGCTTCAAACTTGGTCTGAGCCGCAGCCTCATCAAAAGCACCTTTTTTAACACCGCCACGCAAGTGTTTCATCAAATAAACACCTTCACGTTTCAGGATGTTACGAACAGTATCAGTAGGCTGTGCACCAACTTCTACCCAATAAAGGGCACGGTCAAAATTCAAATCTACTGTGGCAGGATTGGTGTTTGGATTGTAAGTACCAATCTTTTCAGTAAATTTTCCATCACGTGGAGCTCTAACATCAGCGATTACGATGCTGTAAAAAGCATAACCCTTACGACCACCGCGCTGCAATCTGATTTTTGTTGCCATTTTTAAATTTTATTGTTTTTAGGTTTGAATTTATATCGCACTAACTCGTAGCGTTTTGCAAAATTAGTGCTTTTATATATTCTGTACAAACTGAATATATCCCGACCATAACTTTTTAATTTTCTTTAACCTTACATTAATTATTATGGTCAGCTACTAAGACAAAAGAGAATGCCCTTTTTACATTATTTCTTTGTTAGACGGACACCACACTGC
>CAVAAS010000012.1:0-74189 GCA_963586715.1 Barnesiella intestinihominis
TTGGCGCTTTCCGTAACGGTCTTGCCTTCCTTGGCTGCTAGTTCACGGACTACGGCTTCCAGCTTCTTCGTTCCCTCGCGACCGGAGAAGGTGGTTATCATTTCCTCATACAGGTCGTCGCCTTTCAGTTCGGGATAGAGCTTCTTTACCTCTTCTTTCAGTCCGTCTACATCATCAAAGAGTTTCTTCACGTTCTCCCATTCTTTCGGGTTGACGCGCTTCAACGCCTCGCTCCACAAGTGGGTATATTCGTGCAGCGCTGTCTCGGGCTTCATTCTCTTTGTGTCAAGGTATATCTTCTCACCATCGGTAAAGCCATAAACCTCACCGTCCTTGCTGCGAAGTTGCTTTATTTGCCCTGACTTCGTATTGTCTTCAGATTGAGTTCCGTCAGTTTGTTCAGCCAATCTATATCCGTCGGTTCTCTGTCCTCCTTTAGAACTTCCAGCACCCAGTCTATTGCTTCTCTCAATTCCTGGTCTGACAAAAGACTCAAACTTATCGCTGTCTGTTCGTCCGGTATATCCAGCCTCCTGCATACCATCACGAATAGTTCTTGTAGTGCCGTCAAATCCATACTTCTTTAGTTTTTCTTTAAATATCTCATAATTATCTCTTGAAGCTTCCACAGCGTCAAAGATATTTATAGTATGATTCTTGTCAACGCTATAGAAATACCATTTCCCATCATGGGCTGAAAAGAAATTTATAGTTCCATCTTCCGGTACTTCATCAAGTTTACTAGTAATATAATTCCCGTGATATTGTGACACCTCGCTCCATAATTCGTCAGGATTCATGCGGTTTTCTTTTGGCAATTTTTCCATACCAAGAACTTCACCACCTGCCCAACGACTTGCTGCTTGTTTCTTAATCGCTACACCGTTGCCCTCTGCTTCTTCAAGAGCTTTCTGTGCCACTTTCTCATCCGTCACCACAATATCCTCGCCAACCTGCTTGGTTATCTCCGTGGCTATTGTCTTCACCGCTTCGTCCACCTGATGTTGGGTTTCGGCTGGTGTGGTGTCGTAGGAATCGAAGACTTCCTTTATGGCTTCTTCCTTGCTTATCGGCTCGCGCGGCGTTTCGCCTAGCTGCAGCTGACGGTTTGTTGCCTTGTCACCCTGCACCGCGTCAAAGTACTTGTCCATCAGACCGGTAAGTGTCTTCTGGTCTTTCAGTCCTTTATACATGGCTGCCAGTTCGAGTTCAAAGGTACTATATCTTTCTCTAACCGGGGCTTCTCCGAACAAAGATTTGTTGCCTTTTTCTATTTCCATGTTCACGGCGGCGCGTGCCTCCGCTAAATTCCTGGCATTGGCGAATCCCGGAAAATCCATCATGTCCACATAAGCGTCAAACGAACGCTGAAGGTTCTGCTTTATCTTAGCACCTTCGGGACTTTTTATGTCGCGCAAGTATGTTGCCAGCACTGCTTTCTGCGCATTGTCGGGCAGTTGGCTGAATGACGCTTCCGTTAGTTTGTCGCCCTCGAAAAGACCGTTTTTCAGCAAATCGGTCATCCACAGTCGCAGTGTCGTCTTGTCTTTCCTCAATGTCTGCTCCTCGGTTGCCGTCAGAACGCCTTCTTTCGAAAGGTAGTCAAGCACCTTGTCGGCATTTTGGGCTATCAAGTCGCTCATCTTCGCATCGTCGGGCAATGCTCCCTGTCTCACGAGTATGCTTGCAACGCTCTGCATCTTGTCGCCTAGCATGTTTATCACGGCACTTGTGCGGGGTGTCGCTTTGCCGCCGCTCTCAAACTCCTTTACGTCATGCTGGCCAAGTTCCTTTGCCGTTGCATCGTCAACAGGCAGCTCGTTAACGAGCACCGGGCGTTTCATCTTCGCTATCTCTTCCGCGTCAAGGCCGAACCTCTCTGCATTGTCTATGAGCCATTGCTTGTACTTGGCTGCTTCTTCGGGCTTGCCGTCATACAGCTTGCGCAGTATCTCTGCCCTGTTGTTGCCCTGTATCACTTCGTGACGTTCGTTCACGCTCGGAGCGCTTTCTATATACGCATTGCCGTCGCCCGTTATCTTTTCTGGGTCGAAATGGTTTAGCGCTTCGTTCTGCCCTAGCAATGACGCTTCGTCTGTCCTGTCCTTCGGTTGCCAGTCCGGACCGAAATGCCACGGGTTCGCCTGACCGTTCTTGTGACTTGCCTGAACACTGTCTATCTCCACTACCTTTGCACGTCCTTTGGCGCTCACCTTCGGGGCGAAGTCTACCTTCACTTCCCTGCCGTATACGCCTGCCTGGTCTTCTTTCTTCTGACGGTCGTATCTCACGCCGCCCTCGCCAATATAGTATCCGTCCTTGCGCCACTGCTCGTATCTGCCCCCTGTAGCGCCTGTTCCGCCGGCACCTTCAAGGTTCTCTTTCTTATTCATGGCGTTCTTAACCCTTGTAAAGAAGTCAAGGTCTCTTTGCGCGGCATCTACCGCTTCCTTCTTCTTTGCCTCTGCCTCGATAATATCAGCATCGTCAGCGGAATAGTCTATCTTTATCTTTTCGGCTTCCTTCAAAGCGGCATCCGCCTTCTTTATCTTTCCGTCGACTACCTTGTCGGCATTCTCGCCGAATGAACGTTTTATCCATTCCGCACCATGCTCGGGTGTCATTTGGCTATAGTCGGCCACGTTTCTGCCCTTGCTGTCTGCTTTCATAGGCACGGAAGTGCCGTCTTCAAATGTTAAAGTTGCCTCTGACCCATTGCCGGACGGAGGATTGTGAGTACCTTTGCTGTTGAAAGACAAGCCATGCGGAAGAGTAGAAAGGGCTGCTGCCGACCCACCCTTGGGAGAAAGTATGAGGAATTGCCCGCCCTCACGTTCGGCTTGTCTTTTCATTTTTGCAAGTCCCTTTTCATTTATCAATCTCCATCCTACGATTTCTACTTGCTTCTTGTCGTTGTAAACATCAAGTACAACAATGGAGTTTTTGTCACCAGTCTGCACTGCTACCTTATAAAATGGGCGTTTTACAGGTTGTGTCTGCCCCACAAGGTTAGGATTATAGAGAGCGTGCTTCAAAATCGCACGACTATCCTCTGCATCAAATTCTGGATGGTTCTTAGCATTTTTCTCAAAGATATTCTTCTTGATAATTACAGGTTTGCCGTTTGCTCCAAGAGCAACAGAAACATTATCTGGTACTGCAGGAAGTTCTATGCTTCTTGATGGCGTTTCAAAATCATCATCGGCAATCTCACTGATTGATTTTACAGGTTCTGTATAAATACTACCATCGCTATTGAGCGTGTTGCCCATATTGTCCGTACCGCCCTTACCGTCATTCACGATAGCCTTTGCCCGCACGGACGGTTCACCTTCAACTTCAACAAGCGGTTTCCCTGTTTCAGGGTCCAAATAAGTGGTGTTAGTGGTATTATCTTGTGGTGCTAAGTTGGCATTCTTCGCCGCCTGTTCCTGCGCCGCTTCGTTGTATGCCTGAGAGTTTATCTGCTGCAGTCGTTGTCTGTACTCATTGCCGAAATCCTCGAGACTTTGCGTCTGCATAAACGTCACATCCTCCGCTTTCAGATAAACGGTTTCCTTCGAGGAATGCCAGCTTTTCCCTTTCCCATGAGCAAGCGCACGTACGCTTCAAACTCCGTCTCTGTGCACTTCTGAGGATCCTTGTTTAATTAGTTTATATTCGAACAAATAAGGAAAAGCCCCGCCAAAACTAAAAGCTCCCAACCCGCAAAGCAGCGAATTGGGAGAATTTATATAATGTTTGGCAATTCACTTGATTACAATAAGCCTAGTAGTTGAAGGATGTATGGAGCTAAAATAGCAGTAAAAATTCCATTTAGAGTTAGACCAAGCGAAGCATAAGCTCCATGCTCCATGCCGTGTTCCATTGCCGCAGATGTTCCAACAGCATGCGAAGCTGTGCCTAGAGAAATACCTTGTGATGATGGCATACCTATATGACCATATTTTAATATTCGAAATCCCGTCACAGCTCCAAAAATTCCCACGAATACCACTATTGTAGCGGTAAGCGATGGAATCCCCCCAACACTTTGGGTAACTTCCATTGCTATCGGTGTAGTTACAGACTTTGCCGCCAAAGAAAGTACAACACGATGAGATGCTCCAAAGCATTGAGCCAACATAACAACAGATACTATACCGACAAGACACCCCACCAACTGTGACATAAAAATAGGAATAAGCTCATGCTTTATTGAACTGAGCTGCTTATATAAAGGAACGCCTAATGATACAACTGCCGGTTTTAGCCAAAATTCTATCTTAGAACCGCTAATTTTATACGTTTCATAATCAACATCTGCTACGGATAAAAAGCAAATCATAAAAGCTATGCTCACCAATATCGGATTGAAAATTGGCAAATTCAATACTTTTCGTACTAGTTTAGCAAAAAAATAAACGCCAAATGTGAGTGTCAATAAAAAATAATCATTATTGAAGTATTCGTGAATATCCATTATACCCCCTATTTATTCTACAAAACTTTATAAAAAATTCTCACGCCAAGAAAAAACTACGTATTTGTTTACGTAAGTCTTTATACTTGTCCATTTTCTTTTTTCACTTTTTTCTTTAAGCCATTCACTAATTTTCTAGCAGCGATATGAGTCCATCCTGTAACAACAAGCACAAGTATAGTACTTATAGCTGTTGCCAACACAATAGGTAATATTTCAGCTCTTATTAAATCAAAATAAAGCATAAGTGCCACACCTGGTGGAACAAAAAAAAAGCCCATGTTTTTGACTAGAAAATTAGAAATAGTTTCTACCCATTCTAATCGAACAACTTTAATCTTAAGGAATAAAGTAAGCAGCAACATTCCTATGATACTTGACGGTATAGTTATCCCCGTCAGCCAAACGATGAATTCCCCAACAGCAAGACATCCAATGATAATTGCTAATTGTCTGAACATGTTTTTAACTCTGAATTTTATAATGTTTAAAAATTATTTCTTGTCATAATTATATTTATGACTTGTTGTTATCAATAAAAGTCATTGTACTAACTTCCCAATGCATTCCACATATATATAAATAAGGTATTTGTTTTATTAAAACTTGACTCTTTTCTGTTACATATTTTAAATTTCAATCTCCTCAATTTCTCCATAACCTACAGAGTGTTTAAAACAATCTTTTTCATCAAAAAGTCCTGCATAAATTCCTGCACAGATAAGAACTCCACAATGTGAAAAAATTACCACCTTATCATAATCCTGCACCTTTAACCAATCAAGAAACGATGAAACACGCAAATAAAGTTGTGGGAAACTCTCTCCATTAGTGGTTGGTTGATGCATATAATCCTCATACCATTTCTGTAAATTATCATCCTCTATCTCGTCATACCTTTTCATCTCCCAATCGCCCATGTTCAATTCTTTTAGTCGCTCATCCGTCTGACAATTGGCAAAACCGCAATACTCAGCTAGAACCTTAGACCTTGAAAGCGGAGAAGAAAATACGATATCAAATTCTTTGCCCGCAAGCAACTTTTTTGTTCGCTCAGCCTCTTCTTGAAAAGACTCTGCCACAGGGACATCGGTCCAACCATAGCAAACTCCTTTTGGCACATCAACACTTGTATGCCTTACTAATGTAACCTTCATTTATAATGTATAAAAAAAACTTTATAATAATAAAATTACAACTATTCCTACAAAAAATTAATGTCTAGCACAATTCCCTTCAATGCAGCAGACTTCAAAGCATAACTCCAAAGAATAGCAACAACAATATAAATAGACAATTCTGTAAGCAAGAACAATGCACCGCAACAATCACCGGTATAGCCCTGTAACCGTTTCTTAATCATAAGATACAAGAAATACATTACTATACATGGAACAAAAACAAGAATATTCCAATCTATGGTAGAACCAACGAAATAAAAGAACACACATAATGGCAACAGCCCTTGAACAGCAAGCCCTATTCCCGCCTTCACATTTATACGCCTATAAACATTTTTAGCCTTTGACTGTTCTTCTGTTCTTGCATAAGGCAAAAATTGAATAACTTGACCTGCAATCATCTTTGCATAAGGATCGGCTGCAAAAATCGTAATCGCAGCCAATTTTGGAGGCAATGAAGACAGAGAAAAGAACAACAACAATTCATAGAAAATTATTCCTAACACACCATAGGTTCCTATACGTGAATCCTTCATGATGTCAAGTATACGTTGTCTATCATGCCCCCCTCCACCAAATCCATCAATAAAGTCGGTGAGCCCATCCTCATGCAATGCGCCTGTAATAAGCAACCTGAGTATTATTGCCACTAAGATCGCCATATTGTAAGGCATTACCTTAGCCCCAAAGTAAAGCACAAAGGCCATTATCGTTCCCGTTATCCAACCTACCAAAGGCCAATATTCTACAACAGATCTATATGCAACCTTTGGTGGCTGGTAAATTCTCCAAAAAGGAAAACGCGTGAAAAAGATTAATGCCGCCCAAGCATTCTGCCACCATTTAGAAGTATTTAGTGATATTTGCATTTTCAAAATTATTCATTTCATTAATCATTCTAACACTACTTTCTATAATAGGGTAAGCGCATAAAGCTCCCGTTCCTTCTCCCAAGCGCAATCCTAAATTCAAAAGCGGTTTTACTCCCAATATTCTTAACATCGCTGCATGAGCATGTTCATCTCCACAATGGCCGAAAATTGCATATTTCAAAATTTCCGGAGCGATTTTACTTGCCACAAAAATACATGCCGACATAATAAATCCGTCAATCAAAATAATTATCTGTTTTTCGGCAGCTTTCAACATAGCTCCTATTGCCGCAACCATTTCGAAACCTCCAAAATTGCGTATCACCCCAAACGTATCATCACTATGAAAATCACGGTAAAAACGCTTTACCGAACGTTCCAATACGTCTTGCTTATGACGCATTTGTTTTTCATTTAATCCAGATCCCGCCCCAATACATTCGCCAAGTGGAAGACCACCAAATATATGAAGCCATACACTTGAGGGAGAAGTATTGCCTATTCCCATTTCTCCAAGACACAAGATATTGCATCCCTCTGCAATACACTCCTCTGCAAGTATGGCACCATCTGTTAAAGCTTCATTCATTTCAGCCTCAGTCATGGCCGGCTCATAAAGAAAGTTTCTTGTCCCATTGGATATTTTCATATTTCGTATTTCTGGATAATCACCTAGTTCATGATCCACCCCCATATCCACAATCTTCAATTTAAAGTCATGTTGCCTACAAAACATATTAACTCCTCCTCCACCCTTCGTAAAGTTAATCATTTGTTGCCAAGTAACATCACGAGGCGAACAGCTCACACCTTCTTTTTCTATGCCATGATCTCCGCCTAACAACAAATGGCAAGGATGTAAAAGAGAAGGTGATAAAGTCTGCTGAACAAGGCATATCTGCATAGCAATGTCTTCCAAAATGCCCAAAGAATGTTTGGGCTTATTCAAATTATCAATTTTTTCTTGTACCGACTGTCGTATTCGAATATCAGGAGTTTGTATATTGAATGATATCATTGTTAATTTATAGTTATCAATTTTTCAGCAATAAAACAATAATGAAAGAGAGAAAAAGAGATACTCTTACTAATTACTATTTAGACTATAATTATTTTATTTTAATAGGTATACCGCTGACTAAGAAATATACCTCATCAGCTTTTTGGGCAACATATTGATTAAGACTACCAAGCAAATCTGTAAAAGCTCTCTGCACGTTATTACTACTCACACCTCCACAGCCAATTTCATTGGTCACAAAAATAAATGTCGCACTCTGATTTGTAAATTTATCGAACTCCTCCTTAATTCTTTCTAACGTAAGTTCAACATTCATCTCATCTTTTTGCTCTACTATATGGTCTTCGGGTGCAAAATTCTCTGAATAATTTTTAGCAAAAAAGAAATTGGTTGCCCAAAGTGTTAGGCAATCAACAAGCACTACCCTATTGTCTATAACTAAAGAACCCAAGAACAATTCTTCCTCAATATTTTCCCATCGTTCTTTACGACGTTCTTTGTGCCTATCAACCCTCTTTTTGAATTCATCATCCCATATATGTGCCGTTGCTACATAGACGGGATTATCGGAAAGTTCAAGAGCCATTTTCTCAGCAAATACACTCTTTCCAGAACGTTGCCCGCCGGTTATAAGTATAATCCGTTTCATTGATGCAAAATTAGCAAAAACAATCCTAACACTAACAAAGAATAAGCAAAAAAGCTTTTAAACCCAAATATAATAATATGTATGTAACCCAATTGCGAGCTAAATTACACTCATTTTCCCATATTAAGTAAGTTTTGTCAATAAAAGTTTGCACGTTTAGTGGAAATTACTTTACTTTGCACCTTGAATTTTAGGCATATTACATAAAACCAAATTATATTAATTAAAACAATTAAGAACATGAAGAAAATCTTTACGTTGTGCGCTGCCGCTGCATTGGCAGTATCAGCAACAGCTCAGACAGTAACTGAGTCCAAGACTTTTGACAATTGGTACATCGGCATCAACGGTGGTCTCGCTACAGGTATTCATCCTTCTCAGCTCGGTACAGAGAACCACACTTGGGCAAAAGACATTATGCCTAACGCAGGTATCCGTGTAGGTCGCTACTTCACACCTGTATTTGGTCTTGCAGCTGAAAGCAACGTTTATTTCAGCGATTTGCACCATGCAGGCCGCACAAACAACAACCTGTTCGGCAATGTTACAAAGACTTTGGTTAACTCTATCAATACATCTTTGATTGCAACAGTTAACTTCAGCAACTGGTTCGGTGGCTACAAAGGTGAACCACGTTTGTTCGAACTAAGCGCTGTTTATGGTCTTGGTTGGGGTCACGTGTTCGGTGGTAAGGACGGTTCACGCTATTACGCTAACACATGGAATACTGCAGACAAGAAGGATTTCTTGACATCTAAAGCAGGTTTGGACTTCGCTTTCAACCTCGGTTCTGCAAAAGCATGGCAGCTCTATGTTGAGCCTGCAGTAGTTTGGAATCTTGAGGGCGCAAAGAAGGGCGTTCGCTACGATGCAAACTACGCTGACTTCCAGCTCAACGTTGGTCTTGTTTACAAGTTCAAGAACTCTAACGGAACACACAACTTTACAATTGCACAGCTTCGCGACCAAGCAGAGATTGATGGTCTTAACGCAAAGATCAACGACTTGCGTAACGACTTGAACGGTAAGGATTCAGAGATCGCAGCTAAGAACGCAAAGATCAACGACTTGCAGAAGGCTCTTGACGAGTGCAACAACAAGCCTAAGTATGTTAAGCCAGAAACTGCAACAAACCTCCAGCCTACAGTAATCTTCCGTCAAGGTAAGTCTGTAGTAGACAAGGCTCAGTATGCAAACATCGAACTTATCGCTCAGTACATGAAGAATCATCCTGAAGCAAACGTTGAAATCAAGGGTTATGCTTCACCAGAGGGTTCAAAAGAATTGAACCAAAAGCTTTCTGAGCAGCGCGCTGAGGCAGTTAAGAACATCCTCATTAAGAAATACAAGATTTCTGCAGATCGCCTTACAACCAAGGGTATGGGTGCAACAGATAAGTTGTTTGAGCAGGTTGAATTCAACCGTGTTGCTACTTTCAACGATAGCACAAAGTAATTTGGAAGCTAAATAATAACTTCAAACTCATAAAATCCTCGTCAAGAATTTGACGAGGATTTTTTCATTTTCGCATGAACAATAAAAAAAAGAAGAGAGACATTATACAATGCTTAAAAGAACGTTTCACGTTGATAATAACTAAGATAGAGAAAAAATAAGTTTATAATTTTGCATGTTAAATTTAAAAGTCGTAACTTTGCAGCCGCTTAACGTAAAATAGTCGAATGAAGAATGACAAAATAAAAAACCAGTACCGCGTGAATGAACAAATTCGCGTTCGGGAAGTGCGAGTTGTTGGAGAAGATGGTTCAACCGTAATGCCAACGCGCCAGGCTCTAGATATAGCGAAGGGACAAGGTGTAGACTTGGTAGAAATATCACCTAATGCACAACCTCCCGTTTGTCGTATCATCGACTATAGCAAATTTCTGTACCAGCAGAAAAAGCGTGCAAAAGAGCTAAAAGCAAAACAAGTCAAGCAAGAAGTAAAAGAAATACGTTTCGGACCTCAGACAGACGATCACGACTATAACTTTAAACTAAAACACGCAAAAGAATTCCTTCAAGAGGGAAATAAAGTCCGTGCATTCGTCTTTTTCCGTGGACGTTCCATTCTATTCAAAGAACAAGGAGAAGTTCTTCTACTTCGTTTTGCCAATGACTTGGAAGAATATGGTAAAGTTGAGCAGATGCCAGCATTGGAGGGCAAGAAAATGTTTCTTTACATGTCGCCTAAAAAAGCAGGCGTAGCAAAGAAAAGCCAACAAAAGATAGACAGAGAACGTCGAGAAGCTGAAGCAAAAGCAGAAGAAGCTAGTCTATACCATTCAGAAGATGTCAATAGCCCATCAGATGGTGGACTTTTTGCAAATGCGAAAAACGGTATTGACGCATTAAAGAAATTGAAAGAGAACTAAGGGAAATAAATAATTATCAGCCAAGGCAGGCATAAGGCCGAAACTGTAATTAAACAAAAAGAAAGGTGCGTAACGTCTTGGTATATACGTTGCCACTGCATATAATAACTAATTAAATCAAAAAAAATGCCAAAAGTAAAGACAAACTCCGGTGCAAAGAAGAGATTCCGTTTCACTGGTACAGGTAAGATTAAGAGACACCATGCTTACCACAGTCACATTCTGACAAAGAAGACAAAAAAGCAAAAGCGTAATTTGGTTCACACTGCTATTGTTGACGGAAGCAACATGAAGCAGGTACGTGATTTGCTGTGTCTCCGTTAATCAATTGTCTAACATCAAAAAGTAAGAAACTATGCCAAGATCAGTAAATCATGTTGCCTCAAGAGCAAAAAGAAAAAGAATTTTAAAGCTTACACGCGGTTATTACGGAGCCCGCAAAAACGTTTGGACCGTAGCCAAGAACACTTGGGAGAAAGGTTTGACCTATGCATACCGCGACCGTCGTAACAAGAAGCGTACATTCCGCGCCCTTTGGATACAGCGTATCAATGCTGCTGCTCGTTTGGAGGATATGAGCTACTCAACTCTTATGGGGGCACTTCATAAGGCAGGAATTGAAATCAACCGTAAGGTTCTCGCTGACCTCGCTGTAAACAATCCTGAAGCTTTCAAGGCAATTGTAGCTAAGGTTAAGTAATTTAGAACAAGACCAAAATAAAAAGCATTGCTTCGGCAATGCTTTTTTTATGTTTCACCCCAACATCATTTCATTCCTTTCATTGATAATGATATGCGGTTACGTTTGCGATCAATTTCCAGAACGCGCACTCTGACATGCTGATGCAACTTTACGACTTGTGTCGGCTCTTCAACAAAATGATCTGCAAGTTGAGAAATATGCACAAGCCCGTCTTGATGAACACCAATATCAACGAAAGCTCCAAAATTTGTGATGTTTGTAACAATTCCAGGCAGCTCCATTCCCTCAATAAGTTCATCAACGCATGTAACATTCTTGTCAAATTCAAATTCCTTAAGCTCCTCACGTGGATCACGCCCAGGCTTTTCCAATTCATGTAAGATATCGGTAAGTGTGGGCATACCAACATTATCCGTTACATATTTTTTAAGTTCTATAAGGCTCCGCTTTGTTTTGTCGTTTATCAAATCGGCAACAGAGCAATGACAATCCTTAGCCATCTGTTGAACAATTTTGTAGCTTTCAGGGTGAACAGCACTGTTGTCAAGTGGATTTTTAGCATTAGGAATACGCAAAAATCCGGCACATTGCTGATATGCCGTAGGGCCTAGTCTTAAAACTTTCTTCAACTGCGCTCTGTCTGTAAAGATACCATTTTCACGCCTATAGTCAACAATATTTTTTGCCAATACCGGACCGAGTCCACTGACATAGGCAAGAAGGTGTTGACTTGCAGTATTCAAGTTCACTCCGACCAAATTTACACAACTCTGAACAATCATGTCAAGACTTTTCTTCAGCTTGGTTTGATCAACATCGTGCTGATATTGCCCTACCCCTATGCTTTTTGGATCTATTTTCACAAGTTCCGCCAAAGGGTCCATTAGTCGTCTTCCTATAGATACGGCACCACGAACAGTAACATCTTGATCTGGAAATTCATCCCTTGCCGTCTTGGACGCAGAATAAACCGATGCTCCATCTTCACTTACAACGAAGTGCTTTATATCCCGTCCGAAATCTATCGACTTCACAAAAGCCACAGTTTCCCGGCTTGCCGTTCCGTTGCCTATAGCTATTGCCTCCACATTAAAATCCTCAACCAATTTTTTCATTTGCTGCGCGGCAAGTGTGCGTTTATTTACAGGTGGATGAGGGAAAATAGCCTCATGATGAAGCAGGTTTCCTTGCATATCCAGACAAACGACCTTGCATCCGGTGCGAAAACCAGGGTCAACTCCCATCACGCGCTTCTGTCCCAAAGGTGCTGAAAGCAATAACTGTCGCAAATTTTCCGCAAAAACAGTTATGGCATCCTCGTCAGCTTTCTCCTTACTAGCATTAGCAAATTCAGTCTCTACGGCAGGCTTCAGCAAACGTTTGTATGAGTCCTCAACAGCCTCAGCAACAATAGCAGCACATTTTCCATAACCATGCACGAAGTTACGCTTTAACTTAGCCATGCACTCGTCGTCATCTGCCGATATGCTCACACGCAGTATTCCTTCATTCTCGCCTCTTCTCATAGCCAGTAGCCTATGTGAAGAACATCGCTTCAAAGGCTCAGAAAAATCAAAATAGTCAGAGAATTTGGCAGCGTCTTCAGTTTCAGCCTTGCTCTTCACTACTTTCGATGTTATCATCGCCTCCCGCCGAAATGAATTTCTCAGCTGTTGACGCGAACGTTCGTCCATACTCACAACCTCGGCAATTATGTCCTGAGCCCCTTTTATTGCCATTTCTGCATCTTTAACATCGCCTTTAACAAAACGTTTTGCCACGGACTCAATATTGTTTTCGCGTTGCAACATAATTATCGCAGAAAGCGGTTCTAGTCCCTGTTCACGAGCAATCTGCGCCCTTGTCCGCCGTTTGGGTTTGAATGGCAGGTATATATCCTCCAGTTCATTCGCATCCCAACAGTCATGTATACGGCGTTGCAACTCATCAGTCAGCTTTCCTTGCTCTTCAATGGTCTTTATCACCGTGTCTTTTCTCTTGGAAATCTCCTTTAATTTGTCATATAGACCGCAGATGGCCGTAATCTGCACTTCGTCAAGACGTCCAGTACGCTCCTTGCGATACCGGCTAATAAATGGTATCGTACAGCCATCATCAAGCAGAACAAGCGTATTTTCAACGCTCCGCTCGGCAAGAGACAAATTCTGTGCAATAATTTTTGAATAAATCTTTGTTTTTTCCATCTTTCAATGCGTGCTAAAAATCCTCACGCGTTATTAAAAACTGCTTTGGGTGTAGGATGTTTTCCAACTTCCTTCCCATCTTAAACTCTCAAGTTAACGCCTCCTATTACGGAAAAGGAGCCAACCATAACATACAAAGGTATGTCAAATCACCTTTGCCGCAAAGGAAAAACTGCCCAATATTTTATTTAAGCCATAAATTAGCTACCTTTGCCGTGATAACAAGTCATACAAAAATGCTTAAACATCTCTTTTTAATAAAGTCAACGGCAATGTCTGTGCTTGCAATATCCATGTTTGCCACAAGTTGCCTCGCACACCCTGAAGATAATTCCTATTCTTTCCAACCAGGACAGACGATATCTGCCGAAGTTGTGAAAACGAGAGGAGAGAAATCTTTCTTCACCTGTACGCTTGTACCAGATTCTGTTTTCTCCATAATGAAAGGCAAGACATACAAAGCATCATGCACGGTTCCGCTCCGGCAACTGCGCTACTTGCGCTGTCTTCACAAGGACAAGCATGGCAATAGCATTGTGGGAGAAATGGTCGTCAATGCAAAGATTGCTACAAAAGTTCTGACTATCCTTCACAAACTTTACGTTTTTGGCTACCCTATCCAGCGCATGCGCCTCATGGATTACTGGAATGCTGATGATGAAAGTGCCATGAGGGACAACAACTCCTCATGTTTCAATTTCAGGTTCATTTCCCATACTCACAAAGTGTCAAAACATGGTATGGGGATGGCTATAGACATAAATACATTGTATAACCCTTACCACAAAAAACTCCGTAACGGAAAAGAGATTATCGAGCCGTCAACGGGAAAAGCCTACCTCGACCGTTCAAAAACATTTGACTATAAGATAGAAAAAGGCGACCTATGTTACCGGTTGTTTACGGAGGCAGGCTTCAAATGGGGTGGCGATTGGGGACGTTCAAAGGATTATCAGCATTTTGAATACTGACATAAAAGTCCAAAAGCCAATGGCTTTATTTGCGTAAGCCCGCGGAGTTCAGCTTTTAACCCCACGGGCTTACGTTTGTATTCGCGCGGCTCATTAAATGCCCAGCGGGTTGATATTGTTGTAAAGTTCCTTTGTCTTGTTTTCTATATTTTCCTGTTTCTCGTCATTAGCATTGCCCGCAAGTTCCGCAGCCCGTTCAGCATCTTCCTTTGCCCCTTCAGCGTCTCCCGTTTTCTCTCTAAGTTCAGCACGATTAGCAAAGGCGGCACAATTGAAAGGATTGGCATCAATCACTTTTCCGAAGAAGTCTATAGCAGCAACAGCATTTCCTTTTGCCTTTTCTATATTAGCCTTCAACATAAGAATGTCCTCGTTATCAGGATATTTTTCCAGCAATAGCAATGCGTCCTCGTCTGCTTCGTCAAGGTTTCCACCGTCGAAAAACACTTCACCTCGAAGGAGATATGCCTCGGCAAAGTCAGATTTTACTGATATAGCCTTAGTCAGCATGGCAACAGCGTTGGCAGAATCGTCAGTGCCACGGCATGCCTTAGCATAAAGATATAGAGCATCACTGGAATCTTTGTCTATGAGCAATGCCTTCTCGCATACTTGCCCCATTACCACATAGTCTTCCATCATGAATGCCACGTTAGCCATACGCAGCAGCACGGCAATATTGTCGGATTGCGCCTCTGCGATTTTTTCCAAATGCCGATATGCCAATGCCAGCTCTCCCTGAGAGATATAACACTGCGAGAGGTAATCGCGGATTTCAAGGTCCTCTTTCAGGTTAAGCGCATGGACGAAACACTCAACAGCGTAGTCTGTTCGCTGCATACGCATAGCTTTAACACCGTCATATTTGAGAATGTCAAAATTCTTTGCCTTCTGTATTTTTTTATCTTCCTCGCTTTTTTCATTATTTTCGGTTGAGACACCGAACAGTCTTTTGAAGAATCCCATTGTATTTTTGCAGTTTATTGTTTTTCTTAATCTTAATCTACTTTTTCTCCTACCAGCCAAAAGCCTTTTTGTCTGCCAGCCACTTGCCTTGAGCTCGCAGCACCTGTTCGATGATTTCGCGCCCTACCCCATTGCCGCCTTTGGCTGTGCATATATAAAGGCTTATGCCTTTTATCTCAGGGCAGGCATCCGACGGGCAACAGGGGCAGCCACACCGGTTCATAACTTCATAATCTGGGATATCATCGCCCACGAAAATCACTTCGTCATCGCCCAAACTATTGTCTTCAAGAAACTTTTCATACGTCTTAATCTTCACGGAACATGCCGTAAAGATATCTTTCACACCAAGATTGGCATAGCGCACACGTATGCTCTGCACGTCGGCGCCAGTCATTATGGCAATATGAAGCCCTTGCTTTACGGCAAGCTGTATTGCATAGCCGTCTTTTATATTTACCGTACGCATGGGTTCTCCCGAAGGGTGAAGCGTTATCGTACTGGCACTCAACACGCCGTCAACGTCAAACACGACGGCACGTATCTTTTTCAAGTCGTAGTTGATCATAAGTTTTACTTTTTTGTCATTTCATTCTGGTTTCCCGCCTTTTTCATTGCGGCTTGATGTATGCTCTGGCTCATTGCCTCATAAACGCGGCGCGCTGCCGGGTCGTTGTCCAGCATGTGCTCTTGCATGTGAATAACGTTTTCATCATACCTTACCGCCGGGCCCGTTTGAGCCTCAGCCGGGCTCAGCTTATGAATCTTTGCTGTCGTCTCGTCAATAAGTGGCAGCATAACCTCAAAAGGTATATTGCTACGCTCTAGTATCTCCGCAGAAATGGCAAAACATCTGTTTGCAAAATTGCAAGCAAATACAGCCGCAAGGTGAAGCCGTTTGCGCTCTTCTGAAGACAGTTCGTAAACATTTCTGCACAATTCAGCACCCAATCCGCATAACAAGCGCAAGTCTGACTCATTGTTAGCTTCAACAAATGTGGAAATACCGTCAAAGTCTACAATCTTTTCCTTTGAGAATGTCTGCATTGGATAGAACACTCCAAAGCGTTCGACATGCCCTTTGAATATGTTCATCGGTATGCTTCCGGCTGTATGAACAAACAAGCCGTTCCTTTTCCCGTTACATAGTTTTTCAATAACTTCGCCAAGCACACTGTCTTTTACAGAAATGACATATAAGTCGGCTTCGTCATACAAGTTTTCCAGTTCACACGTTGCCGTAGCCGACACTTCTTCTGCAAGTTTCTCTGACGCTTCAAGCGTATGACTGTATACTTGCAAAATTCTATGCTTCGTTTTCTTTTTCAAAGCCACGGCAAAGTTTGTCGCCAATCTGCCAGCTCCCACAAATACTATGTTCATCTCAGCTACATTTTTCCTTTTTCTCCGATATGAATTCTCTCCCACCCTAAGCTCTCGTCACCTGCAACGGCACCATAATCTGCAGCATATCCAAAGGCAACGAGGGCGTAAACAGTTTTACTGTCGGGGATGCCCAATATTCCACGCACTACCTCGTCGGCAAGAGTTCCGTCGCCCAAAGCATAACCCCGTATTTGAACAACCCAATAAGATATTTTCATACTGGCTGCCTGTGCACACATCATCCAAACGGCGCGCGAGCTGTTTTCAATCCATGCTCCGTCGTAAAGTCTATCAGCAGTAACGGCTACGATTAAAGGCGCCCCAAGAATCGCTCCTGCCTTGTCTTCACGTGCTTCCGCAAGACGCTCAATAGCGTGCCCGTTGTCTGTGACGTAAAGTTCAAGACTATCCTGCGCTTCTTCTGTGGCAAACAACAATCCTGCGCGGAGAAGAAGGCCGACGGCCTCAGGCTCTAGTTCCTTTTTCAGGAATACTGAAGGATTGCAGTGACGTTTTATTTCTTCAACTATCATAGGTTTGTGCAAAAGTAATAATTTTATTTTGCAATGCCCGATATTTGGCATACCTTTGTTGATGAGAGCCAAGATAATCCCCATGCCCTATGACCTTAAAAATCAGCTTTGCCAGAAGAATTCTCGATTTCCTTCTCCCACGCCAATGCTGTGCCTGTGGCGAGAGACTGGCAGTGGGCGACCATGCAATTTGCATAAAATGCAACCTGCATCTGCCCCGAACCAACCAATGCCTGCAGCCAAAAGACAACGAGATGGCACAACTCTTCTGGCATCTGCTTCCGATTGAAAATGCTGCAGCATTGTTCTATTATCAGCAGCATTCCCCTTCAAGCAACATTGTCTTGCAATTCAAATACGGAGGAAAGTGGAACATAGCCGAGGATATGGGGCGCATGGCTGCAAAGGAGTTCATACAACATGGATTTTTTGACGATGTTGACGTTATTGTGCCCGTACCTATAACGAAAAAGAGGGAACGTGAACGAGGCTACAACCAGAGTTATCACATAGCCGTAGGGATAGGGGAAATAACGGGGCTGGCTATTGTGAAAAATGCCGTAAAAAGAGTGAAATTCACAGGCTCGCAAACCCAGAAACATGCTGCGGAAAGACGTGAAAACGTTGCCGACGCATTTAAGCTGAATAACGGCAATAAGATTGGAGGAAAGCATGTGCTTGTTGTTGATGACGTTGTCACAACAGGTTCTACTCTGCTTTCTTGTTGCCTTGAACTTGTAAAAGGTGGAGCAAAATGCGTCAGCGTATTGACGCTCGGCTACACAAAAGGCTGACTTTGCCAAGCCAACAAGCGGAATTTCTCTGCTGCAAAAAAAAGACTGGGCACTTTCAACTTATGCCCAATCCTTTAGCAATTTACAAAATAGACTTTCTGTCTTTTTATTTCTTAAACTTACGGTAAAGTTTCCAAGCAAACAGCGCACCATCAAGCACACCGATACTGTTGCCGATGACATTCGCCACGCTGAAACCCTTGCTTTTCTTTGTTTCATCCTTGCGGAACAACTCGTTCCATTGCTTGCCAATCTCCTTTTGGTCTTTGCGTATTGCCTTCAACAACTGCGCTTTGCGTAAGCTTATGTCGTGAAGTGACCTAAACTGCACCTGCTGTTCTTCATTCTGTATCATAAGCTCAATTCTCCATTAAAAGGTTTGTAAGAAACTTCACGAGTGGCTTTTCTATAAGAGATTTCCTGAATGCCACAAAGACGAGAAACGCTACGAAATAGAAGAAAGCCACAAGCATATTAGCCCAAGCTTGCCCAATGTATTCAGCAAGGAATGCCACAATGCCAAATGACAAGAAAACGAGCACCAAAACGATTATCAGAGCCAATACTGCCACAATTATGAGAGCAGTAACGAGACGTACCACTTTTTCTATTGCGCTTAGCTTTACGTATTCGCCCTGCAAACCAATGTAATGGCGAAGGATCTCCACCAATCGAACTACGATTCCTATGTTCTTGTCGCTTGAAAACATCCGCATGTCACTTTACCACAAACTATACTTCGTCTGAAGCTGCGTCCTTAATATCGTCGGCAAGATCGCCCATCTCCTTGCGAGTGAGCTTGATGCTGTGGCGTTTGCAAAAATCGTCTATTGCATCAGTTATCTTTTCCCTTGTATCCGTTCCCTTTTCTGGAGCCAACAAAATCCCGAGGGCTGTTCCTGCGATTGCACCGCCAAGGAATGCGCCAATATAGCCTAATGTCTTCATAATACTATTCAGTTTAAATTAAACATGTTATTCTGAAAGCAAATTTACTAATTCTTTCATTCAACTACAATGTTTTAAATCTTTTTTTATTGTCACCACGGCTATCTTCCGCCATTTAACAAACTTTAGGCACGCCACAGTAAAGCATTACACATTATTTATGTAACTTCGCAGAAATTTTGTGAACGACAAGTATAATCAAACTAATAAAACGAAAGATGAAAAGATACACGATAATTTGTGCCGGCTTGACACTCGCCATCGCATTCTCTAGCTGCGGGTCATCGGAAAAGGCTTACCGCAAGATGTACGAGAAAGCACAAGCTGCAGAAGCCAACAAGAACGTAACAGAACAGCCGAACGAAGAAGTGGCTGTGGTTACGCCTGTCGTTGAAAAGCCAGCTACGGAAACCGTTGTTGTTGACAATTCCGACAATGTTCCCGTTAAGCAAGGCAATTATTCCGTAGTAAACGGAGCTGGACTAAAGTATTTCAGCGTTGTTGTTGGCTCGTTCTCCGTTCAAGCCAATGCCGAAGGCATGCAGCAGCAACTCAAGAACAAGGGTTATGCAGCGCAGGTTGCCTATGACGCAGCAACAAGAAAATACCGCGTTGTCGCTTCAACATTCGATACAAAGAGCGAAGCTATACAAAGTCGCAACTCGCTAAGCAGCCAGTATCCTGACGCATGGTTGCTTTATAACAAGAACTAACGTGGCGCGAATCCTGTCAATAGACTACGGAAAGAAGCGCACTGGTATTGCCGTTACCGACCCGCTGCAAATTATCGCTGGCGGGTTGGCAACTGTACCCACCGCACAACTATTCGATTTCCTCAAAAAATACATTCAGGAAAACGAAGTCGAACTTATTGTTGTTGGCGAACCTAAGCAGACAAACGGTCTGCCTAGCGAAAACATGGGGCGCATAAAACAATTTGTGGCGCGATGGAAGAAGAGTATGCCCATTCCCGTAGTATTCTACGATGAGCGTTTCACTTCAGTACTTGCACATAAAGCCATGCTTGACAGCGGTATCGGGAAAAAAGCCCGTCAAAACAAAGCCCTTGTTGACGAGATAAGTGCCACAATCATATTACAAAGTTTTTTGGAATCAAGAAAATGATATTACCTATTTATATATATGGGCAGCCTGTTTTAAGAAAAGAATCTTTAGACATAGAGAAAGACTACCCAAATCTAAAGGAACTGATAGCAAACATGTTTGAGACAATGGAAGAATCTAACGGCGTAGGATTGGCTGCACCGCAGATTGGTCTCAACATCCGTGTTGTCGTGATAGACTTGGACGTGCTTTCTGAAGACTTCCCCGAATACAAAGGTTTTAAAAAGGGATTCATAAACCCACACATATTGGAATACGACGACACAAAGACCGAAAGTCTTGACGAAGGATGCTTGTCGTTGCCCGGTATTCAAGAGAAGGTTGTACGCCCGACAAGGATACATGTACAATATCTTGACGAAGAACTTCAAGAGCACGACGAATGGGTTGACGGATATTTGGCACGCGTTATGCAGCACGAATTCGACCATCTTGATGCAAAGATGTTCATCGACAGAATATCACCCCTGCGCAAGCAATTGATAAAAAACAAGCTGAAAGCTCTCCTGCAGGGAAGATACCGTTGCAGCTACCGCACCAAACCGGTTAGGAGGTAATAACCAAAGGCACAAATACATATTTCTTTTCCATATTACACAATGCGCAAGATTTTTCTATCGGCGTTGTTGGTAATCTCATTGTTGCCGGCAAACGCTCAATATAATATTGATCGATTGATTAGAGTCGGACAAAGCGCATTGTATTATGAAGACTATGTGCTTTCAATTCAGTATTTCAGTCGAGCTATAGCCGCAAGACCATATCTCTATGAGCCGTGGCTAGGAAGAGGAGAGGCAAAATTCAGACTTGACGACTTTGTCGGTGCGGAAGCCGACTGCACCGAAGCAATAAAGCTCAACCCGTATATTCCATTGATTTTTGAACTTCGCGGACTTTGCAGAATACGCCAGAACAATTTCAAAGGTGCCATTGCCGATTACGACAAGACCATAGAATACGAACCGGACAACAAGAATTTGTGGTACAACCGCGTGTTATGCCGACTTGAAGACAAAGACTACGAAAAAGCTGACGAAGAGCTGGAAACAATGATTAAGCGATGGAGCAACTATTCTCAGGCTTATTCGCTTAAAGCTGAGCTTCTTCTACAAAAGAAAGACACAATAGAAGGAGCAAAATACCTTGACAAAAGTTTGGAAATCAACCCTTACGAAGGCGAAACATGGGCTATGCGTTCCATCATCAGCTTGGCACAATCGAAATGGAAAGACGCCGACATGCAGTTGTCTAAGGCTATCCACCTTAAGCCAAGCACGGCAAACTATTACGTCAACCGAGCTTTGGCACGATTCAACATAAACAATCTACGGGGAGCGCTGGCTGACTACGACAAAGCTATAGAACTCGAACCGAACAACTTCCTCGCGCACTACAATCGTGGGCAGATGCGCGTGCAAGTGGGCGACGACAACCGTGCCATCGATGATTTTGATTTCATCATAAGCATGGAACCCGACAATGTAATGGCCATATATAACAGGGCATTGCTTAGAGAACGCATCGGAAACATCAAAGGAGCCATTTCTGACTATACCAAACTTATATCACAATTCCCTAACTTTTGGGTTGGATTGCAAAACCGTGCAAGGTGTTACAGAAAGATTGGTCTGACTGCCAAGGCTGCCAACGATGAGTTTAAAGTATTCAAAGCACAAAACGACAAAGCCAACGGATACCAACCGCGCTGGAGCAAGAAAAAAGTACATAGCGTAAGGAAACGCAGCGAAATAGACTTCGACAAATACAACCAACTTGTCGTAGACGACAACACGAACATTGGTTATGATTACGCCAATTCATACCGCGGAAAAGTACAGAATAGAAAAGTAGACATTAGTTTCATGCCAATGTTCCAACTCTCATATTTGCAATACGCCAATGGGGTAAAATCATACGTAGCCTCTGACGAAAGCGTTGAGAAGTTTAACAAAGAACTCAAAACGGGCAATAATGCCACAAACCTTCAGATTGCCTGCAATCCCAAAAGTCTCAATGAAGATATTTCCAAGAAATATTTCAGCATGCTTGATTCGCTAAGTCTGAAGATACAGCACTCGAAAGATTTAAAAAACGACAAGTATTTGCTTCTACAGCGTGCGGTGGCGTATAGCGTTATACAAAACTTTTACGATGCAGAAAACGACCTGTCGGCATACATCCAGACCGACAGTACTTCCGTTTTGGCATATTGGCAACGCGCAGTCTGCCTTTTCATGATGCAAGACTACGATAAAGCACAAGGTAACACCGCTGGACTTAAAGACTTACGCGCACTTAACGATTTAGATAAAGCTATTTCGTTAAGCCCTGCCAACGCCTACCTTTATTATAATAGAGGCAATATATACGCGGCACAAAACGATTACGCAAAGGCAATCCTCGACTACACAAAAGCAATAGAGCTTGATCCACGATTAGCTGAAGCATACTATAATCGCGGACTAGCCTATATCTATACAAAGAAAGCAGATCTTGGAATAAAAGATTTAAGCAAAGCCGGAGAATACGGCCTTGTAAACGCATATAGCGCAATAAAGAAATATAGGCAGAAAGACAGCAAACAAAAATAGAAAGCTTCTTAAAAAGGAAACAAAATTAGACCGTAAAAAAACGGCTACGCTGATTTTAACACCACAACCCTTCCCTTTTTTCTAGGAAAATACTAATTTTGCACTTTGTAAACTAATGCGGGTATTCGTATCACTCGCCTAAAACAAAAACATATTATGATTAAAATTACATTTCCAGACGGTTCTGTACGTGAATACGAACAGGGAGTAACTGGACTGCAAATTGCAGAAAGCATCTCGCCGGCTTTGGCTCGCAATGTTTTGGCATGCGGCGTTAACGGCGAAACAGTAGAGCTGAATCGTCCTATCAACGAGGATGCGAACGTCACTTTATACAAATGGGAAGATGAAGAGGGTAAGCACGCTTTTTGGCACACGTCGGCTCACCTCTTGGCAGAAGCGCTACAGGAGTTGTACCCTGGCATCCAGTTTGGCTTCGGTCCGGCTATAGAGAATGGATTCTTCTATGATGTCATGCCTAAAGACGGTGAAGTTATCAAGGAAGGCGATTTCGAAAAAATCGAAAAGAAGATGAAAGAGTTGGCTTCAAAGGACGAAGCCCTCGTAAGAAAAGAAGTATCAAAAGGCGATGCCCTAAAAGAATTCAAGGAAAACGGACAAGAATACAAGTGCGAGCACATTGAGCAAGACCTTGAAGACGGCTCAATAACAACATATACCCAGGGGAATTTCACTGACCTCTGCAAGGGTCCGCATCTAGTAAGCACAGGAGCAATAAAGGCAATCAAGATAACTAGCGTAGCTGGAGCCTTTTGGCGTGGCGATGCTAAGCGCGAGCAAATGACACGTATCTACGGCATCACCTTCCCAAAGAAGAAAATGCTTGACGAATATCTGCTGATGCTCGAAGAAGCCAAAAAGCGCGACCATCGAAAAATCGGCAAAGAAATGGAACTATTCATGTTCTCTGAACGTGTTGGCAAAGGACTGCCGATATGGTTGCCGAAGGGCACACAATTGCGACTCCGCCTTCAAGAGCTCCTACGCAACCTGTTGAAACCATATAACTATCAGGAAGTCATTACTCCAGGCATCGGTGGCAAAAGCCTTTACGTAACATCCGGACACTACGCACACTACGGAAAAGACGCATTCCAGCCGATACATACTCCAGAAGAAGACGAGGAGTATATGCTAAAGCCAATGAACTGTCCTCACCACTGCGAAATTTACGCACGCAAGCCACGTTCATACAAAGACTTGCCATTGCGTATCGCAGAATTCGGTACGGTGTTCCGCTATGAGAAAAGCGGAGAGCTACACGGACTTACCCGCGTACGCACGTTTACACAGGACGATGCCCACATTTTCGTACGCCCCGATCAAGTAAAGAAAGAGTTTGAAAATATCATTGACATCATTCTTAAAGTGTTCGGAATCTTTGGCTTTGAGAATTACGAGGCACAGATTTCGTTGCGTGATCCCAAAGATACAGAAAAATATATCGGAAGCGACGAAATTTGGGAAGAGAGCCAAAATGCCATTCGTGAAGCATGCAAAGAGAAAGGACTCCAGTGTCATGAAGAAGAAGGAGAAGCAGCATTCTACGGTCCGAAACTGGATTTCATGGTAAAAGACGCCATTGGAAGAAAATGGCAGCTCGGCACAAT
Organism: Barnesiella intestinihominis; assembly: GCA_963586715.1. Taxonomy (GTDB): domain Bacteria; phylum Bacteroidota; class Bacteroidia; order Bacteroidales; family Bacteroidaceae; genus Prevotella. Next base: position 24,413 of record CAVAAS010000012.1, read on the forward strand.
TCAGGTAGACTACAACCTTCCTGAACGTTTCCAGCTGGAATATACAGCAGAAGACAACTCCAAGAAGACGCCAGTTATGGTTCACCGTGCACCGTTCGGCTCTCTTGAGCGCTTCACCGCCGTGCTCATAGAACACACAGCTGGTCACTTCCCACTTTGGTTAACACCTGATCAAGTTGCTATTCTCCCTATCTCAGAAAAATACAACGAATATGCTAAGCAACTTGCCAAATATCTTGATAGCAAGGGCGTGCGCGCAAAAATTGACGACCGCAACGAAAAGATTGGCCGCAAGATACGCGATAACGAAATGAAACGCATTCCTTACATGCTTGTAGTAGGCGAAAAGGAACAAGCAGAAGGCACCGTTGCAGTGAGAAAGCAGGGCGGAGGCGACCAAGGCTCTATGAGTAAGGAAGATTTCGCTAAGAAAATCAACGACGAGGTTTCAGAAATGCTTAAAAGCGTAGAAATGTAAAATTGTTTACTGCATATCCCTAAAAGAGGTCAAGCAGGAAAGACATAGAGAGTGTATCATAAACTTGAATTATGATACACTCTTTTTTATTTTTCCAATAAGCCAACACTTTCCACGCGATGAATTCTTAAGCACTAAACAGGTGGAAACTCAAGCACTCAACATAAGCATAAACACAAAATACCATACGTCTAAGGGTAAAAAGTCATAAAGTGGTGAGAATAAACTAGTTCTCACACAATTAAGATGCGCAGGATTGCAAAAAAAATAAAATATATTTCCATATGCCATCAAAAACTCGTATATTTGCAATCCATTTTGTAAAGAAGAAAATATACAGGAATAAAACAAAATAATAGGAAGATGACAAAAGCAGAGATAATAGAAGAGATTGTAAATTCAACAGGAGTTGCACGCAAAGATGTGGCTACAACAGTTGAAGCCTTTATGGAAGCTATCAAAAACAGTTTGCTAGAGAAGAAAGACAATGTCTATCTTCGTGGCTTCGGAAGTTTTATCATTAAGCATCGTGCTGAGAAAACAGCAAGAAACATTTCCAAGAATACAACACTTGTTATTGCCGCACACGATTTTCCAAGTTTCAAACCTGCAAAAAGTTTTGTAAACAAGATGAAAGGTGAGGAATAATTCCTCCACTTTCCCTAGGTTATAATTCAAGGAATACATTTCGTAACGAAATACAAAGGGAAGAAGAATTATCAATAACATCATATTTAAACAATTTAAATCATAAGACAATGCCAAACGGTAAGAAGAAAAAGGGCCACAAGATGGCTACCCACAAGCGTAAGAAAAGACTAAGAAAGAACAGACACAAGAGCAAGTAAAAAACTAACTGCAGAGTTAGTGCTCAAAAGTCTATTCAGACTGGGCATGTCAATCAATGCAGCAATCCAAGAGAACGCGTATTTGTTGACATGCCCTTATTTTATCAATCAAGTTTCGTACAAAAAGACATGACAAGCGAATTAGTAATCGACGTCCAACAGAATGAGATATCAATAGCTCTGCTTGAAGACAAGAATCTTGTGGAGTTTCAAAATGAGCCACGCTCAGCCTCATTCACCGTTGGAAACATCTACGTGGCAAAGGTTAAGAAGCTGATGCCAGGCTTGAATGCAAGCTTTGTAGATGTCGGATATGAGCGCGATGCCTTTCTGCACTACCTTGATCTAGGGAGTAAATTCAACTCCTATGAAAAGTATATCAAACAAGTTCAGAGCGACAGAAAGAAACTTTATCCGTTTTCTAAAGCGATGCGCCTGCCAGACCTAAAGAAAGACGGCTCGGTGCAGAACGAATTGCAACAAGGACAGGAAGTTCTTGTGCAAATCGTAAAAGAACCTATTTCCACCAAAGGCCCGCGCCTTACAGGAGAGCTAAGCTTTGCGGGACGTTATTTGGTGCTTATTCCATTCGATGATAAAGTTTCCGTTTCATCAAAAATTAAAAGCGGTGAAGAACGCGCCCGCCTCAAGCAACTAATCCACAGCATTAAACCCAAAAACGTTGGGGTTATTGTACGCACTGTGGCTGAAGGCAAACGTGTGGCAGAGCTTGACACGGAACTGAAGATTCTCATGAAGCGGTGGGAGGACGCAATAGAGAAAGTTCAGAAGACCCAAAAGCGACCACAACTCGTCTATGAAGAAACGAGCCGCGTAGTGGCAATGCTGCGCGATCTATTCAATCCGTCATACGAAAACATCTATGTCAACGACAAAGAGGTGTTTAAAGAGGTGAAACACTATGTCACTCTCATCGCTCCTGAAAAGGCAAATATTGTGAAGCTATACACGGGTAGCGTTCCAATATTCGACAATTTCAACGTAACAAAGCAGATCAAATCAAGCTTCGGCAAGATTGTCAATTACAAACACGGTGCCTACCTTATTATAGAGCACACCGAAGCGTTGCACGTTGTGGATGTCAATAGCGGCAACCGTACACGCTCTGCCAATGGTCAGGAAGCGAACGCACTTGATGTAAACCTCGGAGCGGCCGACGAATTGGCTCGCCAGCTCCGTCTAAGAGACATGGGCGGCATAATAGTAGTAGACTTCATTGACATGAATCTAGCCGAAGACAGGCAGATTCTCTACGAACGCATGTGCAAGAACATGCAGAAAGACCGTGCACGACATAACATTCTGCCATTAAGCAAATTTGGCTTGATGCAGATAACACGCCAGCGTGTGCGCCCAGCAATGGATGTCAATGTTGAAGAAACGTGCCCGACATGTTTCGGCAAGGGAAAAATCAAGTCAAGTATACTTTTCACAGATCAGCTAGAAAGCAAAATTGACAAATTAGTCAATAAGATTGGCATAAAGACATTCTATCTGCATGTTCACCCGTACGTGGCAGCCTATATCAATCAAGGCTTGATAAGCATGAAGCGTAGGTGGCAAATGAAATACGGATTCGGCGTACACGTCATATCCTCACAGAAAATGGCGTTCCTGCAATACGAATTTTATGACAACAAGAAGCAGTTTATCGACATGAAAGAAGAAAGTGAAACCATGTAACTGCCGAAGTTTATGCCGAAATGAATGTTAGAACATTAAAGCGGGAAGCGACCTTAAAAGTCTGCGTCCCGCTTTCTTATTGTTTGTATCTAAAGGTTCAAGATACGTTATGGTTGATTAGATACCGAGCTTCTTGCGAATATCCTTCGGTATGGCATTCTTGTTGACCATAAAGTCCATAGTCTTGTATTTAACGAATGTCTTGGTCATATACCATATTCCTTTGTAATCGCCATATTCACCCCATGAGTTTTTAATCATGTAGTACTCTTTGCCAGTCTGGTCTTTGGCAATACCAAAGAGATGCATGCCGTGGTCGTCAGTAGTTTCCCAATTGTCGTAAGCTTCCTGGCGCATTTCTTGTGTAACTTCCACTTCTGGAGCATAAACGCCAAGAGAGTCAAGCTTGTTTGATTTCTCGGTCTTGGTCAGTTTAAGCCAGCGTGCAGCGTCACTACCTGCAAGGCTCTGCACTTTCTTTGAGTCATAAGCCACAGCAAGTCCTTTGCGTGTGAATCCTTCTTCAGAGACATCACCACCCCACATTACGGTGTATCCATTGTTAATGGCGTTATCTATAATCTTTATCATGTCGTCCATCGGCACGTTGTAGCTTTGACCCTGACGCCAGTTGTCTTGTACTTCAACAGCAAAAGGCTTCCAGAAAGGATGATGAGTAAAGCTTGTTATGCTCACATAGTCGTCGTAGTTAAGTCCGAAGCTATCGGCAAAGCTACGTGGAGTATATGTCTTTCCTTCATATTTAAACGTTGACGGACATTCACCCAAATAAGAGTTGATAATTCCCTGCAAGCCTTTTTTCCATGCAGGAGAGAGTTTCTTGTGGTCTCCCTTAGCGATAGCCTCAACATAAGGCGTCATCACAGCGAAGAATTCGTTGAAGTTGTTCAGAGAGTCTCCGTAAAGAGAACCGGCTGCAGGCATAGCGTCCTCCGGGCAGATGCCGTAATTCTTCAGGCAATATAGTGGATCTTCAGCTGCTCCACCCTGAGAAAATGAAACGTCACCATGCATACGAACAGCCATAACGGCACGGTCCATGTATGTTTTGTTGGCAACAAAAGCCTCGCAAAGGTCTACAGACTTGCCTGTTTTCTTAAGAATTTCACTTTCAAAGAACGACAGTGTAGAATAATCCCAGCAGGTACCACTACGATTTTGGTCCTTGATACTGGTGATTTTGTTTTCCTTTACTGTAGTGAACACTGGTTTATTCTTGTTCACTGAGTCTTTTTTCTCCTCTGCATTTGCTCCCAATACGAGACAAGCCAAGAGGGCTAATGTTAGAGTTTTTTTCATTTTTAGCTATATCTGTTAGATTAATTGTTCCTGTTTTTACTTATTCTGTTTATACTTCCGCACAGAGCGTTACATAATATGCAGACATGATAACACATTATGCGTTTTGCGCCATGAAGTCCTCAACGTCTTTAGGATGATAAGGGATGCGGTCTTTACCTAAGAAGCGGCAGCCATCGTCTGTTATAAGCACATCGTCTTCGATTCTAATTCCACCGAAATCCTTATAAGTTTCAAGCTTATCATAATTTATGAAGTCTTTATGCAATCCCTTTTGCCTCCATTCGTCAATGAGAGCCGGTATGAAATATACTCCAGGCTCGTCTGTTACAACAAAGCCTTTCTCCAAACGGCGTCCCATCCTTAGGCAATTCGTGCCGAACTGCTCAAGATTAGGCCTTGTTTCCTCGTCAAAGCCAACATATGTCTGTCCGAGACCTTCCATGTCATGCACGTCCATTCCCATCATATGCCCAAGTCCGTGAGGCAAGAACATGGCGTGAGCTCCTGCTGCAATTGCGTCGTCTGTATTCCCTTTCATCAGTCCAAGTTCCTTCAGACGGTCGGTCATCAGGCGACAGATGCCCAAATGCACGTCAAAATACTTCACGCCAGGCTTCGCAAGTTCCAGCGTAAGGTCATGGCATGCCTCAACGATAGAATAAATCTCAAGTTGCTTTTGTGAAAATTTCCCGTTCACAGGATATGTTCTAGTGTTGTCAGAGCAATAGTGTTCCATTGTTTCCGCTCCGGCATCGCACAATGCAAGCCTTCCGTCTTCAAGGATTGCCATAGAAGGATTGCCGTGCATTATCTCGCCATGCTGTGTGAAGATTGTGGCAAAGCTCACCATTGAGCCATAAGAATGTGCTATTCCGTCAACCTGTCCGCCAACGTATTTTTCTGTAAGCCCCGGCCTTGTCAATTTCATTGCCGTGGTGTGCATCTTGTATCCCACAATGCAGGCACGCTCAATCTCGTCAATTTCAAGCTGGCTCTTTACGGAACGCATTTTTACCACAGCTTTAATCAATGGCAGCGAAGCCTGTTCACGCTGTTGGTTGGGGTGTATGCCAAGCAAATCAAATATCTGTATCATTGTGTCGTGGCGGTAAGGCGGAAGAAAATGCACGGTGCGCTTTTCTTTCAAGGCATTGTTGCAGATAACAGCCAGCTGCTTCATCGGAGCACTGCTGCTTACTCCAACAGCTTCCGCCATATCATGAACACTGTCCACCTTTCCCATCCATACGATGTCGTCTATATCTATGTCGTCACCTATGAGGGTTTCAATGTCATTGTCAATGTCTATAACGCCAACGAGCCCGTCTCTCTGCGCTCCGAAGAAATAAAGGAAAGAAGAGTCTTGCCTAAACGGATAATAAGCGTTGGAAGGATAGTTAGCGGGCGACTCATTGTTTCCGAAAAAGATAATGATTCCGCTCTTTACGAGTTTCTTAAGCTCAGCGCGGCGGTTAACGTAGGTTTCTTTACTGAACATAAATTTAATCTGTTATTGACATTTTACGCTCTTTCCGCACTCGTTTCAATGCGGTTTAAAGCCGCTACAGTACGAAAATTATCGTCTAATATTTCTGCAAAGATAGGCAATATTAGGTTAAAAGCATTATCTTTGCATAGGATTTTATTGGTTTGCATCTTTTATTTGCACGACAAACGGCATCATTCGTAATATTTTGTCATTTAAATGCCCTTTAGTTTATTTTATATATATGAAAGTTAATTGGAACACAGGACTTGTTTTGGAAGGTGGCGGAATGCGTGGCGTGTTCACAAGCGGTGTGCTCGACGGCTTCATGAAGAACGATGTTTACTTCCATTATGTAGTTGCCGTATCAGCTGGTGCATGCAACGGACTGTCATATATGAGCCATCAGATAAGGCGCGCGCGCATTTCAAACATTGACTATTTGGCCAAATACAAATATATAGGCTTGCGACATCTTGTAACGCAAGGCTGTATCTTCGACCGCAAGCTGCTTTACGAGGATTTTCCCAACACTCTGTTGCCATACGACTACGACACTTATTTCAACAACCCCGACGAATTTGAAATGGTGACCACGAATTGCCAGACAGGACGCGCCTGCTATATGTCGGAAAAGAGCGACAGTCAGCGCCTTATTGATATCTGTCGCGCCAGCAGCAGCCTGCCTTACGTCAGCAAGATTGTCAATGTCGATGGTATTCCCATGCTCGACGGAGGCATAACCGACAGTATTCCTGTTCTCCATGCCATTGAAAAGGGGCACAAAACCAATGTCCTTGTGCTTACCCGAAACAAGGGCTACCGCTCAACCGAAAAGGATCATAAGATTCCGCACTTCATATACAAGCACTATCCCCGGCTGAGAGTAGTGCTAAGCCATCGTTGCCAAGCCTATAACCTGCAGCTTGACATGGTGGATGAAATGGAACGCAAGGGCGACATCGTGTGCATACGTCCCGAAAAGCCTATGGAAGTAGGAAGGATGGAGAAAGACGTGGAGAAGTTGCAGCGGCTCTATGAAGAGGGCTATGCTCTGGGAGAGAAATTCTGCCGCGAATATATGACATAGTCCCCCGAAAGAAGAAAATCATGACCCCGCGGGATTTAAAACAAAAGCGTGCAGGCTAACGTAACAAAACTCTGCCACTTATAAGAAAAAGCCCGCGGCCTAAAAAACAGGAAACGCCACCTTGCAAAATGCTACACGGCGCTCATTAAAAACTTTACCTATATTGCATTATGGATGAGAAACAGCGGATAGAACAGCTACGCAACGAATTGCATGCCCACAACTACAGATATTACGTATTGAACCAGCCGGAAATCTCCGACCAGGATTTCGACTTTTTGATGCACGAGCTTCAGGACCTTGAGGCTAAGCACCCGGAACTTTATGATCCCAACTCGCCTACTCAACGCGTGGGCAGCGACCTTAGCCAAGAGTTCAAGCAAGTGGAGCATAAATATCCAATGTTATCGCTTGCCAACACATACAATGAGCAAGACGTTGCCGAATGGTACGACAGCGTGAAGAGAGGGCTCGGCGGCGAAGACTTTGAGGTTTGCTGCGAGATGAAATACGATGGTCTATCAATAAGCCTCACTTATGTGGACGGAAAGCTTGTGCGTGGCGTTACCCGCGGCGACGGAGTGCATGGCGACGACGTTACGTTAAACGTGAAAACCATACGCTGCATACCGCTTGTGCTGCCCGGAACGGGCTATCCGCACGAGTTTGAGATAAGAGGCGAGATACTTATGCCCTGGAATGTGTTTGAACGCCTTAATGCAGAGCGCGAGAAGGCAGAAGAACCTCTATTTGCCAATCCCCGGAACGCTGCAAGCGGAACGCTGAAAAGCCAGAGTTCATCACTTGTTGCCAGCAGGCAACTTGACGCATACCTTTATTATCTGCTTGGCGAGGAACTGCCTACCGATGGGCATTTCGAAAACATGAACACGGCTGCGAAATGGGGTTTCAAAATCAGCCAAGGCATGAAAAAAGTGAAAGACTTGCAAGGTATCTACGACTACATAAGTTATTGGGACACGGAACGGAAAGAATTACCTGTAGCAACAGACGGCATCGTACTGAAAGTAAACTCCCTGCGCCAACAGCGCGCATTGGGATATACGGCAAAAAGCCCACGCTGGGCAATAGCCTACAAGTTTAAAGCGGAGAGAGCCTGCACTAAACTCAACGAAGTGACGTTCCAGGTTGGAAGAACCGGCGCGGTTACGCCTGTAGCCAACATGGATGCAGTACGTTTGGCAGGCACGACAGTGAAGCGAGCTACGCTTAACAACGAAGATTTCATCCGCAGCATGGATTTACATATCGGAGATTCCGTATACGTTGAGAAGGGTGGAGAAATTATCCCAAAGATAGTTGGCGTTGACGTAAGCCAGCGTTCTGCCACTGCCCAACCGGTCTTGTTCATAAAAACATGCCCTGAATGTGGCACTCCCTTGGTGCGCTACGAAGGCGAGGCGGCATGGTATTGCCCCAACGACTCGGGCTGTCCACCGCAGATTAAAGGGCGAATAGAGCATTTCATTTCGCGAAAGGCGATGAACATAGACAGTGTAGGGCCAGAAACCGTGGATGAGCTTTACCGTCGCGGCCTCGTAAAGGATGTAGCCGACCTCTACACTATAGACATCCAGCAGATAAACGGTGACGGAAACCGCCAAAAGTCGGCAATGAAGATGCTTAAAGGCATAGAGGACTCCAAGCTGGTGCCATTCGAAAGGGTTGTCTTTGCACTAGGCATACGCTTTGTCGGTGAAACATCGGCGAAGCTCATCGCACGCCACTTTAAGGACATAGACTCACTGATGGGCGCTACCCTACCCCAACTTCTTGAGATTGACGGCATTGGTGAAGTGATGGCTAAAAGCATAATGACATTCTTCCGAAACGAGACAAACAGGGTCATTGTTGAACGCCTGCGCAACTACGGCCTTCAGATGAGCATCTGCGCAGAGCAACAGCAGGCGTCATCAGACAAGCTGAGCGGCAAGAGCATCGTTATCAGCGGAGTTTTCGTGCACCATAGCCGCGATGAATACAAACGCATCATTGAACAAAACGGTGGGAAAAACGTGGGAAGCATAAGCGGAAAGACGTCGTTTATCCTCGCTGGCGACAACATGGGGCCATCAAAGCTACAGAAAGCCGAGAAATTGGGAATAGGAATCGTTAGCGAAGAAGATTTCCTGAAGATGATAGAATAAGAAAAATCAACAACATAAACAAGTATGGAAGTATTAGTATCTGACGAGATAAAGACGGTGTGCCCGACATTTGTGGGCGCATGCCTGGAGGCACAAGTCAAGAACACTGAATATAGTGAAAAACTTTGGCAGGAAATTGAACGTATGGGCGAGGAATACAGACATACACTCACCACGGAAAGTCTGAAACTTATCCCCGGCATTGAAGCCACACGCTGGGTTTACCGCATATGCGGCAAGGACCCTAGCCGCTACCGCCCTGCATCCGAGGCTCTGATACGGCGCATGCTTCAAGGAAAAGACTTGTATAGGATTAATACGCTTGTCGACTTGCTTAACCTTGCCAGCATCGCCTTCGGCTATAGCATCGGCGGTTTCGATGCAGAGAAGTTTGTCGGCAACACACTTACGCTGGGTATCGGCAAGGAAGGCGAGCCGTATGAAGGCATTGGAAGGGGAATGATAAACATTGCCGGACTGCCCGTATACCGCGATGCTGCAGGTGGTGTGGGAACACCAACCAGCGACAACGAGCGGACCAAGGTATCAATCAGCACTACTCGTTTCCTTGTGCTGATAAACGGCTACGACGGCAACAGAGACAACGTATGCCGAAATGCTGAGTTCATACAGGAACTGTTGCGTAAATACGCTTCAAGCAATGGCGGGAGCTTCTCCCTTTACCAATAATTAGGCAGGCAATTAACTCTCTATGTCCACCACTTCACCATCGTAAGCAAGGCGAATGCCATCAGGAAGTATTCTGTTGACTTCTTCATGAAGCCCTATCTCATGACACATATGGGTGAAATATACTTCATTGGCACTTGTACGTCTGGCAAATGCCACAGCTTCGTCAACGAGCATGTGTGAATGGTGGGGCTTTTCGAACCGCAGAGCGTTGACAACAAGGCAGTCTATATCCTGAAGCAGCGGCAACTCTTCTTCGCCTATAGTCTTCATGTCTGTAATGTATGCCAGTTTCCCTATCTTAAAGCCAAGTATAGGAAGGTTATCATGCATTACTTGAAAAGGTATCACTGTAAGTTCGTTTACAATAATAGACTCATGTGGGACTATCCTCTTGAGTTCTATTTTTGGCACACCGGGATAAAGATGCTCAGCAAAGCAATACGGCATTGTAGTATGCAGACTTTTTTCTGAAATAGGGTCGCAGTAGACATCTATGTCACCGAATTGGCAAAACGGACGCAAGTCATCCATACCGCCTACGTGGTCGTAATGTGAGTGTGTAACGAGCACTGCGTCTATCTTACGGAACGGTTGCTTCAACATCTGCTGGCGAAAGTCCGGTCCACAATCAATGAGTATTCTTGTTTTCTCCGTTTCCAACATCGCCGAACAACGCATACGCACATCTTGCGCATTGCGGCTAGTGCATACCTTACACTGGCATCCGATAGTCGGAACACCAACAGATGTTCCTGTACCCAAAAAGGTCAAGTGCATAAAACTTCAGTATCTTTATTTTTTTAGACCCGCTCAAACAAAATTTACTTCAGGATGCAAATCAATGCCAAACCGCTCTGCTACATCCTTACGCACGGCATTACACAGGTTTATTATGTCGTTTCCGGTTGCTCCGCCCTTGTTTACCAATACCAAAGCCTGCTTTGAATGAACACCTGCCCGACCGAGCGTTTTGCCTTTCCAGCCACATTGTTCTATCATCCAACCGGCAGGTATTTTCTCGTGGCATGAATCAACTTGATAATGCGGCATTTCAGGATATAAGGCTTGCAGCTCACGAAACTTTTCCATACTGACAACAGGGTTCATAAAGAAGCTTCCGGCATTGCCTTCCACCTTCGGATCTGGCAATTTCGCGTTGCGTATATCTATTATCGCAGAGCGAAGCTGACGAGCTGTCGGGGTCTCGATACCTGATTTAGACAGTTGTTCGCGAATATTCCCATAACCAAGCATTGGAGTTAACGTAGTTGAAAGACGGTAAGTAACGTATGTAATGAGGTATTTGTCCTTCCAATCCTTCTTGAAGCGGCTCTGACGATAGGAATAGCAACAATCTTCGTTATAAAAAGTATGATGTTTGCCTGTTGCAATCTCTATGGCTTCAACGCTATAAATAATGTCCTTTGCTTCCATTCCATACGCACCGATATTCTGAACTGCCGATGCTCCCACTTCTCCGGGAATGAGAGAAAGATTCTCCGCGCCATACCATCCGTTGCAAACGCAACACTCAACGACATCATCCCAAACCTCTCCGCTGCCGCAACGAACAAGTATGTCACCACCGTCAACGCTTGAAGTGATTCCCTTTATTGCGGAATGCAAAACGGTTCCGCAAAAGTTCTTTGTCAACAGCAAATTGCTTCCGCTACCAATCAGCAGCAGGGGCGCATCTTGAGGAGTAAGGCTTGCAACCGTTTCTTCGGCTTCAGCCACACTGGAATACTCAATGAATCGACGGCACGCAGCATCGATACCGAATGTATTATGCTCTAGAAGACTGTAGTTGGCTATATCCTTCATAAATATATTTGCCTTGGTTATTCAGAAAGGCGAGTGAGTTTCCATTCACCTCCCTTACGTTCAAATGTAAGTTCCATTTCCATCCCGTTTGCGATGCCACGCATCACAAATATTTTTCTGTTGCTCTGCGTATATTTTTGGCCATACATTATATTATATATGAAGCCGCCGGGAAGTTCAGGGGCGAAGGCAGGCCATGTCTCTGGCGCGATGTCGCCTGTCATTGTACTGAAGTCGTCGTCAGGATCCGGACCGGAAAAATGTATAGGATTGTTGAGATGCTGAACCTGATAGAGAGAGTCTGTGGCGAACTTCTCGTAAAAATTGAGGAATGACGCATTGGTATTTTGGTAGATAGCCCCAGTGTTTACTTCCACAAGGTTCCATTTTCCGTCTAAACGGCTGAAGATATATTGCTTTACCTTCTTCTTCCGTAAATAGATCTTTTCTACAACAACATGGTTTACCGACGTGTCTTTAACTAAAGACATCTGCTTGCGGCTGTCGAAAATCAGCGTATAATACCCCTGGTCCATGAAGAAATGCTCCATCTTCCATGAGCTTTTGTCAACCTCTTTCACCGACTTTCCATTGTTCACCTTCAGAGGAAATTGTATTCTGCTGAACTGCAGCTTGCGGTTGGCGGCGAAATTGAAAATAAAATCGTCAAATAATTCGTCTGCAGCCTTCGGCATTGGTTGTTCGGTGATTAGCTGTTCCAAAGTGTCGGCAGATGCAGTGTCAACGCTATCTGCTTCCGTTGTGTCTACAGACTCTGCTTTTTTCTCGGTGCATCCCGCCGTCCAGAACATCATCGAAGCACAAGCCAAAACGACTGTCAATACTTGCTTTCTCATACAAAGAACTAATTCTTATGCATTGGTTTACTCTCAAATTTGCGCAAAAGTACATATTTATTTTTATTCGCGGCAAATATTTGGTGTAAAAATATTACCTTTGCAGAAATAAATCAATTCGGACAAAAATTCAAATCATTACATGATACTTGAGAAAATAGAAAGCCTCCTTAAAGAGGTAAAGGAAATGAAAGCGTCTAACGCTGAAGACATTGAGGCTCTGCGCCTTAAATATCTCAGCAAGAAGGGCGAAATCAATGCTGTTATGGCTGATTTCAGAAATGTTGCCGCTGAACAAAAGAAAGAGGTGGGACAGAAAATAAACGAACTGAAACGAACAGCAACAGAACGCTTGAACGCTTTGCGCGAAGCCTTGGCGTCTGACGACAACACCAATCAGGACATTGACCTAACAAGGACGGCTTACCCAATAAAGCTTGGTACACGCCACCCTCTAACAATAGTAAAGAACGAGATTATCGACATCTTTTCACGCATGGGCTTTACACTTGCAGATGGTCCGGAAGTGGAAGACGACTTGCATGTCTTTACAAAAATGAACTTTGCCGCTGACCATCCCGCACGCGACATGCAGGACACATTCTTTGTTGAGCAAAATCCAGACGACGTAACAAAGAATATCATACTGCGAAGCCACACAAGTTCTGTTCAAGCCCGCGTAATGGAAACAACACAGCCGCCTATACGCATTATCTGCCCGGGACGCGTATACCGCAACGAGGCGATTACTGCCAGGGCTCATTGCTTCTTTCATCAAATTGAGGGCTTGTATATTGACAAAAACGTTTCGTTCACCGACCTCAAGCAGGTGCTTTTGACTTTTGCACGCGAAATGTTTGGTGCTGACACCAAGATACGTTTGCGTCCAAGCTACTTCCCTTTCACAGAACCCAGTGCGGAAATGGACATCTCATGCCATATTTGCGGAGGAAAAGGCTGCGGATTCTGCAAGCATACGGGATGGGTTGAAATTTTGGGATGCGGAATGGTTGACCCAAATGTGCTTGAGCTATGCGGTATCGACAGCAAGGTTTACTCTGGATATGCTTTCGGTCTTGGAGTTGAGCGCATAACAAACCTCAAATATCAGGTTTCCGACTTGCGTATGTTCTCGGAGAACGATGTAAGATTCCTTGAGGAATTTGAAGCAGCAAACTAAGAAATACGACAAGAAACATATTTGCATAATAAAGGCGCACCACTCAAATGGTGCGCCTTTATTGTGAATATGAAAATACATCCAGTATTCTTATCGCTTATTTATCGCTTCATTCACATTTTGTCACGGCTTAATTTTCCTCAACATACTTGGGAGAAGCGCCATATTTGTTAGCATCAATATTGCTGTCAAGCACAGAAAATACAAAAATAACAAGCGAATAAATCAAGCTGATCGCGGTCAAACCAAGGAAGAACGGGTTGCTAACAGCACTGACAATAGCGTTTGTATCAGGATTAACCGAAGACAAATTTTCCATAAAGCCAGACTGCCACATATAACCTTCAAGCAACATGTCCAAAATAAACTCTATCACGACTAAAACCAATCCATTCTTTCCCGTATCATTGAGTCTACGAGCCAAGACTGCATAGGTTAACAGGCTAAGAACCACGCTCACACAAACATCTAGCGTAGCAAAAGCCGCCAGTAACCGTGAGCATACAACGCTAACTGTTGTTATGGCCAATATAAACCACCAATATTCAGACCGACGGGCACGACCATTAAAATTAGTCAAGTTAGCCAAAACGTTTTTTACGGCCGCCGTGAAACTCATCTGGGGCAGCGCCTTAATGTTGTTTTTATTCATGATATAAAGCTTATTTTGTTTGTTACTATTCATTATTTCCTTTTTTCAAGCAGGTCAGGGCGCAACCGTTTGGTTCGCTCGTAGCTTTGCTCGATTTCCCAGTCCTTTATTTTAGCCTCATTTCCGCTAAGAAGAATATCAGGAACCTTCCACCCCTTGTATTCTGCAGGCCGAGTATAGATAGGAGCAGAAAGCATATCATCTTGAAAACAGTCGGATAACGCACTTTGCTCGTCGCTTATAACTCCAGGAACAACCCGTATTATAGCATCAGCCATAATGGCTGCAGCCAATTCCCCACCGGTTAGGACATAATCGCCCACACTGATTTCCTTGGTAATCAGATGGTCTCTAACACGTTGGTCAATACCTTTATAATGCCCGCAAAGGATTATGAGGTTTTCCTTAAGCGAGAGGTCATTGGCCATGTGCTGGTTAAACTGTTCACCATCGGGCGACGTGAAAATAACCTCATCATATTCCCTTTCAGCCTTTAGGGCAGAGATACATCTGTCTATGGGTTCACACTGCATCACCATTCCGGCAAAACCGCCATAAGGATAGTCGTCAACACGACGCCACTTGTCCGTTGTATAATCGCGCAAGTTATGCAAGTGAATTTCCGCCAATCCTTTCTTTTGCGCCCTTGCCAGTATTGATTCGTTGCAGAAACCTTCGATCATGGCGGGGAGAACGGTTATAATATCTATTCTCATCTGTTAGACAGGCTTAGAGTTCTTTCTTCAGCGCCTCAGCCATTTCCGTATATTCCGCGTCTGTCAGATAAGTTTTCTTGGGGTTCATCTGGAACACACCGCCAAAGTCTGGTCCGCCTTTATACTTAGGAATAAGATGGAAGTGCAAGTGTGACAATGTATCGGAATAGGCACCGTAATTGATTTTGTCAGGATTAAAAACTTTTTGCATTGCGCGCGTAACCTTAGCCACATCTGCCATAAAAGCGTTGCGCTCTTCGTCAGAAAGAAGATTCAGGTCGTCAACATGGTCATTATAGGCAACAAGGCAACGTCCATGGTAAGTTTGTTCCTTAAAGATAAACACGCGTGAAACGCTGAGCTTCTTAACTTCAATCATCAAGTCATGCAATGTCTCGTTGTTTTGACAATAGAGACAATCTTTTGGGTCGCTGTTCATTTTGAGTATGTTTTAAGTTATCTTTCATTTTCCTGGCGATATGCATCAAAAAGGCAAGCCGCCAACATTGCAAAGTTACCTTTTTTATTTAAATTCGCCAATATGTTCCGTATTAAATTTATGTGAAGTCCAAATGAACAGCTCTATTTTAATTCTCCAACACGACGCCAACGTTACTCGGCATCACAGTTTTCGCAGATACCTCCTAGGACTTTTCATTTACGTTCCCCGTTGGAAAGAGGCCGCAACAAAGACTTTAAGTCTTTTTCGCACCTTTATTTTGAATAGCCGAATAATTCTTTGTAACTTAGCACCGAATTTGCGAAATGCCCTTAAACGGCACGCAAATGCCCTTAAATGGGAAATTCAAGAAAATTAACCAATTAAATAATGGACAATAACAACACAATTGATCAGGACAGAATTCTCAAAATAAATATTGAAGAAGAGATGAAGTCCTCCTATATCGACTATTCTATGTCGGTTATCGTTGCCCGAGCTCTCCCGGATGTGAGGGACGGCTTCAAGCCCGTGCACCGAAGGATTCTCTACGGTATGCTTGGCGTGGGCAATACTAGTGACAAACCATACAAGAAGAGCGCGCGTATCGTTGGTGAGGTGCTTGGTAAGTATCACCCCCACGGCGATAGCTCTGTATATGGCGCACTGGTAAGAATGGCACAGGACTGGAACATGAGATATACCCTCGTCGACGGACAGGGAAACTTCGGAAGCGTGGACGGAGACTCTGCCGCTGCCATGCGTTACACGGAGTGTCGCCTCTCGAAAATGGGAGAGCACATCATGGACGACCTCAATAAAGATACTGTAGACATGACGAATAACTTTGACGACTCGCTCGTTGAACCAACAGTCATGCCGACAAAAATACCTAATCTACTGGTAAATGGCGGAAACGGCATTGCCGTAGGTATGGCAACCAACATCCCGACACATAATTTGGGAGAAGTTATCGATGGTTGCTGCGCTTACATTGACAACCCGGAAATAGACACCGAGGGACTGATGCAGTACATTCAGGCACCAGACTTCCCTACGGGAGCTTATATTTATGGCATTCAGGGCGTTAAAGACGCCTACGAAACAGGACGCGGCCGCATAATAATGCGTGCGAAAGCCGAAATAGAAAGTGGCGACACGCACGACAAGATTGTTATAACAGAGATTCCCTACGGAGTAAACAAGGCTTTGCTCATTTCTTACATTGCCGACCTCGTTAAAGAAGGCAAGCTTGACGGCATAAGCAATGCCAACGACGAATCTGGCAGACAGGGCATGCGCATCGTTATAGACATAAAGAAAGATGCCAACGCCAATGTCATACTGAACAAACTTTTCAAGATGACGGCACTGCAAAGCTCATTCTCCGTGAACTGCATCGCCCTTGTCAAAGGCCGCCCACGCCTTCTCACCTTGAAAGACTGCGTTAAATATTTCGTGGAGCACCGCCACGATGTTACCATCCGCCGCACCAAATTCGATCTGAAAAAGGCACAAGAACGCGCACACATATTGGAAGGCTTGATTATCGCCTGCGACAATATCGACGAAGTGGTGCGTATCATTCGCGCCTCTTCTACACCATCCGACGCACAGCGCAACCTTGAAGAGCGGTTCAAGCTCGACGAGCTTCAGTCGAAGGCTATCGTTGACATGCGACTCAGCCAGCTCACAAACATGCGCTTGGAACAATTGCATGCAGAATATGACGAAATCGAAAAGCAAATCGTTTACTTGCAACAAATACTTGACGACCCTGAACTCTGCAAAAAGGTAATGAAGGACGAACTTCAGGAAGTCAAGGAAAAATACGGCGACGAACGCCGCACAGAGATAAAGTATTCAAGCGAGGAATTCAACCCGGAAGATTTCTATCCCAACGATCCTGTGGTTATTACCATCAGCCATCTTGGATACATCAAGCGCACTCCACTGAGCGAATTCCGCGAACAAGCAAGAGGCGGAGTGGGAAGCAAGGGGGCACACAGCCGCGAACAGGATTTCACAGAATACATCTATCCTGCCACAATGCACAACACAATGATGTTCTTCACAAGAAAAGGACGTTGTTATTGGCTGAAGTGCTACGAAATTCCTGAGGGAAACAAGAGCAGCAAGGGACGCGCTATACAAAACTTGCTGAACATTGAAAGCGATGACAGCGTCAACGCAGTTTTGCGCCTTCGCGGTCTTGACAACAAAGAGTTCATTAACAGTCATTATGTAGTGTTTGCTACAAAGAACGGCTTGATAAAGAAAACTTCGCTTGAGGCTTACAGCAGACCACGCGCCAATGGTGTGATTGCAATAAACATACTTGAAGACGACGAGGTTGTGGGCGTAAGACTCACCAACGGCCATAACGAACTGGTATTGGCAAACAAAAACGGTCGTGCGGTGCGCTTCAACGAAAATACCGTGCGCGCAATGGGACGCGTTTCCACTGGTGTACGCGGCATGCGCCTTGACGAAGGAGACGACGAAGTGATTGGAATGGTTGTCGTCAACAAGCCAGAAGAAGAAACCATCATGGTGGTAAGCGAAAATGGCTACGGCAAACGAAGCATGGTGGAAGACTACCGTGTTACGAACCGTGGCGGAAAGGGTGTCAAGACTATAGGTATTACAGAAAAGACTGGACGTCTCGTAGCCATCAAGGTTGTAAAAGACGACAATGACCTTATGATTATCAACAAGAGCGGAATAGTTATCCGCATGAGCGTAAGGGAATGTCGCGTAATGGGACGCGCAACTCAAGGCGTACGCCTCATCAACTTGACAAAGAAAAATGACGTTATTGCCAGCGTCTGCAAGGTTATGAGTTCTGACCTCGAAGCCGTTGCCGAAGAAGAAAGCCAAAAGGATTTTGCTGAAACCAGCGAACAGATAGCCAAAAGCAACACATCTGCAACAACTTCCTTAGAAGATACTGACAGTAATGCTGGGGCAGAACAAGAGGGAAACGCAGAGTCTGAAACCGAAAACAATGAGAATTAACAGAAACTGATTCATACAAAAAACAAAAACCAATGAAAAAACTTATGTTATTTGCGTTAGTCGCATTCAGCAGTGCGGCAATGCAGGCTCAGGACATCAAGCAAATTCTGAGTGTGAAAGACTATAACGAGGCACTAAACCTCATAAAGTCTGGCGAGAGCTCCCTTAACGACGAGGAGAAAGCCAAGGCTTACAACAAGGTTGTAGACTTGGCTCTCGAAAAGTTCAACAAGGAGAACGAAGTAGAGATGAAGAACCAAGTGACCAAAGGCAACGATAGCTACGACAAAGAAGGCATGTATGCTGCAGCCGAAGCCGCACTTCAGGCTGCTTTGGAATGCGACAAGTATGACAACCTGCCCAACGCCAAAGGCAAAATCAAGCCTAAATACGGCAAGACAAACGGTTCACGCCTTGTTGGTGCGCGCCAGGCACTGATCAACGCCGGACAGGTTTTCTATGATGCAAAAGACTATAAAGGTGCAGCAAAGGCATTCGGAATGTATGTTGAAACAGGAAATGCAAATATCTTCCAAACGGGACAGCCTGATGCCTACGGCACTCAGATAGCATACTTCGCTGCCCTTTCAGCTTTCTTCGGCGAGGAATATCCTGCAGCCGAGAAATATGCAGAATCAGCACTGAATGATACAACCTATGGCGCTGAGGCTATGCGCATCAAACTACAGGCTATGCAGGCACCAATGAAGTCGCATGAAGACACTTTGGCCGTGACAAAGAAAATAGAAGACCTTTATGCAAAGTACACCACCAACCAAAACGTATTTGCAGCACTTAGCTCTCTCTATCTGTCACAGAACCGCAAAGACGATTTCAATGCTCTTATAGACAAGGCTATGCAAGCTAATCCTAACGACTTCATGGCTATAGCTATGAGAGGACAGGCTTTCATGAACGACCGCAAATGGCAAGAAGCAGCAGAAGACCTGAAGAAAGCAGCTGAAATACAACCGAATAACGTTGCTATCATTGCGTCTATCGGCAACTGCTACATGTTCCTCGCACAAGAAAAGGCTGAGCTGATTTCCGCAAAGACAAAGGGTCGCATACCTGCTGCCGCAGAGAAGGTTATCATAGATGTCTACAATCAAGCTATAGACTACCTGACAAAGGCAAAAGAACTGGACACAAACATGGAGTTCAAGGCTAATTGGGCTTATTCACTCTACACCTGTCTCTACCGTACACTCGGCGCAGACGATGCTAAAACGAAAGAAGCTGAAGCACTGACCAAGTAATTTACACTTATACCGGCAAAGCTATGGCATGAGCTCCAACCAACGAGCTCTGTCATAGCTTTGCTCTTTATTCCCTGACACAACGCGTTACTGACAACAGACACACACAACAGGTATTGCATTCCCGCAAATTTAAATAACAAAATTATATATATATTGCATAAAAAGATGAAAAGACTGTATGTTCTATTGCTCATGGGTATCATGGTTTGCAACTGCGCTCTCGCCCAAAAGAAAGAGATAGCACAAGCGCAAACCTATATTAAGAGCGGCAAAAACCTGGACAAGGCAGAAGCAGACATGCGCAAACTGCTCGGCGATTCTGCCAACAGAAGGAACATGAAAGCTTGGCAGACACTGACGGAAGCCATCAGACTACAATACGAGCAAGGCAACGAGAAACTGTATCTCAAGCAACAATACGACACAGCCTCACTCTTCATCACCAACCACCGCATGTTTCTTGCCTATGAAGCAATGGACAGCATTGACGCATTACCTAACAATAAAGGAAAAGTTGAGCCTAAATTCAGGAAACGCAATGCAGCTTATCTTGACGGATACCGCAGAAATCTATACAACGGAGGGATATATTTCATCGCAAAACAGAAATATTCAACGGCATTCGACATGCTCGACGCCTACATAAACTGTGCATATCAACCTCTTTTTTCCGCATATAAATATGACATAAAGTCAAAGTACGCACTTTCTGCCGCCTATCTTGCAACGTTATGCGGGGTTAAACTCTCAAACAATGCCTTGGCATTAAAGCATTCAAAAGAGGCTCTTCAATATATCCCAGGAAGGGAAAACACCATGCAGTCGCTTGCCAACATATACAACAACATGAAAGATACAGTCCGTTATAAGGAGACTTTGAAACAGGGAATTGAGGAGTTTCCAAAATCAGAATACTTCTTTACAAGACTCGTTGACCTATACAACAACGCAAACAAAACGGACTCAGCCCTCTATGTGGTTGACAAATGTCTTGAAAACGACAGTCTGAACACTCTTTTCCTCTATGCAAAGAGCACAATAATGCTGAATACTGGACACTACGACAATTGCATTTACATATCAGACAAGCTCATATCCCTCAACGAT
This sequence comes from Barnesiella intestinihominis, assembly GCA_963586715.1. GTDB lineage: Bacteria > Bacteroidota > Bacteroidia > Bacteroidales > Bacteroidaceae > Prevotella. Next base: position 45,258 of record CAVAAS010000012.1, read on the forward strand.
TCTACTGCTGAAGCATACTACAATGCTGGAGTGGCTTTCCTAAACAAGGCATTTGAAGCAGAAAAAAAGGCATCAAAAAAAAGTAAGCCAACAATAACGAAATTCTATAAAAGTTCGTTAGAATACATGGAGCGTTACCGTGCACTTGCACCTGACCAAAAAGACAAATGGGCTCCAGCGCTTTACAACATATATCTTAACCTCAACATGGGAAAGAAATTTGAAGAAATAACAAAAATTCTTCAGCAATAAAAACAGAAACAGTCCGCAACGCATTTGAAAACCACAAACGTTGCGGACTGTTTTTGTCATTCCTTCTTCCGTTGCGCATATAAAGCTCATCATTACTCCAAGCTAAATATGCCCAAACATTCCACTACTTCTTCGTCTTCTTTACAAAATATTTAATCAAATAGAAGACTACGGCTAAAACGACAAGGCCAATAATGGCAAATTTTATATACTCTCCATATACAAGTATCTTGTCGTTCAATTCTTCCTCTGGCACTACGGAATGTAAATACCAGCCTAAGGCTGCAAGAATGCAGTTCCACACACCTGCACCGATGGTTGTATAAAGTATAAAATGACCGTAATGCATTTTTGCAAGACCGGCAGGTATAGAAATAAGATGCCTGATACCAGGGATAAGTCGTCCAGTTATAGTAGCCAACTTACCGTGTGTATCAAAATATCTTTCGCTCTTTTCCACCTTTTCTTGGTTAAGCAGACAGAGATGGCCCAGTTTACTATTGGCAAACTTGTAGATAACGGGACGTCCAACGAAGTATGCCACGAAATAGTTAATGGATGCTCCAAGGTCAGCCCCCAGTGTAGAAGCCAAAATTACCAGTATAATATTGAGATTCCCTCCTGCAGCATGATATGCAGCCGGCGCCACAACAAGTTCCGACGGCACGGGTATCACTGTGCTTTCAAGCATCATCAAGAAGAAGATGCTATAATAGTTCAGATTGTCCAGCAATGTGCTGAACAGACTCGAAATCCATTCCATGTTTTTTTTTATCGTTTCCTTTATTTATTCCTGTTATTCAAATTATCACCACTGAGGAGAGCATACTGTAAATAATCGGAAGGCGACATTCCCTTGGGAAAGAAATCGGCAAGTACCGCCACAGCCTCTTCGGGATTACGGTCAACGGAAAGTTTCAAATAGTCAAGAAACTCCTCTCGCCGTCCGAGATAATTGCAACAAGCCGCCATATAAGCCAGTCCACGGACACGGTTTGGCTCTTCATCAAACAGTTCCTTCATGACAAGATAGGCAGCAAGATCACATCCATGCTCGTAATAAGTCACTGCAACCTGAAAGAGATAGTCAGGCTTACTCTTCGCCTTGTCATATCCTTTTGCAAAAGCTTCGTTCGCTTCCGTGAACTTGGTCATACCCAGATAAACGCCCGCTTCTATAAGGTCAAGCTCCGCATCAACGCAATTCCATTCCCTCAGCTTATTAATATAAGAGAAAGCCTTGTCATACTGTGCAGACCAACCATAAACAATGGCATAGTCTTTATATATATCTGATAGGCTAGCTTTGTTTTCAGAGCATTTTTTTTCTGCTTCAGCAAGCAGTTCCAAACTTTTGTCAGCCTGCTGCAAACAGAAATAACATCTGGCTTTCATCAAATCTGCCTGTTCACTGTTGCTATCTTGGGCAAAACGATTATAAGACTCTATTGCTTTTGAGTAATTACCCAATTTAAAATAAGCTGCTCCCTGGTTAAAATACGCCATTGAGAACTTATCATTGACAGCCAAGGCATAGTCGCAACTGGTCAAAGCATCGGAATATTTTTCGAAATTCAGCTGGGCTGATGCGAAATTGCTCCACAACTCAGCGTCAAATGGCTTTCTGTCAATGAGCTTTTCCATAATCTTCGCCCCCCCATCGTAGTCGCCATTTTCAAAAAGCAAACGGGCGTTTAGACGCAAGACATCATCAGATTCTTTGTCTTTAAACTTCTCAAGCCATGTCTTCGCCTCATCTATTTGAGAATAGTCAAGGAGTAAGCAAACTGCATCGTAGATATAATCCTCGCGTTCTTCATCATCCTCTATCAAAAGTTCCCCTTTCTCTAAAGAATCAAAAGCTTTTTTGTTTCTACCTTCAAACAGATAGTATTCCGCCACAATGCAATAATAGTCTATCATGTCGGACACTACCATCTGTTTCAGGTATTCCTTAGCCTTATCCTTGTCCTTTCTTACAACAAGAGAATACCTTGCGAGGAATGTCAACGGCGCCTGCGCATCAGGATACAGAGAAACGGCATACTCCGCTGCCGCCCTTGCTTTGGGATAATCCCCACATTCGAAATAATATTCCGCTATGTCAGCAAGTTCGTCAGAGCCGAGTATGCAATCTCTTCCCTCCTCCTTACTCTTTTCATAAAGAACAAGATTACTTTTGAATTCTTCGGAATTGAAATAACTGTCCAAAGGATTGTTTATCATTATTTTTTGTCTGTTATCTTAGCCCAAGTGTCTTTCAGCCCAACAGTCTTGTTGAACACAAGTTTGTCGGCTGTGGAATTTTTGTCAGCCATGAAGTATCCAATACGCTGGAACTGCAGGTACTCTCCCGGTTTCTTCCCGGCAGCATAATCTTCCACATAGCATTCAGACATTACTTTCAGCGATTCCGGATTTATAAGCTCACGGAAATCACATTCTTCTGCCGATGGGTTTTCAACATTAAACAGTCTATCGTATTCCCTTACTTCGGCTTTTTTGCAGTGGTCAACGCTTACCCAGTGGAGTGTGCCTTTCACTTTTCTGTTAGCTCCCTCCATTCCGCTCTTGCTTATCGGGTCATATTCTGCTTGTATCTCAATGATATTTCCAGCCTCATCCTTCGTGCATCCTGTGCATTTCACTATGTAAGCGTTCTTCAAACGAACTTCCTTACCAGGTGTCATACGGAAGAATTTCTTTGGTGCGTCCTCCATAAAGTCATCACGTTCTATCCAAAGATTCTTGCTGAATGTTATAGTATGCACTCCATAAGCCTCGTTCTCCGGGTTGTTTATGGCTTCCATTTCCTCTGTCTGCCCATCGGGATAGTTTGTAATAACAAGCTTAACAGGATTCAATACGGCAGAAACGCGCGTTGCTTTCGCGTTGAGATCCTCACGCACTGCCGCCTCGAGCAATGCCATGTCGTTGAGGGCATCGAACTTTGTATAGCCGATGCTGTCGATAAATTTCCTGATACTTTCGGGCGAATACCCTCTTCTGCGCATTCCGCACAAAGTAGGCATACGCGGATCATCCCACCCGTCTACAAGATGTTCGTCAACCAAAGCATGCAATTTACGCTTGCTCATCACCGTGTATGTCAGGTTAAGGCGGTTGAACTCTATCTGTCTCGGACGGAAGTCACCCAAATTGTCGCCTTCTCCCTCGTATTCTTTCAGCTCGTCAACTAACTTATCGTAAAGAGGACGATGCGGAACGAACTCTAGCGTACAAATGGAGTGTGTAACGCCTTCAAAATAGTCGCTTTGTCCATGTGCAAAATCATACATAGGATAAGCGTGCCATGTTGTCCCCGTACGGTGATGTGGTGTATGTATTATGCGATACATTATAGGATCGCGGAAATGCATGTTCGGATTCGCCATGTCAAGTTTCGCACGCAGCACCATTGAACCTTCAACAGCCTCCGGTGTGTTCATTTTCTTGAAAAGTTCAAGATTTTCCTCTGCGGGTCTGTCACGGAAGGGCGAAGCAACGCCCGGCTGTGTCGGCGTTCCTTTTTGCTGAGCAATCTGCTCACTGGTCTGTTCGTCAACGTAAGCCTTGCCGTTCTCTATCATCCAAACAGCAAAATCCCAAAGTTTCTGGAAATAGTCAGAAGCATAATATACGTTTCCCCAATGAAAACCCAGCCATTTAATGTCATTCAATATGGAATCCACATATTCTGTATCTTCCTTGCTAGGGTTTGTGTCATCAAAGCGCAGATTACATACTCCGTTGTACTTTTCAGCCACTCCGAAATCCATGCAGATAGCCTTTGCATGTCCTATATGCAGGTATCCGTTAGGCTCTGGTGGGAAACGTGTCTGTATTCTTCCGGCATTCTTTCCCTCCTCAAGATCTTTCTCTACAAGTTGTTCTACGAAGCTGAGGCTCTTTTTTTCCTCGCTTTTAGTCTCTTCAGTATTTGTCATAATCTGAAATTTGTATTGTTGTTTCTTTTTGTTTCCGTGTAATGATTAAGTGCATATATTGGGCAAAATGGTTGGAATTACTGTTTGTTCATGTTTGCCAAACTCTGCCTGCCCTCATGCAAAGATAATGCAAAATGCAGAAAATCCAAAGAAAGACATTTCTTTTGGACTTCTGCACCATTTACAATTTTCTTTTTCTCAGTTCTTCGCGCACTTGTTCTATGGCTTTTCCCCAATTAGTGTCAAGCGAAAACTGCGTTATATAGCCTTCTGTGCGTAAGTATGCCTCTGTTACGTCAACATCAAAGTCGTTGAAACGGGAATTTTGCAGCGAGGCTGTTTTGAAGATGTCCAGGATTTCAGCTTTAGACTTCTTGCTTTTCACCTCAGAAAGCTTTTTTATGTAAAGGTTCACAAAGTCATACATATTGTAAGCCTCGTGATCTAACAAAGAAATCGTGCTGTCTGGCATCTGTTCGTTCATCTTCATTGCCATATAGTTTAGGGCATCCACTTTAAACGTGGCGATTTTTCTTGCCTGAATGTCTTTTGATTTATCGTCAGCCACCTTTTTCGATAGCTTCATTATCTCTTTGTATACTTCCTGCGCATGCAATCCTGAATAAGATGCAATGGAAAGCATCAATGCCAAAACTAGTTTTTTCATCGTCTCTTTTTGTTTTTGGTTATTTTTTCTGTTTGTTCGTTCTGCAATTTCACCGTTAATCGTTCCTTTTTAGCGTAAGACTACGGTTGATACATGAAGGATATTCCTCTTTATAGTGGCTTACCATTATAATTGTTTTACCTTTTCTTTTTGCAAAAGCATTTATAATCATCCTAACCATGTCGCGCTTGTTGTTGTCAAGTCCATGGAAAGGTTCGTCAAGTACGAGCAACTGAGGATCTTTCACAAAGGCGCGAGCCAAAAGAACCAGCCTTTGTTCTCCGCTTGACAACGTGAGAAAATTTCTGTCTTTAAGTTCTTCAACGCCAAATATCCTCATCCAGCTTCCGCACTTTGCGTATTCTTCATCCGAAGGCCGTGCGTAAAGGCCAACAGAGTCTTTCATTCCACTGGCAACAATCCTTATTGCAGGGATGTCGTGGCGGTAGGCGCGATGCATCTCGGGGGATACGTAACCTATATGCCGTTTTATTTCCCAAATACTTTCGCCCGTGCCGCGTGGTCTGCCAAAGAGTCTTATGTCGCATGCGTAACTTTGTGGATTGTCAGCGCAAACCAAACTAAGCAATGTAGACTTTCCCGCTCCATTCTGACCGTTCAAAGCCCAACATTCCCCGCTCCTCACTGTCCAGTCAAGCTCTTTCAAAATCGTACGGTCCCCGTACTTAATGCTCACCTTGTTCAACTTTACGATTTCGCCGCCATTGCCAACATACAGAGAGTCGTCATTATACGGTATTTCCGCCATGGCCTTTGCAATGCTATCCTGCATTTTCTCAGTCTGTTCCTTTGAAATTCCCTGCACTTGGCGCTCCTCCAAAAACTCTTCTTTCGTAATCTTTGGCAGAACGGTCATGCCTTCAACTCGAACAACATGTGTAACGAATTGCGGAATCTCGTCTACTTTGGCAAGAACAAGTATTATTTGTATACAGAATTCGCGTGCGAGCTTTCCTAACAAGTCCTTAAGCAAATCTCTTGTTGCGGCATCCAAGCCGATAAACGGGTTATCGAGAATCAGCACCCTGGGTGCGGAAAGCAGATTCTTCACGAGATGCAGCTTTCTCAACTCGCCACTTGACAAAGAAATGACGTACTTGTCGAGCATTGGCTCTATGGCGAAAGCTTTAAACAACCGCTCTTTCAGCTGCCTGCGTAATGGGGTGTCCTCGCCAAAAAGACGATATTCGTCGTCTATAACTTTGCCCACCGATGGAGTTTCCTCGTCGATGTCGTGCATATTCCACCGTTGTTGCATATAATAGTGCCCCCCGGCAGTTCCGTATGCGTCTTCAAACGATATATACTTTATGTTTTCCGCCACATAACGTTTTTCGCTAGGACTAAAATCATAGAAAGGAGGATTTAGTTTCAGCGGGTGAGCTCCGGTTATCATGTTAACAAGCATCGTCTTTCCGCTTGCGTTACCACCGATAACCGCAAGGTGTTCGTTGTCCGACAGTTCGAAATCTACCGGTTTTCTCATCCGCCATTTTTCCATTCGCGGCTCACCTTGTTTTATTTGTATTATTGTATGCATATAAATCTCGCTTCCTATTATTTATGTTGTGTCATGTTCTTTGCCGCAAGTATTTTGTCTGCCGCCGAAGAGTCTGCGCCCTTTGTCAACACAGCGAGCTGCTGCGGCTGCACCCGCGCCCTGTTCTTGTTCACAAAATCTTTCCATCCACGATAGTTAACTTGCGTTTCCGGACGTCCCGACTGCAGGAAATGGCAATAAGCCGCCCCAAGGGCATCGGTTGCATCCATAAAGGGAACCTTGTCTTTCTCACTGATATTCAGCAATCGTGTGAGCATCGCTGCTACTTGCTCCTTTGAGGCTTGCCCCTGTCCCGTTATGGCCATCTTAATTTTTAGCGGTGCATATTCGTGGATTGGCACGCCATGTTTTATCGCTGCGGCAATGGCTACACCTTGCGCTCTGCCGAGTTTAAGCATAGACTGCACGTTCTTGCCGAAGAACGGCGCCTCTATCGCCATCTCGTCTGGAAGGAACTCATCGATTATGCCCGTCACGCGACTGAATATCTTGCCTAGTCTCAGATACGGATCGCTCTCCCTGCGCATATCGATAACCCCCATTGCCATCAGCGACGCCTTGTTGCCAACAACTTTTATAAGCCCGTATCCCATCACGTTTGTTCCGGGATCGATGCCGAGAATAATTCTTTCTGCTGCCATTGCCGGCTATTTTACAAACGGGTTGAACTTTGCTTCGTATCCCATCTCCGTCTGCTCTCCATGACCAGGCAATATGGTTGTATCCGGTGCAAGCGTTCCCACCACTCGATGCAGGCTTTCCTGAATGTCGCTATAGCTGCCAAACTGAAAGTCTGTACGCCCTATACTCATGCGGAAAAGGGTATCACCTGAAAAGACTACCCCCTCTTCCTCACAATAGAACATTACGGAACCTGGCGTATGTCCCGGCGTATGGATAACAGTCAGCACATGGCTACCGAATGTTATCCGATATGTTTCGTCAAACAATTTTCCTATTTCAGGAATGCTCTCCTCATAGTCCAAACCAATGAAAGCCTTGACCTGAGGCTTAAGATTCCGCATCAATGTTTCGTCTGCCACATGTACTTCCGGATTAAGACCGAAAGCCTCCGCAATGATGCCGTTGCCAAAATTATGGTCAATGTGCCCATGCGTACAGAGCAGATGCTGCGGTTTCAGTTCATTCCCCTTGATATACGACACCAAGGCTTCGCGCTCTTCCGGATAGAAAGCCCCACAGTCTACAATGACACACTCTTTGGTCTCGTCGGACAACACATAACAGTTCTCCTGAAACATGTTGCATTCGAATTTCTTTATATCGAGCATCTTGTCTTTTCCCTTCTGCGTCCCGGCTTTAAGTTGCAGGAACGTATATAACGTATTTATCCTTAAACCAATCTTCCCCGAACCAATTTGTTATCTCTACAGCCTCGGCAATACGGCGATACGGGTGCATTTCTGCCTCAATGTTTCCGCCTTTCAAGCACAACAAGCCGTTTGGCAATGAATTGCGCTGCTCGCTTGAGAAGTTTTTCCTTATGATTTTCATCAAGTCCGGCAAAGGCATTACTGCCCTACTCACCACGAAGTCATACTTTCCTTTCTCTTCTTCCCCGCGCAGATGCACTGCATCTACGTTTTCAAGCCCCAGCGCCTGAGCCACTTCATTTACGACACGGATTTTCTTACCCGTACCGTCAATCATCCTAAAGTTTGTATCTGGAAACATTATGGCAAGCGGAATACCCGGAAAACCTCCCCCTGTTCCGAAATCAAGCACACGCGTACCCTTGCGGAAACTTACCGTTTTTGCTATTGCCAGCGAATGTAACACATGATGTAGATACAGATTTTCTATATCCTTGCGCGAAATCACGTTAATCTTTCCGTTCCAGTCTTCATACAAATCATAGAGGGCGGCAAACTGTTCGCGCTGTCTCTCGGTAAGGTTAGGGAAATATTTCAGGATTTCTTCCATAAATTTTCTGTTGAATGTTATAAATATTATACAAAGATACTGCAAATACCTTGCAACACAAAATTAAATTATGTCATTTATCCTTATATCATTTGATTTTATTACTTTTGCAACTCCTTAACAAACTATAAGTCAGCATAACATGAACCAAAGGACTTTCAAGGCTGCACTGTTCGATCTTGACGGCGTAGTGTTTGACACAGAGAAGCAATACAGCATATTTTGGGGCGGACAGTTCCGCAAATACTATCCCCAAAGCTCTGAAATGGAGAAAAAAATAAAGGGTATGACACTCGTTCAGATATACGACGAATATTTTCCCGACGAAGCACGGCAGAAGCAAATCACTGCCGAACTGGATGCCTTCGAGCAGGATATGGACTATGAATACGTGGTGGGATTTGAACGTTTCCTGAAGGATATACGCAAAAACGGTGTAAAAACGGCTGTCGTAACAAGTTCCAACCGTGCAAAAATGGAGAATGTATATGCAAGACACCCTGAATTCAAGGATATGTTCGACGCAATTCTAACATCAGAAGACTTTTCGCAAAGCAAGCCTTCGCCCGACTGCTACCAGACGGCAGCGCGGCGCTTTGGTCTTAAAAAGGAAGAATGTGTGGTGTTGGAAGATAGCTTCAACGGGCTTAAGTCCGGGCAAGCGGCAGAAATGTTTGTTGTAGGCCTTTCTACAACAAACGCTCCTGAGGCGATAAAGTCATATTCCAATGCCGTAATTGCCGACTACGAGGGTGTAGACTATATAACAATGTGTCAGCTTGTCAAGGGCTGACATGAAAGAACCCGCGGGCTCTGCACAGAAAGCCATAGACTTTCGAATTAAACGCTGCGCGCTTTCCGAATAAAGCCTGCGGGCAAAAAAGCACTGCAAACATAAGAAAAATTTAAACAACGCATGGCTCCATACACGAGGGGCGATGCAAACGATAAAAAAAGAGGAGAAATAAAAAAATGGCAGGATACCTTGTCTCTGACAACCGCAAAGTTACCACTCACCGTTTTATAGAAATGAAGCAGCGAGGTGAGAAGATTTCAATGTTAACGTCTTACGATTTCACTACCGCAGGAATAGTTGACCAGGCAGGAATCGACGGAATCCTCATAGGCGACTCCGCTTCGAACGTTATGGTAGGAAATGCTACAACGCTACCCATGACGGTTGAACAGATGATTTACCACGCTGCGTCTGTGGTGCGTGGCGTAAAGCGCGCTCTAGTAGTATGCGACATGCCTTTCGGTTCTTATCAGGTTGACCGTAAGGAAGGCGTAAAGAACGCAATAAAGATAATGAAGGAAAGCGGTTGCGACGCTCTGAAACTTGAGGGCGGAGCTGAAATAATAGATACCGTGAAAGGCATCCTTGATGCCGGTATCCCAGTTATGGGCCATCTAGGACTGACCCCGCAAAGCATCAACAAGTTCGGCACTTATGCAGTGCGTGCCAAAGAAAAGGCAGAGGCAGAGAAGCTTATTTCCGATGCGAAGCTACTGGCTGAAACAGGATGCTTCTCCGTTGTTTTGGAAAAAGTGCCGTCGGCTTTAGCCACTACCGTATCTAAAGAAATATGCGTGCCCACCATCGGAATAGGGGCAGGCAACGGGACTGACGGGCAGATTCTTGTAATTGACGATATGCTCGGCATGACCAAAGGGTTCTCTCCGCGCTTTCTCCGTCGCTATGCCGACTTGAACTCCATTATGACGGACGCAATCGGGAACTACATCACCGACGTGAAGAGCTCCGATTTCCCTAACGAACAAGAGTCTTACTAAACGAGAGCCCTCCGCATGGCAGAAGGAACAGCAAACGGAAGCCGCACGATGTTGTGGCATAAGGATTTCTGTAAGATTTGCGCAGTGAACTTTTTCATTGCGCTTTCTGTCTATATGCTGCTCCCGGTCTTGTCCGATTGGCTCGGCAAGGAGCTTGGACTTTCTCCCATGCAGATTGCGGTATCCGTTGCCATCCCTGGCATCGGAGCTTTCTTCTTTGGCGGAACATGTTCGTATCTGACACAGAAATACAGGCGAAACATGGTCTGCATAATTGCTATTCTGTTGCTTGCCGCAAACATTCTCGCTATAAAGTACATTGCAGACAAAGCGGAATGGTTGCGGCAAGCAGACTTAGCACTGTGTTGCGTGCTTGTGTCACGGTTCTTCCTCGGGGCTTTTTTCGGATTGGCATACCTCGTTCTTAACAGTACGCTAACAATCGACTGTTGCGACACTTCAAGACGCACACGGGCAAACACCGTTTCGGCACGCATATACCTTGCGGCTACCGTTGGCGGCCCGTTGGTGGGATTCTTCGCGAAACAGGAATGGGGAAGCATCAATGTTTACTATGCTGCAGCAGCAATATGCCTCGCAGCAGCAATACTGCTCCGAAGCGTAACATTCCCGTTTAAAGCACCTGAGGAAACGGTAAAGAAATTCTCACTCGACCGTTTCATCATTCCTTCAAGCATGCCGCTGGCAATTCCCGTTGCACTGGTTTCTTTCTGCTTGGCCACACTTGCCATGCACGATTCCGACACAAGCCAAGCCATCTTCATGCCATTGGGAATCATTGCAGGTATTGCCATACAACATACTCTCCTGCACAATACAGGGCACGGGAAACAGGCTTTTGGTGGGTGTTTCTTGCTTGTCGTATCTTCTGCCATATTGTTGGCAACAAGCGGAAACGGGGATTTAGCTATTTTGGCACGTATCATCACAGGAATCGCCGCAGCACTGATCTTGTGCAATCTGCACTTAGGTCTTACAGATACTGCCGACCACTGTCAACGTGGCACTGCCCAAAGCACTTTCATCCTTCTCTTTGAGTTGGGCACCTCATGCGGAGCGTTTCTATGCCTTGCACCGGGTTGCACAAATGGCAATAGCGCATGGACGACAACGCTCTTTGCAGCCATTTTGATTGTTGCAATTGTGACAGCAAGCACACGGCGCTTCATTTCACGAAAGCTGAAATAACAACGCCTTGTATTGCTCTGCCACAACAATTTCCCCAACAAATGGTTAGGGAATCCAAAAGCGCGTTATATTGACAACCTTCCCGTTCTCTATACTTACGCGGGTGTTAAGATTAAAGAATCCGCTCAACTGACCTTTCTTGCGCAGCCCTCCAACGTATTCTCTTTGGCCAACTTTTATCGTATCATACGGAGCATTTGGCTCATCCTGGCAGTTTACGATTGTGAAATTGGGCGACAATGGCAAAGTGACCGTGCCCACTTTTGAATATACCGAATGGTCGTCAAACTCAAACGCACGATAAACGCCACTCTTCTGTGACGCTTGCAGCCACACACCGCCTTCATCCAATCCGCCATTTACGCTCTTAAAGGATTTTTCGTCCTTCACTGCCTTTACTGGCATAGCCTTTCCTTCGTAAACAAGCGTGTCACCGACTTTCATCCCACAGACTTGCGCTGAATCATACAATGTTTCGGCATAGACAGTGAACGTCAACGTCCCATCGTTCCAATTGAAACAACTGTCAGACAGAGAGGCGGCAACTGTCGTATCGCGCAGATTATCAATATCAATACCACTTGGCAATGGCTTAATCGTGCGGTCATTGCCACCATTCATAGTGCCGCAAGCTGCAAATACAGCTCCCGCCAACACTACCGACAATAGTCTTTTCATAAATTATTCCTTTCTTTGTTTTGCCGTGTTACTATGGCGTGTTCTATAAATTCCACGCACTATTAAAGTTATATTTTAGGGTTGCTCTTTGTGTCTTTCTGTTTTTAGTCACAGAGTCACTCACATAGTCCATCCTTTTCAGAAAATTCTGTTAAACGACAAGCGTCACTAATACATTTTCTGCCTGGGAACTGCAATTCCACCCTAATGAAATGGCTGCAAATATAGTGTTTTTGCCTCATGACAACAAAGGGTTACCACATATAATTTTTGCAAAGACAATTTCAGACCGGCAAAGAACTATGGACTATGGCATGAATTTACGATTACAACACTGCTGCAAATCTATCATAAACAGACACAAACAAAAAACAGAAAACGGATTGTTGAATGAATAAAAAACCGTATTTTTGCATGAAAGTTTGTAGCAATGAAAACAATAAGAAGATTACTTTTAATATCGGTGCTGCTCATTTGTCTGCATGCACAAGGACAGACTAACGATGAGACGCCGACAATAAATCCAAGTGCGACCTATACCGACATCAATGGCGAGGAGACTGAAAGCTTGGAAATGTCGGGACAAGCACCGCTCACCGGCCGCTTCAAGGCAAATCCGAGCAACGTTGGCGACTATACTGCCACATACGAATGGCGCTTCACTACTGAAGGAAGCACAGAACCGTACCTGACACGCTACGAAGAAGATACGGAATACACATTCAACACGGCAGGAAGCCATAGCATAGTTGTATATGCCACGTTCAAGAAGGGCAATGACGTTATTGAATACGGACAGGAATACTGGGCAGAAAACAGTCCGCTGCGCGTAACAATCAGCGAGAGCAAGCTGGAAATGCCCAATGCCTTTTCGCCAAACGGCGACGGTATAAACGATATCTATAAGGCAAAGGACGGATACCAGTCGCTTACGGAATTTCACGCATACATTTTCAATCGCTGGGGCACAAAACTTTATGAATGGACAAACCCCGCTGATGGATGGGACGGCAAATATAAAGGGAAAGACGTGGCGCAAGGCGTATACTATGTTTTGGTAAAAGCCAAAGGTGCCGACGGAAAGACATATAACATCAAGCGAGACGTTAATTTACTCAGAGGATTTACTGAATCTACGACCAGCGGAGGAGGAGGAACGCAATGAAACGCGAAGACGAGAAGATAAACGTTTGGGGAGCAAGAGTCCATAACCTAAAAAACATAGACGTAGAAATACCACGCCAAAGCCTTTCTGTCATAACAGGAATGAGCGGGAGCGGAAAATCATCACTCGCCTTCGACACTATTTTCGCCGAGGGGCAACGCAGATATATCGAAACATTTTCTGCCTATGCACGCAATTTCCTCGGAGGAATGGAACGTCCTGACGTGGATAAGATAACGGGACTAAGCCCTGTTATTAGCATAGAACAGAAAACAACGAACAAGAATCCCCGCTCAACAGTAGGTACTACAACAGAAATATACGATTTTCTTCGTCTCCTTTATGCACGCGCCGGAACAGCATACAGCTATATCACGGGCGAAAAGATGGTTAAATACACCGAAGAAGAAGTGCTGAACATGATTCTTTCCGACTATTCCGGCAAAAGAATCTTCATACTTGCTCCACTAGTAAGAAACAGAAAAGGTCATTATCGGGAGCTTTTTGAAAACTTGCTCAAGAAAGGATATCTCCATGTGCGCGTGGACGAAGAAACAATGGAGATAAAATCGGGCATGAAACTTGACAGATACAAGAACCACAATATAGAAGTGGTCATCGACAAGCTGCAAGTGCGCGACAAAGACGACGAGCGGCTGCGCAAAAGCGTTGAGACAGCAATGCGTCAGGGCGACGGTTTGATGATGATTATGGACAAAGACACAGGAAAAGCCAAATATTACAGCAAAAGGCTTATGTGTCCGACTACAGGAATAGCATATAGCGACCCTGCTCCAAACAAGTTCTCGTTTAACTCGCCCGAAGGAGCATGCCCAAGATGCAAGGGACTTGGAGAAGTTGCCGAAATAGATATTGAGAAAGTTATTCCCAACAATAGTCTTTCCATACATGAGGGTGGTATCATTCCCTTAGGCAAATACAAAAACCAGCTCATATTTTGGCAAATTGCCGCCATACTAGAAGAATATGACTGCACCCTCAAGACACGGATAAAGGATATTCCCGATGAGGCGATGAACGATATCCTATACGGAAGGCTGGAAAAAATAAAAATAAGGAAAGAAGTTATACACACCACAAGTGACTATTTTGTTGAATTCGATGGTATTGTAAAATACATTCAGGCATCAACAGAAAGCGACGACAGCAAGGACGCACAAAAATGGGCGGAGCAGTTCATGACTACAAAGAAATGTCCTGAATGTGGAGGAGGCCGCCTTAACCGCGAATCCCTTTCATACCGCATTTGGAACAAGAACATTTCGCAAGTGGCAAACATGGACATCAGCGAACTGTATCAGTGGCTTGATGAAGCGGAAGAGCATTTGGAGAAAAAGGAAAAGCGCATTGCTGAGGAAGTGCTCAAGGAAATACGCAGCAGAATTCGCTTTATACTTGACGTGGGCCTTGACTATCTTTCACTAAACAGACAGTCTGCAACTTTATCTGGCGGAGAGAGCCAACGCATCAGGCTGGCTACGCAAATAGGGTCGCAGCTTGTAAACGTGCTATACATTCTCGATGAACCAAGTATAGGCTTGCATCAACGCGACAACGAACGCCTTATAAAATCACTTAAGAATTTGCGTGATTTGGGAAACACGGTTATCGTTGTGGAACACGACAGAGATATGATGACCAATGCCGACTATATCGTAGACATTGGTCCGGGCGCTGGGCGAAAAGGCGGAAATGTCGTATTCCAAGGCACGCCGCAAATGATGATGAAACAGTCGACTATGACCAGCGAATACCTTAGCGGAAAGCGCAAAATAGAAATTCCAAAGGAAAGACGCCAAGGCAACGGCAAATGTCTACGCATATACGGAGCCAGCGGCAACAACCTAAAGAACATAGACGTAGAGTTTCCGCTTGGCGAATTGATTGTTGTCACAGGAGTAAGCGGCAGTGGTAAATCGACCCTCGTTAACGAAACATTGCAACCCATATTGAGCAAACATTTCTACCGCTCGCTAAAAGAGCCCATGCCTTATAAAGAAATTGAGGGAATGGAGAATCTTGACAAAGTAGTAAACGTTGATCAATCTCCAATAGGAAGAACCCCACGTTCTAACCCTGCGACATACACGGGAGTTTTTAGCGACATACGCTCCATGTTTGTTAACTTGCCTGAGGCAAAAATACGCGGATATAAGCCAGGACGCTTCTCTTTCAATGTAAGAGGAGGACGCTGCGAGACGTGTGGAGGAAACGGATACAAGACAATAGAAATGAATTTTCTTCCCAACGTCATGGTGCCCTGTGAAGTATGCCACGGGAAACGCTACAACCGCGAAACACTTGAGGTAAGATACAAAGGAAAGAGCATTGCTGATGTGCTTGACATGACGGTTAACCAAGCCGTGGACTTTTTTGAGAATGTTCCTGACATACTTCGCAAGATAAAGACCATTCAAGATGTTGGCCTTGGCTACATAAAACTAGGACAACCTTCAACAACGCTAAGCGGCGGAGAATGTCAACGCATGAAACTGGCAACAGAGTTGAGCAAGCGTGATACTGGCAAGACGATGTATATACTTGATGAACCAACGACTGGACTGCACTTTGAAGACATACGTATTCTCATGGACGTTCTACAAAGACTCGTTGACCGAGGAAACACGGTTCTTATCATTGAACATAACCTTGATGTAATAAAGCTTGCCGACCACATTATTGACATGGGACCAGAAGGTGGACGCAACGGTGGAATAGTGATGGCAACAGGTACACCGGAAGAGGTTGCGCGTAGCGGAAAAGGATTTACAGCAAGGTTTATAAAGGAAGAACTTGAACGGTAGTGTTTCTTTCGGTTCAATCGCATAGAAGAAAGGAACTTATAAGCACACAAAAATCAGTGAGACTTGATACTGCAAAAACAAAGAATACGGCAGTATGTATCTCACTGATTTTTGTTTTTATCTGTCCTCATGCACAACATTTACATTAAAGACGGAAGCTTATTCATGTGATTGTGTTTTTTTAGAACCTAGTCATTACCTCAAGAACTATTTTGTCTTTTTCAGAAACCTTGGCAATAGCATTCTTGCCATAGAAATATTTCTCATAGTTCAAGCGGATATCTGAAATAAAAGGTTTGGCAAGACTAAAAGTAACCCCTCCAGTAACTCGTGAACGCTTATAGTCAGTTAGCTTCATCTTGCCATTATCATCAAGCATTCCGTCACTATGATCTGTCATAAAGTCATATCTTACAAGCGGAGAGATTTTCTTTATCAATGATTTCTTGCCCCTTAGGTTGAAATCATAGTTGACAAAGCCGTCAAACGAGTGGACTGCATTAAATGCGTCCCTAGAGTAATGCTTATAAAGATACTCCGCCTCGATATGCCACCCGTTCTTATGCCAATAAGCACCGGCGTCATACATCATTATATTATTGTTATTGGGACTTATTTTCTGAGTACTGAGTGTCACATTAAATCCTTCCGGGAGAAAAAACTGTACTTTAGCAGAAAAATTCACCTTCTTTGTCCAGAAATCTTTCTGGTCTGTAAGTCCTGAACCATTGAAAAGCCCAGCCTCTAGAATTACGGGGAAACCGCAATTGACATTGTAGCCAACAGTAAGTCCTACGTCGCGAACATTTCCTACCTGTTTTGCTATGAATGAGCGGTTGGCGAAATATTGCTGATGTGGAGAGCGGTGAGCATCAATAGTGAAAGGAACACGCATCTGACCTATCGTTGCAGAAAAGCCACAGAATGGCTTTACACGCGTATAGGCGTCAAGCATCTTTATCTTTCCCTCATCACACAAATCAATCTCAGCCTTGTATTCTACAGCTTTTGCCACTTTTCCATCTACGCTCAAGCGGGCATTCCTCACTTCAAAGCGTCCTTCTCCCTCTTCTGTTTGACATTCGTATTTTCCTCTCACCGTTCCATGAATGTGGGGAGTAAGGTCTACTTTTTCATCCTCGCAGTTACTGCTTTGGGCTGCAACGGGAAGTGACAACACACAGAAGAGTGCCAACGCTGCATAATTTTTGATTTCAATTGCCATAAATAACTCTTGTTGTTAGTTTTTATGGCGCAAAGGTAGAGTGAAGATGTGAAAAAGGTGTTACAACGAAATTACGATTAAACTAAATCTCACAACTCTCACTGCCTGTTTCCCCGTCAGCACTCTCTAAAAGGGAATGTTTACGGTATTCCGACGGAGACATACCTGTATGTTTCTTAAAACATTTGCCAAAATACTTAGGATCTGAAAATCCAACGGCATAGGCTATCTGCGAGAATGTCATTGTACTGCTGTTCACTAAATCTTCAGCCCGCTTCATACGCACATGCCGCAAGAAATCATTTGGTGACATGTCTGCTATTTGTTTAAGTCTTGAATAGAAAGTACTGCGCCCCATGCTAAGAGCGGATGCCATATCGTCAACCTTTAGATCCGCACTATCTATGTGCTTTTCAATATAAGCCAACAGCGTATCCATAAACACTTTGTCTTCATCCACTATCTCAGGCTTCCGCAACATGTATCTCACCTTTCCTGCATCAGCCTTTTCCGTTGCTTCATCGGCAATTTCAGCAGCACGATGCTTCATATAGCTACGCAATGCCCAAACGACCAAAGAGACAAGCAATAGAGAAACAATGGTTCTGCCCCACCAACTCTCAAAGAACGAGGGCTCTGCATATAAAAGAAGCTGGCGCTCGTTGTTCATCCAGACACCATCACCATTAGTACTCTTTACACTTACCGTATGAGAACCTGCAGGAAAATGATTAAACGACACACTGTTGATACCAGGATGAACATATGTCCACTCGCCATTGTCTATACGATAGGCATAGCGTATGCCGCAATTTTCATTTAGTGCAGACGCACCAGTATGTGACTCATAGTCCAATGCGGAGAAAAATAAGGTAAACGAACGATGATCAACGTCTACTTTGAGTTCTGGAATATTCAAGATTGGCTGTTCGTCATCACGATCCATATAGCGAACAGACGTGAATACTATATTCGGAGCATAGCTGCTGCGATTCATCTTCTGAGGAGAAAAGGTTATTGCACCACCCTCTGTCGCTATTACTACACGGTTGGTTACCTTGGAATATGAAGGCAGAGCTTCCGTAATGTTCACACATCCTATCTCGTCTGCCCCGAATTCCTTCAATCCACTCTTACCCAAACATGCCATACGGCTTTCGCCTATGACCCAAATATCGCCGTTGTTGTCAGCTACCAAACTTTGAATTGTACCATAGCCGTATGGTTGCGTAAGATTATTGTGGGAATTGTCTTCCAAAGCTTCAAACTTAAGATTGTCTTGAAGAAGATTTTTTGAAGCAATGCGCTGCAGTCCGCCGCCAAGCGTTACGACATAAACAGTGCCATCTTTAGCCCTCTGTGTCTGCATCACCTCGCTGCTATAAAGAGAATTATCGCCTTTTACACGACGTGACAAGAAAAAGCGAATTCTATCCGGGTAGGTAAAATTGTCGGAATAGGTCAGCAACCCCTGTGTTGTAGACAGAAGGACAACGCCCCCCGGCAAAGTTTCAATCCTTCTCACCTTATTAAATATATCACTTGCGTAGCCCTTCAATTCATTTCGCCCATGAAGGAATTTTATTGCGGCTAAATCCGAACAAGAATATATGCTAGAAGAGGAAATATTAAGACCGCCACTGAAAGTAGCAACAAGAAGACGACCATGAGAATCCTCCTTTATGTCATATACTTCATCGCTTATAAGAGTATAAGAATTGGAGCTGTCATGTTTGAACTTATAGACAGTTCCCTTATCAACACAGAACAATCCGTTTCCTTTGCTACCTATCCACAATCTGCTCTTGCGGTCTTCATAAAGCGAATATATATGATATGAGAATTTTTCCTTGTTGCTCACCCATTTTCCATTAGGAGAAAGATAGCCAATAAGCTTTCCCGTCGAAGAATATTTCACAACATCACCATCTACTGTGCCCAGCAAAATGTTTCCTTCATGGTCTTGCATAACTGCACGGGTATCGCGTTTCGTTCCCAAATCTATGTGCATTACATCAGAATAGCTAAAACTGACGAGCGAAAGATTGTGAGGATAAATAAGCCACAGATTGCCTTGATAGTCGGAAAAGCCTTTCTTAACTCTTGGAATAACATTACCTGCAACCGATGCTGACGAAAGAGATTGCGGTTCCAAAAGTTTCGTCTTTTCATTATAATAGGAAAACGATCCGTTTGTCGGAGCGACCCATATTGTATGCCGCTCATCCTCATGAAAAATTGGTTTATCTGCAAATGTCAACATACTGCCAGATGTTGCTGCTGAAAGATGGACAACTTTATACCCACCCTCTATCATTGTTATATCGCTACCGTCATTAAAACACCATATACGGTTTTTAGAGTCAACAAACATTGACTTTACTTCCTTTTGGGGGTTCGAAGGCCATTGCACAGATATGAGCTGTTCCTTGCCACTCTTCATGTCATACAAAAGAACGCCACAGTCTGCGGCTAAAGCAAGCACTTTTTTGCCTATAGACTTTACGTCATATACTTTTTCTATTTTTGTATGTAAGTCAACGTTCGCTGCACTGCTTTTATTGGCTACCTTGCGGAGAATCTTCCCATTTGTTGTTATAAGCCATTGTATGCCATCTATTTCTTCAACGAAATCAACCCACATGGAACTTATTTTCTTCGGCTTTCCGCCCGAAATGGACAGGAAAGCCCCTTGGTCTGTAAGTAACCACTCGTTGGTTTTACCTGAAAGGACCACTTTGTTTAGTGTTCCTGGCAGATTATACTGCAACAAACAATTCGTATCCTCTGCTTCACCTTTTTTTATGCAATAATGATCGTTGTATTTTCCTACCATCCACGTATCACCATTCTCCAAAGGATAAATTTTACGCAGACTGAACTTACACCCGAACTTATTGGTTATCATCGTTGAGACATTGATATAGCGGCATTTGTGGCTATCAAACATATAGACATCGTCAGAATATGCTGTTGTCCAGAGGTTGCCATTTAATGCAGGCATGACACTAATAAGGTGATTTGTTGTGAGATGCGAATCGTGTCCGGGAATATTACGAAACGTAGTAAACCGATATCCGTCATAACACGACAGTCCGTTCCACGTTGCAATCCAAATCAAATTGTCAGTGCTTTGAGTTATACCGCTGACAACACTTGCCGGCAAACCGTTCTCTGTGCCAAAAGTACGTATCTTACAAATTGGCTGAGAGTCTGCCCACAAGCTAAAGAAGAATATTACAGCGAAAAATAGTATACGGACTATGCAATACATAACAAATGCTGTTTATAGAGGGTTTTAATTGCTCAAGATTTAATTTTTTTGTTCAGCAAAAATAAAGATAAAAAATGACAAAAACAAATTTCCTTGAGCTTTAACAGCTATCAGCAATTTGAATTCTTACCATTCAGCATTTGATATAATTTTGTTGGCTATAATGTTTGTTTTCAAATGCGCCTGCTTATTATTTTTATGCCATTTACATGGTTTTAGAAACATGTAGGCTCTAGAGTTTAGACATAATGTTAGCGACACTCGTTTTTTTGTTGTATCTTTGCAGAAGTTAGGTTACATTAAGCAAAAGAGAGGAAAAAATTCATTTCACTCGCTTGCACAATATTCGAATGTCTAGCAATCATTATATAAATAGAAAGATACTAACCAGTTAAAACTCCATAACAATGGCAACAGTCGACGACAAGAAAATCATTTTTTCTATGGTGGGAGTCTCAAAGATAATTCCACAAAATCAAAAGCAGATACTTAAAAACATCTACCTTTCTTTTTTCTATGGAGCGAAAATAGGCATCATCGGCCTCAACGGTGCGGGAAAGTCTACGTTAATGAAAATAATTGCGGGAATAGACCAGCCTACACAAGGTGAAGTGGTGTGGAGTCCTGGATATTCTGTAGGATATCTTCCGCAAGATCCGCCCCTGAACGAAGAGAAGAGCGTAAAGGAAAATGTTATGGAAGGTGTTCAAAAAGCTTATGATGCGCTAAAAGAATACGAAGAAATCAATATAAAATTCGGAGAAGAAGAGTATTATAGCGATCCTGACAAGATGGACAAGCTAATGCAACGCCAAGCAGAAGTACAAGACATCATTGATGCCACGGATGCATGGAATATGGACTCAAAACTCGACAGAGCCATGGCTGCACTACGTTGTCCGCCTGGAGAATGGCCCGTTAAAAACCTGTCGGGCGGAGAACGCCGCAGAGTTGCATTATGTCGCTTGCTTCTGCAAAAGCCTGATGTTCTTTTGCTTGACGAACCTACGAACCACTTAGACGCGGAAAGTATAGATTGGCTAGAACAACACCTGCAACAATATGAAGGTACTGTCATTGCCGTTACACATGACCGATATTTCCTTGACGACGTAAGCGAATGGATATTGGAACTCGACCGTGGGGAGGGAATACCTTGGCACGGCAACTATTCTTCCTGGTTGGAGCAAAAAACCTTGCGCATGGCACAAGAAGAAAAACAAGCTTCGAAACGAAGAAAAGCTCTTGAACGTGAGCTTGAATGGACACATATGGCACAAAAGGCACGACAAGCCAAAGGTAAGGCTCGCCTTAACGCCTATGAACAGATGTTGAACCAAGAGCAGAAAGAACGCGAGGAAAAGCTTGAAATATTCATTCCAAATGGGCCAAGACTTGGTAACAAAGTTATTGAAGCGCAACATGTGAAGAAGGCTTTTGGGGATAAGGTACTTTTCAATGATCTCAATTTCACACTTCCACCAAATGGAATCGTTGGAGTTATCGGACCTAACGGTGCAGGAAAGACAACACTGTTCCGCCTTATTATGGGGCTAGAAGAAGCTGATGACGGAACGTTTTCCGTTGGAGAAACTGTGAGACTTGCATATGTAGATCAGCAACATAAAGACATCGACTCAAACAAATCGGTCTACGAAACCATAAGTCAAGGAAATGAAACAATACGCATGGGCGGACGAGACATAAATTCCCGTGCATATATATCACGTTTCAATTTTTCTGGTACAGACCAAAACAAACTTTGCGGTTTGCTATCCGGTGGAGAAAGAAACCGCCTGCAATTGGCTCTTGCACTTAAACAAGAGGGCAACGTGTTACTCCTTGACGAGCCAACGAACGATATTGACGTAAATACGCTGCGCGCCCTTGAAGAGGGCCTTGAAGGTTTTGCAGGATGTGCTGTTGTCATAAGCCACGACAGATGGTTTTTGGATAGAATATGCACACATATCCTCGCTTTTGAAGGCAATGGAGAAGTTTTCTTCTTTGAAGGCAGCTACTCCGATTATGAAATAAGCAAGGCACGACGCCTCGGACTGGAAGAAATAAAAAAAGGCCGATACCGTAAACTTATGGAATAACACCTAGAACAATAGATTCTCTTTGTTACCCCAAAACATTTGGAAACAAAGAGAATCTCTTTATATAATGTTCTGATTCTTTCAAGCTATTAGCCTAAAATAGTTTTTTATTAACTCTTGGAGCATTGATAATCTTGCGTTACATACACGTAAGATTTTATTTTATGTGAATGTAGCACAACATGGAAAGCTTTAAAATTTCCCAAAAAAGAAATAAAGTCCAAAGTTTTTTCGTTTTTTATTAGTAACTTTACACAAATTTTTGTACTGTCCTTGCTGCATTCATTACCCTTTTGCAATTAGAGGTCTGTGCAATTATACTTGAGGAAACAAAAAAAATACAATATAAATGCACTTTAAATGGAAATACGAAGCACCTACACCAGAAGAAAGAAAAAACGCTGAAAAACTCGCCTCAGACCTTAAACTGAGTCCCGTAATTGCTCAAATAATGGCAAAGCGCGGCATAAAAGAAGAAGATGCAAAGAATTTTTTTTACCCACAATTGAGCGACCTGATTGACCCTTTCCTTATGAAGGATATGGACAAGGCCGTGGAGCGTTTAAACATAGCCATGGGACGCAAAGAGCGCATCATGGTGTATGGTGACTATGATGTAGACGGATGTACAGCAGTTGCATTGGTCTATAAATTCTTGCAGCAATACTATTCCAACATAGATTACTACATTCCTGACCGCTATGACGAGGGATATGGAGTAAGCAGTAAGGGTATTGACTTCGCATACGAAAGCGGTGTAAAACTTATTATAATTTTAGATTGCGGAATTAAGGCTATAGAAGAAATAAAGTATGCAAAAGAATTGGGCATTGACTTTATAATTTGCGACCACCATGTGCCTGACGATATCATGCCGCCAGCAGTGGCAATTCTCAATCCAAAGCGCGAAGATGACACTTACCCGTTTAAACATTTATGTGGATGCGGTGTCGGATTCAAATTGATGCAAGCCTTTGCCAAGAACAATGGTATATCTTTCTCAAGACTTATACCTTTGCTGGACTTCTGTGCTGTAAGCATTGCCGCAGACATTGTGCCGGTTATTGGTGAAAACCGTATCCTCTCTTACCACGGACTAAGACAACTGAATCAAAACCCAAACATAGGTCTGAAAGCAATTATTGACATTTGCGGACTGAACGGGCGCACACTCTCCATGAGTGACATCGTATTCAAAATAGGTCCACGCATAAATGCCTCTGGAAGAATGGGGGACGGACGAAGAAGTGTAAGTCTGCTTGTTGAAAAAGACTTTGCCGATGCACTAAACAAGGCAAAACACATCAACGAATACAACGAACAGCGCAAAGACATTGACAAACAGATGACGGAAGAAGCAAATATGATTGTTGGCAGACTGGAAAGCCAGCAACGTCATTCAAGCATTGTCTTATATGATGAGAACTGGAAAAAAGGAGTTATCGGAATAGTTGCTTCAAGACTTACAGAAATATATGTACGCCCAACAATAGTTCTAACGCGCGAAGGAGACCTTGCAACAGGTTCCGCCCGAAGCGTTGCTGGTTTCGATATATACTCAGCAATAAAAAGTTGCCGCGATCTATTATTGAATTTCGGCGGCCACACATACGCTGCGGGATTGACTCTAAAATGGAATGACGTTAAGGAATTTCGTGATAGATTTCAGAAATATGTAGAAGAACATATCAAACCTGAACATACCGAAGCAAGCCTTGACATAGATGTCACCATTGACTTCAAAGACATCACCAAGAAAATGCACAACGAGTTAAAGAAATTCGGTCCGTTCGGTCCAGGAAATCCAAAGCCTTTATTCTGTACTAAAGAAGTTTACGACTTTGGAACGAGCAAGGTAGTAGGACGCTCGCAAGAACACATTAAGCTAGAATTGGTAGATTCAAAGTCAAACAACGTCATGAACGGCATAGCCTTCGGACAAAGTGGGGCAGCACGCTACATAAAGTCAAAAAGGAGTTTTGATATTGCCTACACAATAGAAGAAAATGTTTTCAAACACAATGACATTCAACTGCAGATAGAAGATATCCGTCCGACAGAAGGTTAACTGCTATTCAATGGTAATCGAAATGACATGACTAAAGGCGACAGATACCTCAATATACTGAAACAGTATTGGGGATACGATTCTTTTCGTGGCATACAACGCGACATAATAGAAAGCATAGGCAAGGGAAAAGATACTTTAGGACTTATGCCAACAGGTGGTGGCAAGAGCATAACTTTCCAAGTCCCGGCTTTAGCAATGAAAGGGGTGTGTATCGTTATAACGCCACTTGTTGCCTTAATGAAAGACCAAGTGGAACACTTAAGGCGAAATGGAATAAAAGCATATGCCATTTATGGTAGTCTGCAGCACAACGAAATAGTAAAAATCCTAGACAACGCCGTGCTTGGTGGCGTTACCTTATTATATATATCCCCAGAACGTTTGGCATCGGAATTTTTCCAAACCAAACTCCGCCACATGCAAGTAAGCTTTATAACTGTTGACGAAGCACACTGCATATGCCAATGGGGATACGATTTTCGCCCTTCTTACCTTGATATCGTTAAAATAAGGGAGATTAAGCCCAACGCCCCTGTTTTGGCATTAACTGCAACTGCAACAAAGCCATCAATTGATGATATACAAAAGCAACTAAACTTTAAGGAAAGTAACGTTTTCCGCATGAGCTTCTCTCGCAAGAACCTTGCCTATATAGTAAGAGAAACTGGTGACAAACTTGCTGAAGCCGCACACATTATACGTTCAGTGACAGGAAGTGCTATTGTATATGTATACAGTAGACAAAAGACGAAAGAAGTAGCAGAATACCTTTCAGCAAAAGGCATAAGCGCAACCTTCTATCATGCAGGACTTGAACATGCTATAAGAGACGAAAGACAAACGCTTTGGCAACAAGACAAAGTCAAGGTAATCGTTGCAACAAACGCGTTCGGAATGGGCATAGACAAGCCAGATGTAAAAGTTGTAGTACACATTGATTGTCCAGATTCGATAGAAGCATACTTTCAAGAAGCCGGACGTGCGGGGCGTGATGGACAAAAAGCCTATGCAATTCTCCTATTCAACGCAAATGACAAAGTTAAACTAAATAAAAGAATTGAAGACAATTTTCCAGACAAAGAATACATTCGCACCATATATGAAAACCTGGCATATTTCTTCCAACTAGCGACTGGCAGCGGTTTCGGACATACTTTCGAATTTAATAGTGCCAAGTTCTGCATGTATTTCAAACATTTTCCTATAAGGATGAATGCAGCCTTGCACATACTTGACAAAGCTGGTTATATAAGATACACAGAAGAAGCCGACAACAAAGCACGCATGCGTTTTCTTGTTAACCGCAATGATCTTTACCTTTTAAATCAGCTTACAGATAAAGAAAATGCAGTTATTATCGCTGCAATGAGAACATATTGCGGTCTGTTTGCCGACTACGTTTTCATAGATGAAGCAATCTTAGCGCACCAAAGCAATATTGACGAACATGAAGTTTACCAAATTTTGAAAGGATTAAGCAAGAAACACATAATCAGCTTTATCCCACAAAAAAAAATGCCTCGTATCAAATATATTCAAAACCGCGTAGACAAAGAAGAAATCGTCATTCCAAAATATGTTTACGAACAGCGCAAGAAACTTTATAAAGAGCGTTTAGAAGCAATGTTGGCATATGCTGAAAACAAAACTGTATGCCGCAGTAGACAGTTGCTCAGATATTTCGGTGAAACGAAATCTGATGACTGTGAACAATGTGACGTTTGTATAGGACACAAAAAGAAAGACGCAACAAACAAAAGGAAAGATACAGAAATACATACAGCAATTCTTAATATGCTTTCTGACAATAAGGAACATGAAGTTACCGACCTTTACAGCTTAGACTACAACATGTCCGACATTGACCGAATACTAATAGAAATGGCTTTGGAAGAAGAAATATTAAATAGCGACGGAAAAATAATTGCACATTCCAAATAATAATGTGTCAAAAGTCTTACGTATTATCACAAAATAAAGACTTTTTGTTTTAATCAAGCAATAAAAAATAAAAAACATATGCCATATTGTTCTATTTATCAGAAAAACGAGTACCTTTGTAGCCAATTTAAAAACTGATTTTAAGCTACGGTTCAAAAAGTTCAGCCGCAAGCATAATTCTAAAATATCAGACACGATACAACAACAGCGAAGATTAAAAAGAAATAGGGAAATAGATAATTTAGTTAGGAATAGCATAACTTAATAAAAGAAAGATGAAACACAAATTGAGAAGTGCTGTATGCACAGAAGGAAGACGCATGGCGGGAGCTAGAGCCCTATGGGTGGCTACGGGTATGAAACACGAGCAATTCGGTAAGCCCATTATTGCCGTGGTCAACTCTT
The DNA here is from genome assembly GCA_963586715.1 of Barnesiella intestinihominis. Lineage (GTDB taxonomy): Bacteria > Bacteroidota > Bacteroidia > Bacteroidales > Bacteroidaceae > Prevotella. The sequence goes on from CAVAAS010000012.1 coordinate 72,339, forward strand.
TTACACAATTTGTACCTGGACATACACATCTGCATGAAATCGGACAGATAGTCAGAGAAGAAATAGAAAAAATGGGGTGTTATGCGGTCGAATTCAATACAATAGCCATTGATGACGGAATTGCTATGGGCCATGACGGCATGTTATATTCTCTTCCTTCACGCGATATTATCGCTGATTCTGTAGAATATATGGTAAATGCCCATAAAGCAGACGCAATGATTTGCATCTCCAACTGCGACAAAGTAACACCAGGAATGCTTATGGCAGCCATGCGCTTAAACATACCTACCGTTTTTTGTAGTGGCGGTCCAATGGAAGCAGGTAGATGGAGAGGTGAAAACGCTGACCTAATAACAGCTATGGTAAAAGGAGCTGATCCAAGTGTCAGTGATGAAGACCTTAAAGAAATTGAGAGTTGTGCATGTCCAGGCTGCGGAAGTTGTTCTGGCATGTTTACTGCAAATTCCATGAACTCCCTTACAGAAGCAATTGGATTCAGTCTGCCAGGAAACGGAACAATCCTAGCAACACACAAGAATAGGCTTCAGCTTTTCAAAGATGCAGCAAGACAGATTGTGAACAACGCTATACAATATTATGAAAATGGTGACGAAAGTGTTCTACCGCGCAACATTGCGACACGTGAAGCGTTCCTTAACGCAATGACTTTGGATATTGCAATGGGAGGAAGCACAAATACTGTATTGCACCTTCTTGCCGTTGCTCAAGAAGGTGGCGTGAATTTCACAATGAAAGACATTGACACGCTCAGCCGCAAAGTCCCTTGCTTATGCAAACTATCACCTAACACACAAAAGTATAGTGTACAGGAATGCAATCGTGCAGGTGGTATTTTCGGAATAATGAATGAACTTGCCAAAGGTGGTCTGATAAACGAAAGTGCAATCAGGGTTGACGGCAAGACAATCGGCGAACAACTTAGAAAATACGACATCACCAATGGTAATGCTGACAAAGAGGCAAAGCGTATATATAGTAGTGCCCCAGGTCGTCGTTTTTCGACAAAAATGGCGTCACAGAACGAGCAATGGGACACGCTTGACACAGACCGCGCAGAAGGTTGCATCCGCGATCTTGAGCACGCATACACTAAAGACGGAGGGTTAGCAGTATTGTCTGGCAACATTGCCAAAGACGGATGTGTAGTAAAGACAGCTGGAGTTGATGCCGAACTATGGCATTTTGAAGGCCCAGCCAAAGTTTTCGACTCTCAAGAAGATGCGTGCGAAGGAATACTCGGTGGAAAAGTACAAAAAGGAGATTGTGTGGTTATTACTCACGAAGGACCTAAGGGGGGGCCCGGCATGCAAGAAATGCTCTACCCTACCTCATACATTAAAAGTATGCATATGGGAAAAGAATGTGCCCTTATCACAGATGGGCGTTTTAGTGGGGGAACATCAGGTCTTAGCATAGGGCATATCTCTCCTGAAGCGGCAGCTGGCGGCAATATCGGGAAAATTATAGATGGAGACATTATCGAAATAGACATTCCTAGCAGAACAATAAACGTAAAACTAACCGACGAAGAACTGAACGCTAGAGAACAACGTCCAATGACACGCAAGCGCGAAGTAAGCAAAGCACTTAGAGCCTATGCACAAAGCGTAAGTTCAGCAGACAAAGGTGGGGTAAGGATAATTGAATAACTCTTATCAATTTCACTCGTATATTGCCCAACTTTTGTGGTGAAGCTTATGCTTTACCACAGAAAATCAGGGAAAACGCAGTGTACTCGTAAGGAATGTGTACCAAACAGGAAAGAGTATCAATTCTCTTAAGTTGCGGCTAAGGGGGAAATATCAACATGTATTAGCCACTTTAGCC
>CAVAAS010000013.1:0-67398 GCA_963586715.1 Barnesiella intestinihominis
AGAGAAAAGCAATAAGCGGCAGCGGTCCCCCTGGTGGAACTGTTGTTGTCAGTGCAGTCTGCCGTCGGGGGGATGCGAGGTTTGTCCCCGACAGGCAGAATGGTTAAGCGCGTTGTGTGTGTTACTCAGTTTAAATGCGTGTTAAGCATGTGTCATTCAATTAAAGCGCATTGTTTGTGTGTCTTTCATGGTGTGTGTATGTTGGGATATAAGCAGTTTGTTTTTGTCTGCGCTTCTTGAATATCCACCAAAAGGGACCGCTGCCGCTATACACCTCTCTTTTATCGTTTCATTCCATTACCCTCCTCCATCCCTCCCCTATCCTCCTTCCCTGCCGTTGGCGCGCTATGCCGTGGCGTCGGTGGTGCCGTCAGCCGTCGCCTTCTTCTGGTCTACGAGGTTGGTCTTCTTCAACGTCGTCTCCAGGTTCTGCGAGGTGAACTGCCCCGTGGCTCTGGCTCTTAGGCGCAGGCCCTGGATGTTCTCCGCCACGGTGAACGCCTCTTCCGTCTCGGCTCCCTGCTTGTTGCGGATGCCCAGGGAGAAGATCGCCAGGTCGGGGAGCTTCACCGCCTTACCGTCCAACACCAGCTCCTTCACACACTGCACCATATCGGTGAGGATACCCTTTATGGCTCCCGCCGAATACGGCGTGTTGTGGTTAGCCATGTGCTTCGCCAACTCGTCGATGCCTATGCTCTCGTCCTTCACGGGATAGGCATACCACTTGCCGAAGGCCTTAGAGCCTTCCAGCTTGTTCTGCAATAAATAATACCTGATCATAATGCTCTCAAGTTTTTAATGGTTAATTAAATAGGTTAATGAACTCTCTAAAATAAGCACACTGTTAAATAAATAGGTTAATAAAAGATTGGATCTTTTTTCACTGCAAATATACACCATCCCCTCCACCCGCCTATGCCCAATGATGCCCACGGAGAGGAAAATTGAAAAAAATAGATATTTTTCTCTTGCGAACCCAAGAAAAAAACTTTACCTTTGCAAACGATATGTGTGTAAACCGGTGTTCCCGCGCACAAACATTACGGCGGGAAATCACCATCTATGGGGAGGATACCTCCAAGACAAGCGGGGATACTCCCAGCTTTGGGGGGAGGATACTCCCAAGACAAGAAGCAAACCTCTCGACTAACAGCGGCATTACTGACCCATAGCCAACGAAAACAAAGCTACAATAGCCACAAAAACATCAATGGCATAGGCCGGAAAAGCTAAAGCAGAAACCAAACAAAAAAGTAACAGAACTGCAACACCGCAAAAAGAAACGAAGACAAAAACAATTTATAAACAGTTAATTGATTATGAAATTTTTATCCAACAACACCGCAGGCGCCAAGCACACTGCCGTAGCTCTCTGCACAGTGGTCGCTGCCATGACCGCTGCGGTTGAAACCAACGCACAGACATGGACTGGCACCGCACCTAAAGACGCCAGCAGCAAGACTGTCTACCTCTACAACGTAGGCGCAAAGAAATTCCTCGGCAAGGGCGGACGCTGGGGCACCGAGGCTAACCTCAACTACGAGGGTGTGCCGTTCAAACTCACTTATTCTTCAGGAACATTCACACTGCAGTCGCTGGTGAAGGCGGAAGGAACTACCTCCACCACAAACGGATACATGCAGATCATGGACGGAACAACATCTACATCCACCCACGATGAGGGCAACTACTTCGTTGACCGTCCTGCTGCAAGCAGCTTTACGGCAACATCCAAAACAACGGCTGACAGCAAGACGGCATACACCCTGAAGACTACTACTACTGCCAGACCATCTACCACATATTATATGCTTGGCACAACCGACGATGCCGTTGGTAGCGCTACATCGCTTGATGACTACGATGAAACCTACGGCCAGTGGATGATCGTTACCGAAGAAGAGCGCCGCAATGCCTTCGAGACTGCCGAGGCTGCCAACGCAAAGCCAGTGAACAGCACGTTCCTTATGTACGACTTCGACTTCGCACGTAACGACAACTCCGTTTCTTACTGGAAGACAGGATCCAACGCAGGCACCGATCTTAGCTACAACATCAGTGATTTGAACTTGCCTACCTGCGCATACGCATCTACAGATAATCCGATAAAGAAGTATACACACACTTACACTTATAAAAGTGGAAGCACGACCAAGACAACCACTATCACCAATATTATTGATGGTGATACATGGAAGAAGGCAATGCCGACTGTTACTATAAAAGGAACTTATAGCTCTTCTGATTATTCTTATACCTCTTCCGAAGAGACCACTTCTCTCACCAGCGGTTACACCTACTATGTCGGCAACGGCTATAACAATGATACTTACAACGGTAATTACGACCCATTGACGAAGACAACATTCGCAGACGAGGGCAACCGCCAGGCCACCTACGGCGGCAACTGGACTGCCAACATCCACGGTGCTTCGGGCGCTGTGCAGCAGACTCTGGAAACTGCCAACATGGTGCGCGCCGGATACTACCGCATCTCTTGCAAGGCGTTCACAACGGCTTCTGCCGATGGCGCAAAGGTTTGTCTTTGGGCTGCCAGCAGCGACAACGGCAACGGCTCTGCCGACGACCAGACAAGCGAGAAATATGCCTACACCGCTATCCCTGCAATAACAGAGGCTCCCGCAACTTACGTTGCCGCTTCCCAGCTCCTGCAGAGCGAGGGTACTGCATACGACGCTTCCGTTAAGGTATATGTAGAGAACACCTCTGACCTTCTCAAGTTCGGTATCTATGTAGACGGTGCTGGCGCTGACGCATGGACATGCTTCGACGACTTCGCTATCCAATACCTCGGCAACCCGTCAAGAGAGCTCGTGCTCGACGAAGACCAGACCGATGGCAACTATATCAAGAGCCAGGCTACTTCCGACACAGAGGAGCTGCAAACCGTTAAGCTATACCTCCACCGCTCACTGAACGCTGGCAAGTGGAACTCTATCGTTCTGCCCGTTGACCTCACAGTAGGACAGGTGAAGTCAGCATTCGGCGACCAGGTGCGCATCTCTGAGTTCAAGGGTGCTTACGACGAAACACGCAAAGGAACAATCATCTTCGAGGCTATAAACGCCGACCGCGACAACAGCGACGAGACTGCCATCAAGGCTGGCAACCTCTACCTCATCAAGCCTACAACGGCAATGCCTACCGGTATGACTGAAGTAACTGTTCCTACAACAGATACCAAGCTCACCTCTTATTATACCATCGTCGGTGTGACATACGCCAAGGCTTCTCAGGTAGAAAACATCAACTACAGCAAAAAGGTAGAAGGCGAAAAGGGCAAGGAGACTTACGAGGGTGCCGAGGACGCTATCCAGTTCGTGGGTACATACGTTAAGCTCACTGACGAGCTGATTCCTGTCAACTCATACGTACTGAACGGCAACAACGTTGGCGGCACAGCCGGAGTATGGTACTACCGCACTAAGGAGACCGCTTCAAAGGGCTTCCGCGGATGGTTGCAGCCAGTATCAAGCCAGAGCAAGGGCATCACTTACTCACTCGACGGCGTTGAGGAGACAGTAGACGGCTCTGAAGCAACATCCATCGACAACGTTATCGACGACAGCAAAGAGGCTCTCACCATCAGCGGTAACATCTACACCCTCGGTGGACAGCTCGTTAAGGCTAACGCCACATCTCTCGACGGACTTGCTTCTGGCATCTACGTTGTTGGCGGAAAGAAAATCGTTAAATAACAAATCGCCATACATCAACAAAACAAGACATTAAAAGAAGGAGAACAACAGAAGATGAAAAAGCAATACATTAAACCTCTCTCAACCGAGGTTAAGTTCGCCGACGAGGTTCTGATGCAGGCCTCCAGCATCCAGAATATTGAAGCTGACACTCAGCACGGCATAGAAGAAAACAACGAAGACAACTTCGAAGCCGGAGCGAAAGACAACAAGTGGGGCGGTCTCTGGGACGAGTAATCGCCGGTCAGGGAAATAAAGCCTTACTAAAAAGCGAACGGCTGCCGCTCCTACGGAAAGGAGGATAACACGCCGTGCGGTCCCACTGCCCCCCGGGGCACTCCGCAAGGCAAGAAATGAATAGTAATCACAGAAAGGTAAAAAAGAGGACCTTTCCAGCGGCAGCCACCACGCCTATACTCTCAGCAGCGGGAAGCGCAACAAATGCGCCTCCCGCTGCTATTTTTATTAAGCCCAGGCTATTCGCCCGGCTCGCCAAGATAATAGAAGATAATCTCCACCTGCCGTGGCGTTAGGCGCTTCTGCTTGGGCGTATAGCCCGTCTCCTGGAGGGCGGGCAAGAGGCCCACACACAACTTCAGCCACCGGGCAAGCCTGTTGGTTGCCGACTTCACCGACCGTGCGTCGGGGAAATACATCATCGCCAGGGCGCCCTTCGACCAGCTGCGCCTGACGGAGAAAAAATCATCGTAATGTTCCATATTGTTGTTGTTTTTTAGTTTTCCTCTTTCTTAACCTTCATGTACTTCCCTTTACAAACGCGCTCCACAATACACCGCTCGTTGATAAAACTTTGCAGCATACGGTAAGCCGTTCGCTGACCGATTTGCAAGCCTTCAGATACTGCAGCAATGTCTTCCGCAAAAAAAACATCGGGCAACGACTTCAGCAGCAGACGCTCCTTGGTGGTCAAGGGCTGGCGCGCCTTTGCCAGTCGGGCAGCCGTCTTCTTGTCCTGCGGCACGAGGGTCGTCACCATGTCTGCCGTATGGGAAACAAGACAGTCCATAATCGTTAGCGACGTCTCGAAATCCACATCCTTGCACACCAGCGCCTGCTCCCCTTGGGGGAACATCACTCCGGGCAGCATGCAGTCGGAATAGCGGCGCAGCAAGGAGAGCAGCATGGCGATGCGATAGACGTTAATTCCCATACGGAAGATGAAGCTGGCAAAGTCACCGCCCATCATTCCCGTCTGCTCGGTGTATAGGGAGCGGAAGAACTGGTTGAAGCGCTTCTTCTGCCCGTCGGTCAAGAGGAACTGCACTCCGGGGTCGGGCAACTGGCGCAGCTGGTTGCAGATGTCGTACACCTCGTTGCCCAGCTGCGAGGTGATCTCCTCCAGTCGCTGCGCCTGCGGACGGAACACGTCGTGCCATCCCTTCTGCCCCTGCAGGCGGTAGAAGCAGAAGCGGGAGCCGAGCCCGTTCTCCATCGAGGGGAAGAGGCGCGATAGCTGCCCGGGCGTACCGGTTAGGCATACGGCAAGACGTGGCTGCGGGATGTCGATGTGCAGGTTGTCGGTCTTGCGGTTCATCGTCACCGGCTCGTGGTGGAAGGCGCTGCGCAGCTGCGTGGAGTAGTCGCCATAGTCGGTGCCGAGCATCTGCGACAGGCCGTCGATCTCCGTCTCGAACATCAGTCCCCAGCCTCCGTTGTTCTGCAGCTCTGAGAAGAACGCCGAGGACGACGAGTTGGCAGGGATAACAGGCGAGTGGTACAGAGGCGGCTGCGGCTCCGCGCCGCGCGAGGCACGCGTCGCCTTGTCCTGCCCCATCGTGTCCCACTGGTCGTGCAGACGCTGGTACTCGTCGCGCTGGGCGTTGTAGGCGCGGAGCATCTCCTGCTTAACGGGGTCGTAGATGCGGCGGCAAGCGTTCAGCTCGCCCTTTCCCGAGGCGGCGGAGCCGTAGACGATGAGATAGAGGGGCGGGAAGACCTGACGGCCGTCGTACATGCCGTAGTATTTGGGCACGAGGCTGGAGATTACCGCCAGTGAGCCGAGCAAAATCTTGTCGGCGCCCTCCGCGGAGTCCATCTGCTCCACGATGGGGCGGAGCAACGGGGGCCATGCCGAGAGAGATACCTTATCGGAGAATGTACATAATTTAACATTTGGCAAAATGTCAAATGGCGTGTCAAAACACTGTTCCATTTCTCCCGAAACTGTTCCAATGGTCGCGATTTTGTCATTTTGCCATTTTGCCACGCCTTTCTCAGAATTTGTCACAATTTTGCCATCATTGATTATCAATGAGTTAGAAGAATTACCTTTTTTTTCGTGAGAGGGAGGGGTTGGCAAAATGGCAAAACTGTCATAAGATATTCCAGCCATTTCTTTAGCCATATGGAATAGTGTTCCGATGGTTACGCCCATGCGTGATGAGCGCATGAGGCTGTCATACTTTTTGTTGCATTCTTCGTCGCCGGGGTATTTGGCAGACATGGCGGAGAGTCGGCGGAAGGGTTCTCGTCCCGCCTCTCCGAGTTCGCTCTGCAGTGCGAAGCCCACGCGGAGCCAGTCGTCGTAGCTGTCGGTGATGCAGTGACCGGATTTTACTATGGCATCGACGGTAGCCATAACTTTTTCGTGGGAGTCAGCCAGTCGGCGCTGGCGGTTCTCCAGGGGGTTGAAAGATGGTGTTTGCATATTGTTGGAGTTTTTTTTTTTTCTTTCTTGGGGCTAGTGGGCATATTATGCCCAATGGGCGCAGTGGGTGCCAGTGCCTATCGGCCCTGGCGGGCCTAGAACGCCAATCCTCCGTTGTTTTGTGCCAGGCAGAGGCTGTCGTGGGGGAGGAAGCAGCAGCGTGTGACGTCGCGGCAGGCGCGGTCGGCAGTTAGTCCCATGGTGCGCCTGACGTAGAGTGCCACCTCCTCGAACCACACGTTGTGGGGGGCGAGGGTGGTGTCGATGGCTATCACCCACTTTACTCCATCGCCGGAGGGGGATATGAAGCAGAGCTCTGAGCTGAAGCCCTGGAGGGCGAATAGTTCCTGCTTGGCTTGCTCCGCCTCGTGGTGGGAGCCGATATGGTCGAAGTCCATGCAGAGCAGTCCGGAGTGCCCCATCATCTCCGCCACCCTGCGGTGTGGGAAGCGTGCGCTGAAGGTGCAGAAGCTGAACCAGCGGGCCTTGAACTGCCGTGCCTCCTTGAGGGCACGTTCGGAGCCGTCGGCTTGGGTGAGCAAGCGACGGTATTCGTGTGTGGCGGTCAGCGTGTCGAGGTCGAGGGTGATGTGTCGGAAAGCCTCTAGCGTAGTCCACACGGCGTTTTCGGAAGTATTGGTTACCGGCTGGCGGAACCAAGAGAAATGGTGGGTTGTTTCCATAACGCTTTTTTTTTAGGCACAATGGGCATGGTGGGCATAGAGCCAATGAGCCCTTTTAGCTGGGCATTTTGGGCAGAATGGGCATAGTATGCCAAAGCATGGTGGGACCCCCAGGGGCCCGAAGCCAATTATCCCATAGTGGCTGTTGTATCAATATGTAAAAAATGTCTGCTTTATTCCCGTGGCTCTGTGGTATGGGGCATGCTATATATGTGCTGGATATATGCAGCTCATGCCATGGCTCGCTTTTCCTCTCTCCTTCTCGAGAGCGTCTTTGGAAAAGACGGGAACACGAATGAATGTATGTGTTTTTTCATGGTCTCCCCTTTTTTTTCAGGTCGTTCACTCGCTAGTGTGCCTTTTGCCAGGCGGGGGTGCCGTAGTTTTTTTTGTCTCTAAGTAGGTTTTTAGTAGTTTTTTATTCTGGGCAAAGTGGGCATTGTGGGCATTTTAGATCCCGTGGGCATATTGTGCCAGTGGGCCTCGTGGGCACTGGGGCATAGCCGCTTGTTTTGTTGCTGTTTGCCGCTTGCTTTTTTGCGCTTTGCCGTTTGCTTGTTTGCGCCTTGCGCTTTTTTGTTAGTGTTGTGTGTTGTGTTGTTTTTTTGATCCGTTTTCTGTCGGGGGTCTTGTCGTTCGAGTTTGTTTGGGCTATGTTTTTGCCATGCAAAAACTTTTTCGTATATAATGCAAAGTTAGTTTTTTCTTGTGTATTCTGCAAGTTTTTTTGGGGATTTTTTGTGGGTGTTATTTCCCCAGTATGGGGCGAATATTATAGGATAGGGGCAAGCCCCGACGCTATAATCTGCCGTCCCTACGGGACTTACCTGCTGCAAAGTTTTTACCGGACACCAATGAAAAAAAAAAAGAAGGACACACGCTTGCCGCTTGGTATTGGCGGATGGGTGTCCTTCTTTATTACACAATCTTAAATGGTGTCCTTCTCTTCTTACATAACCTTATGCCATACGTGCACGCATGCGTGTGCGCACGACAGAGAGAGAGAATGTGATGTGTTATTTCGTTACAGTGATGGTTACGGTGCCGGTGATGCCGTTCTTGTCTGTTACGGTAAGTGTTGTGGTGCCTGCCTTTACGCCTGTCACTGTTACTACGGCGTCTTTTACCGTTGCTGTGGCGATGCTGGTGTCTTTCACTGTTGCCGTGTAGGGTGCTGTGCCGGACTTAACGGTTATGGCAGCTTGCTTGCCTACGGCTACTGATGCTTTTTGGTTGTCGAAGGTGAGCGTCTGGCTTACGGTAACGCTGATTGTTCCGGTGAGCTTGTTTGCGTCAGTCACCTGAATGGTTGCCGTGCCTGCCTTTACGCCTTTTATGGTGAGGGTTGATTTGTCGGCAGTTACAGTGGCAGTCGTCTCGTCGCTTGACTTCACGGTGAGGGGTGTGGTGCAGCCAGTTACCTGTACGGTCTTTGTGGAGTCAACGTTTACCTCAACCTTCGAGGCGCTGAATTTCATTGAGCTGTTGTTGTCGTCGTCGCTGCATGATACTGTTGCTATTGCGCAGAAGCAGAGTGCTGCAGCTGCCATTGTCTTGAAAATGTTTTGAACCTTCATTTTGTTTTTGTTTTTTTTGTTGTTTATGTTAATGTCTTTGGGGCGTTGTGCCTCCACAGGGGGCGAGGGTAAGACGGGACTGCGCGCATGCCACTGCTTCTCCTTGCCGTGCCTGATACGTAAATGCTGAAAATTGGGCATGATTGCACGTAAAAGAGTTAACAGACGTTAATTTAGAGATTATATTTTCATGTAGTGGGCGGCATTGGGGGGAGGTAACAATATTTATTTTTGCGCATGTGCGAGAGGAATGGGGATAAGGTAGGCGGCAGGTTTGCACTACCTTTCGATAAGGTAGGCGGCACCTCGACACTGAAATGGAAAAGCAAAAATTTTTCCGCTTTTCCTTTGCAGTGTATTCGGTTTGCACTACCTTTGCAGTGGAGAAAAGATATAGGACCGCAACGATTCGATCGGGATACTCATCAATTAAAATACGAAAACCGGGACGGACTCTCTTGCCAATGGCGGGCCACAACCCCATCCTTTTCCCTGACTTTTTGGTGGAGACCCAGGAAGTAGGGAGCCGCGAGGCGGAGGGGACAGCCGAAGAGGCCGGTGGATTACAAAGGCGGAGAAATCCCAAATCTTTCAAGCTCGGAGTTTCATCACATCATCGCTGCGGTCTTTCTTTTTTATCTTCATTCTCCACACAAAAATAACCACATTCACACTCACTCAAGCTATCTCTTCAGGGAGGGGGCACTTAAATGCCTGTTTCCGCCTTTTCAAGAGATTTCACACTCATCAACAACAACTACAGAATCATGTTCTCAGGAATAGTAGAAGACTTCGCCACTGTAAGGGCTATTGCCCACAACGGCGGAAACATCGACATAACGCTGGCGTGCCCATTTGCCGGGGAGCTGGGCGTGGACCAGAGCGTGGCACACAACGGGGTGTGCCTGACAGTTACGACATTGGACAGCGACAGGGGCGAATATACCGTTACGGCGATGAAGGAGACGCTGGACCGCTCTAACCTGGGCCTGCTGAAGGCGGGCGACAGGGTTAACGTGGAGCGTGCCATGATGACGGGCGGCAGGCTGGACGGCCATATCGTGCAGGGGCACGTGGACCAGACTGCCGTGTGCACCGCTAGGGAGGACAACGACGGGAGCACCTATTTCACCTTTAAATATGAGGCGACGCGGGAGATGGCGATGCGCGGATACTTCTGCGTGGACAAGGGGAGCGTGACCGTTAACGGGGTGTCGCTCACCGTATGCCGACCCCAGAAGGATGCCTTCACCGTGGCTATCATACCCTACACCATGGAGCACACCAACTTCTGCGACATCCAGCCCGGGACAACCGTTAATCTGGAGTTCGACATCCTTGGGAAATACATCGCACGCCTGCAGGGACTGCTGAAGGAATTCCCCGAGGACGGACAGGAATAAGCCCCAAGGACGGACAAGAATCCCCCCCTAAGGACAGCAAAGAATACCCCCAAGGCGGGCAATAATAGCCCGACGGAGGACAGCAACACCAAGAAAAATCCCCCCAACCCAACAAGAAAGGAAAATGGAAATAACATCATCTGAATACACCATAAGCTCGGAGAGAGTTAGCCAGTGCCCCAAAGACGGCAAGACGGAATACGCCTTCATCGGGAGGAGCAACGTGGGAAAATCGAGCCTCATAAACATGCTCTGCAACCACAAGGGACTGGCAAAGACCTCGGCAACACCGGGCAAGACGCTGCTCATAAACCACTTCACCGTGAACAGAGAGTGGTATCTCGTAGACCTGCCCGGATACGGATACGCCAAACGCTCGAAGACGGTGCAGCAGAAGCTGCAGCACATGATACAGTCGTATATCCTCATGCGCCAGGAGCTGGCATGCCTCTTCGTGCTCGTCGACATACGCCACGACCCGCAACGCATTGACACCGAATTCATAAACTGGCTCGGAGAGAGCGGCGTGCCCTTCGCCATCGTCTTCACCAAAGCCGACAAGGTGGGCAACACGCAGAAAGCCGAGAAGGTGGCAAGGAAATACATGGAGACGCTGCGCGAGACGTGGGAGGAGCTGCCCCCATACTTCGTGACAAGCAGCGAGAGACGCGACGGAAGACAGGAGCTGCTGGACTACATCGGAACGATTAACGAGGGGACGGCAGAAGAATGAAACCATATCTCGACGTACAGAACCTCACCAAGTCGTTCGGCGACAGAGTGCTCTTCAGCGACATATCCTTCAGCATCGCCGAGGGGCAGAAGACGGCTCTCGTGGCACGCAACGGAACGGGAAAGTCTACCCTACTCTCGATAATCACCGGACAGGAGAGCTACGACAGCGGAAGCGTGGTATACGCCAACGGCATAAAGACCGGCTTCCTGGAGCAGACACCGGAGTTCGACCCCAACGAGAGCGTGCTCGACGCATGCTTCAACCACCAGGGCGAGGAGCAGAAAGTGCTCAGGGCAAAACAGATCCTCACACAGCTGCGCATAACAGACCTGCAGCAACCCATGGGTCAGCTCAGCGGCGGGCAGCGCAAGCGCGTGGCTCTGGCTAACATACTCATCAACGAGCCGGACCTGCTCATCCTCGACGAGCCGACGAACCACCTGGACATCGACATGATTGAATGGCTGGAGGGATACCTGGCACGCGGGCAGCGCACGCTGCTCATGGTGACGCACGACCGCTTCTTCCTGGACCGCGTATGCTCGCAGATAATAGAGCTGGACAACCAAACGATATACCGATACCGGGGAAACTACAGCTACTACCTGGAGAAGCGGCAGCAACGCCTGGACAACATGAGGGCGGAAACGGAAAGGGCGAACAACCTGTACCGCCGGGAGCTGGAATGGATGCGCCGACAGCCGCAAGCCCGGGGACACAAAGCCCGCTACCGCGAGGAGGCGTTCGCCGAACTGGAACAGAGGGCGAAGCAGCGGCTGGAGGAAAGGCAGCTGCGGCTGAAGCAAAGGAACGTTTACATAGGCAGCAAGATTTTCGAAGCAAGATACGTGTCGAAGGCGTGGGGAGAGAAGGTCATTACGAAAGACTTCTACTACAACTTCGCCCGATACGAGAAAATGGGTATCGTGGGCGACAACGGAGCGGGAAAGTCCACCTTCATACAGATGCTCCTGGGCAGGGTGAAGCCCGACAGCGGGTCGTTCGACATCGGTGACACCGTGAGGTTCGGATACTTCTCGCAGGAGGGACTGAAATTCGACGAGGGGCAGAAGGTTATCGACGTGATAACAGACATCGCCGACTACATCGACATGGGCGGGGGAAAGCACCTCACGGCATCGCAGCTGCTGCAGCAGTTCCTCTTCACCCCAGAACAGCAACACTCCTTCGTGGCGAAACTGAGCGGAGGGGAAAGGCGAAAGCTATACCTCTGCACCGTACTGATGAGGAACCCCAACTTCCTCGTGCTCGACGAGCCGACAAACGACCTCGACATTCAGACGCTGCAAGTGCTGGAGGAATACCTTGCCGACTTCCCCGGATGCCTCATAGTGGTGAGCCACGACAGATACTTCATCGACAAGACCGTTGACCACCTCTTGGTGTTCCAAGGCAACGGCAACATAAAAGACTTCCCCGGAAACTACACGCAGTACCGCCAGTGGAGCCAGGCAAAAGAAGCCGAGGAACGGCAGACGGAGAAGCAGCAGCGAAAGGCGGCAGCACCGCAAGCCACCACCCAGCAGCAGCGGCAGACATCATCCGGCAACACCACGCCCGACGGCAAGCGCAAGCTCAGCTACAAGGAGAAGCGCCTCATGGAGCAGCTGGAAAAAGACATAGCCCAGCTGGAGGAGGAGAAGCGGCAACTGGAGGAGGCACTCTCCTCAGGCACCCTCTCAGCCGAAGAGATAACAAAGGCAAGCCAAAGGTACGCACAGGTATGCCCCGAGCTGGACGAGAAAGAGATGCAATGGCTGGAACTGGCCTGAAAGGGGAAAAAACAAAGGACAAAAGTTGCACACAAAGCAAGAAATGAGTAACTTTGCATGACGCTAGGGAAAACATACAACGTAACACCAAAGCGACATTCCGCAAGAAGAACAGCGTTTCACACACAATTATGCAGCAACCCTTGCAAGCGAAACGCCAACTCAGCACGAATATAATCATACACACACACGAACATATTTTTAAGTATGTACAGCAAAGACGAACTAATGGAAAAGGATGCGGCAGAACTTGCCGCAATCGCCAATGATATGGAGGCGCACATAAACGCCAACGCCACAAAGGAGGAAAACGTCTATGCCATCCTCGACAAGCAAGCCGAGGTGGAAGGCAACAAGAACCCCCTGACGACGACTAAGCGCAAGCGCACAAGGATTACCAAGAAGGACACAGACATCGTCTATTCCGTGAACGGAAAAGACGGCGAGAACTTCGACCTGAAAAAAGGCAAGCCTACGGCTGTCCCGGCTACAAAAGCAGCCGCCACAGCACCTTCCACCAACGCTATTGACCCCACGGCAGCCGAGCCTGCCAACGCACCCAAGAAGCGCACCACACGACGCACAAAAGCCGCTACGGCAGAAGAAGCGCCGGCAACAGCCACTACAGCCAGCGACACGCCGGCAGAGACAGGAGCAGAGCCGGCAGCAGCACCGAAGAAGCGCACCACAAGACGCACAAAGGTTGTGGAGGCACCTGACGTTGACCCAATGATGGCAATACCGGACGAGCCGTTGGTTGTGACGGATGCCCCGAACGATATCCTTAAAACGCCCATTGAGATTGACGCCAGCGGATGGACACCAGGCAACACCGACGACGCGCCCGACTTCATAGCGGAGCAGCTGGCTACGCAAGCCTCGGCACCAAAAGAAGAAGAAGAAGCAACCGCCAACAGTGACGCCAACGCCACGGCGGAGGGCGAAGCACACGCAGCAGAGGAGCCGGAAAGCGACGACACGGCACTCATGGCTACGCTGAAAGCCAACGTGGGCATGGCACAGGGAACACCCCTGGCGGACACCGTATGGAAAGGCGACCCGGGAGACGGCACCGACTTCATCCCGCTGGAGGACCTGCCCGTGATTGACCAGGGGGCGACTCCCGTGGCTGACATATTCGACACGCCGATGAGCCACCCCGTGGAGAGCGTGCCGCAGCAGGACGACAAGCCGGACGCTGAACTGAAATACAACTTCGACGGACTGATTACCGCCAACGGCGTGCTGGAGGTGATGCCCGACGGATACGGGTTCCTGCGCTCCAGCGACTACAACTACCTCTCTTCGCCCGACGACGTCTACGTGTCGAACCAGCAGGTGAAGAGCAACGGACTGAAAACGGGCGACGTGGTGGAATGTCACGTAAGACCACCACACGACGGCGAGAAATACTTCCCCCTGACTTCCATCGACAAGATTAACGGCAGGGCACCGTCAGAGGTGCGCGACCGCATAGCATTCGAACACCTCACACCGCTCTTCCCCGAAGAGAAGTTCACCCTCTGCGGAGAACGCAGCACAACGAACCTGAGCACCCGCATCGTGGACCTCTTCTCCCCCATCGGAAAAGGACAGCGCGCACTAATCGTGGCGCAGCCCAAAACGGGTAAGACGATGCTCATGAAGAACATCGCAAACGCCATTGCTGCCAACCACCCCGAGGCGTACCTCATGATGCTGCTCATCGACGAGCGACCGGAGGAGGTGACCGACATGGCACGAACAGTGAACGCCGAGGTGATAGCCTCTACCTTCGACGAACCGGCAGAACGCCACGTGAAGATTGCGGGCATCGTGCTGGAGAAGGCAAAGAGAATGGTGGAATGCGGACACGACGTGGTGATTTTCCTCGACTCCATAACCCGACTGGCAAGAGCCTACAACACCGTGGCGCCGGCAAGCGGAAAGGTGCTCACCGGCGGTGTGGACGCCAACGCGCTGCAGAAGCCGAAACGCTTCTTCGGAGCGGCACGAAACATCGAAGGCGGAGGCTCGCTGACCATCATAGCCACGGCACTCATCGACACCGGCAGCAAGATGGACGAGGTGATATTCGAAGAGTTCAAGGGAACGGGAAACATGGAGCTGCAGCTTGACCGCTCGCTGAGCAACAAGCGCAAGTTCCCGGCAATAAACCTCGTGGCATCAAGCACAAGGCGCGACGACCTGCTGCACACGGAATTCGTGAACGACAAGATGGCTGTTCTGCGTCAGAACATCGCCGACATGACAACGCTCGAGGCATGGACCACCGTGGAACGCTGCATGAACAAATCGCGAGACACCGAAGAATTCTTCATGGCGATGAACTCGTAAGAAGAGGAAATCTTCATCGCGATGAAGTCGTAAACCCAGAAAACTAAGTCCCGTAGGGACGAAATATCATAGCAACAGACAAGTCCCGTAGGGACGGCATACCATAACGCAGGGGTAAGTCCCGTAGGGACGGCAGATTATAGCGTAGGGGCTTGCCCCTACGTTTATTGTTTTCATATAGCGTTGCCCCTGTAGGGGGCGCAAAATTCATTGACGCCTTTTCTTGGAAATAACCAAAGAAAGAACTATCTTTGCCTTGACATAAATACTTTACATAAATTCTTGTCATAAAATCTTGACATAAATTCTTGTCATAAAATCTTGACATAAATTCTTGTCATAGATATACAGAGAGGAAAACTAGCGAAAGGAAAACCCAGGCAATGAAAATAACGGTAGCCAACCCAATATACGACTCGGTGTTCAAGTTCCTCATGGAGGACGAACGCATTGCACGCACCGTGCTCTCAGCCCTGCTGAAGAAGGAGGTGGAGAGCGTGGAGATGCGGCGACATGAGCACCCCAACATCACCAGAGACAAGCTCTCGATGTTCCGCATCGACTTCGCCGCACGCGTAAGGGAAGATGACGGCACACTGCGACTGGTGCTCATAGAGCTGCAGAAGACATGGCTCGACACGGAGACGCTGCGCTTCCGCCGCTATCTGGCGGCACAATATAACTCGGAGGAGAACATGCTCAAAGAGGGCGAGGGCAAGGGATATGCCCTGCCGATGATTGCCGTATACCTGCTGGGACACCGTGTGGGCGACATAGAGGAACCGGTGGTGTATGTTAGCCACAAGGCCCTGGACTACAACGGGAAAGAGGTGGAGAACGGCACCGACGACCCGTTCATCAGCAGCCTGACGCACGACAGCATTATTGTGCAGATACCCCTGCTGCACGGAAAGATAAACAACAGGCTCGACAAGGTGCTCAGCGTCTTCAACCAGAAGCAGCGCACCGCAGACTGCCAGCAGACCATCAGTCTGGAGGAGAACCTCTACGAGGACGACCCCGACATGATGCACATCCTAAGGCGGCTCAGTCTTGCCACGATGAGTGCCGAGGTGAGGCAGGAGATGAACGACGAGGACGAGTTCTACTCCGTCATCGAGGCGCGCGACACGCAGGTGATGAAGCAAAGCAAGATAATCTCCGACCAGAAGGCGCAGATATCAGACCAAAAAGCGCAGATATCAGACCAAAAAGCGCAGATAAAAGCTATGGCGCAGGCAATGCTCCAGAACGGACTGGACATCGCCGTGATTGCCAGTGCCCTGAACAAGAGCATCGACGAAACGGAAGAGCTGCTGAGGTAACGGCAAGTCCCGTAGGGACGGCATATCATAGTTACGCACGCATAGTCCCGTAGGGACGGTATATCATAGCGCAGGGGCTTGCCCCTGCATTTATTGTTTACAACGGTTTTGCCCCTGTAAGGGGCGCGTAGTTCATTGTGACGTTGAAATATGCGCCCCCTACAGGGGCAAAATACTGTTATGGCTTGGAAGATAGGGACAAGCCCCTATCCTATAATATACGCCCCTTTCAGGGGCTTCGCAACGTTCTTTTTCTTGTTGAGAAAAAAAAACTTTTCTCTCGCCTTTAGAACGGCAGGTCTTCGTTCGAACCGCCGTCGGAGGCTGTATCCTGTGCGGGAGGGAACGGTGCTTCAGGAGCAGCGGGAGCATCGAACGTGCCGCCACCGTACTGCTGGGCGTCGTTTTCAAGATCTACGCGGTAGGCGCGGATGGAGTTGAACCAACGGCCGTTCCACTCGCGGGCGTCGATGTCGAACGATACCTTAACGACGTTGCCCACCTGCAGCATGCCGATGTTCTGCTCAATGCGCTCCGCTCCAAATATCTCGAAGCACATCTTGCGAGGATACTGATCCTGGGTTTCTATCACGAATTCCTGAGCCTTCCAGGGGTTGCCCTGGCGTGAAACGCCCTCGCGTGGCTGGAGGGCGGCAATTACTTTTCCTGTTAATTCCATTTTGTATGTATTCGTTGTTTGGGCTTGCGGCTCGGGGAGCCGGGCCAGTATTTTTCATCATACAAAAGTACTTATTTATTTCCGGATTTAAAAAGATTTAGGTTCTTTTTTTTGCTTGTCATTACAATTTTCCGTAACTTTGTCGGATAGAAAACAACTGAACATAACTACATTTTTTAAGATACTAAGGAAATGAGAATAACATTGTCTTCAGCGCTGCTCGGCAGCCGTCTGTCTACTTTATGCAAAGTGCAAAACAGCAAGAACACCATGCCTGTACTCGACTGCATCCTTTTCGAGGTGAAGGAGGGGAAGCTCTACCTCACCGCCTCCGACAGGGAGAACGAGATGCGCGCAGTGCTGACACCCGACGAGGCCGACCAGGAGGGACGCTTCGCCATCGTCAGCAAAACGATTGTCGACGCAGTGAAGGACCTGCCCGAGCAGCCCATTACGCTGGAGATCGACATGGAGACATACAACGTGAAGCTGGTGTTCCAGAACGGAAGCTACACGTTCACGGCACAGAACGCCGACGAGTTCCCCTTGGCTCAGGGCGTGGGCGAGGGTGCCAGAAAACTGGAGATGGCGGAAAACCTGCTGGCGGAAAACCTGTCGCGCACTCTCTTCGCCACTGCCAACGACGAGCTGCACCCGGTGATGAACGGCGTATTCTTCGACCAGATGGCTGAGGGACTGTTCATCGTTGCCACCGACGGCCATAAGCTCGTGAGAAACCGCATCGACAGCATCAAGAGCGAGGAGCGCACATCATTCATCCTCCCCAAGAAGCCCGCTACGCTGCTGAAGAACATCCTGGGCCATGGCGAGGAACCCGTGGAGATACTCTTCGACGGCGGCACGGCACAGATAAAGGCTGCCTTCGGCACAATGGTATGCCGCCTTACGGAGGGCAGATACCCCAACTACGCCTCTGTCATACCGCAGGACAACCCCTTCCGCATGGCCATCGACAGAAGGGCTTTGCTGGGAAGCGTGAAGCGTGTGTTGCCGTTCGCAAGCGAAAGCAGTCAGATGATACGTCTGCGTCTGGAAGCAGGACAGGTGGAAGTGTCGTCGGAAGACATCGACTTCGCAACAAGCGCAAAGGAATCCACCGTATGCGACTATCAGGGACAGCCCATGAGCATCGGCTTCAAGGGCCCCACGCTCGTTGACCTGCTCAACAACCTGACGGGCGACGAGGTGTCGGTGGAGCTGGCTGACCCAAGCCGCCCTTGCATCGTGCTCCCTTCAGAACAGCCCGAAGGACAGAACATCCTCATGCTCATCATGCCGATGCTCCTCAACGACTAATAAGTCTGAGGCAAGGGACTCAAGAACAAAGCTGGAGAACCCCAAGGACTGAAGAAAAACGAATACAGATGGTGGCAGTGGCCGGGAAGAAACAACGTGCCGTTGCCACCGTAATTTATAAATTCACACACATGAAACTTAACCTAAAGAGGCCGCTCGTGGTGTTCGACCTCGAGACAACGGGGCTAGACCTCGTAAGAGACCGCATATTCCAAATATCATACATAAAGGTGATGCCCGACGGAAAGGAAGAACGCGAAAACATCTTCATCAATCCGGGAAAGCCCATACCGCCCGTTGTGGCTGAGCTGACGGGAACGACTGACAACGACGTGGCTGACAAGCCGACGTTCAAGGAGCTGGCACCGTCGCTGGCGGAGAAATTCTCAGGATGCGACTTCGCCGGATTCAACTCCAACCACTTCGACGTGCCGATGCTCTCGGAAGAGTTCTATCGCGCCGGAGTGAACTTCGACTTCGGCAAATGCCGCCTCATCGACGCGCAGACCATCTTCCATAAGATGGAGCGAAGAAACCTGGCTGCTGCCTACAAGTTCTATTGCGGGCGGAAGATGGAAGACGACTTCGAGGCGCACCGTGCCGACCAGGACACGGAGGCAACATACCGCGTCCTAATGGGAGAGTTGGACATGTACTCACCCGAACGACAGGAGGAGGAAGAGCGACGACTGGAGAACGACATGGACAAGCTGGCGGAATTCTCGAAAATGAACAACAACGTTGACTTCAGCGGACGAATGGTATGGGCGGAAGTGAAAGACGCACAAGGAAACACTCTGCTCGACAAAGACGGCAAGCCCAGGATGCAGGAGGTGTTCAACTTCGGGAAATACAAGGGGATGAACGTGGCTGACACGCTGCGAAAAGACCCGGGATACTACAACTGGATGATGACCAGCGACTTCACCAGCAACACCAAACAGGAACTGACACGCATACGCATGCGCGAAATGGGGGTTGTGAGATAAAACACATCACCCCCAAAAGGATAAATACATCAAACCAAAAGGCTTCACAATGCTGAAAGGAAAGAAGATAGTGCTCGGCATAACGGGCAGCATAGCGGCATACAAGGCATGCCTCATCATACGACAGCTCATAAAGAAAGGTGCAGAGGTGCAGGTTGTCATCACACCCGCAGGAAAGGAGTTCATCACTCCCGTCACGCTCTCGGCGCTTACACGCAAACCGGTAATCAGCGAGTTCTTCTCGCAACGCGACGGCACGTGGCACTCTCACGTGGACCTCGGACTATGGGCCGACGCCATGCTCATCGCACCATGCACCGCTGCCACGATAGGGAAGATGGCACAGGGGGTGGCTGACAATATGCTTATCACCACCTACCTCTCGATGAAGGCTCCCGTGTTCATTGCTCCGGCAATGGACCTCGACATGTACCGCCATCCTGCCACACAGCGCAACATGCGCACACTGGAGAGCTACGGCAACACCATCATCGAGCCTGCCAGCGGATTTCTTGCCAGCGGTCTGGAGGGTAAGGGGCGCATGGAGGAGCCGGAAACGATTGTTGACAGGCTCGACGCCTTCTTCGACCATCAGCAGGAAGCATCACAGACTGACGACAACGCCAACAACGGCAAAGGAAGTCCGCTCTGCGGAAAGCGCATCATGGTGACGGCTGGACCCACCTACGAGAAGATTGACCCCGTGAGGTTCATCGGCAACTACTCCAGCGGGAAGATGGGCTTCGCCTTGGCGGAAGAGCTGGCGGAGAGAGGTGCCAGAGTGACTCTCGTGGCTGGTCCCGTGGCTATGACATGCAGCAACCCCACTGTGGAGCGCATCGATGTGGAGAGCTGTCATCAGATGCACGCAGCGGCTACCAAGCTTTGGCCACGACAGGATGCGGCGGTGCTCTGTGCGGCAGTGGCTGACTTCAAGCCGGAGACCCAGGCTCCGTCGAAGATCAAACGCAAAGGCGACAGTCTGACGCTTACGCTGAAGCCCACCGAAGACATTGCGGCTGCTCTGGGAGCAACAAAGCAGCAGGGACAGAAGCTCGTGGGCTTCGCCCTGGAAACGGACAACGAGGAGAGTAACGCAAAGGGGAAGCTGGATAAGAAGAACCTTGACTTCATTGTCATGAACTCCACACGCAACAAGGGGACGACCTTCGGCACGGACGACAACAAGATTGCCGTTATCTCCCGCTCCGGAAGGAAAGACTACGACAAGAAACCCAAGCGCGACGTGGCTCGCGACATCGTAGACGAGATGGAACGCCTTTGGGAGGAAGAATAACACTGTAAATGAACGGTAAGAGTAATACTGCAAATGAATACACTATGCCCACACAAATAAGAAGCCTTATCATCGGGGCGGCAATTGCATTGACCGCTACTCTTTTGCCTGCCACAGCCTCGGCTCAGGAGCTGCTGGCTAAGATTACCATTAACCACAACCAGATTCAGGGCACTGACGCCAGCGTGTTCGACAACCTGAAGGAGACGCTGGAACAGTTTGTGAACGACAGGCAGTGGACCGACTACCACTTCCAGAAGAACGAACGCATAGTGTGCAACTTCAACATCACGGTGACGAAATACGACCAGTCGACCAACCGCTTCACATGCAGCGCCCTTATACAAGCCAACAGGCCCGTTTACAACTCTGCCTACACCACGACGATATACAACAACAAGGACAACGACTTCAACTTCGAATTCGCACAGTTCGACCAACTCAACTTCAACGAAGAGCAGATTGACAACCAGCTGACGGCTCTCTTTGCCTACTACGCCTATCTCATCGTGGGGCTAGACCTCGACACCTTCTCGCCCATGGGAGGGGAAGACGTGCTGCAAAGGTGCATGAACCTGACAAACAACGCACAGAACCTGAACTTCACGGGATGGAAATCGTTCGAGACGAGCAGAAACCGCTTCGCTATAATAAACGACTATCTCGACGGGGCGATGAAACCCTTCCGGCAACTGCAGTACGACTACTACCGCACGGGGCTTGACGAGATGGCCAACAACGTGGAACGCGGAAGGACAAACATCTCTACCGCCCTGGAGAAAGGACTGAAAAAAGCTCACGAAGACAAGCCCCTGAGCTCTCTGCCCGCCATCTGGACCGACTATAAGAAAGACGAGCTGGCATCAATATACAAAGGCAAAGGAACGCCGAAGGAGAAGGAAGCCGTATACGAAATCCTCTTCTCCATCAACGCCTCGCAAAACACCGCGTGGGAAAAAATAAAGGAATAGGAACACTCTACACACTAAAATGCTGAAAAAACTCCACATAAGCAACTTCGCACTCATCTCCTTGCTCGACATGGACTTCAACCGCGGCTTCTCCGTAATAACGGGTGAAACGGGAGCGGGAAAGAGCATCATACTCGGAGCAATAAACCTGCTTCTCGGACAGAGAGCCGAATCAAGGCAGATAAAGGCGGGAGAGAAAAAATGCGTCATCGAGGCTACGTTCGACCTCTCTGCCTACAACATGCAGCAGTTCTTCCTGGACAACGACATCGAATACGACGCCACCGACTGCATCATGAGGCGCGAACTATCTGCCTCGGGAAAGAGCCGCTCGTTCATCAATGACACGCCCGTACCCCTCTCGCTGATGAAGGAACTGGGAGAGCAGCTCATAGACATACACAGTCAGCACAAGAACCTCATGCTCGGCAGCACGGACTTCCAGCTGCAGGTGCTCGACATACTGGCTGGCAACGCCCAGCAAAGGCAACAATACGCCAAGGCTTTCGCCTCTCTGCAGCAAGCACGGAAGGCGGTGGCACGCATGAAGGAACAGACGGCACTGGCTGCACAGAACGAGGAATTCATGAAGTTCCAACTCGCCGAACTGCAGGCTGCCAACCTTCAGCCGGGGATGCAGGAAGAGCTGGAACGCGAGACGGAAAAGCTCTCGCACGTGGAGGAGATTAAGGCGGCACTCATAGAAGCCGACGCTATGATGCAGGGTGCCGACGGTGAAGCAGGGGCTGTGGAAAGACTGAAGAACGCTTGGCGCTCGGTTAGCTCAGTGAGCAATGTTTTTGACGATGCTGCCGAAATGGCTTCTCGCATGGAGAACTGCATGATTGAACTGAAAGACATTGCCGACGAGATAGCCCGCAGCGCAGAGGGCGTGGACTTCGACCCGCGACGCCTTGACGAGGCTAACGCCCAGCTCGACCGCATATACGCTCTGCAGCAGAAGCACCGCACCGACTCCGTTGAACAACTGCTTGAGATTCAGGCGGACCTTAAACAGAAGCTCGATGAACTGGACAACAGCGACGGCACTCTTGCCCTGCTTCAGGAAGAGGAACAGAAAGCCCTGGAGCTTTGCCGAAAGGAGGCTGCGAAGCTTACTGCCACACGGCAAAAGGCGGCAAAGCTGCTGGAGGAGGGAATGAAGGAAAGGCTCGTGCCGCTGGGTATACCGAAGGTGAGGTTCAGCGTGGACATAAAACCCAAAGAACTCTCTGCCGATGGAGCCGACACCGTGGCTTTCCTCTTCAGCGCAAACAGCAGTACGCAGATGCAACCCGTATCGCAAGTGGCATCGGGCGGAGAGATAGCCCGCGTCATGCTATCGGTGAAAGCCATGATAAGCAATGCCGTGAAGCTGCCCACAATAGTGTTCGACGAGATAGACACCGGCGTCAGCGGCAAGACGGCTGAGATGATGGCGGTGATTATGGAGCAGATGGCACGCACCGACCGACAGGTTATCAGCATCACCCACCTGCCGCAAATTGCTGCCAGAGGAAGAAGCCACTACCGCGTTTACAAGGAGGAGACTGCCGAGGGCACCGTGAGCCACATGAAGATGCTTTCGCACGAAGAGCGCATAGATGAGTTGGCGCAGATGCTTAGCGGATCAGACATTACGGAGGCGGCACGAAGCAACGCTCGCGAACTACTGGAAAAGGCACGAATGGCATACAACAATGAAACAAAATAGATTACGCAACTTTAGAAAATGAAAACTACAACTATAGCAATACTCATAGCCCTCTGCATGCCAATGGCGGCAGGGGCACAGACGGGAGCCGCAAAGAAGGCGGCAGAGAGCGTGTTCACCCTTACCACATTCAAAGCCGACGGCACTCTGCTTGCCACTAGCCACGGTGTCTTCGTGGGCAACGACGGGGAGGCTGTTAGCAACCTGAAGCCCTTTGAGGGGGCGGAGACTGCCATTGCGGTTGACACGAAGGGCGTTAAACACAACGTCACTCGTATGCTCGGAGCTGACGACATATACAATGTGGCGCGCTTCCGTGTGGACGGTAAGACTAAGGGGGCTGCTCTTGCCACGACACAGGCTCAGACCGGACAGACCGTCTGGCTTGCCACATACGCCGGAAAGCGTCCGCAGATGCTTGAGGCTAAGCCTACGGGAGTGGAGAAGTTCAACGGTTCATACAACTTCTGCATCTTCAACATGGACGCCCCGGAGAACACCGAGGGATGTCCCTTCATCAACGAACAGGGACAGGTGGTCGGATTGATGCAACTCTCCACAACGGGCTCTGAAATCCACTCCACAGACGCGGCTTACGCCATGCAGCTGAAGACATCGGCTCTGTCAGTTAACGACGCCACCCTCCGCAAGATTGGCATTACGGCGGCTCTTCCTGCCGACAAGGAGCAGGCTACGCTGGCTCTCATGCTCACGCAACAGGCTGGCTCGGAGAAGAAGCTGCAGGAGACGGCTGACGACTTCATTGCTGCCTTCCCGCAACTTACCGACGGATATGTTGCCAAAGCGCAACAGATGGTGAACGCCAACCGCTTTGCCGAGGCACAGGCTGTTATGGACGAGGCTCTGAAGAATGCGGAGAAGAAGGATGACGCTCACTATCAGACGGCTAAGCTCATGTATCTGAAGATGACATACAAGGCGGAGACGGAGTTCAAACCCTGGTCGTGGGACACTGCTCTCGACGAGTGCAACAAGGCGTACGCCATTCAGCAGCTTGACATATACAAAGACCTCGAGGGGCAGATTCTCTACGGAAAGGGCGACTACGAGAAGGCATACTCCACGTTCATGAAGCTTACCGAAGGGAAGCTGAAGAACGCTGACCTTTACTACAACGCAGCTCTTTGCCAGAACATGCTGAAGAGTCCGGACTCGGTGGTGGTAGCCCTGCTGGACAGTGCGGTGAACAACGTCGACTCGCTGAACTTCCGCGAAGCGGCAAAATACTTCATCATGCGTGGCGACGTTTACAACCGCATGGGCAACTACCGACAGGCTGTCTTCGACTACACACGCTACGAGGTGGTGTCGGGACGCAACTGCACGGCTGACTTCTATTACCTGCGCGAACAAACGGAGACAAAGGCGAAGCTCTTCAAGCAAGCCCTTGTTGACATCGACAACGCCATATACCTCGACCCCAAGGAGCAGACGTACCAGGCTGAGAAAGCCGCCCTGCAGCTGAGGCTGAACATGCTGAAGGAAGCCCTCGAAACGGCTAAGGCGTGCATGGAGAACTTCCCGGATTGTAGCGACGCATACCTCGTGGCTGGCATCGTGGAAATAAGACAAGGCGACAAGTCCTCCGGACTGGCTAAGCTCCGCAAGGCGAAAGAGATGGGCAATGCGCAGGCGGACGCCCTGATTGCCAAATACAACTGAAAAAGACCTTTAATCTGACCGCACATGAGAGAATACAAAAAACTAATAGTAGCCATCGGGAGCAACTACGACCAGAAGCAGAATGTCGACTATGGGAAGAAGCAACTCAAGTCGATACTCGGCGACTCGGCATACTTCTCAAAAGAGGTGTGGACACAACCCGTTGGCATTAAGTCCGACAACTTCCTAAACTGCATCTGTGTGGCTGAGACACACCACACGCCGGGACAGTTGCGTTGCGCCTTCAAGCGTATAGAAAAGCAGTGCGGAAGATGCATAAAGAACAACCGCGAGGGGAAGATTACGCTCGATTTGGACATACTGCAATATGGCGAGGAGAAGTTCCACACCGACGACTGGAAGCGCGACTACGTTACGCAACTCATCGAAGACTACGAGAACGGCAACAACCGCTTCGTCATTGACCCTACATTATAGCAATATTATATAATCTGTTTATCACTAATAGATATTCTGCTTATCATATTATTATAATCTGCTTATCAATAATATATAATCACCTAATCACAAAGATATAATCTGCTTATCAATAATTGTAATCGGTATAACATATTAATATTATCAGTATATCATATCTCATCTATGGTTCGACATTTGATATCCATAAACATTCATCAGCATTTTGCGCTCACATCAAGGAACATGCTTGCCAAGGCTGCCGCAATGCTCTTCGTTATAACGACGGCAATGCAGGCTGGAGCGCAGGAGTTCAGCCAGTGGTTCACCGACAGCACATTGCGCGTGAACTGCATCCTTGCGGGCAACGCCACGGAGCAACACATCTACGTTGACAACATGAGCCGCACGGCTGGCTGGTATGGCAGACGCTCTCACCTGGGCGAATACCCCGTGGAGGGCAACACGCAGTTTGAGCTGAAAGACCGCCGAACGGGGCAGACCATCTACCGCAACTCCCTCTCCACGCTGTTCCAGGAGTGGCAGTCGTATCCCGAGGCAGAGGAGTCAAGCAAGTCGTTCGAGAACGTTATCCTCATGCCCGTGCCTAAAGATACTGCCGACCTATACATATACATGAAGAACAACCGCCGGGAGGTATCGGCTCAGCTCAGGCAGACGATTGCTCCGGGCGACATCCTAATAAGCAGGCTGACGGGCAGCCACGCTCCCTACGACGTGTTGCAGCATGCTGCCGACACCACCCATTGCATTAACATCGCCTTCCTTGCCGAAGGCTACACCGAGGGCGAGATGCAGAAATTCATAGCCGAGGCTAAGCAGGCAACAGAAGCGATATTCAGTCACGAGCCGTTCAAGACGTATCGCCAGAGGTTCAACATTGTGGCTGTGAAGACTCCATCGCAGGACAGCGGCACGAGCATCCCCTCGAGGGGCGAATGGAAGCACACGGCTGTGGGGGCGCATTTCGACACCTTCTACAGCGACCGCTATCTGACGACGCTCAACGTAAAGCAGGTGCACGACCTGTTGCAGGGTGTGCCATACGAACATATCATCATCCTCGTGAACACCGACAAATACGGAGGCGGCGGAATACTCAACTTCTTCAACCTCGTGAGCACGGGGCACAAGCAGTATGAGCCGGTGGTAGTGCATGAGTTCGGTCATAGCTTTGCGGGGCTTGCCGACGAATACGCCTACGACTTCGAGCAGATTCCCATGTATCCGCACGACGTGGAGCCATGGGAGGCTAACATCACCACGCTGACCGATTTCCACGGCAAGTGGGAGAACCTCATTGCCAAGGGCACCCCCTGCCCCACCCCTACCTCGGAGAAGAAGAAGGTGGCTGAGACACGCGTAGGACTCTTCGAGGGTGCCGGATACAGCATGAAGGGCGTTTACCGCGGAGTGCAGGACTGCCGTATGCGAACGAACCAATGCCCGCAGTTCTGTGCCGTATGCCAAGCAGCACTGGAGAAGCTCATTAAATTCTACACCGAATAAACATAACACGGAGAAAAGGATTTGTCACTTATCCACAAAGCGTCACGCATACTTACCACGCTTATCTTTTCCCTGCTTCTTGCGGTTATGCCCATCGCCACAACAACGGCACAGACGGCAACGCAGATGCCCGACCGGGAACAGCTACAGATTGCTCTCGACTATTTTGCCAGCGGGAAATACAGCGAGGCTCTCTCGCTGCTGGCGAAGCTCGACAGGAAATACTCGCTCAACCCACGATTCAAGGCGTACATCGGGCTTTGCTACTACCACCAGTGGGAATACGACAAGGCGTGCGCATACATCGACCCATACATCGACCAGCTGGAGGCTTACGCTCCGCACGAGAGAAGCGTATACTACTTCACCTCTGCCGAAAGCCACTTCTTCCTCGGAGAATACAAAAAGGCGGTGCCCATGTACGAGAAGATGCTCCTCGTCTGCTACGACAAGGAGAAAGGCGACGCATATTTCCGGCTAGCATACTGCTACATGGACGCCCAGGATTGGGCTACGGCAACAGACATGCTCGACTCGGCACTGGCTTACTACGAACGCTTCGGATACCCCGAAAACAGGGAAGCCCGCGTTGAGCAGATAAAGCGCATGGCTGAAGGCTGCCGAAAGCAGACGAACGCTAACAAGCCACCTACCACGGGACATTAAGCCGAAAAGGGGAAAATACTTTTGCAATGCGCCCTATTTTCACTAACTTTGCATCCTAAAAAACCATTGCCCCAAGCTGACGCAAGCTTCGGCACGCGGGGCAAGACAAGCAAAAGGACTACAAATCATGAAACCCATAATAAAGGAACAGGACATCATAAAGGCGGCACAAGACGGCATGGACGACTTCGTGAAGCTCTTTGCCGACGCCATTCTCAACGCGGCGGGGGGTACGCTGACTGCCGAAAGCATGGCAGAGCTCAACGCCGACCAAACAACGCTGCTGGCGTATCTATGGATGCGCGACGAGATGATGGACGGAGGATTCGTACAGCTAATACACAACGGCTACGGACCGTTCATCTTCGACAACCCCTTTGCCTACATGATGCGGCAGTGGGGGCTCAAGGACGTGGCAAAAATGGTGTTCGACGCAAAAAGACTGTGGAAGATCCACGGCGAAGAGATAGCCCGCGAATGCACCGACGAGGAGTTCATGGCTCTGTTCGAGAAGTTCCCTGAGTTCGACGACTTCGACGATGACTTCGTGGAGAACGAAGAAGAATGGACAGAAGCCGTGGCAAGATACGTCGACGAGCATATCGACAACTTCGCAACGGTGGAGAAACAGTAACACACAACAGCGCATGCGCCACAACGTCCAAAGCTAGGCGCACGCCACGAAACGACAACAGAACATGAACAAGGAACAGGAACTGCTGAGGAAGAAAAGCCCCGTAAACATACGCAACAAGAAAGCCGCCTTCGACTACTTCTTCGTTGACACCTACACGGCTGGCATACAGCTCACCGGCACCGAGATAAAGTCGATAAGGGCGGGAAAGGCATCGCTCGTCGACACCTTCTGCTACATCAACAACGGAGAGATATGGGTGAAGGGAATGAACGTCTCGCCATACTTCTACGGCTCTTACAACAACCACGAGAGCAAGCGCGACCGCAAGCTGCTGCTCAACAAACGAGAGATTCGCAACCTGCAGGAAGCAACTAAGCAACCGGGGATCACCATCGTGCCCACACTGCTCTTCATCGACAGCAACGGGCGCGCAAAGCTCGACATCGCACTTGCCCGGGGAAAGAAGGAATACGACAAGCGGCAGACGCTGAAGGAAAAGGAAGACCGCCGAGAGATGGACAGGGCGAGGAAGCATTTCTAACTCATCACGGAATTTCTAACTCATCACGGAAAGAACAAAAGAATGAAAATAAAAAACATACTCTTCGACCTTGGCGGCGTGATTATGACCATCGACCAGCCACAAGCCGTGGAGCACTTCAAGGAGATAGGTTTGGCTGACGCCGAGAAAAGGCTGGACCCCTACACACAGAGCGGCATCTTCGGCGACCTGGAGGAGGGCACCATCACTGCCGACGACTTCATACGCGAGATGAGCCTCCTAACGGGCAGGGAGCAGGACTTCAAGTCGTGCCAGTATGCGTGGCGAGGATATACCAAAGAGGTGCCCATGCGCAACATCAAAGCCCTCGACAAGCTCCGGGCTGAAGGATACCGCCTCATACTCATCTCCAACACCAACCCCTTCATGATGGACTGGGCCGAGAGCAACGACTTCTCAGGCGACGGAAGGAGCATCAACGACTTCTTCGACGCTCTCTACATGAGCTACAGGATGAAGACCATGAAGCCATCCCCCACCATGTTCCGCGAGATAATAGAAAAGGAAGGCATCAAGCCCGAGGAAACGCTCTTCGTTGACGACGGGGAGAAAAACGTTTCTGTGGGACAGTCTTTCGGCCTGCACACCATGTGTCCGCGAAACGGCGAAGACTGGACAGGCGACATCTTCCGCCTGCTGCAAGACATCAACAACGAGGGATAAAAAAACAGAAAAGAACCAAGCGCCGCCTTCCCAGAAGGCGCGCCACAGACATAAGGATAAACAATGTTCAACAAGAAAAAAAGATGGCACTGCATATCAGGACAGGAGCCAACGGAACTCGACAAGAAAGTGATGTACTGGGAAAACAAGGGAAAGCTTGTGCCCACACGCAACCTGATAAGAACACCTGAAGAAATAGAGGGAATACGCCGCAGCGGAGTGGTTAACACCGGAGTGCTCGACGAAGTGGCTAAACACATACACGCCGGGATGAACACCCTGGAGATTGACAAAATCTGTTACGACTACTGCGTGGAGCACGGAGCAACACCAGCATGCCTCAACTACGAGGGCTACCCAAAGAGCGTCTGCACAAGCATCAACGAAGTGGTGTGCCACGGAATCCCTAAGGAAGAGGACGTGCTGCAGGAGGGCGACATCGTGAACGTTGACTTCACAACAATTCTCGACGGCTACTATGCCGACGCTTCAAGAATGTTCATCATCGGAAAGACTTCTCCCGAGAAGGAGCAGCTCGTAAGAGTGGCTAAAGAATGTCTTGAGATTGGTGCCGAGGCGGCCAAGCCATACTGCTTCGTGGGCGACATCGGTCACGCCATACAGAAGCACGCCGAGAAATACCACTACGGTGTGGTGCGCGACCTCTGCGGACACGGCGTAGGACTGAAGTTCCACGACGAGCCGGAAGTGCTGCACTACGGACACATGGGAACGGGCATGCTCATCGTGCCGGGAATGGTGTTCACCATAGAGCCGATGATAAACATGGGAACATGGAAAGTGTTCATCGACGCCGAAGACAAATACGGATGGGAAGTGATAACGGGCGACGAGAAGCCCAGCGCACAGTGGGAACACACCTTCGTGATGACGGAACACGGCGTTGAAATCCTAACACACTAAAAACGGAATAACAAGGAGAACAGCCGGAATGGAAAAGAAAGACGTCTACATACTGGCCATTGAAAGCAGCTGCGACGACACGTCGGCAGCAGTGCTGCGCAACGGGGTGCTGCTGAGCAACGTCACTGCCTCGCAAGACGTGCACATGGCATACGGCGGTGTGGTGCCCGAACTGGCCTCCAGAGCACACCAGCAAAACGTGGTGCCCGTGGTCGACCAAGCCATAAAACGCGCCGGAGTGACAAAGGAAATGCTCTCGGCAGTGGCTTTCACACGAGGACCGGGACTGATGGGTTCGCTGCTCGTGGGGGTGAGCTTCGCCAAAGGCTTCGCACGCTCGCTTAACATACCGCTCATCGACGTGAACCATCTGCAGGGGCACGTCATGGCGCACTTCATCAAAGAGAGCGACGACGACACGTCGTGCCCGCCACTGCCTTTCCTCTGCCTGCTGGTAAGCGGAGGTAACTCGCAGATAATAAAGGTAAACGCATACAACGACATGGAGATGCTCGGACAGACCATCGACGATGCCGCTGGAGAGGCAATAGACAAATGCTCTAAGGTGATGGGATTGGGATACCCCGGCGGACCGATTATCGACCGTCTGGCTAGGCAGGGCAACCCGCTGGCTTACAAATTCGCAGAACCCCACATACCGGGACTCGACTATAGCTTCAGCGGACTGAAGACGTCGTTCCTCTACAGTCTGCAGAAATGGGTGAAGGAGGAGCCGGACTTCGTGGAAAACCACAAAGACGACATAGCGGCAAGTCTGGAACACACCATCGTGGACATCCTGATGAAGAAGCTGCGCCTGGCTGTAAAGCAGACGCACATAAAGCACGTGGCTGTGGCTGGAGGAGTGAGTGCCAACAACGGACTGAGAAACGCCTTCCGCGACCATGCCGAACGCTACGGATGGAACATATACATACCGAAGTTCAGCTACACCACCGACAATGCCGCCATGATCGGCATAACGGGCTACTACAAGTATCTCGACGGTGACTTCTGCCCCATCGACGCCCCGGCATACTCAAAGGTCACGCTGAGATAAGCCTCAGCCGGAACATGGGCTGACCCACGGAAACGGAGGGAAGCACATGGGAAACGGAAAGTCCACGGAAAAACGGAGAAAGAGAGAAACGAAATTCTGAAACACAACGAAATACAATTTATGGGATTTGAAAACAAGATTTTAAGCAGGGAGATAAGCCAGCTTATATGGGAGAACGGCAAGACACTGGGCACGGCAGAAAGCTGCACCGGCGGAAGAATAGCCGAAAGCATAATTGCCATGCCGGGAGCCTCGAACTATTTCAAGGGCGGCATAGTGTCTTACACCGACGAAGTGAAAGAAAAGGTGCTGGGCGTAAGCGCAGAGCTGATAGAAGAAAAGAACGCCGTATCGGAAGAGGTGGCAGTGGAGATGGTCAAAGGGGCTATAAAATGCCTCAACGTAGACTACGCCATCTCTGCCACAGGCTTCGCCGGACCTGGCGGAGGAACGGCAGACATCCACGTGGGCACGATATGGCTGGCATGCGGCAGCGCTGACGACGTGGTTACGATGAAGCTCACCGACGACTACGGACGCGACATTAACCTTGCCAACGCCACGACAAAAGCCCTGCAGATGTTCCTGCAGTATCTGCTCGACAGAGAGGTGAAGCGCGAAGACGACGGCACCCCCACCCCAACCTTCGGCATAGAAGAGGCGTAACATCCCCACGCCTAAGCAACCGGCAAGTCCCGCAGGGACGATAGATAATTATTGAAGTCCCGTAGGGACGACATATCATAGCGCAGGGGCTTGCCCCTGCGTTTATAGTTTACAATGGATATTGCCCCTGTAGGGGGCGCACAATTCATTGTGATAATGAAATATACGCCCCTTACTCTAAGGTATCTGTGAAATTAACATACCGGAATAAGCATGGGATAGCGATGCTATATTGTCAATAGACTGTTGAGCATTACTAATGGCATCGTTTATTGTAGCCTTTATTTGACGACTTTGGGCTCCACGCCCTCACTCAAGAGGCACGCATAGCGCTGCTGACGATACTGGAAGACCGTTACGACGAGAAATCGGTAATCATCACATCCCAACTGCCTTTGGAAAGATGGTATGATCACATTGCCGAACCGACTTTGGCTGACGCTATCATGGACCGCCTGATAAACTCATCTACACACGTTCGTTTGGAAGGTGAGACGATGCGCGGCAAGAAGCGTAACAAATAGAGCTGATATAACACCACGGAGGGTGCCTCGCAGCACCGTTGAAGGGGCACCCTCCGACAGCGTGTATAGCGGACATTTGGTACCGGTACCATTAAGCCGATACGTAGCGGTACCAAGGCTCCGCTACGCACGGTACCAAAATACCGCTACAGCGGTACCAAATGAGCGATATTATCACATTAAAGCTGCGAGGTTTATTTGTTTGCTCGTTTAGAGTCTGTTAGCGGAACTAATTTAGTGCATACCTAATTCTGTCTATAAATTAAATTAGAAAGTGCAGTGGAATATGATTCTCTTGTCATGTTGATAGCATCGCCTTGTGTAAGAGTCTGTCTGTCATAGCAGCCACAAGGCTTAGATTAAAGCCGCTGGTAGATATTGTTGAGCTGAGAGATATACTTATTTGTGCTGAAGCGCTCAAAGATGGTGCGGCGGGCTGCGTCGCCCAGATGACGGAGCAGCGGTCTGTCGGCATTTAGCTTTTTTATGGCTTCAACGATGCTTGCGGTGTCTTTCTTCTTGATGAAAAGGCCGTTTTTCCCGTTCTCCACCACCTGCGGAATGCTCCCCACGGGGGTTACTATGGGTGCGGCGCCATAGCTCATCGTCTCGAGCAAAGACATGGGCAGTCCTTCAAAGTATGTGGGCAAGACGAATGCGTCGAGCGAGCGGAGAAACGCGTTTTTCCTTTCCCCGGAAACGAGGCCTTCGTATTCGAACGACGCACCTAACGCAGCAGCGTATGCAGGGAGGTATTCCCCTTCGGTCTGCTCTTTCCCAGCAAAGACTAGGCGGAAGTCTATCCCCTCTTCCCGAAGTTTCTTCGCTGCCTCAAGCAGTTCGCTCATGCCTTTGTTGGGCTCTATCCGCCCAAGATAGCCTATGCGGAGAGGAGAAGGGGAACAGCTGTTGTCTTTCTCTCTGCCACTGAACGATGAGGCATCACTCAGGTCTACGCAATTTGGCAGAACGGTAACATCGGCAGCCTTGAACTTGTTCGTAAGGATGCCCTTTTCCGTTTCGCTTAGCACGATGAAGGGCACTCGCCAAGCGAATACCTTCTGCAGTATGCGCCTGAGGTATGCAGGAATGTAGGGAGCAGTAAGAAAGAGTCCGCCGTGGATATGTACAGTCATTTTCCTTCCCTTCGCCAGGGCGTAGCCCATGAACCAAGGGTCGCGCAGCATTGACGCCTTTGAGAGGGGGAAATTGTAATGGATAATGGCGTCCGGCTCTTTTGCCAATAGCCGCTTCCATGCGCAATAACGCTTCGTCAATGCTTTTATGCGTCGCCATCCCCCGGGTTCGTTGTCCTTCCTGCCAAGTTCGAAGTGGATATATTCTGCCGACTTGTTGTTGGCTATTATGAAGTTGGTTACGCTGGATATACCGCTAACATTCTCGTTAGGGTTGAGCGATGGCGAGGTTATAATTATTTTCATGCTTTTTCGGTTAGAAACTCTATTCCGCCAATCATTGAGGCGGTAAGCGCAAAGCCCGACCAGGCATACAGTTCCGGGGCGTCAATGCGGTACACCTTCTGTGCGCGGGAAATCATGTAGAGGTCGAGAAAGGTCTTTAGCGTAGCGTCATCGTTGGTTCCGAAGCTTACGTGACCGATATTCCCGCTGTCGAGCGTCTCAACCGGCATGTCTTCAAGCGAGTTGAGGAAGCGTTTGCTGTCGGAGAACACGAGTATGCGGCAGTCGGCGTGCCGGTTCTTTATCCTTAGCAGAGCCTCCTTGCAACGGCGTATCAGGTCTTGCTTCTTCTCCTCTGAGTCGAGGGAATTGTCGCAGCAGCTCACCTCCTCGAAGTTCTCAAGAGCGTTGACAAAGCGCAGATGAACGGCAATGTAGCTTCGATCCTGAAATCCGCAAGCAGCGATAGCTTCGTTCAGCCGCAGCGTTGGCTTGAAAAGCTCGGCGTATAGCTTGCTCCACTCATAGCCCGACTCGGGAAAGACTTTTGGATAGCGATTGCCCACATAACTGTAACAATGGTATTCCTTCCCCTTCTTCAGAGTGGTGTGTCCCTTCCATGAATCCTCAGTGATCATTCTCCGCTCGTCAAAGAAAAGGGTCTTTCCCACGCGGTAGCGAAGGTCGGTTAAGTCTGCCCTCCAGTCTTGGGCGCAGGGTTCAAGATAGTCGGAGAGCTTGAAGGGTATATCGAAAATGATGCGGAAGTCATACCCGTTCTTCTTCGCTATCTGATAACAATTGACAATGGCTTTCATGCGGTCTGCCAGTCCGGGATGCTTAACGTTTGGAGCTATGACGAAAAAGAACGTGTTGGGATGGTATTCACCGCCAAAACGTTTCTTCATCATATAGGGGAGATTTATCCTTAGCGATTTTAGCTTTAAGGAAAGGCTTAATCCGACAACGGATTTAAGAATACGTTCTGTTGATTGCAATATATGCATATTCATTTCGTTACTCAATGAGTTTCTTTTTTTTACTTATTTGCTGAGTATCATTTCCAGATAGCTCCCAGCCGCTATTGCTTCAGGCGTTGCCTTACGGTAGTTGAGCTTATGGAAACAGACGTGGGATGCCAGTTTCTGCCATTGACGCTCGTCATACTGTTTGCCGACAGCTCCGGCAAGTAACAAACTGTGCCTACTGTTCTCGCGGGGCATCATGGAAAGCAGTCGGGGCGTTTTCATGAGTATGGCGGTGATAAAGAGGTGGAAGATGTAGTAATCCACAAGGCAGTTGTGGTCGTGCCAGTAAGCCAGCAATGCGTCGAGCACGGCAGACAGCACAACGTTCTCTTTTGGTGCAGCGATGAACCATGCGGATATGCCTGATGCCTGCATACTGCCCCGGTTGAAATATCTGAACAGCGTCAGCCTGCTGTTCTCCACGGCTTTCCATCGCTCCCGCAGCTCCGTACTGGTGTTGCCGGAGCAATAGACGGTGGCGTCAAGCCAAATGCCTCCGTATGCCTTCAGCACAGCCAAGCGGAGAAGGTCGCTGAACGAGGCTGCCGGAATGATGCCTCTGCGGTATTTCTCTTCCACTATGTGTGGCAAGGCTACCCATTGTCTGTAGTTCTGCAATGTGAGGACTCTGTGTTCATAGCCAGACAGGTTCTCCTTTTGCGAGCGCCAACATGCCTTGACCAGTGGCGGTGCGCTTTCTTCGCCTTGCAGCCAGCAGGTCCATAGTATGTGTGGTATCTCTTCCTTTACGCTGGCTTGCCGTTCTGCCTCTCGGGCGACAGTGTCATTGAGCAGAGCGGCGTATTTCTTTAGCAGGCGGCGATCCACTTTACGGCATATCGCTGGGTATATTTCCTTTACGGACTCTACGCTAAAGAGACATCTCACGAATGCCTTTATCCCGACGGGCAGAACACCCATCCGCAGATATGCCCACACAAGGCGCAAGCCACCGAATTCGCGGAAGCGTCTGCAAAGTATGCCTATGTCTTTCATCCTTGTTCAGCCAACATCCGTTCGTGTTGCTCTATCTGCTCTGGGGTGAAGCTTAGTTTCTGTAATATTTCGCAGATCATAATCAGTTGTGTGTTGTCGTTTCGTCTTCTCTTTGCCTTACAACGATTCTCTTTTGCCTATACCTGGCGGAATTGAGACAAAGGGCTAGAATCATAAAGTAGCCCATTCCCTTTCCTGAAAGGTACGACGTGTCTGCCGTGCTCTCAAGGGCTAGGGCAAGAATGCACATCAGAGCCATACGGTAATATACCATGTTCGGTATGTTGTTTGCCTCCTTCAACCGCCGCTTCCAGAAGACGAGAAAGAGCAACAATCCCACAATGCCGAATTCGGCGAGGGTGGGATAAAACGCGTCGGCAAGGAACATAGGGTTGTCAGGCGTCAGTCCCCATATCTTGTCGAGGTTGTATTTATAGTAAAGGGGCGAATACTCCTTTGCTGCGGCAGCCACGGCAAACGACCCGAGACCACTGCCGAACGGTATGTAGTCATGGAACATTATCTGCATACCGGTGGTATAGGTGGCGGGGCGCGCCATAGCACCGGCATCTTCCTTGAAGCCCTCAACATAATAAGCACTGAACTTGCTCCACGTGAAGTATATGACAACGGCTCCGAGCAAGGCGACCTTGATTAATGTGGCAGGTGAAGTATAGTTTATTTTCTTGGTTACGAATGTCACGAGGGCGATAAAAACGATACACTCCCCGAAGAATTTCGACTTGCCGGAAACAAGTCCTATGAGCATTATAAGTATTGCGATGTTTCGGTTTGTGCGTGTCTGCTTAGAGAACATGTAGTATATCATCGCACAAGAGACGGCAATCTGCCCCAGCGCGGCGGACTCTCTGGATAATATAGCAGACGTTGAACTTGTAAACGGGTCGATCAACGAGGGATCAAGAAACCATATTGCGAGATATGCTCCGAAGGTGATGAGCATTACCCGCTTTATCCACTTTTTCTGCTTCACCGAGAATTGCGGTGCCATCATCCACGTGAGGTAGAACACGGCATAGGGACGCAACTGCTGGAGGAAGTCCAGGAGAACACCTTTGGAGGTAGTAACTCTGATGAATAAAGAATATATCAGATAGAAGCACATGATAAGGATATACCACTTTATCTCATTGCTCCTCCTTTTGTCTTTCACCAGGAAGCGTTGTTTGGTCATTGCATAGACCAGGAGAAGTACGGTCAGGATTTCGTCGCTCCAGTCAAATTTTACCGCAGCCGCAAAGGCTATGCATAACGGGAAATAGATTATCCAGAACCATGTATAAAATTTTGCTATACCTCTCATTTTCTTCTATAAATAATATTCTTTGTTCTTTCCTTATATAAATTATATTTCTCAGAACCACACGTCTGGGAAAAGGATGCGCAGCAGAAAACTATGTACTAGTTAATGCCAGGACTTCATATTATACTTTGTTGTCACACAATCAACGTTAATCTTTAATCTTACATAACCGACGCTTAATATGAATCAGCGACAAAAGCCACGACTCGGGCAGCAGACGTTTCAGGGTTTCTTTTATCTTTATTAAGAATCCCTTGTCAACCCACGTCCCTGCATAGTGGTGTATGGTGCGAGTATTCTGCTCCACGTGGATGCGGCCTGTTGTTACATTGATGGGACAAAAATACTCTGAAGGATAAATCCAAACGTTTTCCACTTGCTGGATATCGCTAACACACTTTAGTCCATTGTCTACCAATACATTTGTACATATATCAACAACTGTAATCTGGTTTCGGTAATTATTCTCACACACGAAGTGTTGACCGTCATAATAGTCCATCATCTTCTTTATAAGACCGAGGCCGGGGGCTACCCCAAGGCCGAGGCCGGGGTTGACGCTCGCTTCACTCGCGGCACCATCTATCCCCTTCTGAGGATTCGGATCGGTCTCAAAGCCCATGAAGTTGCCACGGGCAATGATGTCGTCTATCGGACGAATAACTTCTACATCGGTATCGAAATATATACCGCCATACTTGTGGAGTATCCAGAAACGGGCATAGTCTGAAACGAAAGCATATTTTCCCGCTGCATACGCTTCTGCGGTATAGGGAATGATGTTCACGTCGAAGTTGTCCTCGTTCCATTCCTTTATCTCATAGTCAGGAAGATATTTGCGCCACGAGGCGATGCACTTCTGTGCCAACTCAGGCAAGGGATTTCTTCCGAACCAGCAGTAATGAATTATCTTGGGTATCATTGTTTAGTTATTGCCTTTTTATGTCTTCTACTGGCAGACCTGTCATTTCTGCAACCGTCTCCGCATCGAAACCTTTTGCCAGCATTGCCTTTGCTATCTGCAAGGCCTTCTCATGCTCGCCTTCAGCGCGCCCCTCTTGCAAGCCTTCCATACGACCTTCCATACGACCTTCCAATCTTCCCTGTGCTCGTCCATCTGCTTGTCCGTCTGCCCAGCCGTCGTCATAGCCTGTCTTGATAACGCTGCGTTGGTATCGCAGGTTCTCCATGTGCCGCACATAGTCGTTCTTCTCGGCAACAGACAGTTTATCCACATCAAGACATTGACGGGCTATTGACAGACCTGGTGCCTTGGCGTCATCTTGGATGTCTCCCGTCTTGAGGAAGCTTATCCACTCGTCGAGGTTATTGACTGCCAACTTGTCGAAATTGTCCACACAGAGCAAGTAATACTCTGGGAAGATATCACCTGCCTCTCGCTTGGTGTTCTCGCCTTTCTCTATCTCTTCGCCGAAGAACACCTCACTTTGACGATTAGACAGTTTCAATATGTCGTTGGGATCGTGCATGCCCTGAAATACCGTCTTGCCATGATAAACATAGTCCTTTGCCTGCCCCAGCAAGAAATAAACGATGTTGATGGAGTACACCTTGCGCACCTTCTCATAGTCGTCGCCTAGGTCAATATAGTCAGTGATTACCTTCGACACGCCGTAGAGTATGCGGTGGAAATAGGTAAGCTCACGCGTGTTCTGTATCTCGAAGATGGTCAGCTCCCCCTTCTCGTTCTCGGCAAGGATGTCAACACGGTTGAACTTGTCGTTCTCGCTCTGTTGGTTTGACTCACTTTCAAGAAACCGCTTGATGGTGAACTTCTCATTAAGCAGCGAGCACATCAGCCCCTCCAACACGGCGTAATTGGCCTTGTTGCGGAGCATGCGCTTCATAGCCCAGTCGAAACGAATATAGTTTGCCATAATGTCTACGTCTAATTTTTGTTTGTAAAGTTAGCCGTTTCTTGCGAAATTACCAAACACCGCACTTTATTTCTATATTTTAGTCAATGCTGACGTGATGTTTATATGACGTAATACTGCTTCAGTTCGTCCATAAGCCACCGCATTCTGACGTTCCATGAGCCAAGCCTTTGCGCTGTTTCCAAGTTCTTGTCCACCAAATCCTGGTAGTCAGCGATATGTTCCAATACGTCAACAATCTGTTCTGCAGCCGTCATATCATCTCGCATCTCTACCACAGGATTATAACCTATGAAATCAACGAGTTCCTGCGGTGCATGCCCTACCATCACCATTCTGGAGAACATACACTCCCAGTAGCGTTGCGTCAAGGTCTCTATATTGCCAGCCGTCGTGGGGTCGGTCATGCTGCGTGGTAGGGTTATCGTAACCTTGGCATCGCCCATAGCCTGGTAAAGCTGTTCGTTGGTGTAGATGAACTTTCCGTTCTGAAGGGTACACACATGG
Organism: Barnesiella intestinihominis; assembly: GCA_963586715.1. GTDB lineage: Bacteria > Bacteroidota > Bacteroidia > Bacteroidales > Bacteroidaceae > Prevotella. The sequence goes on from CAVAAS010000013.1 coordinate 39,718, forward strand.
CGTATTGGTCTGCCTGACAGGCGCGCCTTCTCAAAAGCCTTCGCTTGAATAACCTTCTCGTTAGACCGTCCGAACTCCAGCAGGTCTATCTCTCGGTCGCCCAACGCTTTGCCCTTGTCGTAACACGACGCATCTGCCGCTTCCGGGCACCAGACGACATGCATATCAGGAAATGCCTCTCCGACAAGCTCCGCTGTCTGTCGTGAGGAGAAAATAGCAGTCCGCACGCCATGCCGCCTCAACCACTGGCAGACCATGTCGGAATATCCCGGCCAGCAGTCCCAAAACATCGGCACAATCTCGTAGCGTGCATAGTCGGGGAAGGTGTCAAACAAGAGCGACACGGGTTCCACGAACCGCAACCGAGCCTCATCAGTGTTCTGCCCGAGCAACGGCAATTCGTGGCGGAACACCACACCATGGAACGGTCGCCACGGATAATGCCCTTTTGCTACCTGCCCCCCGTTGCGCCCCCACGCCTCATAAGGAGCAGTCTTGAAATTCAGATACTCGGGATGGATATAAGGGGCCACCGCCCTCAAAAGTTTTTTCATCTAATACAAAAGCGATTACTGATAACTGATATATTAGAATATTATGCCTTACAAAATAACATGTTTTTCTAATATCCGCCAAATAATTCTCTTTGTTTAACGTGTTACAATCTTATCACCATGTAGTCGCAGAAACCATTTACTTGACACTCTTGCCATAGACCAGCCTCTCAATCCACTTCCCATGATGCAGGATATTCCCTACTTCCGCAGCACTCGCCAGCAAAATCGGGAGATTTTACACCATGTAATAGAGTCTCCCCTGAAAAAGCGAACTCAGAAACTATTCTTCCATAATTATTTTCACATCAACTTCGGTCTTACCAAGAATCTTTGCAACTGACTCAAAAGACATTCCATTGTCAAGTAGCCCTTGAATTGTTGATTTCAACATCGTTCGCTGCTCCTTCATGGTGGCTTCCTGCTCCTTCATGGTGGCTTCCTGCTCCTTCATGGTGGATTCCTGCTCCTTCATGGTGGCTTCCTGCTCCTTCATGGTGGCTTCCTGTTTCTTCATGGTGGCATTCATTTCCCGGATTGTCGCATCCTTCTCCATAATTTCCGTATCGCGGGATTCCAGCTCCTTGAAAAATTCATCCTCGACATTCATCTTGTTGCGCATGTCCGGGTCTGCCGCAGCCGACTGCAAACGGCGCACTATATGCTCCATGTCATCGTCGCCCGCTATTTGACTTTCGTCCATCCGTATCACCTTCTTGTTGTCCGCCGTATTAGTTTGGTCAAAGAACGACAACACCTTCTCCAAGCGATTGTTCACACGGTTGTGCAACAACGGTATCTGCACGAATATGCTGTCATGCTGAAGACTTTCGACAAACGAGTCGGGCATGCCCTCCTTGATGACATTTCCGTCATAGTCGTATGCCTGGTGACTCACATAGAATATAGGCTCGTTCACATGACCTACGCAATGTCCAAGCAGATAGACTGCCACCATCGGGATGGCATACTTCTGCTTGTCTGTGGGAAGCATGTTCTCCTCGTTGTTATACTGCAAGGCAAGATAACGGCGGAAGCGAAGCGTCTCCGTGGGAAGCCATGTCTTCTGCAGCTCAACCAGCATAAGGTGTGGTTTCTCATCTTCGTCCACGACTGTGGCGGCGAAATCCACTCGATACATAGAGACTACGTCTGAGCGGTTTATATTCGAATACTCATGACGCCGCATTTCCACCTCCAGCACTTTTTTCTTCAGAAGTGCCGAAAGTATTGTCTTGGCGACACGCTCATCTTCCATGAGATACTTGAATACTGCGTCATAAAGTGGATTGGCTACATAAATCATCTGATACCTTTCTTGAAAATCTCGTTTATATTCGCTAAATTTATAATTGCTATGATATTCCTAATACTACCTCTACAATTTTTCAATCTCTTCTTTCTCAAGCCCAGTCATCTCATGGATGGTATTCTTATCCATGCCTATAGCCTTCAATTTCTTGGCAATCTGAACAGCCTTTTGCTGCTCTCCTTCCTTAACTCCATCCTTGTAGCTACCCTCCATCAGCGTCTTCTCGCTACTAACGATATCCCAGAACTTGTCGTAAGCACGCAACTCTTCTGGAGTAAAGGCAGAGATCTTCACCTCCTCCAAGGCCTTGCTTATCTCAGGACTTTCCATAAGTTCGGCTGGCACATCCCTGGTCTTGTCGTTGATTTCCGTCATGAAGCGCAGCCAAAGGATGGTCATGCGCTTCTCCCTCATGGACTGGGGCTGGAATTTTGGCAGCTCGATGAACGTGAACTGCAAGCCCTCTATTACCTTCCTCGTATGTTTGTCGTGCACTATGCTATAGTTGTGGATGCATTCATCGATGTCTTTTTCGAAGATGTCGTTCACCAAGTTCAGCGAATACACCGGCTGCAAATCCTCATACTTATACCCCATCTCCGCCTGGCTCACGTAAGCCTTTGAGGCATTGAAGAGCACACGCTGCTTGAAAGCGTCCGTCCATGCCATCTGCATCTCCACCACGAACTGCCGTCCATTGATGTCCTTGCACCTCACATCCACGATGGTGTCCTTGTGGATGGGATCGATGGGAATCAACTCCGCAGGAAGGTACTCAATGCTCCGTATTCGCTTGTCCTCGCTTAGAGGCAACAAGGCATTGAGAAAACTCATCAGCAAGTCGGGATGGTTGCAGAAGATTTTCTTGAATGTCAAGTCGGCCTTCGGGTCCAAATATTTGATATCTGTTATCATAATGGTAACGATTAAACGTTTTGGTTTTGCAAGCTACGGCTTTTTTGCGAAAACGCCAAATGTTTCAATGAATTTAACAATCATCGGAAATATTATTTCCCCAGCAGCACGGGGCAATGCCGCTCGACGAGAATTGTAAGACCATAAGCCATCAAAACTATCAAGACATACGCTGTCAAGAAACAAACTATCCACAATGGCGACCCCTCCACAAAGACGCGGTTCAGCACCACTGCGGTTGTATGACACATCGGAGAATGGACTAGCATAACCCCCAATGAATGTTGTCCAAGGCTTCCAAGCCACTTCTGTCCTCGAAGCTTTTCCGCCACATACAAAAAAGGAAAGAATACCAATGTCATAGCTGTCAACGCCCCTAGATAAAAAGGGGCATACATACCAGTCCCTTGCGGAACTATCGTAAACGACACATAACCATAACAATATGCCAACAAGGCTATGGTGCCAAACAACAAAAGTTTTTTACTTGCAAACAAGCGTCGCATGTAAGGATACCCATACTTGCCTGCCAGATAAAGCGGCAACGCTGCACATCCCAAATTCAAGAACAATGGCATATTGACATTCATGCCTAAATATCCTATGGCCAAACTCATTCCACAAATAATCCCCTTTGGGAGTTTCAATTTGTACAACCCACATAGGATGCATTTCGCATACAACAAAGCGAAAAGAAACCATGCAGGCCCGTTATTACCGGCAATATGATACCAGTCGAATGGAAAATTACCCCCCCAAGACCTATCTTTTAGAAATCCCAAAAACTGAATATATACAGTAACCAATACCACCCAAATAACTGCGGGAAGTATCAAGGTTTTCAGAGACTTAGGCAGCCAATCATTCCATCCTCTCTCTGAATGGTCGTAAAAACCACTCATAAAGAAGAATACCGGAACCGCTAGAAACGCTAACGGATTGCCAATTTTGCCAAAAACCTCCGTATGGATAGCGACTATAAGCAAAATGGATAGCCCCTTTGCAACATCCACATATTGATCTCTTTCTCTTTTCATTTCAATTTCTTTATCACCCTGCACGGATTGCCTGCCGCTACGCAGTCGGCAGGGATGCTCCTTGTCACAATGCTGCCAGCACCGATGATGCTCCGCGCCCCTATCGTGACACCTTTGAGAACAACCGAATGAGCGCCTATCCACGCATCGTCCTCTATCACAACAGGCGCAGATTTAGTTCCCTCGTTTGATGTGCGACGCACCATATAGTCCATCGGGTGGGCGTCGGTATCCGTTATGAGCACGCAACCGCCTATCTTCACGTTGTTGCCAATCGTCACGCTGTCGTGAATCCACAACCGGGTACTGCTCATACCCACATTATCACCTATTGTAAGCCTTGCGCCGCTTTCCACATATACCGCACCTTGCGCATTGCCCGAAATAGGGTTAACTCCCTCACCGGAAGAGAAATAGAAATCTCGCCCTATGGCAATTTTACCCCCCCCGATCTGCCAAAACACCTTTCCGGGGATTTGGACGTTCTCGCCCAAAGCAGCGCCGTGCATCCTCAATATCATGCGGTTGATATGAGGATATAGTTTGATGCACAATGTCGTGGGAAGACGCAAGAGTTTTATGAGTAATGGTTTCATTTGTTTTTATGTTATTTCATTTTTCCTCCAACATCCAATCTACCTTTTATCTTTGTCAATAAAGTCTTAAACTAAAATGGTGAGATAAGTCAAACACATTCATCCAATGCCTTCCGCGTCGCCTCAATATATTGCTTTCCGAATTGCAAATCAGGCTCTAGATAATTGCCCTCTCCCCACTCGTTCCACGACTTGATGACAACTATATTTTCATCATGCTTACGGAAATTGACCTTTGAAAACATTGTCGCACATAAATTCAGCCATTTTCGAGGTGTAGAACCAAACAGAATCACTCCCCGGTTGCGGCTTCTTGGAGAATGGTCGAAATTCGGACCTATACATGGAATAAAGCCTTCATTTGGCTGAAAATTCTCAACAACATCCTTGACATAGCCGCTATAGGTCATATACTTGGGCAGGTTGGTGAATTTTCTTACGACATGCCAAAAGAAGTCTTTTATCGGATTACTGATGATGTTCTGCATCTGCATATAATCAACACAAGCAGCATCATAGCCTTTCGCCAAGACATTGTCCCCATTGTCCATGCCATAGCATAAACCAAAGAACCAAAATCCTTCAAGGCCATTCTCTTTTGCCAGCCTGTTCCAAGTATCTTTGAATAATTGCACGTCAGGAACATCCAACGGAGAAAAAAGACCGAAGATGAGTTTACCATCACGTTTCATATATCGCTTATCTTTGAATGCTGGAAGCATGGCGTTGAAATGGTCTATGTAGTCTTGCTCGCCAGGATAGGTCTGCTCCATAAGCATGGTGTTAGGCTTGGTCGGATCCCATACTTTCTTCAACCACGAGTGGTTAGCCCAACAAAGGCAAAAAGGGAAATCAGGCTTGCCTGATTCGACCACCTCACGGAATACTCTATCGAGCAAGCGCTTTCCTGCAAACCAATAATGCCAATAGCAGAAACCTTCGATGCCTGCCTCACGAGCCAGTTGCACTTGTTTTTCGCGTGTTTCGGGCACTCTCAAGTCATAATATCCCAAATCAGCGGGAACCTTTGGCTGATGATGCCCGGGAAATAGCGGCTTAGCCCTTCCCACATTGGTCCATTCTGTAAACCCCGGTTGCCACCATTCGTCGTTCTCATTAGTAGGATAGAACTGTGGCAGATAAAAAGCAATCAATCTTGGCTTGCTCATTATGTTTTTCTTTTATCTTTTGTTTTGTTTATAATTCTCACTGGATTTTCCACCACAGCTGAGTATGGAGGTGTATCCTTTGTCATTATTTTCTTATAAAGAATAAGTGTTTGCAGTAATAGTTGATACGCGAATTGTAATAAGCGAACCATGAGAATCGGCTGAATATTTGTTTCGCCCCACTATCTGTATCCGACAGCATACGCTGCCGTATTTCAGGATATATCCTTTTTGCAACTTTGAACATCTTTCCTTGATAAGCATACTGCACAGCATACTTTTTGCGCGTATAGAATTCATCGTAGTCAGAAGGGTTCACTATTGCCCCCAATTCATCTATCACTGCCATTATAGAGTGGAGTTTTTTCTGCGATCTTTTGTTTGTAAGGCTTTGACCGTTGCTTACCCAATAATGATAAAAAGCTTTTGGAAGATGAACAGCCTTCGCTCCTGCCACTAGCAAACGACAGATAAAAAGGAAATCCTCGCTCATGCATAACCACACTGGTTTGAACGAAATATGGTTTTCTGTAATAAAATCCCGACGAACAAAAGTGTTCCAGCAAACACATATTGTCTCTACATTTATTTGTTTCTTAAGCAAATCTGTACTGTCAACATAATCTTGCCTCTTCACTTGATCATTCATAAAGAAATCACAGGTCACGATATCCGCTTTCGCTTCTATAGCCTTTGCCAATAGCGACGCAATCATATCCGGCTCAGCATAATCATCAGGGTCGGCATGAATTACAAAATCGCCAGAGCTCGCCTCAAGTCCAACTTGTCTAGCTGAGCTCACACCTCCATTGGGCTTATGAACAACCTTCACCCGATTGTCTTTAGCTGCATAATCATCGCAAATTGTATCACTACCGTCTGTAGATCCATCATCAACTAAGATTACCTCTATATTTCGATGCGTCTGATTTAAGAGACTATCCACACAACGGCAAATATACTTTTTTACATTATAAACGGCAACTATAATACTGATTTTATATTGTTTTTCCATTTAGAGGAATTTGTTGGTCTTCGATGAAAACAATGTTTTATCAATAACGTTTATTATCTTATCCGATAAAAAACGCTCGATAATTTTCTCTGACAGATGCGAGAATAGGATTACGGCAAAAGTCGTGATAATAAACACCACACCCCACCGTGCAGAAAACGGAAGATGCTGAGTCTTTACAAACAAAAAGCTTGTTAAAGAGCCAAGAATTGGCCAATGGATGAAAAATATGCTAAAGCTAATTTTCCCAAGATATTGCATTGGGCGAGTTTCAAATATTCTCTGCATAAACGGAGATAAATAAATGGCAAGCAAAAAGAGCGTTGCGGTAAAGAAGTTCTTTGCTTCAACACTTAGGTCAAGAGGGATATTATACCTTGCAATTAAGAACACAAAAAGTGTAATTCCCCCCCCCATTTTTGTCAGCGTACTGGCATTTAATGGTTTATATAAAAACGCAAGCAATATGCCTATTATAATTCCGATGAAAAAAATGTCTGCGACAGAAAACAGAACTAAGGCTACAGAAATAGTAATAACCTTCCAAATATATCGCATCGGACTTATACCTATACGTAACAGAACCGCAATATAAGTCCCAAGAAAAACATACTTCATCATCCATAAAGGAGCATCCCAAAAGTCAGGATTTATAGGACTAAGCAACACGGACTTTGTAAAACCTACTATATTAACTTCCCAAAAAGCCGTTTTCAATATTTCAGACCCAGACAATAGAGCGGCTTGAGTATGCCAAGAAAAAACACCGACATACCATGCCCCATACATCAAGAAAAAGACAATACCGAAAGGAACAGCAAATCTGAAATACCTTTTTACCAACATTTTACCTATGAGCTGCATGTCTGTTATTTTGCGTTCCACAGACAGCCACGCCGTAAAGCCGCTGATTATTATAAAAACAGCCACGGCAAATCCCCCGCTCATAAAAAGCGTTGAGAAATAGCTACTACGAAAACAATCGGGTGCAGGAAACATCATTCCGTTATAATGACTGAAATAGACCATTAGAGCCCCAAGTCCTTTCAAACCATCTAAATACTTAATTTTCCCCATATATGAAACGTCTACAAATTCTAAGAAAAACAATCTTAATCTTTTGCTTAACCGAATATCTTTTCCAACAATTGGCACGCAACGCACTTACTCCAGCAGATTTCTCCCATTCAATTTTTGTTCTAAAAGATTTGTTTCCGACTTTCTTGAAATAATAATATTCCAGCAAGAAAAGAAGATGCTTGCAGTCGGCACCCACTAGTTTATACTTCTGCATGAATACATTCATGTAATTGATGGAATATGACAATGGCAAGTTGTATTTTGATTGCGAGGGGCGCAGATAAACATATCCCACATGGTTCTTGGTCTCTATAGTCTTGCAGTGCGACAAATAATCCAACATGAAGAGAGTATCTTCGCCTAACCTAAACCGCTCGTCAAACCGAATATTGTTGCCTGTTATTATGTTTCTGCGAAACAATTTTGCCCAAGGGGTACGGAAAACATAATCAACAAGGTGGCAGTTGAGAAAGTTTCTTTTTGCTTCACCTTGAAAGAAAGCATCTTCCAACTGCTCATTTTCTGTTTCACCAGTTGTATATTGCCAATTGAAACAGACTAAATCACTTTCTTGTTGTGGACTATATACCAGCATGCCCACAGTGGGAAAATCGTCCGCATCAACAAATGTGACCCATTCTCCTCGAGCTTGCTTTAGACCATAATTACGTGCGGAACTTACACCGCCATTCTCTTTGTGGCAGACGAGCAATCGGTTGTCAGTCCTTGCATATTTATCACAGATCTCCCCAGAAGAATCGGTACTTCCGTCATTAACAAGCAGCACTTCCATATCAGCTGAAGGTGCTGCAATGATGGATTCAATGCATGTCGCTAGATACTGTTCGGCATTGTAGATGGGCACTATGACCGAAAGCCTAATGTGAGAGCATGTATCCATACCAAGTGTATTGTCCATTTTGTTTGTCGGCAATCAGTTTGCCGAAATAATCACGATACGTCATCTTAAAGAATGTCCATCCATTCAGAATTTCTTGGTAACGCTCTATATCTATAAGTTTGTCAATGTTAGACTGCGGAACGTAAAGTTTGTCTGTCTTCCACACGCCTTCATCTATAGACTTGCGTATTTGAGGTATATTATCATATGCCATCACTATTGCAACGTCTATCAGAAAATAATCCAAGAGTTCATCATGGTCTTTCCAATAATCGAAAAACAATTGCCGCACGAAGCCAAACAAGGGATGGCCCTTAACTCCACCAATGAAGAATCCCGTCCAAAGGCACCTTGAGACCCAGTCGCCCTCTTTGGGCGTACGAACAGAGAAAAAAACTTGGCTGAATATTTTTTCAGGAATGGTTGCTGCCGAATATAATGTGGCATCCATCCAAAGTCCGCCATGCTCATAAAGCAAAGCCATCCGTAGAATATCCGAAAAATGTGTCAAAGTAATGACTCCCAATTCCACTTTTTTCAATATATATTCCGGGATTTGCACATAATCTGTGAAATTCTCTTTTGTCAGTAGAACTACGGGGTGTGCCTGTGGTGCATGCGCAACTGCCAAATCATAACATTTCCTTACGATGGGTGGCATCGATTCCACACCTTGCCACCAAAACATCCAGATAGGCCCATCGTTTTTTCGTGTTGGTAAAACCGACACTTTATATTCATCCAACAGATAGCCATAATGCTTACGAAAAAACCATGAGCGCATAGGCTGGTTGCTGCCACGTCGCCATTTACCGCGTAGTATCTTCTTCAGCAGCCAATCACTGCACTTCACAAGGCTGGCATCAATCGTTATTGACATAATCATTAAATTTTCTGATAAAATAATTCTCTATCGGTTTGGTTACTTTTATCCTTACTTTATCAATGAGACAACACAATATGAAGATTACAATCACAAAGAATAATATGGCACAAAACTCCCCCCCCTGGCCCCAGTTTTCTGAAAGCGACAGACAATTATTGAGGCGCGCAGCTATTATAGAATATAAGCCAGAATAGTCAGTTATGAGATAAACGGACAAAGCGGATGACGACAAAAACGATATTGCCTTATTGCATACATGCGGTATCCGAAAATTTAGGAACAAACAATATATGGTTGACGCCATAATTATGTTTAAAGGAGACGAATAGTCCCACCAACAGAATGATGTAATAGGCTGAACCTTGTATCGTATGAGACAACACACAATAAAAAGTACAGTAAGCAAAGCCTTGTTCTGCTTGAACTTGCTGACCCACTTCCCTTCTGTGTGCAAATAGTGACCAATGACATAGAGATTCACGAAATTGAAAATATCGTATCCATGATGGTCATACAATGGATTATGCATAAACCACCCCAGATAGACATTGATGAATGTCGTTATAAATAACATGTAATAAACATTTTTCTTTCTCGCATTCAAGAACGTCTCTAAAACAGGGGACAAGAAAAGAAGTATAAGATATACATGCATAAACCACCAAGGGGAACGACTAAGAAGCAACAAACGGGAACAATCAAAATTTTCTGTGCCTGCAAAGTTTGCTACTGCCCCCAAAACGAGGACATAAAAAAGAATGGGGATTATTGTTTTCACGATACTGCCCGTCCAATGCCTAATGCCGAAATAGCCTGTTATAAGAACAAACAAATCGACATGAAAGGTAATATACGGTGTAAACGCAGCAAAGATATCACCTACATGATTCACATCTGCACGTAACAAAGGCAGATAATGCCCATTCACATGCCATAGACAGATTAAGAACATCGAGAAGATACGCATTAGCTCAATGTTCATTTGCCGTTGATATCTCATGGTTGTGTTATAGCGTTTAAATAGTGGATTGACCTTTCTCTCATGGTTGCCAGTCGTTTCCTGACTTCAGTATAAATAGGTTTTTGGGGGACTGTTTTATTATCAATGGTCTTTAGACAGAGATCGACAATACCCAATGTTCCCAACAAATTTTCGAATCTTTCATCTGACGCCTGTCCTGTTTTAGCAACGACAAACGTCTTTTCGAAAATAACGGAAAAAACCATAGCATGGAACGATGCCGTTACAACGAACTGAGCATATTTGATTAAAGACACAAAGTCGGATGGCGTGTACAAATAACGGCTGCCGTCTATAATCTCCAAATTATGGGTATTTGCCAATTGCCTAACGGAATCGTACATTGCATCCAAAATTGGCTTGGGGGCACCCACATGGTAAAGGAAAACATATTTTCGCTTTTTCCACTTATCATTTATCATAGGCGTCCACAGGTTGGCGTCAGCAAGCAGCGTTGGATCCAAGACTGTGGAACATCCCTTTTTTGTCAGACTTAAAATTTTGTTTGTCAAAGTTTCTTCTCTAAACGAAAGGAAGTCAAACGATTCACAGCGGTCTGCAACATTTCTCCACCCCACTTTACCGATAGCTGATATAGCACCACTCATTGCATACGTAGCCAACCGACTGTTTATCGGACGTTGGAACTGTCCCCAGTAAACAAGGTCAGTCCCCCCCGTCAGATCGGGATTCCACGGTTGGTCGCTACCCACAATATATAAATCAAACACAGGAATATCCGACGTTCCATAACATTTCGCCGTTTCGTTAAGAAAGTGGCGGCGGAAGTCTTTGAAATTCTTGTTTTTTACATATGGAAGCAATCCCTTATAAAAATAGTCACCCAGTCTGTTTTCAAATAACGCCCTTAGGAAACTACGAATACCAATAAGTCTTTGGGGCTTAAACTGCTCAAGAATATAGCTTTGCTGATAATTGATTACCGACACCTCGTACCCCATATTACGCAACACTTCTTGCAAAGCGTAACACTGCAGCACAGCACCATAGTTGTGTGCCAAATGAAACGTTAGAATTCCAATTTTCATATTACCAATCGCTTCTTAAGTAATTGCCTTGGTCGCAAGCTATGACCTCTCCACTTATACACCCTGCAGCATCGGAAAGCAGATAAGCCACTGTTTCTGCCACTTCTTCAGGCAAGAAGAAACGCCCGCCACAATTGTATTCACAGGTCATATCTGAATTTCTGTCGGCTATCGTCATATCGCTTTCCGTAATCCCCGGAGCTACGGCATTAACACGAATGCCATGTCTGATATGGCGACGTGCCATGCCTCGGGTCAGACTGTTTATTGCAGCCTTAGTTAATCCGTAGGGTATTTCATCACAGTATAGCCCTCTTTCTGACGAGATAAATACTATTGCTGCATTCTGGTTATCTGTTTCTATACAATGGCGTAAGAAACTTTGCGACAGGAAATAGGGCCCTTTTAAATTTGTATCTATCTGCCTATTGAAAGTCTCTGGCGTAACTTCCATCATACCCTTTTCGTGCAAGGATATGCCAGCATTGTTTACCAAACAGTCAATTCTTCCCCCTAGAAGTTCTCTTGCAGTATCCATAAATTCACCTACATGCTCTACATCCGTTACATCGAAGCGTTTGTATTTGCAATTCAGTTTTTTGCTTGCCTGCTTCAAAGTGTCCTCGTTGCGTCCTGTAATTAGAACTTCAGCTCCTTCTTCAATGCATTTTTTAGCTATGTAAAAACCTAAGCCTCGCCCACCGCCAGTAACCAACACGTGTTTGCCATTCAATCTTCCTGCCGATTTACTGACAACGACATTACATTTCAGCACGGTATGGGAGGGAACACCATGCAAAATATATTTTACTGCACGTTTAACTTTATCTATCATCTTGTGAATTTCTTTATCTTTTTAATTACTGCCTGCGAAACAAACTCTTTTTCGCTTCTTGTCAATCCCATAAAATAAATAACCAATAAGGTTATTGACATTGACAAACCAACAAGAAACACCAACCCGACAAATGTGTTTGAAGCAAACAAATGTATCAAATAGGTCGCTAAAAAACTAATTGCAGAGGTTACGATTATTGGACCGGCAACTACTTTAATAAAAGACGAGATGAAATTTAATTTTGTCAATACATTTAATATTTTCAGCCTTATAAACAACGATAGCACTTCAAAAACGATTTGGACAACTATCACCATGTATGCTTGGTCTGTTACTTTTAATGCAATGTACGACACCGGTAAAATCATCAGTCTTGTTCCACCAACCCACCAAGTTGTTGAAACAAGATTGCCTGTCGCCAAAATAACCGTCACCAAAGAGTCGGACAATAGAACCAACATGGTGTAAATTATCATCAGCCTCGAAAACACAACTGCCTCAGGTGGATATATTTTTAGCCAGAACTCCAAGATATAAGGTGTCCGAACAATAATCGGGCATGCCAAAATCAAAGTAAGGAAATAACTGAACTTTGAACCTTTAAAGGCCAATTCCATGGATCTCTGATGGTTACCACATGCGTATTCTTTTGTTATCTGCGGCTTTAATGCCGTAGCAAAGTCACCCACAAATTTAGTGGTTATGCCCTGTATTTGGGTAGCTATTCCCTGAGCAGCATTTACTGTAACGCCATAGAAAATATTAAGAAGGATGCCAGTACCCTGCATGCTGAGCAAACTGGCAAAAGCACCAATGAAATTCATTCCTGCAAAAGAGAACATTTCTTTGTAAAGAGGCTTATCTTTAACAATAGAGAACCGTGCCTCCTTAAATGACCGTCTGCAATAGACATTATACATCAGCGTGCCAAATAGCCCTACGATGAAATAGAACAAAGAATATGTTATCAGTCTGTCAAAAGGCGTAATATATAGCAAATATACAATTATCAATTTTGCAATACAATCATAAAGAGAAAAATAGGCGAACGTCCCCATCTTTTCGTGCGCAATAATAGCTCCGATGTATGGAGAATTGATGATTCCTATGAGCGTTGAAAATATTGAGAACTGAAATACCCAGTTTGCGGCATACATTCTATCCTTTGGAATGTTTAACCCGTTGTTGAGGAAATACACACCAACGGTTTCGAAAAGGAATAACAATATAACGGCAAGCACTATGTGTATGTTCATGGCAACACCAAACATTTTCTTTGGATTGCCATCTTCCTTACCTATTTCGCAAGTTAAATATCTTTGCGTAGTAGCTGTCAATGTTCCACTTACAATAGAAAACATTGCAATAAATCCTGCCACAACATTATTTATTCCGTAGTTGGCGATACCTAACGCATTCAAAACAACACGCGAGGTATAGAAGCCAATGAACATCATTATCAATGTTCGGCCGTACAACAATAATGTATTTTTAGCAAGACGTTTGCTGTCGGAACGTGCTTCCATTTACTTTTTGATGATTGTTTTGATGATTGAGCGTGCTTTGTCCTTTACTTTCTCAGCCAAACAACGTTGGTCCTTTACAATATTCCTAACCATACGGATGGCTTCGCTTTCATCCGTGGAATCTGTGAACAATTCAAAAACGATTGGCTTGTCTGCCAATTCTTCGGTTACAAAATCCTTTTTCACGGCAATGAACTCATCTTTATTGCTTGCCGATATATACCTAAATCCCAATGCCTCGACATAAGCCTTTGCCAAATGTTTCGATTTACAACCGAAATGCCCTCTTGCAGCCATAAAAGCATCGGCTTCGTCATGCCATTGTGCCGCAGGGTGGTCATAGTTTTTGAACTCTGTTCCCACACCATTGTTAATCAACAAGATGCGAATATTGTTTCCGATGTGACGATTTCCAAGGGCATTCATATCATAGAAGAATGCCAAATCGCCTATTACACAGAAATGTAATTTATCTGGAGCTGCCAACGAGGCTCCCAAAAGCGTTGAAATACTTCCGTCAATTCCAAAGCCTCCTACATTGCAGTTGGTTCGTATGGAACCATCCAACTCAAAGAAATTCCATGAGCGAAGACTATTGAATATACTAAAATGTATAATAGACTGTTTGGGAAGATCAGTATGTAAATGTTGCGCCACCCATATATTACCGAAGGGCAAATCAGACGGGATATTTGCTAATAGCGTTTTATAACTATCTTCAAAATACTCAAAGAACGTCTTTTCAACATTATTCCCAAAAGCAGTAGCGCTATAATGAGAGAAGAACGACAATTCGTCCATTTGAAATACCAAGTGGAGGTTTCTGAAGAGATCGCGAATTTCTCCATCTTCGCTTACTCGCCATGTTTGCTTCGGGAACAAATGGTAAGTATTGTATATTTCACCAGAAACTTCACCTATGTGAATCAACAAATCGGGTTGCCTCATCAACCTTTGGTCGTTCTGGCAAGCCAGCAAGGCATTTTGAACTTTATATCGTCCATAATAATTGCTTGTATGGTCAATGAACACCACACCATTGTATTTTTCACAGAAAGATTCTATTGCTGCCGTTTCATCTTTAGAGAAGACCTTGTGTGAGCCAATAAATATTGCCATGGATTTAATGTCATTTGATATCGTGGGAAAATTATCTTTGGGCAAGATTCTGTCTATTTTCCTTACGCAAGGTAATTCCATTGTATCAAAGCCTGCTCCAGTAGCCTCATGGAGGTTTATCAGAACAGGTCCTCCTCCATTACGGCGCAGTTCCAAAATAGCTTTATTTACATTTATTATTGTCAGCCACTCATCACCCGGTTCTTTTATCTTATCAATACTAACATTAAAGTTTACAGTATCTTTGGGGGACTGGCTACGGTCTATCGACTGTGCATTCAAATGCCCTGTCACTTCATTCCCATGAGTTCCAGTTATTGCCAAAACTGGCAATTTCCTGTAATGCGCCTCAGTAAGCCCTGGATAGTAATTTCTTGAAGCCGTTGCTTCTGTGCAAGTTATAACAACAGGCTCTCCGCTTTCAACAGCCAAGCCACATGCCATATATGCAGCAGAACGTTCATCCACCGAAGAGTACATTTCAAACCAAGGGTCATATTGCATACTTGCAACCAAGGCAATATTTGTTGTGCCAGGAGAAGCTATTACTTTCCGTATGCCATGCGCTTTTAGTAACGCAAGAACTATCTGAGTACTTCTGTCGTTTGTATACTTTAATGTTTTCATTTGTCTTTAATTACACTCCGCCGATAATATTTTTATGCGCTTTTCCTCAATACAAGAGTACTGCTCAATATCAGCAACAGTAGTAGCAACATTGTCAATCTGATAACTCTTCAAAACAGATATTCATATTGCAACAATATCCGCTGGTAATCGGCTTCGTATCTGTTTTTTGCGTCAGGAATGAGGTGCGGGCTGGCGATAATATGCTGCATCTCTGTTAGTATCTTGCTACCCTCTCGCATGATGGGGGCAAGGGAGTCTTTGAACTGCTCGATGAATGGGGAATAATAGTAGCCTATCTCTTCGATGATGAAGGAGTAGATGTTCCAGGCATCGTTGGTGTTGATATAGCTCTGATACATCTCGTCCAGCACGTATTTCCTAAGATAGTCTATGTTTTCGGCCTGTGAGGCAACGTCCTTGTCGCTTTTCACGGGATGGAAATAACGGTCTATGAGCACCTGACGCTCTTGCAGGTTGCGCTGATAGAAGATGTTTTCATCGGTCAAGGACGTGCTTTCTTGCTCCACTTCTTCAAAATGCTCGGCATGCACACCGCTTATGGCTACGCTCATGCCTCCGATGTTCATCACAAGGCGGCGGTCGCGGTCGATACGTATGATATAGCCCTCAAGTCCTGCCATCTCCCCTGTGGTGATGCAAAGCAGTATGCGGTTGCGGGCATAATAATGATACGGGTGAAGCAGGAAGCGGATGCGCTCTGGCGACACTTTCGTGATGCGCATGAAGGGCTGCATCTGCGAGTCGGGAATCTGTGCCACCCTGCCTGTGCTACAGTTCTTGCAGAGGTAGGCGTGCGGGAAAGTGTTGTTTAGATAGTCTTGTAGGGGTTCGGGAGAACCTTTAAGGAAGACCAGTCCGCTAACGGTAGGGATTTCTTGACGTTGCACCTTTTGACGGTCCGACTTTCTGAAGTAGCGCATTGTCTTATGCACGAAAAATGTTATGTTGTCATTGGCGAGTTGCTGCTCCATTGCCTTCACCTTACTGTTGTGAACAAAGAGATACGACCAAGTCGAGCCATCGGATTTAGGATAATTCTTTATCTCAGAGCCAGAATTATTCTCTTGCTCCGTAACGTGTTTGCCTTTTGGGGAGAAAAGTTTCCCGTCGGCTGTAGAAAAAGAATCCGTACCATCCGGTTTCATAAATTCCGCTCTACTTTATGTCTTTTGCTTCAACCATGCATGCAGAATGGGAAAGTCTATCTAGTTTACCCTTGTTATGCATAATCTTAATCGTATCAAAGTACGAGAAAGTTTGTTCCTTTTTGTGCATAAGACTACTATGTTAGTTAACCATTTTTCCTAAAATGATGCAACTCTTTGCAAATATACGAAATTTGCGTGGAGTAAACGGCAAGAGTTACCGTTTTTGTCTGTCCCTCTCGCAAACATCCCGTATAAAAAAAACAAAGGAAGCCCGGCAACTCCCGCCAAAAGGCAGAAAGTGCCGGACTTCATGCAATTATAACTTTAACTGATTTGAAATTTATTTTGCGTAGGCGATGGAACGAGTTTCACGGATAACGGTAATCTTCACCTGTCCCGGATAAGTCATCTCATTCTGAATCTTTGTTGCGATGTCGCTTGAGAGAACCTCAGCCTCCTTGTCGTCCATCTTGTCAGCCCCAACAATGACGCGAAGCTCACGTCCAGCCTGTATAGCGTAAGTCTTTGTAACGCCAGGATAGCTCATGGCGATAGCCTCAAGGTCGTTCAAGCGTTTGATGTAAGCCTCGACAATCTCGCGACGTGCTCCCGGACGTGCTCCTGAAATGGCGTCGCAAACCTGCACGATGGGCGCAAGCAACGTGTTCATCTCCATCTCGTCGTGGTGAGCACCGATGGCATTGCAGATATCCGCTTTCTCCTTGTATTTTTCAGCAATCTTCGCTCCATAGAGTGCGTGAGGCAGTTCGCTCTCCTCATCGGGCACCTTACCGATGTCATGAAGCAATCCGGCACGCTTAGCCTTTTTGGGGTTAAGTCCAAGCTCAGAAGCCATCACAGCACAGAGATTAGCCGTTTCGCGTGCGTGCTGTAAAAGGTTCTGTCCGTAGCTAGAGCGGTATTTCATCTTACCGATTATGCGGATAAGTTCAGGATGCAAGCCGTGTATACCAAGGTCAATGGCAGTACGCTTACCCGTTTCTATCACCTCGTTGTCGAGTTGCTTCTTCACTTTAGCAACAACCTCCTCGATGCGTGCCGGGTGTATACGTCCGTCAGCCACAAGCTGGTGAAGGGCAAGACGGCATACCTCGCGGCGAATAGGGTCGAAGGCAGAAATAACGATAGCCTCCGGAGTGTCGTCTACAACGATTTCAACGCCTGTGGCAGCCTCCAAAGCACGGATATTGCGACCTTCACGTCCGATGATGCGACCTTTAACCTCATCGTTCTCAATATGGAATACGCTTACGGAATTTTCGATAGCCGTTTCCGTAGCAACACGCTGTATAGTCTGAATAACGATTTTCTTAGCCTGCTGATTGGCGTTGAGCTTCGCCTCGTCCATAATCTCGTTAACATAGCTGGCAGCAGCCGTGCGAGCCTCGTCTTTCATGCTTTCCACAAGGCGCGCCTTTGCCTCGTCAGCACTAAGCCCGGAAAGTTCCTCCAGTTTTTCGCGCTCCTGCTGTTGCATTTTCTCCAAGGAGTCAGCTTTTATCTGCAGCAGTTTCTTCTCGTTGTCGATGCGCTGCTGCTGTTGTTCAACGTCTTGTTTGCGGCGTCCGAGTTCTTCCTGACGCTGGTTAAGACTCATCTCGCGCTGCTTAAGCTTGTTTTCGCTTTGCTGAATACGCTGGTTTCTGCTATGCACCTCTTTTTCCAGTTCAGCCTTTTTGTTGAGGAATTTCTCTTTAACCTCAAGCAGCTTCTTTTCCTTTATCACTTGCGCGTCTTTCTCGGCGGCGTCCATCAATGCTTTGTATTTCCCGTCTATAACGTAACGGAAGACAAAATATCCGCATATAGCTCCCAAGATGAGGGCTACGGCTGCGATTACGATTTGTATCATTCTGTTGGTTTTATTTTATAATAAATAATGTGTGTCTCTCTTTGTTGCCCGTTTGCCGGCATATCCCGTCATCAGTCGAGCACTTCTTCTATTTCTTTGGTAATCTTTGAGAGCACGTCAAACACAGGCTTGGTGTCGTTTTTCGACTTATGGATTTCGTAATTAAAGGCTATTTCTATCAATGCCATATAAAGAATTTCCTTGTCGCTTTTTTTTCCCTTGAATACTTCCGAGTATGCGTTAATAGCCTCATTGATGTCTTTTGCGGCTTCGCGGTAGTAGTATTCGTCGTCACGGTTTATGACCACCGCCATGTCGGTGTCATAGATATGCAGCCGTATATGAAGTTTATCGTTTTCTCCCATTTGATTTGCCGTTTATTTTCCGCTTAGCAAGGTGATGCACTTGTTTACCTGCCGTAGCATTTGGGATATTTTCTTTTTCGATTCCTCGATATCCCCATCGCTCACCTCAAGCATGCGGGCTGTTTTCAGACTCTTGTAGTTGTTTTCTGCCTGCGCGATTTTATCCTTCAGCTGCTTTATCTCCTTTTCCTGTGCGTCAAGCATGGAATAGAGTTCCTCGTTTTCCTTTTTCAGCTTGTTTTGCTGGAGTATGAGCTGTCGGACGCGAGTAGTAAACAGTGATATAATTCTTTCGCTTTCGGTCATGTTATGCCTACAGGTTTATGCCTCTGTAGTGGGCTTTAAAAGTCTGTTTTCAGGATTTCGTTCCCGTCAAGCGGCTCACTCGTCGTTTTTTACCGGCTTTTCTTTCTTTGCCAGCATCACCACCTTATAAACAAAGTCAGTGGTCCATTTCTGCGAGAAGCCTAGACGCTTATTGTATTCTCTCACGCTCACGGCGGCTTTCATAACGCTTGCGTCGGAGAAGTCGTTGCGCGTAAAGATATCGTTCACGTTTTTCTCCGTCATGGTGTAGAGCGCTTTTTTGAAAATCGAAGGCAATCGTAGTTTGAATTTCATGAGGTTGCCCGTAAGCATCATCAGGTTCTGCGTGAAGTTCTGGAACTGCAGCAGATAAACCTGCACGTCTTGCATTTTCTGGCATCCCTTACGTATGCTCTGGTCTATCTCCTTGAAGAAACTGTCGTCAATGGAGTATAATTCGCGCATCATCTTCTTGCAGCGAATTTTCTCTGCCACTCCCAGTTTGTTGTTCTGCGTCGGCACATGAAGAGTCGCTTTGAACTTCCTCAAATCCGGCAGTGCCGCAATGTTCGTTATGCCCACGCGTTCGGCGATTGCCGCCTGAAAATAAACGCGTATCAACGTCATGAAATCCTCCATGCCGCCAATCTTGGCTTCTTCGGTATTTTTTCGTCCGAAAAATCTATCAAATATTCCCATTTCTTTTTTGCTTTTCTTCCCGCCCCAACCACAGGCCAAAACAACGACCAAGAGGCGGATAAAAATAAGAGGGCAACAGCTGCGTCTAGCATTTTGCGCAGACGTTGTCCGCATTTTTTAATTTTACCATGCAAAAGTAGTCGTTTTAGGTCAAAAATCAAAATAAAAATTGACTTTTGTATTTTTTATTGCTACCTTTGCAAGCGATACGTGGCATCACAAGGACTAAAACGCGTTTCAAAAGACAAAAGGAAAAATTTTTCAATACCACAGAATTTATGAAAGGCATTGTGTTGGCAGGCGGTTCCGGAACGCGCCTCTACCCTATTACCAAAGGGATAAGCAAGCAACTCATCCCCATCTTTGACAAGCCAATGATATACTATCCCGTGTCGGCAATCATGCTCGCCGGGATAAAAGACATTCTTATTATTTCCACTCCCCACGACTTGCCCGGTTTCAAGCGCCTTCTTGGCGACGGCTCCGACTTCGGCGTTAATTTCGAATATGCCGAGCAGCCATCTCCCGACGGCTTGGCTCAGGCGTTTATCATCGGCGAGAAATTCATCGGCAACGATAGCGTATGCCTTGTTTTGGGCGACAACATTTTCTACGGCTCCGGGTTCTCCGGTCTGCTCCACCAGAGCGTGGAAGCGGCTGAGAAGGACGGCAATGCAACCGTATTCGGCTATTACGTTAACGACCCCGAAAGATATGGCGTGGCTGAGTTCGACGCTGACGGCAACTGCCTGAGCATTGAGGAGAAACCGCAGAACCCGAAGAGCAACTACGCCGTGGTGGGACTGTATTTCTATCCCAACAGTGTGGTTGAAATAGCGAAGAACATCAAGCCCAGCGCGAGGGGCGAACTGGAAATAACTTCCGTCAATCAGGAATACCTGAAGAAGGGAAGCCTGAAGGTGCAGACTCTGCAGCGCGGCTTTGCCTGGCTTGACACTGGCACACACGACAGTCTGTCGGAGGCGAGCACCTTTATCGAAGTCATTGAGAAGCGTCAAGGACTGAAAGTGGCTTGCCTTGAAGAGATTGCCTACAAGAGGGGTTGGATTACAGCCGAAAAGCTGCGACAGACTGCCGCTCCTATGGCAAAGAACGGATACGGGCAATATCTGCTCAAGCTCGTTGAAGGGAAATAAACCAAGAACATTAACAGACAAACTATATTTGATTTTAAAGAAAATGGTTGACGAACAACAGAAAAACCTCTATGCTCTTGAAGAGGAGGAAGGGACATCAACTTTCAATTTCCAAAAGTTCTTCATGTCTTACGTGCTGAACTGGAAATGGTTCGTGCTTTCACTCATTATCTGCCTCGGAGCATCATACCTGTACCTGCGATACACCGCCCCCACCTACAGCACCACGGCAAAGCTACTGGTGAAGGATGACGGAACAAGCAGTCGCCGAAACAGACTAAGCGACATGTCGAACCTCGGAACGATAAGCAACAACTATGGTCTGGAAAACGAAATGGAAATTCTCCAGACGCGCACTCTCGCTGCCGAAGCGGTGCGCGACTTGAAACTGAACATATCTTATTGGCACAAGGGACGCGTGACAAACCGCATCCTTTACAGAGACCAGCCCGTGTCGGTGGACATGGACCCGGCACACGTTGAAAAGCTCAACCAGCCTGTGAACATGACGATAACGAAAGAAGACGGAAAATATATCGTTGAGGGAACATACTACGTTAACCTCGGCGAGAATCTCTCTTCCGGTCCATTCTCTTTCAGAAACACATTCGCATTCCTCCCTGCATCACTCAACACGAAAGCAGGAAGAATTTACCTCACTCGCAACTCCACATTCACCATGAACAACGGCGACGTGGAGCTGGTGACCATAGTATCGCCTATGGCTATGGCTGGAAAATACAGCGGTTCGTTGAGCATAAAGCAGACGAGCGAATCGTCGTCAACACTGATGTTGCAACTCAACGACCAGCACATCCAGCGAAGCATCGACTATCTTAACCAGCTTGCACTGTGCTATAACCGTCAGGCTAACGAAGACAAGAATGAGATTGCCCGCCGCACAGAGGCCTTCGTCAACGACCGCTTGGAGAAGATCAACGCAGAACTGAGCACAACGGAAGGTGCCCTTGAGAGCTATAAACGCAGCAACCGCCTTGTTGACATGAAGACGGGTGCCAGCAATAGCGCAACAAACCTTTCATCATACGAGCAGAAGCTGAACGACGCCGGCACGCAGATCTCGCTTCTCAACAGTTTGATACAGTTCTCTGAACGTCCGGGAAACAAATATCAGGTAATACCATCAAACGTTGGCTTGCAGGATGCTGCCTCCACATCGCTCATCAACGACTACAACAAGGTAGCATTGGAGCGTAACCGTCTGTTGCGCACGGCCTCTGAATCAAGTCCTGTTGTAGAAGAACTGACCTCACAGCTCAACGACATGAGCGTGAGCATAAAAATGGCGCTCGGACAGGCAAAGCGCAACCTTGAGATACAACGCGATGCCGTGGCTTCACAGTACGGACAGTATAACAGCGAAGTGGCAAGAACCCCGCAACAGGAGCGCATACTGACGCAAATAGGCCGTCAGCAGGAAGTGAAGTCAGGACTTTACCTCATGCTCTTACAGAAACGTGAAGAGAACTCCATATCGCTCGCCGCAACAGCCGACAAAGGCAAGCTCATCGAGCTCCCGCAATACGCCGGGGTGGTAAGTCCGAAATCAAGCTTGGTCTTTGGCTATGGCGCGCTTGCTGGCATTTTTATCCCCGCACTCATAATATTCTTGATAAACTTCTTCAGATACAGAATCGAAGGACACGATGACGTGGAAGCTCTGACCACTCTGCCTATCATTGCCGATGTTGCCATTGCCAGCGACGAGGTGAAGACACGCGCCGACATTGTGGTACACGAGAACTCCAACAACCAGATGGAGGAGATCTTCCGCTCCATGCGAACAAACATCCAGTTTATGCTGAAAGAAGGGCAGAAAGTCATCATGTTCACTTCATCTACTTCCGGTGAGGGAAAGACGTTCAATGCGGCAAACCTCTCGATTAGCTTCGCCCTTCTTGGCAAAAAGGTGGTGCTAGTGGGTCTTGACATCAGAAAGCCGCGTCTTGCTGAGCTCTTCGAGATTGACAACCATCACAACGGTATCACCAAGTTGCTTGTGAAAGACGCTCCCACATGGAATGATATCCAAAACGAGATCATACCATCTGAGATTAACAACAACCTAGACCTCCTGCTTGCCGGACCTATTCCTCCTAACCCTGGAGAAATCGTCACACGCCCATCGTTGGAAGTTGTAATCAACCAACTCAAAGAGCACTACGACTACGTTCTCATCGACACTGCTCCTGTTGGTCTCGTAACAGATACGCTGCAGATCGGCAAGGTGGCAGATGCAACAATATTCATGTGTCGTGCTGACTACACGCCGAAAACATCGTTCGCCCTCATCAACCAGCTCAACAGGGAGAAGAAACTCCCCAACATGGCAATGGTTATCAACGGCATCGACATGTCGAAGAAGAAGTACGGCTACTACTACGGTGTGGGCAAATACGGCAAATACAAATACTACGGCTCATATTCCAAGTACAGTAGCTACACATCCAGCTACGGCACTTACGGCAACAAATATGGCAACGAGAACGACAACTCTCTGAAAATATAAAGGTAAAGACAAGAAAAGGATACAAAAGAAATGACAATAGCAGTAGACTTCGACGGCACGATTGTTGAGCACCGCTATCCGGAAATAGGCGAAGAGATACCTTTCGCCACCGACACCCTGCGCCAGCTCATAGCAGACAGACACAAGCTCATACTATGGTCCGTGAGAGAGGGGCAGCTTCTTGACGATGCCGTGGAATGGTGCCGCAAACGCGGGGTGGAGTTCTGGGCTGTGAACAAGGACTACCCTGAAGAAAACGGTGCGGAAAGCAACCAACATTTCAGCCGCAAGATAAAAGCCGATCTTTTCATTGACGACCGCAACATTGGCGGACTGCCCGATTGGGGACTTATATACCAAATGATATGCACGGGAAAAAGTTACCGCCAAGTGCTGAAAGAGAGCATGAAAAGTTTGCCACAAGAGCCACCAAAGCGCAAGCACTGGTGGCAGATTGGATAAAGACAAAAAGAAATACCCAGCCAGTTTTCCTCACAAAAGGGGAAGACTGGTTTTTTACATTATCAGACTCTACATCATTGGCAAATAGAGAGTACAATACTTATCGCATGAAAATCAACAGGAATACGCTGAACGAAATTTTCAGGTTCGGCATTACAGGAGGTCTCGCCACACTGCTGCAGTTTGCAATATACTGGTTGCTGCAGCCATACACGGGGCGAAACATCGCACTGCCTATAAGCTATTTTCTAAGCTTCGTTTTCAACTACTTCATGTCGGCACGCTTCACGTTCCGCAAGAAGACGTCTGGACGCAACGGCATAGGCTTCGCCCTGGCACACGCCGTGAACTTCATGCTTCAGTTAGCCCTGCTCAACCTCTTCTCTTGGCTGGGAGTGCAGGAACGGTTGGCACTAATCCCCACCTTCTGCATAACAATACCCGTAAACTTCACGCTCGTGAGGTTTGTGTTCAAGAAAGCATGAGCTATAAGCGAAAAGCGCCCTTCACCTTGCACAGGTTAGGAGAATTGCTTAATTTCGCATAGTCAAACAGAAATACAAGAAAAAAAATCATATCAATATGTGTGGAATAGTAGGTTATATCGGAAGCCGTGAAGCTTATCCGATACTGATTAAAGGCCTCCACCGCCTTGAGTACCGCGGCTACGACTCCGCCGGAGTGGCTCTCATCGACAGGGACGGCAATATGAACGTTTACAAGGAAAAGGGAAAGGTGAGCAACCTTGAACAGCTGGCAGCAGACAAAGCTACCGAGGGCTGCATAGGCATAGCGCACACACGCTGGGCCACACACGGAGAGCCGTCGCGTGTTAACGCACATCCGCACGTTTCACAAAACGGAAGGCTGGCAATTGTCCACAACGGCATCATAGAAAACTATGGCACAATAAAGACTCTCCTTGAAGAGAAGGGCTTCACATTCAAAAGTTCCACCGACACTGAAGTGCTGGTGCAACTCATACAGTATGTCATGGACACATACAACAAAGACCTGGAGGGAGCCGTGGTCACGGCATTGCGCCGCGTAACCGGTGCATACGCCATAGCCATTATCGACAATGAATGTCCAGACAAGATCGTTGTGGCACGCAAGTCAAGTCCGCTCGTAATCGGTATCGGCGAGAACGACAGCGAGTTCTTCTTCGCCTCCGACGCCTTGCCAATCGTGGAATACACCAACAAGATGATATACCTCAACGACGACGAGGTTGCCCTGCTGAAAATTGATCATAAGCCAGAAATCCGTAACCTAGACAACGAGAATATTGACCACAACGCAAAGGAAGTGGACATAAACCTCGACAGCTTGGAGAAATGCGGCTTCAGCCACTATATGCTGAAAGAGATTTACGACCAGCCTCGCTGCATTGCCGACTGCATGCGCGGACGTCTGTTGCCAAACGAGAAGCGCATCATGCTCAGTGCCATCAACCAGCACCGCGATCGTCTGCTCCGCGCAAAGCGCATAATAATCGTGGCATGCGGCACATCATGGCACGCCGGACTCATCGGCAAGCAATTCATAGAGCAATGGTGCGAAATACCCGTCGAGGTGGAATACGCCTCCGAATTCCGCTACCGCAAGCCCGTACTCTTCCGTGAGGATGTGGTAATCGCCATATCCCAGAGCGGTGAAACAGCCGACACGCTGGCAGCTTTCGAACTGGCTAAGCAGAAGGGCGCACTTTGCTTCGGCATAGTGAACGTTGTGGGCTCCAGCATAGCACGCGCTTCTGACACGGGCATCTACACCCACGTGGGGCCCGAAATAGGTGTAGCCTCAACAAAGGCATTCACAGGGCAGGTTACCGTGCTAACACTCTTCTCGCTTGCACTGGCACACGAGCTTGGACGCATACCGCTTACCGAATATGAAGAATACATTGACGAGCTGGCTCGCATACCGGAAAAGATGGAAAAGGTGCTCGAACAGAACGACACTATCAAGAACATCTCACGCACGTTGACTTATGCACGCAACGCCCTCTATATGGGTCGCGGCTTCAACTACCCAGTAGCCCTTGAAGGTGCGCTGAAACTGAAGGAGATAAGCTATATCCACGCCGAAGGTTACCCTGCTGCCGAAATGAAGCACGGGCCAATAGCACTCGTTGACGAAAACATGCCCGTTGTGTTCGTTGCCACACACCATCAGCTATACAAAAAAATTCTCAGCAACATTCAGGAAGTGAAGGCGCGCAACGGACGCATCATTGCCGTAGTGACGGAAGGCGACGAGGCAGTAAAAGCCGTTGCAGAAGCAACAATCGAAGTGCCGGCAACATTACCTGCCATCGCACCGCTTCTCTCCGTCTTGCCGCTGCAGCTCATCGCATATCACGTGGCGGTGTTCAAGGGGCTGAACGTTGACCAGCCACGCAATTTGGCAAAGTCTGTTACCGTGGAATAGCGCAAAAGAAAATACATTACAAGACACAAGGGAATGACAAAGAAAGACATAAGGATAGTTTTCATGGGCACCCCGGAATTTGCCGTGGGCACGCTCAGCCGACTTGTTGAAGGCGGATACAACGTAGTGGCTGTTGTAACACAGCCCGACAAGCCAGTGGGACGGCATCAAGACACGCTGCAGCCATCTGCCGTGAAGGTGTATGCCACGGAACACGCCATACCCGTTCTACAGCCTGTAAAGATGAAAGACCCCGAATTCCTTGAGCGTCTCGCCGAGTTTAAGGCTGACCTTCAGGTTGTGGTGGCTTTCCGCATGCTGCCGGAAGTAGTGTGGGCTATGCCGCAATACGGCACGTTCAACGTTCATGCCGCACTGCTGCCGCAATACCGCGGTGCTGCCCCGATAAACTGGGCGGTGATAAACGGCGAGAAGCAAACGGGTGTTACTACGTTCTTCCTTGACCACGACATTGACACGGGGCGCATCATCATGCAGGAACCGTTTGAGATAAAGGACGAATACAATGTTGAAGACGTGTATGACGGACTAATGACTCTTGGTGCCGGCATTGCCATAAAGACAATCGACGGAATCATTGAAGGAAACGGTCATGTGGATTCTCTTCCGCAGGAGAAAATGATTGCCACTGGCACGGAACTGCACCACGCTCCAAAAATCTTCAAGGAAACATGCTGCATTGACTGGAACATGCCGGCTAAGAGGGTGCACGACTTCGTGCGCGGTCTGTCGCCCTACCCTGGCGCATGGACTGAAATTGCCGACGGCAACGGTAAGGTTTCTGTACTTAAGATTTTCAAGACAACCTTGACAACCACTCCGCGAAAGGGCGAAACGGGAACGTTTGTCACGGAAAAAGACAAGCTTTACGTCAATGCCACAGATTTTCTGCTGGAACTAAACACCATCCAGCTGAGCGGCAAAAAGCGCATGGAAGCCCGCGACTTCGTAAACGGCATGAGGAACATTGCAGAAATGCGCATAAAGCTTTAATCCGTTGCCCATAAGTCCAGAATAC
>CAVAAS010000014.1:0-66371 GCA_963586715.1 Barnesiella intestinihominis
CCCTGCCCACTTCACCCGTTTTGTCACAAAACAAACAGGTAAGTCCCCTACAGAACTAAGGCTAAAACAGAAACTTGAGAAGAAATAAAAGATAGCTAAGCAAACACACGATGGGGCTTAACGGAAATCATATTCCATGGTGTCATCTATAAGGCGCAACAATCAAAAGACAAGCCACAAGCATAGCGACAGAAGCAAGCGGAGACTTAAACCAAACGCCGCGGCAACGCATAACAAACGCCGCGGGCTCTCAATGCGCCATGCCAATATATCTCATAAAAAGTTTACCGCCATTCAATCGCGCTCTTCGAACTTTTTATATGCTGAGTAATAAGGATAAAAAAGGAAGATAAGCAGGAAAGAAACAAAAAGCCTCCAACTATTCAATTAGGTTGGAGGCTTTTAATTATTAAATGCCGTTTGGACAATCTATATTTTCTCTTGCTAAATAAGCTGAGGAAGGAACGATGAAACAATCAATATTATTATTCCAAGTATGAGCACTGCGATAGTATTACGTGAGCACCCTTTCCATTCCTTCAAGATTATTCCCCAAACATTCGAAAACACCACATTTAGGGCCATGAGGATACAGAACGACAAGGTCATAAGAGTAGGCGATGCTTTAAGGAATCCCTTGCCAAGCGACAAGCCAAAGAACTGACTATACCATAATCCTCCGGCAAGCGCACAGAAGACGAGGTTGTTCAGCAATACGTTCCCCTTGCCATAGTCGCCCCATGTATGGTTTTGGGCGTTTTGATAGAAGCAATAGGCTGCATTAGTGACAAAGCCTCCAAGCGTAACAAGAAGCGTTGCAGGCAGCGTCTTATACATATCCGGTGTTAAGCTCCCGTAGTTTATATCCTTGCCAAACTCAAGTCCGACATTGAAGCAACCACTCATAAAGCCAGCCAAAAGTGCGATGGCAAGTCCTTTAGGAAAATTAAAATCCTTTACCGCAGCCGTTTTCTCCTCTTCAGAAAGTGAGGCCGCCTTCATTGAGCCAGCCAATCCGATAACAGCAATACCGACGAGTGTCACCACTACGCCAAGAATTACAGCAAAAGTTAGCCTGCTCAAGGCATCTTCTTCAGGGAAGAATATATTCAGCAAAACGGGACCCATTATTGTACCTAGCCCGGCACAAGTTCCCAAGGCAATGCTCTGTCCCAAAGCTACGCCAAGATAGCGCATGGAAAGTCCGAACGTAAGACCTCCAACTCCCCACAAGGCGCCAAACAACACTGTCATCCAGATGTTGAACGAACTACTTGCGGAAAACAACTCTGCCAAGGAATGTCCTTCAGGCACAGCCAACATTGCGCCAAGCAACGGGAATACAATCCAAGCGAAGACGCCTTGCACAAGCCAGTACGACTCCCAACTCCAAGATTTTATCTTGTTTATAGGAACATAGCAGCTAGACTGGCAAAAAGCGCCAATGGCTATGATGAGCAATCCGATGATGATTTCCATCTCAATTTATCCTCTCTTGCTAAGAACTTCAGCCTCGTACTTTTCTACATCTGCAAAGTATTCCTCACCTACAGGCACGTTATTCTTCATGTTGAAATAGTCGTAAACAGCACCGAAAGGCAGTGTCTTAGCTTCTTCAAGCAATCCAAGACGCTGGAAGAGCTTGCCCTCGTCCTCATACTTGCGCAATGTGTCGAGCGGCTCAAGGAAAGCCTGTAGCAAAGACTTCTGTGCAGCACGAACACCAATAATGTATGCACCGATACGGTTGATGGAAGCATCAAAATAGTCAAGGCCAATATGTGCACGATCAAGGGCTTCAGCACGAACAAGTTCAGAGAACAGGTTGCGAGTGTTATCGTCATACAATGTTACATGGTCAGAATCCCAATGCATCGGACGGGAAACATGAAGCATAAGCTCAGGAACAAAAAGTAGAAGGGCAGAAACTGCGTCTGAAACATTCTCTGTTGGTTCATAGTGCCCGGTATCCAGAGTATACATAACGTTGTTCTTTGCACAATATCCTGCATAGAAGTCATGTGAACCTACAGTGTAAGCTTCAAGTCCAATACCAAACAGCTTTGCCTCTAGGCATGATTTCATACCAGGCAAATCTTCTTTCAATATTTCATCAAGGCTATCCTTAAGTATTTGGCGGTAACGTCCCTTTTCAACAGTAAGGTCTTTGCTTCCGTCATGAACCCAAATATTCATGATACAAGGATCATTTTGGAATTTACCCATTGCGTCTGCAATACGACGGCAACGCTTAGTATGTTCAATCCAGAACTCACGGATTTCTTTGTCTGGATTTGAGAGGCTCAAACTTCCACTCTTCGGATGAGAGAATGATGTGGAATTGAAGTCAAGCTTCATGTTATGTTCTTTTGCCCACTGCATCCATCCTTGGAAATGTTCAACGCCAACTTGGTCGCGATCTACGAACTTACCACCAAATTCGCCATAAGTTTCATGAAGATTAAGACGGAATGTTCCTGCGAGCAAAGAGTTCACCTTTTCTATATCCTGACGAAGTTCATCGATATTGCGTGCCTTGCCTGGATAATTGCCGGTTGTCTGAATACCGCCAGACGCAGCAACATTGCGTTCAAAGCCAACGACATCGTCAGCCTGCCAGCAGTGCAGAGAAATAGGAGTCTTCTCCAATGTTTCTATAGCCTTGTCTGTATCTACGCCAAGAGCGGCATAGCGCTCTTTTGCCATTTCATAAGCTTTTGTAATCTGTTCTGTTTTCATTGTAATTTGAGGTTTTGTTTATAATATTTATTTCTTTCTTTTCACACACATGCTGCTAGACAACAACATCATTGTTTGTCTTTCTTTGCAGTTATCTCCAAATATCTTTCGAATGCTTTGTCCCACATCTCTTTGTCTTGGGGTTCAAAACGTTTCATCTCGACACTATCAGCAATAATGTGGCGCATGTCAAATATTCCGTCGACATCTCCAGCGGCTTTGGCTTGCATCATTATGTTGCCGAGGGCTGTGCACTCTTGCGGACCAGCCAGGACTTGTACTCCAGTTGCATTGGCTGTAAACTGGTTCAGGTAGTTGTTCAGTGAGCCACCGCCAATAATATGCAATGTATCTATTGGGAAAGACGCCATTTCTTTGAGATAGCCAAAAACCTGCCTATATCGCAACGCCAAACTCTCAAAGATGCAACGGCAAATTTCAGCATAACCGTTTGGCACGTGCTGGCCTGTCTGTCGGCAATACTCCATTATTGCATCCTCCATGTTAGCGGGATTGGCAAACATCTTGTCATCTGGATTTATGATGCTCTGGAATGGAGTAACTTTCATTGCCTCACCGAGAAGAACCCCATAGTCTTTCGGTACGTCATCGCCCCATTCCTTACGGCAACGCTCCAAGAGCCACATTCCACAGATATTCTTCAAGAAGCGCGTTGTTCCTTCTATGCCACCTTCGTTAGTAAAGTTGCGCTCATAACTGAGGGCGTTTATAATAGCTTCTTTGGTTTCTATACCCATAAGGCTCCACGTCCCGCTACTGAGATAAGCGAAACGACCGTCTTTGGCCGGCACTGCAGCAACGGCACTGCCGGTATCGTGACCGGCAACGGCTATTACGGGTACAGCTCCCAAGCCCGTCATATCTTGTACTTCTTTTGTTAACGTACCTATACACGTACCGGGGAATACCATTTTCCCGAATTTTTCCCTTTCCAGTCCCACACTGTCTAAAAGACATGTATCAAGCTCCTTTGTGCGAGGGTCAAGCATTTGGCTTGTTGAAGCAATGGTATATTCGCATACATCCTTGCCTGTAAGCATCCATGACAAAGCATCAGGCACGAAAAGAATCTTCTTGGCATTACGCAGAGCCGTATTATTCTCGCACTTCATTGCATAGAGTTGGAAGAGGGAATTGAAGTTCATAAACTGTATTCCCGTGGTGTCATACACTTTCTTCTTGTCTACACACTTTTCGAAGTACTCATCCATCGCCTTGAAAGTGAAAGGATCACGATAGGCTATAGGGTTGCGCAAGATTGCGTTGTCGTCACCAACACAAACAAAATCAACGCCCCATGTGTCGATACCGATGCTAACGATTGGGAGTTGTCGCTTTGCTACTAGTTTCAACCCTTTTATAATTTCGTTATAGAGTGCGAAAATATCCCAATAGAAATGGCCGCCTGTCTCTATCAAGGCATTTCCGAAACGCGTTAACTCCTCTAGTTTTATCTTCCCATCGGCAAGGGTGCCGATTATTGTTCTTCCACTCGTGGCACCTAAGTCTACGGCGAAGAAATATCTGTCATTGTTCATTGGTTATGTTTTTTTTGTATTAAAATCAAGCCTGTACATGCTCTCGATGCGACAAGTTGCCTTATCGCTATTTAAGGCCGTTTAGACAAGAAAACATCCGTAGAAAGACATTTTGTCAAGTTTGTATTCCTGTCTTCTGCAAATATACGGAGTTTTGACCTAAGTCAAGCATTGTTATTTGCGAAATATTCTGAAAGATTTGTTATTTGCCTTCTTGCGCACACTAATGGCAAACGCTGCTTTTGTGCAAAAAACGCAGCACAATTAAAGCAACGGAGAAAGAAGTCTGACAACAGACTCCCAAAGACGCTTTAAGAAAGGACGCTTCTTTCTTAACATACGTTCCGTTACAAAAGTGCATTCCTTTGTATCTTCCATGAAGATCGCCTTAAAGCGCATGGCTGTTTCATGGTCATAGATAAAGGCATTTGCCTCGAAATTGTTTTCAAAGCTACGGAAATCAACGTTTGTGGAGCCGCATGTCGACACACTATCATCACAGACAAGCATTTTGGAATGCAGAAATCCACTGCGATAAAGATACACTTTAACACCAGCCTGAAGGGTCTCGAAGACATAAGACCTACTCGCCCACTCCACAAACTTTGCATCTCCATGACGCGGAATCATTATTCTTACATCAACTCCAGCCAGTGCTGCAATGCGCATTGCCGACATTACAGCCTCTGTGGGTAGGAAATATGGTGTTTGAATATATACATACTTGCGCGCCTGCAACAGGATACGCATGTATCCCTGCATTATATCCGGCCAAGGAGCAACAGGGCTGCTTGTAACAATCTGTACTACTATGTCATTTTTAAGTCCTGATTCTAACTCGGGATAATAGCGGCGGTCTGTTATAAGTTTCCCTGATACAAAATACCAATCCACGAGAAACGTTCTTTGTATGGCATAAACAGCACCTCCTTCTATTCTAAGATGAGTGTCCCTCCATTTGCGCTTTCCATCGCCAGTAACATAACGTTTGGCTATGTTCATACCGCCAATAAAGCCATATCGCCCGTCAACGACACATAGTTTCTTGTGATTTCTGTAATTAACTTTGCTGGTAAAGGCAGGGAAGCGCACTGACATGAACGGAAGAACCTTTACACCAGCATTGCGCATGCGCATAAAAAAAGCATCGTGCACGTTCCAGCATCCTACATCATCGTATATTACCCTCACCTCAACACCATTCTTTGCTTTGTCAATAAGCATGTCAGCTAATAGACGCCCCAAAGAATCCTGCTCAAAAATATATGTATCAAGATGTATACTTTCCTTCGCTGCTCCTATTTGCTTTAGTAAAGTTGTGAAGAATGAATGTCCATCGGTAAAAATGTCTATCTTGTTGTCTTTGAAAGGAAGTGCCCAATTTTGTGACTTGAACAGACTTATAAGTATTTTGTTCTCTTCTGGTATTTTCAAGTCTTCTTGCACGGCAAATTCCAACAATGAGCCTTTTGTAAGCAGACTGAGACTATGCTGGCTTATCAGCTTTTCTTTACGTGTATTTTGACCAAAAAAGAAATACAAAACAATACCTATACCAGGCAAAAACATTAGCACCATTACCCAAGCCATTGTCTTAACGGGCTGACGATTGTCCATAAGAACAGAAATCACCGTTCCTACAATTGTTATTGTATATAGGCTTACGAAAATCCAGTATAGGTATTGCATAGGCAAAAGTCTTTCAAACCAATATTTCTTTGCCGAGTTCCTTCGCTACAGCATTGCGTATTTTCTGTGTTTCTTGATAGTCCTTCAGCAACTGCATCATTTTTTCCGCATCGTCAGTACAGGTTTTTATCTGTATCTGCAAGCTTTGCAGTCTTTCCTTTATTATTTCCATCCGGAAATCTAACACGAGATGCTTTACACGCGACCGAAGTACATCCTCACCCGTGCGCAAATTTGCTCCTTTACGCAACTGAAACTTGTCGAAAGACAACTCTGTTGCAAGTTTACTTATCTCTAAATCGGGATGTTTCATGAAATATTCTTCAGCCTTAAAGCCGGCATCAGCACTATGTTCCACTGCCTCTTGAAGTATTTTGTTGTAAATTGGCAAAGAGAAAGTCAAGCCATCCTCGCCAAGATCATAGCTCACATATTGTGCAACATTCAGCGATACAGTCTGACCGTCGTCAGTTTCAATGCTGTCGTAGATAATTTCCTCACCATGCCTTATCACTATTTGAAGAAGCATCGTTTCCACTTTTTTCGCTTTTTCCTGTGAGGAAGTTTGAAGTGAGGGCTCCGATGAAAGTTGCTGCGGCTGAGAAGGTTGCCGTTGTTTTTCCTTTGCAAGGCTTTCCTGTCCTCTACGTATGAATTTGTTCATCGTATTTATAAGAGTTGCCTCGCTTATTCCTATACGATGGGCGGCATCTTGAAGATATGTGGCGCGCACAATCTGGTCTTCTATGACGGAAATTGTTTTTACTATGCCATTTATTGCCTCCGAACGCTTTATCGGATCAGTGACCCCACGCAAAAGGAAATCTGTTTTGAAAGCTATGACATCTTGCTGATGCTCTTTTATATACTGTCTGAAGTCGTCTGCAGTATGTTTCCGCGCAAAGCTATCAGGATCGTCGCCATCTGGCAATAGCATAACCTTGACTTTCATTGCTTCAGCCAATAGCATATCGATACCGCGCATGGCGGCGTGTATGCCGGCTTCATCGCCATCATACAGAAGTATTATGTTTTCGGTGAACCTATGCAGCAATCGTATTTGATAAACACTTAGTGCTGTTCCTGAATTGGCAACGACATTTTCTATTCCGCACTGGTGCATGGAAATAACGTCTGTATATCCTTCCACCATGTACACGCAGTTTTCTTTTGCTATAGCCTTCTTTGCTTGGTAAATGCCATAGAGTTCGCGTTCTTTATGGTAGATCTCCGAGTCTGGAGAATTGACATATTTTTGCTGTACTCCCTTCGTGCGGGAATCAAGCAAACGTCCTCCAAAAGCGCGAACATTACCGTTTACGCCTATCCACGGGAACATTACGCGGCCTGAGAACTTGTCTATCAATTCTCCTGTGTCGCGCTTAAAGCAAAGTCCTGTGGAAACAAGATATTTTTCGTTGTAGCCTTTAGAAATTGCATTTCTTGCCAAATCGTCACGCGACGGCAGCGAAAAGCCAAGATGAAACTTCTCTATAACATCGTCACGGAAGCCACGGCTACGGAAATACTGCATTCCAACTGCCCGTCCATCAACATCATTCAGCAACAAGTCATGGAAATAATCCATTGCCCATTTGTTCACGATGAACATGCTTTCGCGATCATTCTGCTCCTGCTTTTCTTCTTCGTTTAGTTCGTGCTCATGAATTTCTATATGATACTTGTTTGCGAGCCACCGCAGTGCTTCAGGATAGGTCATCTGCTCCTGTTCCATGATAAAGCTCACAGGATTTGCAGACTTTCCACACGAGAAGCAGTGGCATATTCCACGAGCAGGCGAAACATAGAAAGAAGGTGTTTTCTCGTTATGGAACGGGCATAGCCCCTTATAGTTCGCTCCTACCTTTTTCAATGACACGAATTCAGAAACGACATCCACTATGTCTGCCGCTTCTTTTATTCTCTCTATGGTTGCGCGATCTATCATAAAAGTATCTTTTTCGTTGACTAGCCCTGCATTTCTTTGTTTCGGAATATAGAAAAGTTCACGCTTCCGTATTCTCTATGCTCCACAAAATGTTCTTCTCCCTCGAAGTTATCTTTCTTTCCGTGTTCGAATACAAACACCCCGCCATCCTTTAAGATACCTGCCTCAAAGACCAATTTGGGAATACTTCTCAGTTCAGGCAATGCATATGGCGGGTCGGCAAAAATAAAATCGAATTGTTGTTTACATCCCTTTATGAATCGGAAAACATCCCCCCGTATAGCTATACAGTTGTCTGCCCCAAGTTTTGCTATGCATTGTTTAATAAAAGCGTGATGGTCGCGGTCAGCCTCAACACTTACGACTTGGCGACATCCCCGCGAAACCAGTTCCAAAGATATGCTTCCTGTGCCAGAAAACAGGTCGAGTGCCGTTATCTCTTCAAAGTCAAGATAGCCATTCATTACATTAAATATATTTTCTTTGGCGAAATCCGTTGTTGGACGAGCCTTGAACGTACGCGGCACATCAAACCTTCTCCCTTTGTATTCTCCTGTAATTATTCTCATTGATATGTACTTTCTTGAATTGTTTGTATAGTCTACGCAAAGAGTTTCTTTTGAAAAGTCACTCCATCAATGTTGTCAATATATCAAACGGCACTCCCCCTTGTAAAGCAAGTGGGTGACGATTAAACTCTGCTGATGGATTTATACTGTATATAGCAGTAACGAAGCGGTGAAGGATTTCGGTCAATTTATCCAAATCTTTCGGCTTCCCCACGATATAAATCTCGTCTTTATGCGCATCTAAAGCCAATTGTTTCCATACTGCCATTATAAAGTAAGCGGTATCGGCTGTTGACGTTGTGGAAAACGCATTTGCAAAACGGAATCTATTTTTTCGGAAACTAAAGATATCTACCTTATTGTCATGGAAATAACAATATAGTTTTTCTGCATTTCCCTGTAGGCTACGCCGCTGCAGATATTGCCAAACGGAAGCACACAAAGGACGTATCTTTATGTCACTGAAATTGTCGGTCAAGACAAGTCTAAAATCCTTGTTTAAAGAATATAATGCTACCGCATTTACTGTAGGCAAGATTGTTGCTAAGACTGCATTATTCTCCTGTTCTGTCATGGAATACCGATAAAGCGTTTCTTTATTATGCTCGTCATATTCATCAATTGGCACCATTGCAACCGGAGTATCAAGCATAACCTGCACCTTTGTCCACTTCTTACCACCTAACGTCCCGTTGCGCAAAGCTTCTCGCAAGTTCGCGGCCATTGATATTCCTGCATTTATGATGTAAGGAACGAACACGACATTATCGTCCGCCCCCGACTGAGCATAGGCAAAAGCTAGAGTATTCTGCCCAACACGTATTAGTAATCTGTCTATATTCATGCTTATATTATTCCCAATTTCCGGCATTGCCGTTTGCCGTTGTAATGTCCCCGAATTTAAGTCCTGGATATTCGCCACGACTGCCAGCCTGTTCGGTCAGCTCCCGTATTCTATTTTCATCAAGACCATAAAGATAAGTTTTAAAGGAAGCTCCACATTCCATTACGGGAACAAACTGACCCGACTTTCCCGTATACACGGAGATAGAAATATCGAAATCCTTTCCATCTGAAAATGGCACTGTCTTCAGCGAATCGCCGAGCAAGCCGCACGCAACTAGCCGCTCTAACGAAGATGTATAATTTCCATACAAACGCAGATATGCAGTTTCTGCTTTGCGTATCTCACAAAGGCAATGTTTAACTTTTGTTTCACGATGCAAGCGCTCACGGTCAAAACATAAAGGCCGGACAACACTGACCACGGACAGAACTGCGAGTATAATGCAGATAGCTGACAATATATGGTTTATCTTCAGTTTCATTTTGAACAAACAAATCTTTTTACGTACCTTTGCGAGGCATTACATTTGCCGTCTGCACCGCAACAAAACATATTGCGAAAGCCATTTATGACGTTTGTATACTTAATTTGCAAAATTACGGCAAATAATCTGGAATATCAAAAGTTTAGTTTAAAATAACAATGAATGTTGAAGATTTGAAGGAGATAGTGAATAATGCGTTCAACTTCCATCCAACAGAAAGCCAACAGGAGGCAATAGATACATTCTGCCAGTTTATGACGAGCAATAATGACCGCCCAACAATGGTATTGAGTGGGTCTGCCGGTACTGGAAAAACGGCTCTGTCTGCCACATTTGTCAGAAGTTTATTACTGCAGCGCCAAAGAGTTGTATTGCTTGCACCAACTGGACGTGCAGCAAAAGTGCTATCTTTAAATGCCGGAATGCCTGCATTCA
Organism: Barnesiella intestinihominis; assembly: GCA_963586715.1. Classification (GTDB taxonomy): domain Bacteria; phylum Bacteroidota; class Bacteroidia; order Bacteroidales; family Bacteroidaceae; genus Prevotella. The sequence goes on from CAVAAS010000014.1 coordinate 10,271, forward strand.
CTATACACAGGCACATATATAGACAGAAAACATTTACTGGCGAAATGACAGGGTTCTCACTTAACTTCAACAAACAAAGCAATACAATATTCTTGGTTGACGAAGCTTCTATGATTTCCAACAATTCCTTTTCGCAAAACGGAGCAAGCTTCGGCAGCGGATGCCTGCTTGACGACCTAATGCAATACGTTTTTTCTGCGGAAAACTGTAGGTTGATCATCATTGGAGACAAAGCCCAGCTACCACCAATCGGCGAAATAGAATCACCGGCATTGGACAGCAACGCATTAGCCTACACTTATAACCTTGACATTTACAACATTGAATTAAACAACGTTCTGCGACAAGCAGCAAATTCAGGAATACTTTATAATGCGAACGCAATAAAACTGATGATTACGAGGGACAATGCGACACAATTGCCAAGAATTAAAGTAAAAGACTTTGCCGACATACACATTGTGCCGGGTGATGAACTTGTAGAGCAACTAGCAAGTAGCTATTACGATGTAGGTATTGACGAAACAACGATAATCACACGTAGTAACAAGCGCGCTAATATCTACAACAACGGAATACGAAATATGGTTCTCGGACGCGAAGACGAACTTACACCCGGAGACATCCTTATGGTTGTACGCAACAATTACTATTGGGTAGAGATAGCAAAGAATAACGAGGCCAAATCTCCTGAAGAAAACCAACAACGTATGTCATTTATTGCCAACGGAGATCGAGCTATTGTTCGTAGAATAAGGAATGTGCACGAAATGTATGGCCTTCGCTTCGCTGACCTTGTTTTAGAATTTCCCGACTATGATAATCAAGAAATAAGCGTAACAGCGGTGCTTGACTCTCTTCTATCAGAATCCACCTCGCTTACTAAAGAACAAGGTGAAAAGCTTTTTGAAGGAGTATTGGCTGATTATGCGGACATACCCCTGAAAACAGAAAAAATGAAACGGGTACGCACAGACAAATACTATAATGCCCTACAAGTAAAGTTCGCTTATGCTGCCACTTGCCACAAGGCACAAGGTGGCCAATGGGCACATGTTTATGTTGATCAAGGATACATGACCGAAGAAATGCTCACTCCCAACTACTTACATTGGCTTTACACCGCTTTTACACGAGCGACAGAAAAATTATTTCTTGTAAATTGGCCTAAAGCGCAAATAGAACAAACGGAAAGCTAAAAGCACACTTTTTCTTGAGAAACATAAGCTACAATATCAAAAGTTTAATACCTTTGCATTTAAACAAAAAGACAAAACAGATATGAGCAACAGGATAACAGAACTATTTGGGATAGAATATCCTATAATCCAAGGTGGTATGGTATGGTGCAGCGGTTGGCGATTGGCTTCTGCCGTTAGCAATGCTGGCGGATTAGGGTTATTAGGCGCGGGATCTATGCACCCTGAAACATTACTTCAGCACATACGCAAGATGAAAGAAGCGACAAACAAGCCTTGGGGAGTAAATATTCCACTTTTATATCCGGAAATAGACAAGATAATAGACATGATTATCAGTGAAGGAGTAAAAGTTGTTTTCACTTCTGCTGGCAGCCCTAAAAAATTCACAGGGAAGCTACATGACAATGGAATAACTGTGGCTCATGTCGTTTCCAGCAGCAAGTTCGCTGCAAAATGCCAAGAAGCTGGTGTTGACGCAATAGTAGCCGAGGGTTTTGAAGCTGGAGGGCACAATGGACGTGAAGAGACGACGACAATGACTCTCATACCTCAAGTGCGCAAAGCAACAAGTTTACCACTAATTGCTGCGGGGGGCATCGCCTCAGGAAATGCGATGCTTGCTGCCATGGTGCTTGGAGCCGAAGGAGTACAATGTGGAACCGTTTTTGCCATGAGCAAGGAGAGTTCTGCTTCAGATACATTCAAAGAACACTGCACCAATCTTCAAGAAGGTGACACAATGTTGTGTCTTAAAAAGATTGCTCCTACACGTTTGATTAAAAACGCCTTGTACGAAAGCATCTATAAGGCAGAAAGCCAGGGCGCGGATGTTGACGAACTACGTGAAATATTGGGCAAAGCAGCCTCAAAACGCGGCATCTTTGATGGAGATTTGGAAAATGGTGAATTGGAAATAGGTCAAATAGCATCTAGTATAAAAGACATTGACAGCTCTGCAGACATAATAAAGCGAATAATAGAAGAATTTGAAGAGGCAAAGGAAAAGGTTTCCACATTTTCATTTACAAAATAAAGAACAAACAACAACGTACTTGACTTTTTAAAGTATACACAATACAGGACAACACAATGGATATTGAAGCTATTGTCACACAGATGGTTATTCTATTCTTGCTTGTCATAGCAGGATTTTTGTCGCACAAATGCAAGTTAATGGGTGGAGATTTCGATAAAAAGCTGTCGAATTTCGTTATTCAAGTAACATGCCCTTGCATTATTATCGCCTCCACAATGGGCGATGAAATGCCAGACCGCAGTCATATCCTTCCCTTGCTCGGAGTAGGAGCCGTGACATACTTTATACTTATAGTGGCTGCATACTTACTTCCCTATATAATGCCCATAAAGAAAAGCGACCGCGGAATGTACAGTTTCATGCTTGCATATGCCAATGTAGGCTTTATCGGCTACCCGATAGTGGCATCTATCTTCGGTAGCAGCGCAGTATTCTATGCCTGCATACTGAATGTACCAAACACTCTTACTATTTTCGTGTTTGGCATAATGTTCGTAACTGGGCAGAAAGCAGGAACCTTCAATTGGAAACTACTATACTCTCCGGCAATGGTTGCCACATATATTTCTATCATAATCGTGGCAACAGGATGGCATGCCCCACGAGTCATAAGCCAACCAATGACACTTCTTGGAAATATGACCGTGCCAGCAGCCTTACTAATAATCGGTTCAAGTATAGCAGGCATACCTGCACGAAGAATGACTGGCAGCCCAGGAACATACGTCATGGCAATATTTAGACTCCTAGTTCTTCCCGTTTCGATATATGCAATATTACGATTATTTGGTACTAACGAGCAGATTGCAGGCATAGACACTGTTTTAGCAGGAATGCCTGTCGCATCATACGGAACAATGTTCTGCTTGAAGTACGGTAAGGACGAGACGATAATGTCACAAGGAACCTTTATTTCAACACTACTTTCCGTATTAAGTATTCCATTACTCGTGATGATAATACACGGGCACATATTCTGACATGACAATGATTTTATTGGCTTTTATAGCTTAATAATAAAGAAATTTGTTACATTTGCAAGCTACTACCATACGTCAAGACTTTTAAACACATGGAGTATCATGCATGATAGAATATGGAAAAAGGACAAGACAACATTCTGCAACATATAAAATACCCAAATGATCTAAGAAAGCTTCCGATTGAGAAACTTTCTCAAGTATGCGATGAGCTAAGGGAAGACATACTCAAAGAACTTTCTGTTAACCCAGGACACTTGGCTTCGAGCCTTGGCGCACTGGAGTTAACCGTTGCTCTGCACTATGTTTTCAACACTCCGGACGACCGCATTGTATGGGATGTAGGCCATCAAGCATACGGACACAAGATTCTTACTGGCAGATGTGACACGTTCTATACAAACCGAAAGCTGCACGGTATAAAACCTTTCCCATCACCTCAAGAAAGCGAATATGACACTTTTGCATGCGGTCATGCTTCAAATTCGATTTCGGCCGCACTCGGTATGGCAGTAGCCGCAAAACATACAGGCCACAACAAAAGGCATGTTGTAGCAGTTATTGGTGACGGAGCGATGAGTGGAGGGCTGGCTTTTGAAGGATTAAACAATGTTTCAACAACCCCCAACGACTTGCTAATAATACTGAACGACAACAATATGAGTATAGACCGCAGCGTAGGCGGTATGAAACATTACTTATTACGGTTGAACACCAACGAAACTTACAACAAATGGCGATATAAAGCAGCAAACTGGCTTCGGTCAAACGGTATGCTTGACGATAACCGTCGGCAAGGTATAATACGCCTAAGCAATGCGTTAAAATCGGCAATAAGTCACCAGCAGAACATCTTTGAGGGCATGAACATTAGGTATTTCGGTCCACTTAACGGGCATGACATTACTGAGCTCGTCCGTATATTACGCCAACTGAAAGAAATGAAGGGGCCCAAACTGCTGCACTTGCATACTGTGAAAGGACATGGATATGCTCCAGCCGAAAAAGCTGCAACAATATGGCATGCGCCAGGAAAATTTGACGTTTCCACAGGAAAGCGAATTGGCAATGATAACGATGATGAACCAGCAAAATATCAGGATGTCTTCGGATACACACTACTTGAGCTAGCAAAAGCTAACGATAAAATTGTGGGCGTTACACCAGCCATGCCTACAGGATGTTCACTGAGCATAATGATGAAGGCTATGCCTAACCGTACATTTGATGTTGGCATAGCTGAAGGTCATGCAGTAACTTTCTCAGGAGGAATGGCAAAAGACGGGCTGCAACCCTTCTGCAATATATATAGTGCGTTTTCACAACGTGCCTATGACAACATTATACACGATGTGGCTCTACTTAATTTACCTGTAGTGTTGTGTCTTGACAGAGCAGGACTCGTCGGAGAAGACGGGGCCACTCACCACGGAGCTTTCGACATGGCTGCTCTGCGCCCGGTTCCCAATATGACAATAGCTTCCCCCATGAATGAACACGAGCTGCGACGACTGATGTACACTGCCCAACTTCCTGGAAAAGGTTCATTCGTCATACGCTATCCAAGAGGGCGAGGTGTACTTAAAGATTGGCATTGTCCTTTGGAAGAAATAGGCATAGGCACTGGTAGAAAGATATTTGACGGTTCAGACATTGCCGTTCTTTCAGTCGGACCAATAGGCAACAACGTTGTTAAAGCCATTGAATGTATAAACAACAAGAGCGAAGACAACAAATACGACGGCATGACTAACAACAGAATTGCCTTCTATGACATGCGCTTCATAAAGCCCCTTGACGAACGGCTTTTAAAAGAAATAGCAGAAAAGTTTCAAGACATAATTACAGTAGAAGACGGAGTCCGAGAAGGCGGTTTTGGATCTGCCGTAATAGAATGGATGGCTGATAACGGATACTCCCCAAGAATAATTAGATTAGGTCTTCCCGATAACTTTGTAGAGCAAGGAACCATTGACGAGTTACAACACATCGTTGGTATTGATGCCGAAGGCATACGCAAAGTTATAGAAAGGGTTCTTCACGAAAGCATAACATCTGAAAGCCATACGCCCTGTGGAGGAACAAAAAAATGAAGATTATAATAGCAGGAGCCTATGAAATAGGTTCACATCTCGCCAAGTTATTGTCTAGAAACAATCAAGACATTGTATTAATAGACGATGATGAAGAAAGATTAAACAATATTAGTTCCGACTACGACTTGCTAACCATGCACGCCTCGCCGACCAGTCTGAAAGCACTAAAAGAAGCAGGAGCAACAAATGCCGACTTATATATAGCAGTTACGCCTGACGAAAACATGAACATGAACAGTTGTGTTATGGCTAAGGCGGTGGGAGCAAAAAAAACCGTTGCAAAAGTCAACAACTATGAATTTGTTGAGCCTGAAATGTCAAAGTTTTATTCAAAGCTTGGCATTGATTCTTTAATTTATCCAGAGAACCTTGCCGCATACGACATAGTAAACGGACTAAAAATGAGTTGGGTTCGCCAACGTTGGGATGTGCACGGAGGGGCTCTTGTTATGCTTGGAATAAAACTGCGCGAAACATGTGAAATATTAAATCAGCCACTTAAAGACTTATGCAAGCCTGACACACCTTATTATATAGTAGCTATTAAGCGAGGCGGTGAGACAATTATTCCACGCGGAAACGATGAATTGAAAACTTTCGACCTCGTCTACTTCATGACAACCAAACAATACATACCATACGTAAGAAAGATCGTAGGTAAAGAGCACTACGTTGATGTAAAGAACGTAATGATTATGGGAGGAGGCAACACTGCCATACGTGCTCTAAAAAGTATGCCTGAATACATGGATGTCAAGATAATGGAAAAAGACGAAGCGCGGTGTGAATACCTTAATGAGCAGATCGAAAACAATCACGTAATGGTTATAAATGGTGATGGCCGTGATCTCTCCTTACTAAACGAAGAAGGTATACACACCACTCAGGCATTCGTGGCTCTTACAAGCAATGCTGAGACAAACATTTTGGCATGCCTTACAGCAAAGCGCATGGGAGTTAGAAAAACCGTGGCATCTGTTGAAAATCTTGACTACGTAAACATGGCGGTAAGTCTTGACATCGGAACAATTGTCAACAAGAAAGCCATCGCTGCAAGCCACATATACCAAATGATGCTTGACGCAGAAGTGAACAACGTTAGGTTTCTTATGACTGCCAATGCTGACGTTGCGGAATTTACGGCACAGCCGCAATCCAAGGTTACCCGCAAGAAAGTCTATGAACTGGGGCTACCACAAGGGTCTACAATTGGCGGACTAGTAAGAAATGGTGTGGGACATCTCGTTTCTGGAGGCACCCAAATAGAAGCAGGCGACATAGTTGTAGTATTTTGCCACAACATGCGCATGGACAAATTGGAAAAATTCTTCAAATAACTGAGTTACAGAACGGCAACGAAAGCCATACAGTAATAATATAAATGATAAATTTCCGACTCATATATAAAGTATTGGGGCAATTACTCTTACTTGAAGCCTCCATGATGCTAATATGTCTTGGATTAGCATTTCTCTACAACGAAGACGATATCCTTGGATTTGCCATAACCATAGCCATAGTGATAATTTCGGCTCTTTTGCTGAAATACAAGGGACGTAATGCTTCAAACAGCATGAGCAGGCGCGATGCCTATCTCTTGATAACACTGACATGGACTCTTTTCAGCCTCTTCGGGGCATTACCTTTCACAATAAGCGGATATATAAGAGATTTCACCGACGCTTACTTCGAGACTATGTCAGGGTTCACCACAACTGGGGCAACAATTATTGACGATGTAGAGGCATTACCGCACGGCCTTCTTTTTTGGCGTTCCATGACACAATGGATAGGCGGACTTGGCATAGCATTTTTTACCATAGCAATATTACCTTCCCTCGTAGGCGGAAACATGCGCGTATTCGCCGCAGAATCAACAGGCCCCATAAGAAGCAAAATACATCCTAGAATATCATCTAATGCAAAGTCTATTTGGCTAGTTTATCTGCTGCTCACAGTTGGATGCATGGTCAGCCTTTACATTGCAGGAATGAACGCTTTTGATAGCACAAACTATTCAATGAGCATCACAGCAACAGGCGGTTTCGCTCCATATAACGATAGCACAGGGCACTTTCATTCCGCGGCTATAGACTACACATCGGTTATTTTCATGTTTCTATCAGGAACAAACTTTACACTTCTCTACCTTGCAATCTTAAAAGGAAGGATAAAGTCTCTGCTCCACGATTCAGAATTCAAGCTATACTCATTCATTGTTTTTCTTTCCACCATGGCAATAATGTATTTTCTTGTGTTCCACAACGATTATAATTTCAGCCAGGCTTTCAGAAGTGCACTATTTCAAGTTGTTTCATTCATTACAACAACAGGTGTTTTCAACGATGATGCAGGAAAATGGCCACACATCACATGGGTAATACTAAGCATTTGCATGTTTATTGGAGCATGTGCAGGCAGCACAAGCGGAGGTTTCAAAAGTGTACGTGGAGTTATATTGCTTAAAGTTATCCGCAACGAGCTTAAACGCATCCTTCACCCCAAAGCAGTCTTGCCCGTGAGAGTTAACGGAAATATTGTAAGTGGAACCGCACAAGTCACGCTACTCGTATTCTTTGCCCTATATATGGCATTGTGTCTGTTCGCATACTTTTGCCTAATATGCATGGGTATTGACAGTACAAATGCAATAACCATTGCTATGAGCTGCGCCAGCAATGTTGGTCCTACGCTTGGACTAGAAATTGGACCTACAACATCTTGGAGCATATTGCCTGATTTAGGTAAATGGATATGTTCCATACTAATGCTAATGGGACGACTTGAGATTTTCAGCGTAATAGTTTTATTCACCCGTAGCTTTTGGAAAGACCATTAATAGACATTAAAATCTAAAATATTGCATAGTTTCGTATACAAAGCATTAAGATAAATAAAGAAACTCACAGCTTTTTAATACACTCCATGCAATTATTCGTCCTTTATACAGTTATATTATATGAAGAATACACCGTTAAACATGTATTAACATCAAAAAAAGGAAATGAAGAAATACTTAATTGCGCTTTTTGCCGCATGCGGAACACTATTCGCAGCTTGCAGTAATGACGACGACACAGAAAAGACATTGCCAGACATCAGCCCCAATAACGTAGAAATCTCGTTTGGTGCAACAGGCGGCATAAAGACTATCACTGTAAATAACGCCAAGGAACTGAACGTAACGCAAATAAATGACAAGGTAACGACTTCCGGTTCCACTAAAGAAGTCAATGTCTTATCCGTTGAAAATGGTGGAATAAAAAATTCTAAGCTAGTAACTGAAGGCGGATGGATAACAATCTCGGTAGAACAGGTTGATGGTGTTTATAAGAAACTAACATTTACGGCTAGCGCAAATACAGATACGCAAAACACTCGGCAAAAGTTTGTCCATGTAAGCTGCGGCGGCAATATCTACGGAATAGCTTTCCGCGTGGAACAATCAAAAGGAACATCTAGTAACTAATAGCAAAAGGCAACGTCAACATTCAGTGACGTTGCCTTTCTTATTATACTATCCCCTATCTTTCTCATACAAAATGATATTGAGAAAAAGAAGATATAAATCTGTTATACAAGATGTCCAATGATTTCCTCGCGAGTTCCTGCAAGCATATCTATTACAGGAATCTCAACCATCGTGTAACATCCTGGCTGTTGGCGCATAGAAGCACGTGCCACATTGACAAGAACCTGACCTGTTAGAGCAGGATTGTTGATGCTCATATTAAACTCCATACGCTGATTCTGCGTTTTTCCACTGACACCCTTGCGCACCAAGTTCACTCCATGTCCCATATCGCGTACTTCATCAACAGAATCCACGGCAAAGACGTGCGTCTCATCACTTACAAAATAGGGGTCTGCCTTAATTGATGCTGTTACCTCTTCAAGACTTGCGCCATCTTCCAATTCAACATAAACCATACGACGGTGCAAACCTTCACCTTTCGGTATTGTCATTGAGAGAGCATTCTTTACACCTGCCTTTGAACGAACGCAAACACTATGCCCCATTGACATACCTGGACCAAAGTTTGTATAAGACAATCCCTTAGGAGCAAGACTCTGCATAAGAGTTCTTACTATTGAATCTGAACCTGGATCCCAACCTGCTGCTATAACGGCAACGGTATTGCTTGACTTGCACACAGACATGAGCGATGCACGATAATCTAGGATACTCGTATGTATGTCGAAACTATCCACAGTATTTATGCCTAAAGCGAGAATCTTCTTCGCATACTCCTCGCAACTGCGCGTTGGAGTGGCAAGGATAGCAACATCAACATCCTTAAGTTCAGTTATATCCTTTACAACTTCATACTGATCAAGCTCAGCAGGCTTGTTTTCTGAACCATTACGACGAACAATGCCCGCAATTTCAAAGTCTGGGGCAGCTTCAAGTGCCTGCACGGAATAGCGTCCGATGTTGCCATAACCTACTACGGCAGCTCTGATTTTCTTCATATTTCTTTTATTGGTTAATAATTAATCTGATTTTCTTTAGCTCTTGCAAATTTACATTTTTTTGACCACATGATTATTAGTGATAGTATTAAAAAGACAAAATTAGTGCTTTTGCATTTAGAACAAGCACAAGAAGCCAATTTTAAGCCCATGATTACATTCCATAATTATAAAGTTCAAGATAAAACAATACGGCATAACATACCTAATAAAAGCCAATCAAAATTATAAGTACATAAAATTTTAAAAAAAATTAACGGCTAAAAACATTTCTGTGTATAGGGGCATCACTGCCGCTATACACAGTAGCCTTGAAGACTTTGATAAATTTGGTACAATCGCGTCTAGAATAGTTTTGCGAATTAAGCATTTATTGCTTGTATTCAGTAAAAGACAATTTCTTATTGTCAAATTCTTGAGCATATTCACGCTTCACATAAAAGCGAGAAATGAAACATTATTCCCAAACATGCCCAAAAAAAACATTAGATACTCTAACACAGCAATGTTTTTAGACCTGCAATGTTATATCCATAGCCTCAGTGAGAAGTCTGTTCTCTCGAGCTTTAGTATAGAGCGACAATCCTTTCGTCTTTGTTCTTGAAAAGCTTTAGCCATAGAATCTAATATCTTTTATTTTTCACTGACAACACCTTATAAAATTAGACAGAAGTCTAATCAAAAAGGATTATGTGATCTTATTCGAAAGTTAAAAGCTTTGGTTTTATTAAGCGCCGCAAAGATATTAAGTTTTGCCTTTATGTCCATTTAATATTTGCGGCAATAATTTACAAGCCATATTCTATTGTGTAGCATAAGATGGAAAAATGAGACATGTAAATGTACGTTATTTAATATTTTTCTTTGTCACATTTTATCTTTATAAATTACGTTTATCGATTAGTATTCAGAGATATACAGCAAACTTAGCGAGATTAACCCTTCATTAAAAAGATAAAGTTTCAAGAAATGAGAAGCATAAATAAAATAACGACAAGAAAAGCCTAAAGATACATAGGAAACGAGTTTTTATTCGCAATAAAAGAACATTGCAAACGTAAGACTAATTAAAAGAGGTAAAAGATTTTAAGCACATAAGTAAACGCCAAGCATTCCAAGAATCACTGTCAAATACTAAATACCCTTTCTGTACTCAGAAGGTGAAACGCCTTCAAACTTCTTGAAAACCCGCGACATGGCAGAAGCATCGGTAAAACCAGTTTTCAAAGCCACCGTCAACAATGTCTGTTGCGGGTTTGCATTTATAAGCCGCTTTACCTCGTCTATTCTCAAACTGTTTATCCATGAATTAAAATTCATGTGATAGATATTGTTTATGAAGCTACTAAGCAAACGTGGGTGTATATTCATTTGACGCGCCGCCACAGCCAGCGTAATACTTTCGCGCAAATAAGGCTTTGAAGGCAAGTCTATCCATTCTTGGATAACAGCATCCATCGAACGTTCGTTATTAAATTCTTGCTGCGTTTCGCTATTATTCTCGTTTGATAAACCTGTATCATCTTTCTGTGACTCTACATTATGTTCAGTTTCGCTCACGGGCAAATCAGCATAATCCGCCTCTTTCCAGGCAAATGCCGGTCCTACGCTATAATAGAAACGCGAGATATTGAGAATCTTTATTGAAGACAATACGAATATAAGGGTATCAATCCATATAAGAACTATATTCGCATAGGAAGATAAGGCACTGTCATCCATTCCGCAACAAAGAAAGTTGACGACTGCAACAAAGAAGTATGCAATGAAAAAATAAACGATATTAAGGAGGACCTTTGACTTTTCTTCTTTATTCCCCGCAAAGAAATCATCTATTTCTTCTCTATAACGACAAGATTGCCTAATAATGAAGGCTGAATAAAAGACAAGCTCCAAGAGAATAACTGCATAAAGAACAAAAGAGATGCACTTCGCAACGATATTTTCTAGGAAAGACGCATAACATCCATAACACAAATGGAAGCCATTTTCAACGGCATAAGCTATCACATAAGTCAAGGATAGAAATATAATTGGCAAAACTAGCCAACGTAAACGTAAGTGAAGCTTGTCGGAAGAATGAACCAAAGAGAAAAGAGCAGACGAAACAAGATGCAATTGGAGGTAGCATACAATTGGTATAAGAAACGGCTTAAGAACAGAAATATTATTATATGCAACAGACATGTATACAGTCAGTGCGTCATAAACAGCAACTATCAAAGCCGTCCAAGCGAGACATTTCAACAAGTAACCGTAGCCATATTTCCTGTCAGTATGGCCAGTTCTGAACGAAAAGAACAATACTGCCATTACAAGACAAACGGAAAGGTTTGCAAGATTACTGCTATATTCAAGAAAACTGAGGAAAGGGAAGGTGAACATTTTTACATTTACGTCCTTAATTTGTCAATATTAAATGCAAATTTATAACAATATCATGTATAGTAAATAGGAAATATAGCACAATCTTATTGTTTAGACAATTATAAGGAACTTTCAAACAATCAAGTCAAGCTGAGTCTTCTTCAAAAATCCTTACAATAGTTTTCGGATATTATATAAAATAAGGTGGAACAACCATAATACAAACAAAAGCGCTTAGACATTAAGGTATATACCACAAATATGGTATATGAAATGGTATAAACATGGTATTTCCAGGATGCGGCAAACGCAGTAATTTTGCAAACAGAACAAAAGAATATAAACAACAAAAATATTAAGACTATGAGCGAAAAGAAACTTCACTTTGAGACTTTGCAACTTCACGTAGGACAGGAACAACCAGATCCAGCAACTGACGCACGTGCAGTGCCAATATACCAAACCACATCTTACGTATTTCGCAATTCACAGCACGCAGCAGACCGTTTCGGACTGCGCGATGCCGGCAACATCTACGGTCGTCTGACAAATTCCACCCAAGGCGTATTCGAAGACCGCGTAGCTGCGCTTGAGGGCGGAACTGCTGGACTTGCTGTAGCTTCTGGTGCAGCCGCTGTAACCTATGCCCTTCAGAACATACTTTCCGTAGGCGACCATATCGTTGCGGCAGACAATCTTTACGGCGGTTCTTTCAATCTTATTACCCATACGCTTGCCACGCAAGGCATAACAAACACTATTGTAAACGTTAATGACCTTGAAGCCCTTGAAGCCGCAATAAAGCCAAGCACAAAGGTTGTATATGCAGAAACATTCGGAAATCCGAACTCTGACGTCACAAACCTTGACGCTGTAGCAGCGGTTGCCCACAAGCACAATATCGTATTTATCGTAGACAACACCTTCGGAACACCTTATCTAATTCGTCCGATTGAACATGGAGCTGACGTTGTCGTACACTCTGCAACAAAATTCATTGGTGGACATGGATCAAGTCTTGGCGGTGTGATAGTAGACAGCGGCAAGTTCGACTGGAAAGCCAATGCCGATAAATACCCGTCGCTAGGCAAACCTGATCCAAGCTACCACGGTGCGATATTTGCCGACGTTGCTGGTCCGGCAGCATTTGTAACAAGAATACGTGCCGTTGTGCTTCGCGATACCGGCGCAACAATATCACCTTTCAACGCATTCATACTGCTTCAAGGACTCGAAACATTGTCGCTTCGCGTTGAACGCCACGTGGAAAACGCGCTGAAGGTCGTGGAATATCTTGCAAACAACCCGAAAGTTGCGAAAGTTAACCATCCCTCGCTACCATCACACCCCGACCACGAACTCTACAACAAGTACTTCCCCAACGGCGGAGGCAGCATCTTCACGTTTGAGATTAAGGGTGGAGAAAAAGAAGCATGGGAATTTATCGACTCATTGAAGATTTTCTCTTTGCTTGCCAACGTAGCCGACGTGAAGAGTCTTGTTATCCATCCTTACACCACGACACATTCACAGATGACGCCGGAAGAATTGGAGCAGCAGCACATAACGCCATCAACCATACGCTTAAGCATTGGTACAGAACACATAGACGATATTATAGACGACCTGCAGCAAGCTTTCGACAAGATTTAAAAAAGCGTTAGAAGAATCAAGTCCGTTAATAACAATAAAGACAGAATATCCATGATTGCGAAGAAACTTACAGAGTTAATTGGCAAGACTCCCTTGCTTGAACTTGGGAAATACTCTGCCCAACAAGGCTTGGAAGAACCTCTTGTGGCAAAGGTTGAATATTTCAACCCCGGTGGAAGCGTTAAAGACCGCATTGCCCTTGCCATGATTGAAGATGCCGAAGATAAGGGAATTCTGAAACCCGGTGCTACCATTATTGAGCCAACAAGTGGAAACACGGGTGTTGGACTGGCTTTAGTCTCTGCGGTAAAAGGCTATAAATTGATACTTACCATGCCAGAAACCATGAGCATCGAACGCAGGAACCTTGTCAAAGCGTACGGTGCCGAAGTGCGTCTTACTCCGGGTAAGGATGGAATGGCAGGAGCAATAAAGGCTGCCGAAGAGCTGAGAGAGAACATTCCGGGCTCTGTCATACTGCAACAGTTTGAAAACAAGGCAAATCCCTTGCGCCATTACACCACGACAGGAGTAGAAATATGGGAACAGACAGAAGGCAAAATTGACATTTTCGTAGCCGGAGTAGGCACTGGAGGCACCATATCCGGCATTGGAAAAAGGCTAAAGGAGAACAATCCTGACGTAAAAGTCTTCGCTGTTGAACCTCTAACCTCGCCTGTTTTGAATGGCGGAAAGAGCGGTCCACACAAGATCCAAGGCATTGGAGCCGGTTTCGTTCCGCAAACATACGACGCCTCCGTGGTGGACGAAGTGATAGACATAGACAACGACGACGCTATCCGCACAAGCCGCGAACTGGCACAGCAGGAAGGACTTCTTGTGGGGATTTCCGCTGGAGCGGCAGTCTTTGCTGCAGCACAGATAGCCAATCGCCCCGAGAACAAGGGGAAACGTGTTGTCGTATTGCTTCCTGACACTGGCGAGCGCTATCTCTCAACAGTATTATACGCTTTTGAGGAATACCCGTTATAAAGGGATGGGCATATAGAAAAAAGTATTTAGGTAACAAAAAGCCGCTTGACTTTGCAATCAGCAAATGCAAGCGGCTTTTCTATTTTTTTTGTTCGGCCTTCGGCTAAATTTTCAGTTTGTGAGATTCCACAATGCCGTTGGTCAGCTCAACACTAACGATGTAAACACCGGGAACACACCCTGAAATGCTTATCGTCTTCTCGCAGTCTACCTGACGCACAAGCTTTCCTTGAAGGTCGCGCAGCTCTATGCCTACAACGCCTTCTTGCGACACAGCAGTAAGGTTTCCGCTGCTAACGCGCAGTTCAACAAGAGGTTTTGTTTCCGTCTGCACATCGTCAACACCTGTTACAGTGCCTTGCGTGAGTCCTTGGAAAAAGATTGAAACGGGAATATCGCCTTGTGAATCAGCGAATACAGCCTCCGGCACACTTATGCGCACGCTGTGTCTGCCAGCCTTTACTGCGCCCAACGCCAAGATTCTGTTGTCTATGACATCCCCCGGACACCAGTTGCTGAACGATTGCCATGTGGCGTCAGAACGTTTAAAGAGGCCATATATTCCATTCGACATAGTGTTATATTTTCTGAAAGGCTCGCATGATGTGCGCCCAGGCTTATATCCCATCATAAGCTCGTCATCTACATACACATAATGCCAGCGGCGGTTGTATTCCTCGCCGTTCTCGTTAGCACCATGGTTCGACGTTACGATTACGAGCATACCCGTTTCAACATCCTTCGGAACGTCAAACCAATACGTTTTTGTTGTCTTTCCGATAGTGTCAGTTGCAGTTTCAGTATAGTTGTTCAAGTTTTTCACTCCAAGATACTCCTCCTTTTTTATAACGACAGGCACAAGAACATCTTTATCAGTCTTGACGCCTTGGTTACTTTTCAGCGAGGAAAACTTAAGCGTTCCCTTGAACACATCACTGCGACCAGCGCAGTTCTTGACCTCTGTATTTGCGGCATATGGCACTCCGAACAGTTCGTATTCAATCCAAAAGTCATATTTTTCGCGCAGCTCAGCATCGCGGAATATATAGCTCAAGTAAGGCACTTTATATTCGTAAGGCACGACATCAGGCTTCTTGTTCATGTTCATAAACGGAGTTATGAAACGACCTATTTCTATGCGGTCAACTTCTTCCGGCACATATTTCTCCTGTCCCTTGGGAACGAATGCCACGTTGAGATTTCCGATACGGTCATAGTCATCACAGCAAGCCCGCACGCTGACATGCATTTCTAGGCTGTCGCCAATCTGGTCAAGCTGACTTTCGGTCATCTTCACGGCGTAAAGCGACGTAAGATGGCGCAGTATACCATCTTGCAGAGCACTGTCTGGATTGTTCTTCATCTGATATCCGTCGTAGAACGTAACATCGTTAAACAACGTAAGTGTATCCCTCTCCTGCGCAGAGACTGGCATTACTGTAGCTGCAGCAAGTGCCGAAGCTACAAAGATTCTGCAGAACGCGTTTCTTTTCATTATTCCAGATGATTATTTTACCAAGCACTTGTCGAGTGCGTTTTCTATCTCTTCCCTGTCCATGTCCTGTCCGATGAACACAAGTTTCTGCATGCGGTCACCATATTTCTCGTCCCATTGGCGTAGAACCTGCGGATTTCTCTTCACGAAATCTTCCAGTTCATCCTTCGGCATAGAGGCATACCACTGCCCGGCATTGGTCAGCGACACTTGATTTCCTGCCTGTTCAAAGAGATAACACTGGTCTTTCTCATTGGAAAAATAGCATATTCCCTTGCAACGTATCACGCTTTTGGGGAATTTGCGCGCTATAAACTGGTCAAACTCCGTCAAATCCATTGGTTCGCGACGGCTGTATACAAATGTGCCAATGCCGTATTCCAACGCTTCGCCCTCCTCTTCGTTTTCAAGGTCGTCTTCATCGCCCTCCACAGCCTCAATCCAGCGTGCAGAAGTGGCAACCTTGTCGAAATCAAAAAGGTGGGTATTCAGTATCTTCGAGAAGTCAACATCGCCATAATCACACGGTATAATCTCCGCCTTTGGCTGGATCTGTCGCAATATGGCCGTGATGTGAGCCAGTTCTTCAGGCGATACTTCCGAAGCTTTGTTCAGAAGAATAAGGTTGCAGAACTCAACTTGTTGTATAACTAGGCTTTCCAAGTCATCATCGTCAAGGTTTCCCTTAGTAAGGTCTGTTCCCTCGTTAAATTCGTCGCGCAGGCGCAAGGCGTCGCAAACGGTTACTATGGCATCCAGTTTTGCCTTTCCCTGCTTGGCAAAGTCCGGATACATTTGAGGATAAACACTGATTGTCTGAGCTATCGGTGCGGGCTCGCATATACCGCTTGCTTCAATGACGATATAGTCGAAACGGTTTTGTGATACGATATCACTCAACTGCTGCACTAGATCCATCTTCAACGTGCAGCAGATGCAGCCGTTCTGCAAGGCAACGAGGCTGTCATCCCCCTGCCCCACTATGCCTCCCTGTTGTATCAGGTCGGCGTCAATGTTCACTTCGCCTATGTCGTTTACAATAACTGCAAATTTTATGCCCTCCTCATTAGCGAGGATACGGTTGAGGAGTGTTGTCTTTCCGCTGCCCAGATAGCCTGTAAGCAGTAGCACTGGTGTTTCTTTCATTTCTTTTCCTTCTTATTTTATTCTAAAAAAACATTTTTTCATTATCCTGTCTGGCAATTTTTCACGTCAACTTCTGCCGTTTTACTCTTGTCGAGTTGCAGCATGCTTTCAACATCGCGCCTTATTTTCTGAAACTGTGGGGAAGCGGTGTAACCCGTGCCCTTTTTCATCATTTGCGAAATATCCTGAATACTGTTGCTATAGCATGAGAGTTCGTTGCGTAACTGCGTGTCGTGCACAGCCTGATGCCTTATCTCGCTCTCGCGTTCCTGCACGAGTATGCTGCATACGCGGCTCATTATAGGCAGTACTATCTTGTTGAATAGGTGATGTCCCTGAATATACATGTATGTTGTCTGCGGCGTTACTCCCAATTTGCGCAACTCTCGGTCAAGAGCCGCATACGATTCTTTTGCCTCGGGGTGGGCGTGCCTCAACGCATTCACCTTGCTATGTGCCTTGCGCCGCATATTGTCGATTGAGGGCTGAGGGTTCTTGACGGAGAAGCCCCCCAATTCCACAACGTGGTTGAAGTCAGTAATCGTGAATTCGCCGTATATCCCCTGCCTGTAATGCCATATTGACCATACAAACAGCGGGTAGATAGCCTCACTGATTTGGAGGAAGTAGTCGTCGAAATCAAAGATTCCATGGTCATTGAGAGTGACCATTACACACACATCGTGAAGCGAAGGTGCATAACACTGCATATTCTCTATCGCATATGAATAGGTGTGCAGCACATAGGGGTTGTTGTTCACGATTTTCGACGTGGCCGTTGTCTGCTGAAGCAAATAGTCGTAATCGGCATCCACGCAGGCAATCATGCTGCCGCCCACCTTGTCGCCAAGCAAATTCATCAGTACTGCCCGTTTTCCGCGCTCAAGTGTGGTACGCGACGGAAGCATTACTTCAAAATACCGCGTTTGGTCTTCATACCGGCTCAACACAGTGCGCCAGAAGAACACATCGTCGTAACTTTCTACATAAGCCACGATGCGTCGGCGTGCGTTCTTGGGTTTCATGCGGTTGGCCGCTTCGAAATATGCCGACGAGAGATTGTCACTGAGCCGTTTAGCCATAATCGTATGTTTTTTCGCTTCTTTGCCGAACGCCTCCCCACAAAAGCGAAGGCGTTTGTGTCAGTTCACCGTTATGTCACTCACCTCCGTAACGTTGTCAAGCCACCCATTCATTATTAGGGCAGGCGCATGAGTAGAAAGTATTATCTGCACGTTCGGATTGAGCTGAAGAATTGTGTCAACAAGCTTCTTCTGCCATTCTATGTGCAAACTCACCTCCGGCTCGTCCATAAAAAGCACATACGGCTTGCGGTCTTCCACGAGAACCGTGAGCAGAATGACAAGAATCTGCTTTTCTCCGCTCGACAACTGATAGGGGTTAAGCGTCTCTCCCATCTGCGAAAGCCTTATTTCGTTGGCGTCGCGTATTATTGTCTTGCCCGTATCGGCAAAGAATTCGTCAACAAAATCCTGGAAGCGCCGCTTTGGTTCGGAGAATGCCTGAGCTTTCTGCGTAGCATCTGGCTCACCACTCTGCAGGGCTGCGATAATTCGGTTGCCCACGTTAACTTGATAATCCAGGTATTTGCGCTGAAGATTATATATCTGCCAGTCAAGTTCCGTAACAAGACTTACTCCAATCTTGCTGAGCATCTCCTGATTTATCACGGGATTGTCGAAAGAGCGTATGATGTCAAATCTTATCCACTTGGCGTCTTGAGGCGAAACCTTAAGGCGCACGCCTTTGAGCATGTGGCTGGGAAACTCGCCCCCGGCGGAAAGTCCCTTAACCACGCGGTTTATAATAGTGCTTTTCCCCACCCCATTCACACCGCTCAGGATATTCACACGGCGATCCAGGTTCCAAAGGATGTGCTTGCGCCCTCCCCAAAGGGAGTCAATCTCTATCTGTTCTATATAATCTGCGTATTTCTGCATAACGATGCTGTTTTTAAAATTTTACAGCGCGGAGCGGAACACGACATCCCTACGCGCACAACGCATTTTATTTTACGCAAAGTTAAGATAAAATTATGAAGAAGCGGCATTTCGGAGCGTGAAGATTTTATAAAACAGGATAAATGAGTAACTTTGCACCGGCTTAGGCCAATAGCATAATTTACAATAAATAAATGAACAACAACAGACCTCTTATCGCCCACCTGTGCATTTTCCTTGCCTGTGCCTTCTGGGGACTCATGGCCCCGCTTGGCAAAGACGCCATGACGCACGGCATTACGGGCATCGACATGGTTTCGTTTCGTGTGGCTGGCGGAGCTATTCTATTTTGGATTACGTCTTTTTTCACCAAAAGGGAGCATGTTCCTACCAAAGACAAACTGATGTTTATCGGGGCCGGCATCTTCGGATTGGTTACGAACCAATGTTGCTACACCATCGGACTGAGCATCACATCCCCCATAAACTCAAGCGTTGCAACGACATCCATGCCTATTTTTGCCATGGTGTTGGCGGCGATAATCCTCAAAGAGCCTATAACACCGAAGAAAGCCATCGGCGTACTTTTCGGATGCGCAGGCGCTGTGGCGCTCGTTCTCACCAGTGCTTCAGCAGGAAACAGTAAGGTTGGCAACATTTGGGGCGACTTGCTCTGCATGGCTGCGCAGCTTTCGTTTGCACTCTACCTCACATTATTCAGCAAACTGGTAAAAAGATACTCCGTCATCACCGTAAACAAATGGATGTTTACCTATGCTTCGATAATCATTCTGCCGTTCTCGTCAAGCCATGTGGCTGGGATTGACTTCCAGTCTGTACCCATGCAGACATGGCTGGAAACTGGTTTCGTGGTGTTCTGCGGCACGTATTTGGGATACATCCTTATGATGATCGGACAGAACACGCTGCGACCTACTGTGGTCAGCGTATACAACTACGTGCAACCCGCGGTAAGCGTTACGGTAAGCGTGCTTACAGGCATCGGAGTGCTCACACCAACACAGGGTGTCGCCATCATCTTCGTATGCCTCGGAGTATGGCTAGTAACAAAGAGTAAGTCGCGACGCGATATGGAACTGGAGGCTCAGAAAAAGGCCGCTGCAGCTAACGAACAATAAGCCCACGGGCTTTCACGCAAAAGGCCGCTTCGACAGAAACAATACGCCGCGGGAAAATTATATAAATGCCGCGGCGTTAAAATAACAATAACAACGGGAAAACATTCCAGACTCTACTAAAACGAAATCAACAACAAGCCAAACAAATGTCCGACAAATCCGCAAAAGAGAACAGACTGCTTGCGATGATACGCAATGGGCAGCAGATGAACGATGCAGACAAGCTGCGTCTTATCGTGCAACTCAGCGTACCTTCCATCTTGTCGCAGCTCTCATCAATTCTGATGTTCTACATTGATGCCTCTATGGTGGGAGCTCTTGGAGCAAAGGCCTCGGCGGCTATCGGACTAGTAGAATCCACCACATGGCTTTTCGGCGGGATATCATCGGCAACAATCATGGGATTTTCCGTGCAAGCCGCACACTTCATCGGGGCTAACGACCTGGAGAAAACGCGCCGCGTGTTCCGGCTTGGACTGATGACAATGATTGTCTTGTCGGTTTTCCTCACATTATTATGTCTTGCCATCGCCCAGCCGCTCCCATACTGGCTGGGAGGCGGAGCAGACATCGCGCCCCTGTCAACGAAATATTTCCTAATATACTGCCTTTCCCTACCTATATATATGGTAGGAATGATGGCTTCTGCCATGCTGAAAAGCTCCGGAAACATGAAAGTGCCCAGCATAATGAGTATAATGATGTGCATTCTTGACGTGCTTTTCAACCTCATTGCCATTTTTCCGCCGCGCGATATCGCCATTCTCGGCACAACATTCCACATGCCGGGCTTGGGCATGGGAGTGGCAGGCGCCGCACTCGGCACAGCACTTGCCTTCCTCGTAACGGGAACCATACTGATTTGGATTGCTGTGAGCCGCGCACCGATGATTGCCCTCAAGGGGGAAGCATGGAAATGGCGCCCTTGCGGTAGTTACATGCGCAACGCCTTGCGCATAAGCGCCCCAATGGCAATACAATATATGCTTATGAGCGGAGCACAAATAGTAAGCACAATGATTGTTGCGCCGTTGGGAAACTTCGCAATAGCCGCCAATACCTTCGCCATCACTGCGGAGAGTCTTTGCTACATGCCGGGCTACGGCATCGGAGAGGCTGCAACAACACTCATAGGCCAAAGCGTCGGGGCACAACGCACAGACCTTACGCGGCGTTTCGCCGCCATGACACTTGCATTAGGCATGCTGATAATGGCAATAATGGGTGGGATAATGTATCTTTTTGCACCTGAAATGATTGGCATAATGACGCCTGTTAACGAAATTCGCAGCCTTGGAGTGGAAGCACTACGCATAGAAGCATTTGCCGAGCCAATGTTCGCAGCGGCTATAGTTGGCAATTGCATCTGCATTGGCGCGGGCGACACGAAAGTTCCTTCAATAATGAACTTCGGAAGCATGTGGCTCGTGAGACTTTCCATGGCGGCTTTTCTTGCCCCACGCTACGGATTGAAAGGCGTTTGGTTTGCCATGGCTGTTGAACTCACGTTCAGAGGTTTTATTTTCCTTATCAGAATATACCGGGGAAAGTGGATGAAAGCACGCTTAACCGCAAAAGCTTAAACTCGCCACCCCATTTCTTTCGACAAGAAAGCAAGCTTATACAACATTGAATTTAACGGGCAAACGATTCTGTGTGCGCAAACACAAACTTGACATAAATCAAGAATAAATACTTTTTCCTGCTTTTTTCATGTTGTTTCCTTGTGTGTGTTCGCAAACAGTCGTACTTTTGCATCGTCAAAAAGAAAGAAACAAGACAAAGACATCCTCTAAGGTAAAAAGAAAGTTTGCTGAGGCACAAAATGCTGCAAGCGGGAAGGATAACAAAGCAATAGGTTACAGAAGGTATAAGATTGAGGATAACAAGAAGAAGGATGGTCTTGAAAGGTTAAAAAGGAAAAGGATAAGGATAACATCAATAGGTAATTCCCAATAAAGGGAAAGCATAATAAGGTAAAAAAGAGAGATTGTTTTACAGGATTGAGCGACTGCCGTGAGGCACAAGAATAAAGAAAAAAATAGTTTTAATAGATTTAGGTAAATTTAGTTGTTTGATTTTGACGCAAAAAACAAAAGCGTTAAACGTTAGTCACCCCTGTTTGCTGTTAATACAGCAGCAGGCTCGTGGTTGACTAATTCATCAAAAAGGAATGTTTTTTAGTCGGTTACAAAAAGATATACGGGAGATAGCAATATTGTTGTCTCCCGTTCTTTGTGCATCTTTTTAAAGTTTCAACAGCAGATTATTTAAAGTTTCAACAACAGATTATCGGAATATTTTTCATAAATTTGCAGACATGAACTGGCAAAGAATAGAATATTATCTGAAAACTCTGTTGCTCTTCATGGTCTTCGCCATAAGTGCCACAGCTTCCGCCGCACCGTCTGCGCAAAAATGGCACGACGAACCGGTGGACAATCAGAAATGTTCATTCGCGGAACACGGCAACAAGCCGCAAGCCATACTGAGCAACGCCAACGAATTGGCGCGCATCTGCAGTTCAAGGCCGGAACGTAGCATCACGTCTACCTCAAATTTCATACAGACGCTGCGCACTCCTGCAAGAATACAAGATTTGTTTAACCTGCAAAAAATATCTTTCTGTCATTACCGCGGTGTGGGACAACCAGCGTCACGCCCGATAATGCCTGCCCCGTCAGCGACGTATTATGTGTTGGCGCTGCGGCATCTTCTTTGTTAGCACCATATTTACATTCATCAAATTATCTATTGTTCACCATGCATCCATACACCTATAAAACGGATAGTGAGGTGACATATATATCGTGCCACACATCTAGAAATTCAGAGCGGCACAGACAATCCAACAACAAAGAAGAAAAAAAGAAACAAAACACTAAATGGCAACAATAACAAATCTGGCAATGTCGAAAGACCTTGCCAAAGATGAACGTATATCCATAACAAAAGCGTTCTTCGGCCTTTCTACAAAAGCTTTCTATACAGGCACAAACAGTGCCCTTAAAGCGAGCAAGACGGAATATACCCAAGAAGTGGGAAGCAAAATGGCACGCGCGTTGTCTGCAACGCCGGACAAATGCGCCGGACAATTTGCGGCATTAGGAAAACAAGCCTCAACAACTCTAGGAAATTACTTACTTGAGGAATGTCATTCCGCCGACGGCAACTTTGCCGCACTTCAGCTTTTTCAGTATTCCCACATGAATTATCAGCCTGTCACTGGCGTCTGCTTCTTTGAAGGCAGCGACGCACAAGCTGTAATAGCATGCCTTTAAGAAAATAGCCGAAAACAAAAAGAAAACAAATAAACGCCGACAATCATCGCCCCGCGCATGACTCGGCATAGAGTAAATAACAAAACAACAAAATTATTAACCAGTAATATCGACAAACAGGGAGAACTCGTTAGCGGACGGTTCTCCTTTTCTTTTGCCATCAAAAGCAAAAAACATACGATTTTATGGCGTAACACATTAAAAGCCTCAACATACAATTTCACCTTACGCCCACTGCATTATTCATCCCCATGAAATTAGGAATATAGTTACGTTAATATCTGCAAGAACACAAAGGATTGCATAAAATTCGTAACAGACATGTATATTCCGAATTATTGACTATCTTTGCATAAGAAAGGCAATGTTCTGCAATTCGACAAAGAGTTTCCCATTGCATTCTATTGCCCTATCACCAAAGAAAGTTATCTACAAAAAGACAAACTATATGAACAGGAAAACCATTTTGGCAGGCATCGTGCTTGCGAGCTTGGCGGGCAGCATCTCAGCCCAGCAGAACAGTGGGGGCATATCTGAGAAAATGCTCTCTGAAATAAAGAAACAAAATACGGGAGGAGCTTCCGACAAAGCCCTTTTCAATGCCATCGCAGCAAATTCTATTGACGTTTTGGCAAAGAACCACAGCGTTAGCGAAGGAGAACTGGACACTTATTTCAGCAACGAAACGAAGGCGCAGAGCATAACGAACCAAAAGTCTAGCGGACGGTGCTGGATGTTCAGCGGTCTCAACGTGCTGCGCAGTGATTTCGCCAAACAGTCTGACTCACTCTCCGTCGAGCTTTCACAAGATTACCTGTTCTTCTACGACCAGCTTGAGAAAGCCAACCTCTTTCTTCAAGGCGTTATAGACTGTGCCGACAAGCCAATGGACAACGAGCGCGTGCGCTTCTTCTTCCAAAGCCCCACTAACGACGGTGGCACATTCTGCGGCGTTGCCGACTTGACAGAGAAGTATGGCGTTGTGCCCAAAAGCGTAATGCCGGAAACATATTCGGCTGAAAACACAAGCAGGATGGCGGCGTTGCTTAAGTCAAAGCTACGCGAATACGGACTGAAGCTCCGCAAAATGGCTTCAGACAAGAAGCAAAAGCAACAGCTTCAGAGCGAGAAGACAAAAATGCTCTCCACAATCTACCACATGTTGAAACTGACACTCGGAGAACCAGTAACGGAGTTCACATACGCATTCAAGGACAAAAACGGTCGCTCGCTGCCTGCAAAGAAATATACGCCAAAAGAATTTTTCAAGGAGATAACAGGCAAGGAAACTCTCAACGGCACATTCATCATGGTAATGAATGACCCACGCCGCGAATACTACAAGACTTACGAAGTGGAATACGACCGCCACACATACGACGGGCACAACTGGAAGTACCTAAACCTGCCGATGGACGAAATAGCCCAACTGGCTATCGCTTCCATAAAAGACGGGAAAAAGATGTATAGCTCCTATGATGTAGGTAAATTCCTTGACCGTAAGCGCGGATATTGCGACATTAAGAGCTTTGACTACGGCACTCTCTTCAACACAACCTTCCCGATGAACAAGGCTGAGCGCATCTCTACATTCGATAGTGGCTCAACCCACGCTATGACTCTGACGGCTGTGGATCTAGACTCTAAGGGAAATCCCGTAAAATGGAAGGTTGAGAACAGTTGGGGTGCTGACTGGGGACAGAAAGGCTGCCTGATAATGACAAACGAGTGGTTCAACGAATATATGTTCCGCTTGGTTGTTGACAAGAAATACGTTTCCGACAAGCTCCTGAAGCTGGCTGAACAGAAACCTGTCATGGTAATGCCGGAAGACCCTCTCTTCGGGGTTGACGAATAATATCCGCCTGTAATAGGCAAACAAGAAGTGCTGTCCGTAAGATAATCCCGCAACGGGAAAACAACGGACAGCACTTTTTATATCTATAATGCCGCACGGCTTCTTTCTGCCGACTATTCAGCTTGTGTAGACTTCGCGCCTTCTTGCTCTACTGACGGAAGGTTTTCCGGTTCAGAATCCAGGAAGATTGTATTATCCATGTCTGCCAAAGCCTTCTTTTTCTTGTTTTCCTTAGCTCCAGCCGTGAGCAGTTTGCGTGCCGCTGTAATGATACTTGGTCCACTTTCCGCCGTGGTAATCTTCAGTTTGTTAATCTTCTTAACTGTATCCTGCATGCTTGTTTCCACATCCTGAAACCTTTGACCAAAGTCCTGTACGCGATCGATTACGGTATTTGCGGCATCCATCATCTCCTGCTGGTTCTTTAGTTGTCGCACTTGCGTCCACATCATCTCCAAAACGCGCAAGTTCATATACATCGTCTGCGGTCCGAGAATCATAACCCCCTGATCATAAGCCTCCCGCCACAAGGTCGAGTCGTTTAGCAAAGCTAGATTCATCGCGCCCTCTATGGGTATATACATTATGGCAAAGTTAAGCCTGTTGTATCCCTCAGGAAGATACCGCGTATACTCCTTGCGGGCAAGTCTCTTGACCTGCGCTCTCACACTAGCAATGTGTGCCTTAAGATATTCCGACTTCTCGGGTGTCCCGTCTTCGGCGTTCATATACCGTTCATAATCAGTGAGCGACATCTTTGAATCCACCACAACATGCCTATTGTTCGGGAAGTGCAGGATAAAGTCAGGTATGAGTCCTTTTCCGTCGTCGCCGCGAGCTTGGCGTCCGCCTTTGTCTCGCAACGTTTCCTGCGTATCGAACTGCTCACCTTCCTTAAGTTCCAGGTCTTCAAGCAGTTGCTTGAGCTTTAGCTCACCGAAGTTTCCCTGAATTTTCACCTCGCCTGTAAGTGCACGAGTCAGCCTGTCTGCCGTCTCTCCAAGCGCCATGCTCTTCTGCATGTTCAGCTTTATCGTTTCGTCAAGGCGCGTCAAGGCATCCTTTTGCTGCTCCTTTGAACGGTCGAAAGCCGCCTGCATGTCTTTAAGGCTCTGCTGCAACGGGTCAATAATTTTAGACACCTGCTCCTTGTTTCGTTCGCCCAGCTCGTCTTGGCGGCGTTTAAGGATTTCCTCGGAAGTGGTCTGCATCTGCTCTTTTATTAGCTTCAACTGACTGTCTACCTGCGTCTTATTCATTTGCCGCAAAGCCTCAATCTGCTTTTCTGCCGTATCCTTTGCCTGTGCCAGTTGCCGTATATGTGTATCTTTCATTTCGGCAATCTGTGTCTCATAGGCTTTTGTCAACGTTTCCACAGTTTCGCTGCTGCGCTGCTTCTCCGACTTTTTGAAATCAGCGAGCTGACTTTCATAGGATGCTTTCAGTTCCGCCGTCTGCTTACTGAATGTTTCGTTTAACTCCGCCTCCCGACTGGAATTTCGCTGACGCTCCTCGTCAAGAACCTTCAAGTTACGCTGGCGTTCCTCTTCCAATGCAACGGCTCCGCGCTGCTTCTCGTCAGAAAGTAGTGCTTCACTATTACGCTTCTGCTCCTGCAACTGTTTCTCGCTATCGGCACGAAGTTGCTGAATCTGCTCGCGCAGATTCTGGACATTGGCTTTTTCCACGTCACGCTCGGATGTTAACGCGCGAATCTGCTCTTGAAGTTTTGCCTCACTTTCAGTGTTTCTAGTCGTCTGACCGCTGGCAGCAAAATTCTTTCCCAGGAGAAAAGCAACGGCAAACGCAACAACACCTATTATAATATATGCCCCCATGATACTATTCTTACTTCATTGAAATGATGAGCCCTATGCCTCATCCTGTGTTGGCTTCAATTCTCCGTCCATATTTATAGCCTCAAGCAGTTTGACGGCATCAACATATTGTGCTATGCCCTCTGCCACCTGCTTAGCATCGCGCATGGCAAGAACAACGGTTGACGGCATATTAACCACATCACCACCGGCAAAGACGCCTTTTCTAGTTGTCATACCATAGGGCTTCTCGCGCGTAAGCACATATCCGCGTTCGTCCACATCAATGCCTGTTGTGGTAGAAACGATACGGCTGGCTGGGGCAGAACCGACTGCCATTATAACAAAATCAGCCTTTTCCGTGCGGCGTTCGCCTGCTTTCGTCTCTATTACCACTTCGTTTAGCACTCCATCATTGTCGTGAATCTCAACGATGCTTGACTCCCAGTTGAACTTTACGCCCTCTTCCACCGCCTCGTCATATTCTGACCTCAGCGCACTCATGTCGTTCACCGTGCGATGATATACAACCTGCACGTCGCCTGCTCCCATACGCACCGCGGTGCGGGCAGCATCCATGGCGGTGTTTCCGCAACCAATCACAAAGACACGGTTGCCCTCGTGCACGACAACTTCGTCACGGTCAAGATTTCCTTCGTTATAAAGGCTTACACGTCTCAAGAACCAAATGGCCTGACGCACACCCTTCAACTGACTTCCTGGGATATCCAGTTTCTTTGGCTTGCCCGTTCCTGTGCCCATGAATATAGCATCGAAGCCCATTGCGAAGAGCTTGTCTATGTTTGTATCTTTTCCCACGGTAACATTGCAGTGGAACACCACGCCGAGTTCTTCGATTTTCTTTATCTCTCGTCTGACAATCTCTTTTGGCAAACGGTATTCCGGTATGCCGAACATAAGCACTCCACCGGGTTCTGGTTCCATTTCAAATATTTCCACGTTGAAGCCCTGGCGTGCCAAATCGCCGGCAATGGTCAATCCTGCAGGACCGGAGCCTATAACGGCAACCTTTCCGCGCGTTTTGGGCAGCAACTTCTCGCGTATCAGTCCCATATCCCCATCGAAATCAGCAATAAACCTTTCCAGTTTGCCAACACGAATGCCTTTTCCCTTCTTAGCCATCACACAATGTCCCTCACATTGCTTTTCGTGTGGACACACACGGCCGCAGACTGCGGGAAGATTGCTTTTGCCATTTATAATGTTCATCGCATTGCCAAGGTTTCCCATAGACAGTTCGTGAATCCAATTCGGTATATCATGGCTTATCGGACAGCCTTTTTTACACTGCGGAACCTTACAGTTCAAGCAGCGTTTTGCCTCTTCTATGGCATCAAGCATGGTATATCCGCCATTAACTTCCTGAAATAGTTTACTCTCTTGTTCCATGTTTATTCGGTATAGCTTGTTGATTTTCAATGTTTCCCGTGGGCCCGTTGCAACGGAGCGCACGCCTATTTATTTTTATTGGATGTGCAAAGATACGCTTTTTGGGTGGCTTCTAAAAATTCCCACCCTCAGTTTTTCGGTATTTACCCAAGGCTTCATTCTAAAGTCTGCAAAGCAAAAGCCAAAGGGAAGGGCGACAGTAAAACAGAAAAAGAGCAAAAGGCAAAGATTTCCGCCTTTCGGCTTGTCTCACCTGTTGCTCTTGTTATTGTCTGCCCCCGTTATTAAAACGGAGGGAAGCCATGGGTTAATATGTAGCGAACTTGCAGTTTGTTATCTTAACGTCGGCATTCCGGAATATATCTTTGTCCTTCTTCGTATAGAAGAATGTGGAATTGTCTATTGTTATGTTCTTAAGACAGTCGTAACCCGGCAGACCATAAGCTTTAACTGCCGTCTCAGCTCCACGACATATGACATTACTAATATGAATGTCGTTCCACTCAGGCACATACTCCGCATTCTTGGGAATCACAACCTCACCATTATCATCGCTAACCTTGTATTTCTTGTCAGCATAAGTACATTCAAAGATTATCGCCTCTGCGTTGATGTCATTCATAACGATGTCGCTAACGTATATATTCTCCGTCTTTCCACCCCTGCCAATGCCGCTTTTGAAGCGTAGTCCGGTGTCGGTTCCAGAGAAGAGGTTGCGGCGTACGACGATGTTTTTCATGCCGTTTGAAAATTCAGAGCCTATGACGAAACCACCATGCGCATGGTATACCTTATTGTCTTGTATAAGGATATTCTCACAAGGCCCGTCGGGAGATGCCTTCTTTCCTGCCCCACCCTTCATGCAAATGCCATCGTCGCCTGCATCAATGGTGTTGTTAACGATCAGAACATTGCGGCAGCAGCTTATATCAAGTGCATCCCCATTCTGCGCATTCCATGGGCAACGGATTGTAACGCCGTCTACAATGACATTGTTGCAACGCGTTGGGATAAGATGAAACTTAGGAGAATTCTGAATTGTTACGCCACTGACGAACACTCGCTCGCAGTCAGTAAATCTTATCATATGGTTTCTCTTGCTCTCCTGCGCCTCGGGATTATCAGCGATATTGCCAAAGTGGTTTAAATTGAAGGGGAACCATAGTTTTCCGCCTTCGGTTTCTGTTCCACCCATGTCAGTAAAGCGTTTCCACTCCACATCACTAACTTTCGAGCGCTTCACTGGTCGCCAAACGGCACCGTTGCCATCAATAATTCCTTCGCCTGTGATACTCACGTTTGTGCGCTTACTTGCTGTTATCAGTGGCGTGCATTTACTCTCTGTCTGCCCGTCTTTTGTCTTGATATATTGGGTTTTGTCTGGCGTTGCCAGGATTATGGCATTTTTCTCAAGGTGAAGGTCAATGTTATCCTTAAGAGAAATAAGACCAGTAAGCCAAACACCTTGCGGAACGATAAGATGTCCACCGCCTTTCTTGTCGAGTTGCTTTATTGCCTGCGCAAAGGCTTCTGTGTTAAGGGTAAGCCCGTCGCCAACAGCACCGAAGTCTTTCAAGTTAACACTGTTGTCTGGAATTGAAGGCATTGCGGGTTCTGCCATCTTAACCGGCAGATTTTCGTAATATTTAGCGTAATCGCCGGCAAACGCCGAAGCTATGCTTAACATCACTGCCGCTACAAATGTGAATGTTTTCTTCATGTTGTTTGTCTATTGTCGTTTTTAACAGTTCGTTTTCTTCAGACAAAATTAAATCATTAAGCACAACCCAACAAGCACTTTAGTTTATTTTAACCTCACGCAGTGTGCGAAAAGAAATGCGAATAAGTACACCTTAACAGAAACAATGCGGGTTCGCTAGCAAAAAACCGTGGGCAAAGGATAATTTGCCCGCGGGCAAAAAAAATATGTTCAAGCGGGGTTTCAGAACGCATCAGCCGCCTGTTTAAAAGAATATCTGCAAACAAAAAAGCAACCACCGCTTTGTTGCAATGGTAAAAATCAGTAGCTTTGTAGAGTAAACTATCATATCGGATAAAATGAAAGCAGACATAACAGAAAAGAAAGAAGAGTTTATAGAGCTTCTGCGCTCGACAGAGCGGGAAGGCGTTGACGATGTTATAGAAGAGTTGGAGCGAATAGGCTTTTTCGTTGCTCCCGCTTCTGCCGGACACCACTTGAACACGGAGGGCGGACTGCTCCTTCACTCCCTAAACACCTGCCATGCCGCACTGGCTATATGGGAGAGTATGAAAGCCCTTGAACCGTCACTCAACAACGAAGTGAAACGCGAAAGCATAATAATCTCTGCCCTTCTGCATGACGTATGCAAAAGCGACATATACAAACGCAGCGTGAAGAAACGCAAAAATGCCTTGGGACAATGGGAAGACACTGAGGGTTACAAGGTGACATACAAGAAATTCCCCATGGGACACGGTGAGAAATCTCTCGTTGTAGTGTTGCTGAGCGGTATGGAACTTTATGATGACGAGATGTTGGCAATACGCTGGCACATGGGTGCATGGGGCGTTAACCAGAATAGCTTTGAGGACGTGAGAAATTTTGACACGGCACAGAAATTATATCCTCTTGTTGCTATCATACATGCCGCGGACTGTATGGCAGCTAACGTGATGGAACGCACGGGAAGCGAGATTGACGAGATGTAAAAAGGCAAGCCGGATACATCTAAACGCAACAATGTTACGCAATAAACACTAACGGGAAATGAACAAGAAACACGCAAGACTGCTCGCCGCAATGGTAGAGTATGACAAGGGGGACGTGCCCAGAATACAACATTTCATAAAGGTTCACGATTTTGCTGCAGCGATAGCAAAAATGGAGGACGTTGACGAAGAAACACTATTCATACTTGAAACGGCAGCGATACTCCATGACATAGGCATTCATGCAAGCGAGGAAAAATACGGCGACTGCAACGGCAAGCATCAAGAAGAGCTGGGACCTGGCGAGGCACGGCGGTTGCTTGACAATCTTGGCGGATATACAGAGGAACAGATTGAGCGGGTGTGCTTTCTTATTGCCCACCATCACACGTATAAAGACGTAGAAGGTATCGACTGGCAGATATTGCTTGAGGCCGATTTCCTTGTAAACTCTTATGAAGACCAACTTTCTGAGAATGCCATTAGGACGTTTGAAGAAAAAGTTTTCAAAACACATTCGGGGAAAGTTCTGCTTGAAACGATGTGGAACATTGCATAAAAACTCCGCCGCTACAAGAGAGATAACAAAGACACTCCTGTAGCGGCGGATTTTTATTAAAACGGATAAGCGTTTTCAAGTCCTTATGTTCCCAACAAAGTGAGGGTATACAGATAAACAACTGCTGCGGGCATCGCCATCAACGACGAGTCGAAACGGTCTAGCATGCCGCCATGTCCGGGCAAGATATTTCCACTGTCTTTTATTCCAAGCGTGCGCTTAAAGAGTGACTCCACAAGGTCTCCCCATGTTCCGAACACTACGACAACCAAGCCCAAGCCTATCCACTGCAGCAATGAAAGTTGCAGTTCCGTTTCAATCCACGGGAAGAAATGATAGACCACAATTGCGGCAACAACCACCAGAACGGCTCCGCCAATGGAACCTTCCCACGACTTGCCTGGCGACACGCGGGGAAAGAGTTTGTGACGTCCGAAGAGCGAACCGCTACAATAAGCTCCCGTATCATTTGTCCATAGGAATATGAAGATACAAAGAGGCACTATGTAATTGAACACCGCCTGTCCGCCCGCACTTGCGTTAAAGGCAAGCACGTTGATTGTGGAGAACGGTAGCGCAATATACATCTGTCCGAGCATAGTGTGCGCCCAGTCTTCAATGGCATTGCTTCCGCCGGCATACAACTCACTGATGAAAAGGTAGACAATGGTGAGGAGATACGGAATAAACACCGCACCCGTTGGCACTACTCCACTGCAAAAGCCACCTACGGCAAGGAAGAAATACACTCCTGCCACGGTGCTGATAAATCTGTTTACCTGCACGTTCTCCTTGGCATTAACCAGGCCCGTGTACTCCCACATCGAAAGTCCAGTAACCAGAGCGAACAACAGTTCCATTGCAAGCGGGCGCAGGAAACATGTTACTATTGCAGCGACAAAGAAAATTCCCGTCACTGTGCGGGCCACAAGATTGGCCATTTTGCCATGCTTTTCTTCTGTCATGGTATTCTGTCTATGTTTTTTCTTAATCAAGATGATTTACTGTTTTTTCCGCATCACCGCCATTCGAGGTGCCTTCCGCTGCTTTTTCAGCTTCATGGCTCTCGGGGTTAGCATCAGTTCCCTGTTCGTTGGCCTCAAGAATCTCTTGCGACCTACTTACCCACTGGCGCTTTCCGAATATTTTCTCAACATCTTCGGCAAATATCACCTCGCGTTCTATCAAGAGTTCCGCCAAGCGGTTGTGCCCTTCCTTATGCTCTGTCAGGATATCCTTGGCACGTTGATATTGTTCGGCAATCATTCTCAACACCTCATCGTCCATTATCTTTGCTGTAGTCTCGGAATATGGCTTCTGGAAGTTATACTGATTGTTGTTATAGTAGCTGATATTGGGAAGCAGATCGCTCATTCCGGCATAAGCAATCATGCCATACATACTTTTGGTGACGCGCTCAAGGTCGTTTATCGCCCCAGTAGAGATATGGCCAGTGAAGAGTTCTTCGGCTGCCCGGCCGCCAAGCAACGAGCATATCTCATCGAGCATTGCTTCCTTTGTCGTTATCTGGCGCTCCTCTGGCATATACCATGCTGCACCAAGTGCACGGCCACGAGGAACGATGGATACTTTAACGAGTGGGTTGGCATGCTCAGTGAACCAAGAAATAGTGGCATGTCCTGCTTCGTGAATGGCTATTGAGCGTTTTTCGCCCGCAGTCATAACTTTGGTTTTCTTTTCCAGACCGCCAATTATCCTGTCTACTGCATCAAGGAAGTCTTGCTTCTCAACTGTTTTCTTGCCGTTGCGTGCAGCAATAAGTGCCGCCTCATTGCAGACGTTCGCTATATCTGCACCAGAGAAGCCTGGAGTTTGGCGAGCCAACATCTCAACATCGACATTGGCATCCTTCTTTATCGGGCGCAGATGCACCTCGAAGATTGCCTTTCTCTCGTTAAGATCAGGTAAGTCAACGCTTATTTGCCTGTCGAATCTGCCTGCTCGCAGAAGAGCTTTGTCGAGCATATCGGCACGGTTGGTTGCGGCAAGCACTATCACACCGCTGTTTGTTCCGAAGCCATCCATCTCTGTAAGAAGAGCATTGAGCGTACTCTCACGCTCGTCATTGCTGCCCATAGAGGGACTTTGGCTACGGGCGCGCCCCACAGCGTCTATCTCGTCAATGAATATTATGCATGGTGCTTTCTCCTTAGCCTGGCGGAAAAGGTCGCGAACGCGACTTGCACCAACGCCAACGAACATTTCAACGAAGTCGGAACCGCTCATAGAGAAGAATGGCACGCCGGCTTCGCCGGCAACAGCCTTGGCCAAAAGAGTTTTTCCCGTTCCCGGAGGACCGATCAGCAATGCGCCTGTAGGTATTTTTCCGCCAAGTTCGGTGTATTTCTGCGGGTTCTTCAAGAAATCAACAATCTCCTGCACTTCCTGCTTTGCCCCTTCCTGTCCTGCAACATCTTTGAATGTTACTGGTTTTTCTGTGTTTTCCTTGTCGTAGACCTTAGCCTTGCTTTTGCCCACACCAAGAATTCCACCGCCGCCACCGCCGCCCATGCGACGCATGAAGAACAGCCAAATGGCAAAGAAGATGATTATTGGTCCCAATGTCTGCAAGACATACATCAGGATGTTGCCTTTGTCGCTATCGTAGGCAAGTTCTCCCTTGAACGTTCCTGCTGCGCGAGCCGAATCAATGAAACTTTCAAGTTTGTCTATTCCGCCATACTGCACTTCCACAAAAGGGCTTGTTCCCACCTGATTTACGCCGACACCGAAAATTTGCCGTATGTATTCAGGCTTTACAAACATCTTCAGTTTGCCGTTATCCTTGTTTACAACAATGTTGCTGGCGTACCCGTTGGCCACATAACTTTGGAATTTAGTATATGAAGCCTGCTTCCCGGCACTTCCACCAATATTGTTTCCGCCCATTACGTAAGCGATGAGCAAACCGACAATGGCAATGCCGTAAATCCATCCCATATTGAATTTCGGCATCTTGCTGTTGTTTCTATTGTTATTTAAATTGTTGTTCGGATTCATATCAGTAGTATTGATTGTGATTCTGCATTGCATGCATAAACGTTGCGGCTATGCCGTGCTGCTATTATTCAGCATCTATATCTGGAATGCGCGTAACCTTTGCGTCTTCCCAAAGGTCTTCCAAATTATAAAACTGGCGTACTTCCGGTAAGAAGATATGCACCATAACATCAGAATAGTCCATTGCCACCCATTGGGCGTTGGTCAATCCAGCCACTTTGACGGGCTTTTCACCAGCCTCAATGCGGGCTGTTTCCTCAACGGAGTCGGCAATGGCATCAATTTGAGTAGGCGAACCGCCTTGACAAATTACGAAATAGTCGCATATCGTACCATCTATACCACGCAAGTCTGCGATTACTATATCTGTACCCTTCTTCTCTTGAATGCCTTTTACTATTGTTTCTACAAGAATGTTGTTCTGTTCCATTAAAAAATTTATATGTTACTCTGTTTATATTCTAACTTTTTATGCTGCTATACCTTATATAATATATGCATACGCCAACAGGATGCAAAGGTAAGCCGATTTATCCGAAAACCATTATTCCGCGGCGTTATTTTGGATTTTTTTAAAAAAAAGTTGCGACTTTTGTTTGCAGTTCAAAAAAAAGCCGTACCTTTGCACATGCAATTGAGTGGCAATGCATTGCAATCTTGGGATATGGTGTAATGGTAACACTACAGATTCTGGTCCTGTCATTCTTGGTTCGAGTCCGAGTATCCCAACATAAAGACAACCTTTCTTTTGGAAAGGTTGTCTTTTTCTTTGTATAAATTTTATATTCCAATTGCCAAATTATATCATATAGCAAAATCCTTATGCACGAAAAAAAGGAATTTCCCTCAAAAAAATTACGGGCAAAGGAAATGTGTCGCACATGCAACATTCCTTTGCCCGTAAGATTATAATATCATTCAAGCATTAAAGCTAATTTGTTTCAATGCCAGAACTGCGTCAACGACACGGGGTTAGCGCATTATCCATAGATAATCTTTCCGTTTTCGTCACGATTCTCGTCTATAAACGATTTGTTATACTGCGTCATTCCTCTCAAAGACATACCCATACTTGAAAATCCGCCATCGTGGAACAACGTCTGCATGGTAACTTTCTTTGTCAGATCAGAGAACATAACCACGCAATAGTCTGCACATTCATCAGCACTAGCATTGCCAAGAGGCGACATGCGATCTGAGAAGTCATAGAGACCGTCGAACCCTTTTATGCCGCTTCCTGCCGTTGTAAACGTAGGCGACTGCGAAATCGTATTGATACGAACACCTTTCTCACGGCCATAGATATAACCGAAGCTCCGCGCAATTGACTCAAGCAGAGACTTTGCATCAGCCATGTCGTTATATCCGAAGAAAGTACGATGAGAAGCGATGTATGTTAGCGCCAGAACAGAAGCGTTCTCGTTTAAGGCATCAAGTTTCTTGGCTGCCTGCAACATCTTGTGGAACGATATTGCCGAGATGTCAAGCGTCTTGTTAAGGAATCCATAGTCAAGGTCATCGTATGTACGTTTCTTTCGCATGTTGACGCTCATCGCGCATGAATGCAACACGAAGTCTATCTTTCCGCCCAATGCTTCCTGGGCTTTTTCAAAGAGATTGGTCAGGTCTTCCACCGATGTCGCGTCGGCAGGTATTACCGTTGCACCCGTCTTTTTCGCCAGCTCGTCTATGGTTCCCATACGACAAGCAACCGCGGTGTTTGTCAATACGATGCTTGCTCCTTCTTCTACGGCGCGCTCTGCTACTTTCCACGCAATCGAAGCTTCGTTCAATGCGCCGAATACTATACCGCGCTTTCCTTGCAATAAATTAAAAGACATTTTCCTATTGTTTTGTTATTATTCCGTTATCCATCGGAGACATTCCGCATAATTGCAATAAAGAGTGCCTACCGAAAAAGCGGTGCAAAGGTAAGACTTTTTTGCACACCTGCAATATCTTATGTGCAAAAAAAAAGAATTTAACCTCCTTTTTATATAAAAAAACGCAAGTCTTTGCACACTTATAAATATCTGTGCAAAGACTTGCGACTATTCTGCCGTTAGCTTAAGAGTATTAAAACTTGCTTCAACCAACGATTTCCACCACTCCATTCTTGTTTATCCGGAACGTATAACTGCATATATTTGAGAAATATTGCAGCTCTTCCGTTACCTTATTCTTGGTAATCCCTTCGGTAGAAATAATATTTTCCTTTCCGAAGTTTACTAAAGTAGAGCCTTCTGACAAATAAGAAGCTGCAAAATAATATCCCACGTCGTACCTTTCTGCTGTAAGCGCCGCATTATTATAGTCAAATGTTGCCTTTGCAGAGAATGTATATGGGAGTGAACTGACTGGAATTTCCAGTTTATAGAATTTTTTGACTGCGCTGCCTTTTAAAGCCGTCCTTTGGTTATACAATTCGTTGTTCTCAGAAAAATCCGTAGCTTTCAATGTGCGTGATATAGTCTGCCCTCCTTCGGGGTTAACCTCGCAAGAAATGTTTGTGAAACCCAGCATATCATCGGTTGTTCCAATGTAAACAACCACAGTACCTTTCTGGGTTTGAACCTCTTCACCATCGTCATCACCACAAGAAACGGCAACAAATGCACCCGCTAATACAAGCATTGCTGAAAACAATGCATAAAAAAATCTTTTCATGTCCTTTAGTTTTTAATCTGTTATGCTAAATTCTGCTTTAGTTATAGCTTTTTTATGTATGAATTTTAATGGCCCAAAGATACGCAATTCTTTTGATGTACCAAAATAATTGCTATCTTTGCAAAAATGAAGAACTATTTTGTCGCTCAATATCTTTCTTATCAAAGTTATTTAATTACACATTATTATATATAATGTCATTGACGGAATAAAACACCTTAACGAAAACTATGAGAAGAACACCCATTTACATGTTTTTTGCGTTGCTCTGTATTCTTACTGTATTTGCATCGTGCGGAAAACGTCCCCCCCACTTCATTATCGGTGTGTCGCAATGCAGCGAAGACGTATGGCGAGAAAAACTTAACAACGAGCTACGTCTGTCCGCATTCTCATACGACGGCATTGATCTTCGCATTTCGTCAGCATACGATGACATAGAGTTACAGACACGACAGATAGACCAATTCGTTGAAATGGGAGTGGATTTGCTTATCGTCGCCCCGGGACAAGTGAAAGTTTCTGAAGCCATAGAAAGAGCATACGACAAGGGGATACCCGTAATCGTGTTTGACAGAAGGACCAGATCACAGAAATATACAGCATACATCGGGGCTGACAACGAAGAAATGGGACGCAATATCGCAAAATACCTTTCCACACAAATAACAGGGCGAGGGCGGATACTGGAAATTTGCGGTCTTTCAACATCGTCTCCTGCTGTAGACCGGGCAAAAGGATTTGATACGGAAGCTGCAAAACACAGTAACATGAACATAGTGAAAAGCGTTGAATGTGACTGGACGGAGCAAAACGCTTACAGGCTAACCGATTCTATTCTAAATGCCGCACCGGCAGACTTCGATTACGTCTTCGCACACAATGATCGCATGGCGATGGGTGCTCGAAAGGCAGCGAAAAAGCATGGCATTGACCTTGGCAAAGTAAAATTTCTTGGCATAGATGCGATGCCACAAGGGGGCGGAGGGATGCATTTGGTTAAAGACGGTGAACTGCTTGCCTCATACATTTATCCGACACGCGGCGACGAAGTGATGAAACTGGCTATAGACATATTAAACAAAAAGCCTTTCAAGAGAGAAAACCTGCTTTCGTCAGCTCTCGTAACACGCGACAACGCCAACGTTCTGCTTATGCAGAATGACGAGACACAAAGGCAAGCCGACTATCTCCTGTCCTTAAGAAACAGAGTTGAAGCAACAACAAATGCTTTCGACAAACAACGTAGTTATCTTTTCATGCTGATATTCCTCGTATGTCTATTGTTTGGAGTCTGCACCTTTGCCGTAAAAGCTTACCTTGCAAAAACGCGCTTCAACAAAAAGCTGCAAGATAGCATCGCACAACAAAAGCAAATGACTGCAGACATGGAAAGAATGACACAAACACAACTGCGTTTCTTTACAAATATTTCCCATGAACTACGCACTCCCCTCACCCTAATATCAGGACCTGCCGAGCAACTTGCCGAAAAGCCTTCAATAAAGGGGGAAGACCGCAATCTCGTGGAAATGATACGCCGCAATGCAAAGATCCTGACTCAACTGGTTGGCGAAATTCTTGAGTTTAGACGCATACAAAACGAAAAGGCCAAACTAAAACTAAACCGCTTCAATATTGGCGAGGAACTGCAAGTTTGGGAAAAGGACTTTACTGCTGTAGCTACGAGAAAGGGGTTAAAACTTGAATACAATGCGGAAAAAAGTTCAATGGTTATTGCTGACAAGGAAAAATTGTCGCACATCTATTTCAACCTAATGACCAACGCTCTGAAATACACGCCGCAAGGTGGAAAAATAATCACGCAGCTAGAACTTACTGACAAAACGTTCCGCATTGTCGTTGCCGACACAGGACGTGGCATGTCTGAGGAGGACTGCAAGCACATCTTTGAGCGTTTCTATCAAGCGAAAGGTTCTGTTGGTGGAACAGGCATCGGTCTTGCCATCGTAAAAGCATACACTGATCTGCATAACGGGAAAGTTTCCGTGAAAAGCGAGATAGAAAAAGGCTCGGCATTCGCTATAGAAATTCCATTGCAGCAACCGGGATACGACAAAGCACAGGATGCCGAAGCTATATCATACAAGGCGGACAATTCTCTTGCCGAAGACTATTCGACAAAAGACATAACGGCAAAGCAAAACACAGAAGCGCTCATTGCAACTGAAGACAACGACAATACAAATCCACTAGTGCTGGTTGTTGACGATAATGCCAGCATGAGAAGTTACCTAAGAACTATCTTGCAACCACATTTCAACGTTATAGAAGCTCAGAATGGAGCGGAAGGTCTGGAATACGCACGCAGGAAAGTGCCACAAATAGTTGTTTCTGACATTATGATGCCCGTAATGGATGGACTTGAATTAAGCAGACGCATGAAAGAGGACGTTTCCACAAGTCATATACCAATAATACTTCTTACTGCCCGGAGCCTTGAAGAACAACGCGCAGAAGGCTACGCAACTGGTGCGGACTCGTACATAACAAAGCCTTTCTCTGCCAATACTCTCACAACACGCATAGACAATCTGCTTAAAAACAGGAGACAACTGAAAAGAATCTTCTCGGGAACCATACAAGAACAGGCCGACGACGAAAAAGCGCTAGGCGAGCGCGACAAAACTTTCGTGGCACAATTGCGCAAGATAATCAAGAGTCATATTCCTGACGCTGATTATTCCGTGGAGGATCTTGGGACAGAAATTGGTCTAAGCCGCGTTCAACTTTACAGAAAGGTAAAAGCCCTTACCGGTTATTCCGTTGTTGACCTGCTCCGCAAGGCGCGCCTTGCAAAGGCAAAGCACATGCTGGAAACATCTGACAGAACGGTTCAGGAAGTGGCATACGAGGTTGGATTTACTACTCCATCGTATTTTGCTAAACGCTTCAAAGAGGAATTTGGAGTAAAACCGGGAGAAATAAGCAAATAAATACATTGAAACTTCAACAGAACAGCAAATAACATAGAAAGAAAAGCCTAACGAATCGTTCATTGCATGCAACAATTGATGCAACGAACGATTCGTTTCTGTTTATGAACCATAAGTAGCCGAATAAAAGTCTCAACGTTACATAACTTTGCGGCAGAAAAATCAAACAACTACAACCAAAACCTAAAAGTTATGAACGAATTACCTAAGTCTATCCTTGCTGCTTTACTTGTTATGGCTGCAGCAAACAGCTCTGCACAAGAAGAGAAAACGACGAATTCAAAAGAAGAAGGAAACCGTAACGTCATGCTCAATGCGGCTAGTGCAAATGGCCCGCGCGAAATACAAATAGGTCTGCCGTCTGCAGATGTGAACGTTTTGGAAAACGGACTGCCCGTTACATACGCCACAAACCCACATTCTGTAAATACAACATGGCGCGGTGATGCCAGTCTCAGCCACCAAGGACTATTGAAAATCGCAGAAACAGCAATCACAACTGGCAACATTGGATATGCAGTGAACTCATTTACACAACTAGGGCAGAAAGGTTTCAACGGAACTCTCAACTATAAGAGCAACCATTTCGGGCTACAGGAGTTCTCAATGAACTTAAACGGAGACATGGGCCGCGACTGGTTCTATAGTTTTAATATGTATCAGGATTTCGATCCTGGAACTTTCAAAATCAAGTCCACACCATACCAGGACAGAACACAGATTTACAAAGCGCTAATAACCAAAAGATACAACGGAAACCGCGGCGAATTGACTGCAATGTATAAATATAGCAACAGTCACAATGTTTACAATTACGCCACACAAAGCGCACCTTTCATATATGTCGGCGACGGTAGCGTGAAAGAATATGGCAATTTTAAACTTGGAACCACGTCATATCTGCCAACAGACAACACCATGACATACCGAAACATGCGGACTGGCGAATTGGAACAGAAGACTTTATATGACGCTTGCTTGAACAAATCAAGCGAAATTGAGTTAATGAACAAATATAAATGGGACAACGGAATTGAAATGAAAACCGTTTTACGCTACGACCACAGCCGTGGCGCAATGGTATACCAGACACCTATGGCGCTCATCGACTTGAAGAGTCAGGATAACCAAGGACTTTACAACTATCAGTACCGAGACCTTGAAGGAAAGGTAAATTCCTATGACGGACAATACGTGCAGACACGTATGTCATGTCTGAATGCAGGAACAGTCGATGAGCTCCTCTTCACCAACGAATTGCAGAAGCGTCAGAAAAATTCCACCCTTCGCATCGGCATAAACGAGTGGTTCTACAATATTGATTACTGCTCAAATACAACGATGTATGACCAGAGTGTTCCGTCAGACGGCAGCTTTGCACAAAGGTTATGGGATGCCAACAAACGCACAAGCTACTTCTATGACTTCAACAAGAATGCTTCGGAATACTACAAAGGACATGAGAACAAGCTTGCAATCTATGCTACCCACGATTGGGACATTACTCCCAAGCTAAACCTTTACTACGGGCTTCGACTTGAATGGCAAAGCCTCAACGGTGAGAATGCAGCAGTAAAGAATGCTCAAGGAGAATTTGTAGGACGATTTGCCGACTATTATCTTGGCGCTACCGCCTCCGACGGAACAACCATAACCCCGAACAAACTGAAATATGACTGGTTCAATTATGATTTCTCTGTGGCAGCGACATACAAACTGACTAATAATTTCGGACTTACCGGAGACTTTACATACATCGTGCAGCATCCTAAATTTGAAGCCTTTGCACCGGCTTCAATGCCTAACACCGACAAAATATCCGTTCCCCTCGGCCGCATCGGCATTTACTACAATAATTCATGGTTGAGTCTCACTTCACTCTTCTCGTATATCTCAAAGACGAACAACAATTCTACGCTTAATCTGCAACACGGAAGCGAAATAAAGGCTGCACCTCTGACCTACGATATACAGACATGGGGCTGGACAACTGATGCTGTTATGCATCCTTTCAAAGGCTTTGACTTCCATTTCCTCTTCACATACCAGAAACCTACATACAAGAAATATGAAACTTCCATCACGTTTAACGATGGTTACGTAGGCAATATCAATGCAACTGGTAACATAGTAGCAGAGATTCCTGAAATTCTTCTTGAGCTTGACCCAAGCTATATGATTACCAAAAACATCAAAGTTTGGACGAGTTTCCGCTATTTCTCAAAGACATATGCAAACATCAACGAGGCATACTATTTCAACGGACACTGGGAAACATTCGGTGGCGTCAACTGGCAAGTAAACAAACGCCTTGCATTAGGATGCACAGTTGTGAACTTCCTCAATCAAACAGGAGCAAAAGGAAGTATAGCCGGAGCGGAGCTTATAACCA
The DNA here is from genome assembly GCA_963586715.1 of Barnesiella intestinihominis. Lineage (GTDB taxonomy): Bacteria > Bacteroidota > Bacteroidia > Bacteroidales > Bacteroidaceae > Prevotella. The sequence continues at coordinate 53,465 of CAVAAS010000014.1, forward strand.
AAGACGAAGCCAAAGGTATAAAGAACCAACTAATGACCGGCAGCTACCTTCGTCCATTCACAGTAGAATTCAGTGCATCGCTTAAATTTTAAGCAAGAACTTCACCTAAGCGTCTGCTGATGACAACGCTTTATCGGCAGACGCTTACCCCAAAAGGAAACATAATCTTATAATATAACTTAAACTATATCAATTATGAAAACCAATATACTGAAGGCAATCTGCCTTGCAACGTCAATGACTGCCGTCACAGCTATGGCACAAAAGATGGACATCGTGCATATAGGTGACACAACCGTAATACGCATCGACAAGCCAACCAAATATCTTCTTCTGCCTATTCAGGAAGAAAAGGAAGAAGCCAAGGTTCTTCTCAGCACCGGTTCACCTGCCGACACATGGATGGACATAAGACTTGCCCAAAACGGAGCTGACTACTACGTGCCTTTTGAACTAGGAAACGGCAAGACTGCAACCGTAAAAATCCTTGGTTTGAAGAAGAACTCCTTGGCAACGAACCTCATGAAGCTTAGCAACACGTTCGACACCACGAATACCGATTATTATCGTCCCTCCTATCACTTTACGCCACTCTACGGATGGATGAACGACCCTAACGGAATGGTTTACAAAGATGGTGAATATCATCTCTACTTTCAATACAATCCATACGGATCAAAATGGGGTAACATGCACTGGGGGCACGCTGTTAGTCGCGACCTTATTCATTGGGACCATCTTTCTCCAGCAATAGCACGCGATACTCTTGGACATATTTTCTCTGGAAGCTCTGTACTTGACAAAAACAACACCGCCGGATATGGCAAAAACGCAATAGTTGCATTATACACCTCGGCTAGCGACAAGAATGGCCAAATTCAATGTATGGCGTATAGCAATGACAACGGACGCACATTCACGAAGTATGAAGGAAACCCCGTGCTGATTCCTTTTGATGGTTTGAAAGACTTCCGCGACCCAAAGGTGTTCTGGTATGAGAAGGGCAAATGCTGGTACATGATTGTTTCTGCAGACAAGGAAACACGTTTCTATAAATCAAAGAACCTTAAGAAGTGGACTTACGTCAGTTCCTTCGGCAACGGACTCGGACAGCAACCATGCCAATATGAGTGTCCCGACTTCTTCCAACTTCCAGTAAACGGCGACAAGAAGAACATGAAGTGGATTATGACGATGAACATTAACCCTGGATGTATCTTCGGCGGCAGTGCAACAGAATATTTCGTGGGAGATTTTGACGGAAAGAACTTCACTTGTCCTGACGCCCACGATGTAAAATGGTTGGATTACGGCAAGGATCATTACGCAACAGTTACGTTCTCAAACACAGGAGACAGGGTTCTTGCCTTGACATGGATGAGTAACTGGCAGTATGCAAACCTTACTCCGTTCAAACAGAACCGTGGAGCCAATGCTTTGCCACGCGAGCTAAAGCTCTACTCCATAGCCGACAAATACTATCTCTCTGAAAACGTTGCTCCAGAAGTAACGGCACTGCGCAAAGTTACGCACGATCTTGGAAGCGAAACGGTAGACGGCACGAAAGAGTTAAAGGGTGCTGCAGCAGGAATGGACGGAGCTTTTGAAATTGAGGCAGACATAACTCCTGATGCCAACGGCATTGCAGGTATAGAGATTTCGAACAACAAGCGCGAACGTGCCATTATTTATTTCGACATGAAGAAAGGCCGTATCGTAATGGACCGTACAGAAAGCGGACTTACTGATTTCGGAAAAAGAGCCGTACCGCACGATATTGAATTAGCATGGGACAAGCAACGCGAAAAACAAGCAAAACAACCGGCACGTGTAGTAAACTCCATCAACTACAAGAATGATTTTGCTCTTGCCACATGGGCTCCATTGTCACTCTGCCAAAGCAATACATTCCACATTGATATCTTCGTTGACCGTTCGTCTGTAGAAATCTTCGTAAATGATGGTAGAATTGCCATGACAAACCTGGTATTTCCTATTGAGGCATACGAGAATCTTAAATTCTACACAAAAGGTGGAAAGGCGGAATTCAATAACATTAAAGTACACAAGCTTGCACTATAACTTTAAAACTCTATAATATGAAGACCAATAAATTCGCAATAATCCCCGTAATGCTCTGCTTCTTTGCTATGGGATTCGTAGATATGGTGGGGATTGCCTCCAACTATGTAAAGGAAGATCTTGCTCTTAACGACTCAACTGCAAACATGTTCCCGTCGCTAGTGTTCTTCTGGTTTCTCATATTCAGCGTACCCACCGGTATTCTAATGAACCGCATCGGAAGAAAGAACACGGTACTCCTATCACTGATAGTAACCATTGTAGCGCTTCTTTTACCGCTCTTTGGCGAGAGCTTTCTCTTGATGCTTGCTGCATTCTCGTTGCTTGGCATCGGAAACACCTTGATGCAAACTTCATTAAACCCACTTGTTTCAATGGTTATAAGCGGAAATCTTGCATCAACACTCACGTTCGGACAATTCGTAAAAGCCATTGCCTCATTCCTTGCACCATACATTGCCATGTGGGGAGCAATGGCCTCCATACCCAGTTTCGGCTACGGTTGGCGAATACTTTTCCCAATATACATGATTATCGGAGTAGCCGCTGCCATATTTCTCAGCGCGACAAAAATTCCTGAAGAACAGCAATCAGGAAAGGCAACTGGAGTAAAAGATAGCGTCAGGCTGCTTTCCAAGCCCATTGTTCTGCTCTCGTTTATTGGAATAATGTGCCATGTAGGAATAGATGTAGGCACTAACACAACCGCACCCAAACTGCTCATTGAACGATTGGGGTGGTCTCTCAACGAAGCAGCCTTCGCCACATCACTGTATTTCATATTCCGAACAATGGGATGTCTAACAGGCTCTTTCTTCCTACGCATAATGAAAGCACGCACGTTCTTTATTCTTAGCGTAGTAATGATGGCACTCAGCATGGTAGGAATGTTCATCGGTACAAGTAAGCTTGCGCTATTCATAGCCATTGCCCTTGTTGGATATGGGAACTCTAACATCTTTTCCATTATTTTCTCACAGGCATTAATTTCTGAGCCTCAACACAAGAATGAAGTCAGCGGCTTGATGGTAATGGGATTGTTTGGCGGAACAGTATTTCCTTTGCTCATGGGATTCTGCAGCGACGCTATAGGACAGACAGGGGCTGTGGCAGTGATGGCCATAGGAGTGGCTTACTTATTCACTTATATCCCTAAAGTTAAGCAATAACATGTGGTATTAACCGTTATAAACTTAAAGTACGAAGGACTTGTAGCCGTTGGCAACAACGCTACAAGTCTGCAGAAAATTACATTAATATAATAAGGTAAAGCAAACGATTATGAAAGAAAAATATGTTGTTGGACTAGGCGAAGCATTGTGGGACGTGCTTCCCGAAGGCAAGAAACTGGGCGGCGCTCCTTCTAACTTCGCCTATCATGCAGCACAAATGGGCGTGAAGGCAATTGCTGTGAGTGCATTGGGTGACGACAAGCTTGGCGAAGAGACGATAGTGCAACTCAAGGAAAAGCAACTCAACTATCTTATGCCCCGCGTGCCATACCCAACAGGAACAGTGCAGGTTGAACTCGACAACGATGGTGTACCGACATACGACATCAAAGAAAATGTTGCATGGGACAACATACCATTCGATGATGATGTCAAAGCGGTGGCACAGCAAACGCTGGCAGTATGCTGGGGCTCATTGGCACAACGCAACGTGGTAAGTCGCGAAACAATATACAAGTTTCTTGACTCCACCCCCACTCCATGTCTGAAAATCTTTGATATCAACCTAAGACAGAATTTCTACACAAAAGAAATCATAAGGGAGTCCATGAAACGCTGCAACGTTCTTAAGATAAATGACGAAGAGCTTGTACTCATAGGGCGCATGTTCGGCTATGCCGGACTGGACATGGAAAACAAGTGCTGGCTTATTTTGGGGAAATATAACCTCGACATGCTTGTACTTACGTGCGGCGTAAACGGAAGTTATGTGTTCACTCCTGGCGCAATGTCATACCAAGAAACGCCACGCGTAGAGGTGGCAGATACCGTAGGCGCCGGCGACTCATTTACTGCAGCCTTCTGTGCAGCCATTCTACAGGGGAAATCCATTGCGGAAGCTCACAAACTGGCAGTAGACGTAAGTGCATACGTATGCACCCAAAACGGAGCTATGCCGGAAATCCCGTCTTCTCTAAAAGAAAGAATCTGACAAAGCGCATTAAGAACAATATTCTAATCACAAGTTTTTGAGTTAAAAAATTCCCAACCGCCGCAGAATGGCAGTTGGGAATTTGTATTTTTTCAATACTGATACAGCGTTGTCCGTTGACTACTTCAGTTTGCGCTTTATTCCATTGTCGCCCACAACAAAAATATCATTGCCGTCAATAAGCACAGCACGTCCGCGCTTGTGGTTATAATTCTCCAGATTATCCACATTTACAGCTATCACACGTCCCTTGTAAAAGCGCTTTATGTCCTTAAAGATTGTATGGCCTACGAATATGCGGTCGATGTCATAGCGTTGCAACACCATGCCAAGCGAGTCATTACTCAGTGGAGACCATTTACGAGTTTTCAGTACTAAGCCACGATACCAAATGGGGCCACGATTGCCATAGAGAAACTTGCATAATTCGGAATGCGCCTTGCGCTCCTTACTTTTCATGAAAAGGACGCTGCTTATAGTATCGTTAACTTCAGCAATAGGAATATTGCGCTCGTAAAACTCGCGGCTTATGCCTGCATGCACAAACATATAGCGCCCTATCTGCTGCATGGCATTGCGCGTTGCAAGCCACCGTCCAAGTTCAGTCTCGCTTCCAAACAGACTGCGATATTCAACTCCAAGCTTGTCTGCCAGCATTTTATACTTCGGTTTGGCATAGCGCATATCGCCAGCAAGCTCCATCGGTTCATGATTGCCAAGCATTACAGTAACACGGCCACCTGCAGCCTCGGCTTCTGCCTCCAACTTATAGAAGAGCCAAAATATTTGCGGAACGTCATACCCACGGTCAAACACGTCACCAATCACCACAAGCTGATTGTCGCCAAATGTCCACTTCAGTTCTTTGTCAATAATTCCATTGCCCTGAAGTAGGCTTACAACAAGGTTCAGCCTGCCATGCGGGTCGCTCATTACGAATGTTTTTCTAGCCTGTGTCTGCTTCCAAGGCTGTCGTTTCACCGGATGTAGTTTCACATCAAAGGGGTAGTTACCTTCATGATCCGCAACATGCAGAGTGAAATTGACTGGCAATACCGCATAAGTAGTGTCCTTGATTGTCTTGTCAACTCCGACACTTACAATACGCACGGCTCCGTTTGGCTGATAAAGAACGTACGGACCGTCGCAAGACAACTCTTGGTCATCTGTTACAGTCTGCGTATCCTTAGCCAAAGCGGTGACGCTGAACAAAGTCAGCATCACCACAGCAAAAATGCTAAATAGTCCTTTTGTTTTTTTCATCACCTGATAATTTAATCACCATAACCTGGGTTATTGGCAATATGACTAACGTCACGCTCTGCCTGAGGTATCGGCAATACTATTTTATAGTTGTCAAGTGTTATCATCTTATACTCGTCTGAACATAAATGTTTCGTCTTGCTCAATGTTGAATTTGTAGCATCCTTACGCTCAACGCTCAAGCCATTGCGCAGCAAATCATAGAAACGATGTCCCTCTCCCACTAGTTCTTTACGGCGTTCGGTGAGAACACGGTCAAGTGTTACGGTTGTTCCTTCAACGGTATTGGCTGGATTTGCACGCTTTACTATGGCATCAAGATATGCCACCGCCTTTGCATTGTCGCCAGCCTTAACTGCCGCTTCTGCCGCATTGAGGTAAGCTTCCGACAGACGGATGAGAGGGATATTGGCATCCTCTACATTTTCTCCGGCTTGTGGCTGATATTTGTTCACATATCCGCGCCCGATAACAGAAGAAGACGTGTATGTTGGTTTCTGCGCCACATTGATAATTTTCAGTCGCACATCGTTCGGATCCTCACTAAGCAGGTTGTAGAAAGAACATGTTACGCATGCATCTGAATACCCACCGGGAGAGTTGAGATAACCTAGACTTTCTTTTCCAGGAGAGTCTGTCGTGAGATTGATAATCTCGAAGAGTACTTCGCCAGGATTCGTTTCGCTGGCATCATTTGCCCACGCGGTAGGATATTCTGCATTTGTCCAAAGACGATAACCATTCTTCTGCGCACCTTCTATCGCTGCCTCTGCTGCCTCCAAAGCCTTGGCGTTATCGCCGTGGTAGAGATAAACACGGCTGAGAAGTGTAAGGGCTGCCCACTTATTTATCTTTCCTTTGTTAAAGTCCTCGCCCAGCAAGTCTACGCTAGCCTTCAGGTCGCTGATAATCTGCTCGTAACATTGAGCAACAGTGCTGCGCTGCGGTTTTTCATCTTTCTCAGATACTGTTGTAACGATGCACGCTCCCAGCGACGCCCCATTGTCTTTCGTGTAAGGATAGCCGAAGAGCCTGGTCAGCTCAAACAGCGACATGCCTCGTATTGCCAGGGCCTGCCCCTTATAGTCTGCAAGTTCTGCCTTCGCGTCTTCGGTTATTGCCTGAATAGCATCAACATTGGCAAGGATAACATTGCAGTTTTGTATGAACATATATGGATATGACCAGTATGTTGCCTGCGAAGAACTCTTTGTAAATCCGTAGAGATATGCCGAAGCCGTGCGCTTTGTTGAGCTTACAGCCTGCATGTCATCACCTGTCACGTCACCGTAATAAACAAGACGCCCAGAATAAGCATAGGCACTCTGCATGTCACTGTATATACCGTTAAGGGTAAACTTCACGTCGGATGCTGTTTCCACCTTCGACACTACGCTTGTTGAAGGCTCCAGGTCGAGCCAATCGTTGCCACACGACGCGGCGGTCATGGCTAGTACACCTGCAGTTATATAATTTATTATATTCTTTTTCATGACTTATCTGATTTAGTTCGTACATTGTTAGAAGTTCACATTCAAGCCGAAAGTTATGGTCTTGAGCGGAGGAGTGCCCTGAATTGAGCTTCCATTTATAACGCCTTCCGGGTCGTAGTAGTCCCAAGCTGCGGATGTCCATAGATTATTTGCTGCCATATACAAGCGCAAGTTGCCAAGCCCTATTCCCCTTATCCATTCCTTTGGCAAAGTGACACCGAAGGTAAGCGTTTTAAGGCGTATGTAGTTGGTGCTGTGAAGTCGACGGCTTGACGTTATCTTGTGCATCGCTACGTTAGAGCTTTTCTCGTAGAAGCACTCATAGTCTGTTATGTCACCGGGATTTTTCCAACTGTTGGCATAATATGTTGGGATGTTAGCCTGAAGATCGTAACCGCCATGCTCTGTCTTTTGCGCCCAAGAGTCATAGGAATATCCTCCTGCCTGGAAATTGAACAGGAAGCCAAGGTCGAACCATTTATAACGCAAGTTATTGTAAAGTCCGCCTGTTATAACGGGCTCTGCATGCTTATCAAGCATTATAGAATGAGCTTTGGTTGCGTCTTCAGTTATTTCCTTACTGTATGTACCGTCTTCAAGCTCGTCGTTTGTATAGAACTGAGGATTTCCGTTCTCAGGATTTATGCCTGCAAACTCTATCATATAGAAAGTGCGGAAGGAATGGCCCACCTTGCGGATCTGGGTGCCCGAGATAATTTCCGTCTGCCCACCCTCAAGCTTGACAACTTTGTTTTGGTTGTGCGACAAATTGAATGTGGTGCGCCATTCAAAGTCCTTGTTTCGAATGTTTGCTGAGTTTATTTCAAGTTCAATACCTTGGTTGCGCAACTGTCCAACGTTCATAAGATAACTGCTGAAGCCCGTGGTCATAGAAACAGGACTGTCCATGAGCAGATTCTTTGTGTTGCGCAGATAATATTCAAGAGTTATGTTTACGCGGTCGAAAAGGCCGAAATCAAGTCCGACATTGAAGTTATAGTTTGTTTCCCACTTCAAGTTTTTATTCTCAAGCTGAGAGATACTGATTGTAGGCTGCTCGTTATATCCGTCGGCTAGGCTGCTCAAAGCCATATAACCATAGTAGTCGGAGGGCAATGTTCCGTTAACGCCATAACTTGCACGCAGTTTCAGATCGGTAAGCCATTTCTTTGACGACTCCATAAACTTCTCCTCTATTATACGCCATGCACCTGAAACGGACCAGAAGTTACCCCAACGGTTGCTGCTATGCAGACGCGAGCTGCCGTCAATACGGTAGCTTGCTCCAAAGAAGTACTTATTGTCGTAGTCATAGTTAACGCGTCCGATATAGGAAACCAGGCGGGTGCGGTTGGAACTTCCTGCTACAGACTCTGTCTTCTTTCCGTTGGTAAGGTCGTTCTTGTCGGAAGTTGCAAAGTTGGAAGCCTCGCCAGAGAGGTAGTCGCGGTACTGATCGTCCACTTCGTAACCCAACAATCCGTCGAAGTGATGGACTTCCGCAAATGTCTTCTTATATGTCAGTTGGTTTGCCCATACCATCTTACGACGTTCGTACATCTCTTTCGTCATGACACCATTCTTATCGTCACCATTGCTGGTGCGCGGGTCATACCAGTTCTTTCCCTTTGTGGCAATATAGTCGTAGCTGAAGGTTGACTTGAGCTTCAAATCCTTCAAGAACTCATACTGTGCATAAACTGTATTAAAGGCTCGTGTAACGTATTCCCGAGCATAGTCATACTCATTGGCAAGGGCTGGATTACGATCGCCGATACGCAGGAGCGAACGATTCCAGGAACCATCTTCATTATAAACAGGATCCGATGGCGTTACTGCGCTTCTTGACGAATAGAATGGTGAGGTATACGTAAAGCCTTCCTCATAGACATCTTGCGTTACGCTTGAGAAAAGCAAATTGGCACCAAGCGAGAAGCGGTTTGTTGCCTGGTAGTCCACGTTAAGGCGTCCCGTAAGGCGCTCGAGCCCCGAGCGGTTTGTTATACCGTCTTGCTTTAGGTAAGCTAGAGAAGAATAGTACTTGAACTTGTCTGTTCCACCCGAAATGGAAGCTTCATACTGCTGATGGCTACCTTTCTTGAAGAGGATATCGTTCCAATCCACAAAGCCACACCATGGCACGGGCGCATACTCATCAATGTTCTCGTCGGCATATTTCGCAGCTTCAGCTTCTGTTTTCCCGTTGCGAATCTGCCCTGTGTAAAGACCATTATATATATAATCGCGACGTTGCTGCCCGCTCATAACAGGACGGAAGTCCATTGCGAAATCAGAATAACCCCAATCCGCCTGCAAAGAAACCTTCGGCTTGCCTTGCTGACCTTGTTTTGTAGTTATAATTATGACACCATTGGCTGCACGCGAGCCGTAAAGCGAAGCGGCTGCCGCATCCTTAATTACCGTTATGCTAGCGATGTCGTTGGTATTGAGTGTGGACATGATGTCAAGTCCGGAATCTGAATCCAACGAGCTGATGTTTCCGCTTTGCATCGGCACTCCGTCAATGACATACAAGGGAGTGTTTCCGGCATTAATTGAACCCATACCGCGGATATTTATCGATGCTGCGGCTCCAGGCTGACCGGAAGATGATGTAAACTGAACACCGGTAGCATTGCCTTGAAGCATGTCTTGGAATGAAACGGACGGCACATCGGCTATCTTGTCGGCCTTAACGTTTGAAGCAGAGCCGGCATAGGCCGATTTCTTGAATGTTCCGTAACCTGTAACAACCACTTCCTCGATGTCTTGCGTGTCTTCAGACAAAGCAATAGTCTGTGACTGTTTATTGGAAATCCTGACTTCCTTCGGTTGATAACCTACATATGATACAACGATTGTTGCCGGCAATTTATCAACAGGCAGAACAAAACGACCGTCAATATCGGTTACGCACCCCATAGCCGTACCCTTAATCATAATGCTTGCCCCAACAATAGTCTCTCCGGTGTGGGCATCTGTTATTACTCCAGTAATAGTTTCTTTCTGTTCTACGGAAGCTACTGTTGCAAAAGTGGTTTGCGGCAATATCATACCGCCCGCACACAACAACAATACCCTATAGGCAACGGAAGTGGCTACGCTGTGCGTCTTCCATGCAGAATGTACGTATCGCATGTTCATGTCTAATAATGTTTTAAGTTATTCTTTTCCTAATTATCCTTTTTCCTCAATCAATCATCTATTTCTCTGGCTTTATCGCTTTGTCTAAACCATAAGTGTATCTTATACTTCACAGAATTAAATGCTTGCAAGCACGCTACTTTATATCGTAAATTTTAACATTACGCTTGCAAATTTAATATTTTATTTCTAAAACTTGTTATTTTATAAAAAAATTAAACGAAATTCGCCTTTATTCCAACAAAACAACGTTTTGCATCTCACTATTTTCTGAACAAAGAAGCTCAAAGTCTGCAATACATTATTATATAAACATAATAACTATCTTTTCATAATCGCAACCCTCTCCTAAAAAGAACACGAAACGCCCTACGGCAGTTCTTTTTGTAAGCCCGCAGGCTTTTGGCGTAAAAGGCTATGGTTTTGTGGAACAAGGCCGTGGGGTAACCATTAAAAGCCCGCGGGCTACTTGAACTTTTTCCACGAGAACAAAATGAAAGCCATTATATTTACAGGAGTTTCCATTTGCCATACACAAGAAAAGCTACTAAATGGCAGACGAAATATGCCTAAATTTTGCCGTTTACTGCCAAAGATGACATTATCTTATCCACAAAGACTGACAACATGTCACACTTTGTTTCATAATCATTCGTTGGCACACACTTTGTAAAAAAGATAGCGGATTGACAAAATCCAAATGTACATATAACTGAAAACAAAAAAAATAAATACAATTATGGGAAAGATTATCGGAATTGACTTGGGTACAACAAACTCATGCGTTGCAGTGTTTGAAGGCAACGAGCCAGTAGTTATCGCAAATAGCGAAGGAAAGCGCACAACACCATCTATCGTTGGCTTCGTAAAAGACGGGGAACGTAAAATCGGTGACCCGGCTAAGCGCCAAGCAATAACAAACCCAAAGAACACTATCTATAGCATCAAGCGTTTCATGGGCGAGACATATGCACAGTGTGAAAAAGAAACACAGCGCGTACCTTACAGTGTTGTTGACGAAGGTGGTTTCCCACGCGTAGACATTGAAGGAAGAAAATATACTCCGCAGGAAATCTCTGCTATGGTTCTTCAGAAAATGAAAAAAACAGCCGAAGACTATCTTGGACAAGAGGTAACAGATGCTGTAATCACCGTTCCTGCTTATTTCTCTGACTCACAGCGTCAGGCAACAAAAGAGGCTGGACAGATTGCCGGACTAAATGTTCGCCGTATCGTGAACGAGCCAACTGCCGCAGCATTGGCTTACGGTGTAGACAAAGCAAACAAGGATATGAAAATTGCTGTGTTCGACCTCGGAGGCGGTACTTTCGATATTTCCATCCTTGAATTCGGCGGTGGAGTATTTGAAGTGCTTTCAACAAATGGCGATACACACCTCGGTGGAGATGACTTCGACCAAGTTATAATCGATTGGCTTGCCAACGGATTCAAAGCCGAAGAAGGAATAGACCTCACAAAAGACCCTATGGCTATGCAACGCCTCAAGGAAGCTGCAGAAAAAGCTAAGATAGAACTTTCAAGCACCACTTCTACGGAAATAAATCTGCCATATATAACAGCAGAAGGTGGCGTTCCTAAGCACTTGGTAAAGACTCTCACTCGTTCACAGTTTGAGCAGTTGGCACACAACCTCATTCAAGCATGTCTCGTTCCTTGCCAAAACGCTATGAGAGACGCTAAGCTTCAGACCTCAGATATAGACGAAGTTATCCTTGTAGGAGGTTCTAGCCGTATACCTGCCGTTCAGACTCTCGTAAAGAACTATTTCGGCAAAGAACCATCAAAGGGTGTTAACCCCGATGAAGTAGTTGCCGTTGGTGCTAGCATTCAGGGTGCCATACTCAACAAAGAAGGTGGCGTTGGCGATATCGTGCTTCTTGACGTTACACCACTTACACTCGGTATCGAGACAATGGGAGGCGTAATGACAAAACTTATTGACGCAAACACCACAATTCCTTGCAAAAAGAGTGAGGTATTCTCTACAGCGGCAGACAATCAGACGGAAGTTACAATTCACGTGCTTCAAGGAGAACGTCCAATGGCAGCTCAAAACAAATCGATAGGCCGCTTCAACCTTGCAGGTATTGCGCCTGCTCGTCGTGGTGTTCCTCAGATTGAAGTAACATTCGACATTGATGCCAACGGTATCTTAAATGTTTCTGCAAAAGACAAGGCTACAGGTAAGGAACAAAGCATACGTATTGAGGCTTCATCAGGTTTGAGCGAAGAAGAAATCAACAGAATGAAAGCTGAAGCTGAGCAGAATGCAGCAGCAGACAAGGCTGAACGCGAAAAAATAGACAAGATGAATCAAGCTGACTCCATGATTTTCACCACAGAGAATTTCTTGAAAGACAATGGAGACAAGATTCCTGCAGACAAGAAGCCTGGCATAGAGCAAGCATTACAGCAGTTGAAAGATGCTCACAAGAACGGTGACGTTGCAGCAATTGACGCAGCAATAAACAATCTCAATACAGCTATGCAAGCCGCTTCCCAGCAGATGTACCAAGGAGCCCAGCCTGGTCAAGACGCATCCCAAGGTTTCAATGGTGCAAACACTGACAATACTCAGCAAAAGGGCGGAAGCTCCGACGAGGTACAAGACGCCGATTTTGAGGAGGTGAAGTAAGAATAGATAGGCATCAATAGCAATAAATAGACAAATAAGGTGTAGCTCAACGAGTTACACCTTATTTGTTTTCTGTGACTTTATCTCATATCCTTGTCGATTTACC